>NZ_CP063195.1:1262420-1893630 GCF_028609885.1 Corynebacterium jeikeium | reverse complement strand
GCGGTGCAGCCTAGCTCCCAACCTTTCCCAGAGCAGCAGGCCCCGCAGCAGTACCCACAGCCGACATCCGTGCAGGCTCCGCCGTCGGCACCGGGACAGGCATCTTTTGCAGACCCCTATCAGCCCCAGTTGAGCAGTCAGCCGCAGGAAAAGAAGCGCTGGTCCACGCCGGCCGTTGCGGCACTGCTGCTAGCGGGTGCTGTTGTTGCTTCCGCCGTCACGTACGTGGGCATGGACTCGATCAACGACAACAAAACCAGCAACAATGCCACTTCCTCCTTTGATAACTCCAGTAGTTCGAGCAAGTCTTCGGAGGAGAAGAATGCGTCCAATCCGGTGAAGCCCGGCAGTACCACCGACGTTGCCAATAAGGTCCTGCCCTCTGTGGTTTCCATCAGAGTTACGACATCCCGGGGCGGAGACGAGGGCTCCGGCTCAGTTATCTCCTCCGACGGATTGATCCTCACGAACAATCACGTGGTCGCGGGAGCCCAGGGCGGGCGGGCAAAAATGGAGGTTACCCTCAACGACGGCCGTAGCCTCGAGGCGGAAGTGGTGGCCACTGACCCGCAGACCGATATTGCGGTGATCAAGGCAAAGAACGTCACGGATCTGCAGCCCATTGAGTTCGGTGACTCGGACAAGGTGAACGTCGGCGAGGACGTAATGGCGATTGGTTCTCCACTGGGGCTGTCAGCCACGGTCACTACCGGCATCGTTTCGGCGAAGAACCGTCCCGTACAGGCTTCCGGTGAGGATGGCGGTGAGGCATCCTTGATCGACGCGATCCAGACTGATGCCTCCATCAATCCCGGTAATTCCGGCGGAGCCTTGGTGGACATGGAGGGCAAGCTTATCGGCATCCCATCCGTCATTGCCTCTACCGGCGGCAGGGAAGTAGCAGGTTCCATCGGTCTGGGCTTCGCCATCCCGATCAACCAGACAGAGCGAATTTCCAAGCAACTTATCGATAATGGCAAGGCTGAGCACCCAATCATCGGTGCGAAGGTCGATACGCGCTCTAGCGAAAATGGTGCCGTCATCGCGGACGTGAACAAGGACAGTCCCGCGGACAAGGCAGGCTTGAAGAAGGGTGATCTTGTTACTCACGTCGACGACCGACGAGTGGATTCGGGTGTAGGGCTAATCGCAGCAATCCGCTCGCACGCTGTGGGCGACAAGGTAAAGCTGAAGGTCAAGGAAGGCCCCGATGGCAAGGAGCGCGAGGTCGAGCTGACGCTCACAACCGCCGAGTAAACCCCCATTCCCGTTCGCCTGTACAGCAGAGGGCGAACGGGATACTTTATTAGTTACATCCGTTTATCAACTCAGGAGGAACGCCATGCCAGCTCAGAAGGCTAAGGAAGAGTCTGCGGACATCAACGCTGACATCGGCAAGGTCATGGCAATGAGTTCTGTCGACCACGCGCAGGTGGACCGGCTGGCAGAGGAAATCCCGGAGCCAGATGACTCGCTGTTCCACTCCTTGGACGCCCAGGAGCGCAACCGTGAGCAATTGAGCAGCGAGCCTCCTCTACACGCCATGGTCGTGCTCGTTACCGACTTCCCGGAGGAGAAGGCCAAGAACGGCGAACTGGTCGCGGAGCTGCTGGCAGAGGAGGGCTTCCTGGTCGATGCTGTACTCAGCGTCGAGTCTCGTAAGTCCGCGATCCGCAAGGTCATTCAGACTGCTGTTGTCGGCGGCGCGGATTTGGTCGTCACCATCGGCGGTACTGGCACTGGCCCGCGCGATAAGACCCCGGAGGCCACCCGCGCCGAGCTGGACCGTAAGGTTCCCGGCATCGCGGAGGCTCTGCGCTCCTCTGGCCTGGCGGCTAACTCACTGGACGCGGGTCTGTCCCGCGGCGTAGCCGGTATCTCTGGCTCGACTGTGGTGGTCAACATCGCTGGCTCCCGCGGGGCGATCCGCGATGGCATGGCGACCCTTGGACCTCTGGTGCGCCACGTTGTCGACGATATGAACAACCGGGCCTAGAGTGAGCACCGGCCACTCAAGTAAGAGCCAGCCGGTTCGCCGTCGTCGCAGGTTCTACGGAAAGGTAGGGAAGGCCGGCCAGGCTGGGGGTTCGGGTTCTTCTTTTATTGACGCCATCGCCTCCGGCACAACAAAACCCCACTCATACCCTTCACGGGATGAGTGGGGCGATGATCGCCCTTCCGCTCAGCAGGAGCGCCGCTTTCTAGAAGAACAGCGCCCGCCGCACTGGGGTTAATAGGGCTTAGGTTGCGTTAGTTTTCTGCGTGCTTGCCGGTCGGCTCTGCTTCGCCACCACGCTGCTCCAGCAGCAGGTCGCGGATCTCGGCCAGCAGCTCGGTCTCGGTAGCTGCAGCCTCCTCCGGCTCGATGCCCTTGCGGCGAGCGTTCATCTCAGCCAGCTTGTTCATCGGCATGATCATCAGGAAGTAGATGACGGCAGCGATGATCAGGAAGTTAACGGCAGCAGTCAGGACAGCGCCGATGTTGACGAACGTTGCATCGTTGCCCTCGCGGAGGTGGAAGCCCATTCCGAACTCGGGGGAGCCGCCGACTGCGGCCAGGAGCGGCTCGACGATGCCGCTGGTGAAAGCAGTGACGATGGCGGTGAAGGCACCGCCGATGATGACGGCTACGGCAAGTTCCATGACGTTGCCGCGCATGATGAACTTCTTAAAACCCTCAAGCATGGTGCAAAAGACCTTTCTTGTCCACGACCTAGCGCAGACCTTTTAAAGCAATTAGAAAATGGGGAAGTATCCGAGATCGTTGACCACAGCGTCTACGACCAGATCGTGGTCTTGGCAGGGAACGTCGCGGGTGAATTCTTCGTGATCCACCACTGCCCACACTTTCACGTGTGCTGGGCGATTGGCAAGAGTTCGATCATAGAAACCACCGCCCTGTCCGAGCCGTATCCCATGATAATCAATCGACAGAGCAGGCGTAACTATTACATCTACGCATGTTGGAAAAGTGTGAACTGCATTACTTTCCGAGTTGCCTACTGGCTCGCCCACCGGCTCGAGTATTCCCCACGTCCCTTCGGCAAGGTTTGGGTTGTCCGGTTGATATTCGACCCATTCGAGGCTGGGGGCGTCACCACGAACAACGCGAGGGAGCAATACCCGCGCTCCCGTGCGCGCCAGGACATCGGGAAGGTCCGCACCGCCGGGCTCATTGGGGAGAGGGACATAGGCGCCGATGGTGGAAGGCGCGCAGGGGAGTTTTGCGAGAGCGTCCAGGAGGTGAGCCTGGATGTTCCGGTCGCGGGAAGGGCGCTCGTCGACGCGGTGGGTACGGGCAGCTCGCACCTTTGCCCGGGTGCGCTTTTTTAACTCAGTGGTAGTGGTCATCGCCTAAAAGCCTAGTGCAAAAGAAAACTCTCCTTAAGTGGTGTGTAGAGCACGAAACCCAGAGCTTAAAGCGCTACTATTCCGGCATGACTTCTAGCCCTACGATCTCCACGTCCGAGCAAGCCGCACTGCGTACCGTCGTGGTCCCGGCTGCCGGGCTCGGAACCCGCTTCCTGCCAGCCACCAAAACTGTCCCGAAAGAGTTGCTGCCCGTCGTAGACACTCCCGGGATCGAACTGATCGCGAAGGAAGCCGCTGACGCGGGTGCAGACCGCTTGGCCATCGTGACGGCTCCGAAGAAGGGTGGGGTGCTCGGCCACTTTGATACCGATGAAGAGCTGGAACGCACACTTGAACAGCGCAATAAGACCGACCAGCTAAACAAGGTGCGCGCTACCGACGGCCTGATCGACGTAGTGGCTGTCGAGCAGGAGAAGCCGCTCGGACTGGGGCACGCCATTGGGCTGGCCGAGCAGGTGCTAGATGAAGACGAAGACTGCTTCGCCGTCATGCTGCCGGATGATCTGGTGCTGCCGATGGGCGTGATGGAGAAGATGCTTGCTGTGCGCAAGCAGTATGGCGGATCCGTGCTGTGTGCCTTCGAAGTGCCGCGGGAGGAGACCAGCAACTACGGAGTTTTCGAGATCGACGAGGCGGACCACGCCGATGTGAAGATCGTTAAGGGCATGGTTGAAAAACCTGCCGTAGAAGATGCTCCGTCCAACTTCGTGGCCACCGGACGCTACCTGCTAGACCGGCAGGTATTCGATGCACTGCGCCGCACGAAGCCCGGCAAGGGTGGGGAAATCCAGATCACCGATGCCATCGAGCTGATGATCACCGAAGGCCACCCCGTGCACATCATTGTCCACCACGGTCTGCGCCATGACTTGGGAAACCCGGGTGGGTACATTCGGGCTTGTGTCGATTTCGCTCTCCAGAATGAGACATATGGCCCCAGCCTGAAAACCTGGCTGCGCGAGCGCCTCGATCAGGAAAACGAAAACTAGGGATAAAACATGCGATCGGTCGAAGAACAGCTGGCAATTATCACCTCTGCGGCGGTGACCCCTGAGCCAGTGCGCATCGCCATTACCGAGACCCTGGGGCTGCGTTGCGCCGAAAGGGTCGAGGGCACGGAACCGTTGCCCGGATTCGACCAAGCTGCCATTGACGGGTATGCCGTCCGCAGTGTGGATATTCGTCAAGCGCTGGCCGCTGCCCGGAGTGGCGACTTCGACCGAGACCCCGAAGATGCCCCAGCTACGGAGAAGGCTACAGAGAGCACCGGCGGAGTAAAGGAAACCCTGCCGATCGTCGGTGACGTAACCGCCGGCTCTCTGCGCCCGATCCGTTTGCAGCCGCGCCAGGCTGTACGCGTGGAAATGGGCGCACCGCTGCCCACCCTGGCGGATTCTGTACTACCGCTGGACTGGGTGGAAAAGGAAGGCCGTAAGATTCGCCCGCTGGAGGCCATCGCTTCTGGTGAATTCGTACACAGGAAGGGCTCCGACGTGCAGCCCGGCGATGTGGTTGTCGAGGAAGGCGCCGTCATCGGCGCCGCCCAGGTTGGTCTGCTGGCTGCCGTGGGGCGATCTAAGGTTCTGGTCTACCCTCGCCCGCGCCTTTCGGTACTATCCTTCGGCCGTGAATTGCTAGACATCGACCGCGATCCGGCGGTGGGCCAGGTCTACGACGTGAACTCTTACGCACTGGCCGCCGCCGCTCGCGAGGCCGGTGCGGACGTGCACCGCGTGGGTATCCTCAGCGGCGAGCCGCGTAAAATGCGCGAGGTTTTGGAAAGCCAGCTTCTGCGCTCCGAGGTCGTGGTTATCTCCGGTGCAGTGGGCGGCGCGGCTAGCGACGAATTGCGGGAAATTCTGTCCGAGATGGGGGAGATGGACATCCAGCGCATCGCCATGCACCCCGGCTCCGTCATGGGCTTCGGCACGCTGGGGCAGGACAAGGTTCCTACCTTCCTGCTTCCGGCCAATCCCTCTGCCGCGCTGGTGGCCTTCGAGGTTATGGTGCGCCCCCTGGTGCAGCTTATCCGTGGCCGGCGTCAAGCTACCCGCCGTGTGGTACCTGCCCGCACGATCGCCGGTATTGCTTCGGCGCCTGGCCGCCGGGGCTTTATCCGCGGTCAGCTGATGCGCGACCGGGAGACCCGCGAGTTTTTGGTAGATCCCCTGGGTGCGGTGAACGGTGGCGAGCCAACCCACCTACTGGGAAGCCATGGGCAGGCCAACTGCCTGATCGTAGTGCCGTCCGATGTGACTGACGTGGCACCGGGCCAGGTTGTGGACGTGTTGTTCCTCAGCAACAAGGATTAGCCCGCCCGTGCTTCACCGACTGCGTGCTGCCTTCGCCCCCGCCGCGGTGCCCGAGCAGCACACGCGCACCGTTTTAAGTCGCGGGCACTCTCATGGAGATCTTAATGACGCCCCCGCCGGACTGCCGGTAGCTCTGCGCCCCGTGCGCGCCACAGACGGGGAGAGGTGGAGCGCAGCGCGGATTGAAGACCAGCAACTATTGCAACCCTTTGAGCCGACCGTGCAAGGGGACTGGGCGACAGCGCACAGCCCACAGGCTTGGAGGAAAACTTTCCACAACCTGCAGATTCTGTCTGCCGACCGCGTGTTGGTGCCGATGGTCATCGACATTGATGGGGAGTTTGCGGGTCAGCTGACGATCGGCAACATCCAATATGGAACAGTATCCAGCGCCTGGATCGGCTACTGGGTGCACTCGCGTTTCCAAGGCCAAGGCGTAGCTACCGCGGCGGTAGCGCTGGGGGTGGACTTGGGAATGCAGGTAGTGGGGCTGCACAGGATAGAAGCTACGGTCATGCCGGAGAACGTGGCGTCCAGAAAGGTACTGGAGAAAACCGGCTTCCGCATCGAAGGGCACCTGCAGCGAAACCTGCACATCAACGGCGAATGGCGGGACCACCTACTGGTAGCACAGACGCAGGAGGAAGTAGCTCCGGAAGGGGTGGTTCGCACGCTGGTGAACCGCGGAATCTTGGGGTTGGCTGTGAACCGAAACTAGCACCGGCGTGGCTATCGCAGAATTTAAGGCAACGCGGGTAGCGTGGCTAGCGCTTGACTGCTCACGCTGCCCGCATAAACTTCCCACAATTTGAGGAGAACTGATACTCGTGTCCGGCTCCCTTTTGCTCATTGCCGCCGTCTGGTTGGTGCTTTTGGCGCCGCTTTTGCTGCGCAACCAAAAACCCGTGCGACGGACTGCCCAGGCACTGAGTGAAACCCGCGTGCTGCATAGGGGTGGAAGCACGCTGAAGGCGAAGCGCAAGCTCAAGCCCGCCGAAGGGCTGTACATGTCCTCCGATGACGAGGAGCTGGAGCTGGTCGACGCTGAGCCCGAGTACGTTCTGCTGGAAGACGAAGATTCCGTGTCCGACGCGAAGTCGGGCAATGCGCGTGGTCTGCGGGCGCTGATGACCACGAAGGATAGCGACGAGCAAAACAAGGGAAGTAAGGGCGCCGAGGCTACCGAGATCGTTGATGGGGAAGTCGTTGACGGCGAGGTAGTAGACGCTGAAGTGGCTGACGCAGAGGCGACTGACGCGGAGGCGACTGACGCCCAAGCGGAGGACGCGGCCGAGGGAGAGTCCGGCGAGAGCTCCGAAAAGGTCGTAGCGGCGGCTGCAGCGGGCAGCGCAGTGCGCTACACCGCTCAGGATGAGATGGACACCGGCGAGTTCTCCCCGGTGAAGAAGGCGCAGATGAGCGCCGAAACTGCGGACGTAGCTGCTGAGCACACTGAGGAGGCTGGACCGACTGAGCAGGCCCAGCAGTCTGAGGACCAGGCCGAAGAGCAGGTCGAAGAGCAGGCTGAAGAACAGAGCGCCCGCCAAGCCGCATACGCCGCAGTCCCGACTGGGTACGTGCGCGGCGGGGACGTGAAGGCGTCACCAGATTTGGTAGACCACGTCGATGCAGCCCCGGAGGGCAAGAACCTGGACATCCTCGAGGAGTCCGACGAGCTGAGCGAGGCCGATCTGAAGTACCTGGCCGCCCGTCGCGGCCGCGGCGTGTACGACCCAGTGGCCTCCGCGCGCCTGGCCCGCGAACGCCAGAACCGCCGCAAGAAGGTGCTGCTGGTACTGCTGGCTCTGTGCGTGCTGACCTTCGGCGCCAGCCTGGCTCTGGGCAGCGGCGTGTGGCTGACCTTCGTGGCCATGGTTGCCTTCACTGCCTTCTACCTGGTGATGCTCCGCCGCCAGGCCATCGAGGAGCGCGAGCTGCGCCACCGCCGCCTGGTGCGTATGCGCCGCGCCCGCCTGGGTGTGCGCAACACGGAGGACGACGAGCTGGGCGTGCCGGATCGCCTGATCCGCCCGGGCGCCGTGATCCTGGAGACCGACGAAGACGACCCGGCCTTCAGCAACCTGGAGTACGCCGACGGCAGTGACTTCTTCGACCTTCCGGGTGGGGGTCCGGACACGAACGGACCATCCGCTTCCGGCTCGGACAAGGAATACATCGATCCGCGCTCCGGCATCCGCGCGGTCTAGGGGTAAACCTTCCGCATGCTGAACCACCCTGCAGCGCGTGACGCGGCTTTGCTGCTACTGCGCCTTGTCACCGGCGTGATCTTCATTGCCCACGGCTGGAAGAAGGTCTTTATCGACGGCATGAGCGGAGTAACCGGCACCATCGCCACCTTCGACCGCCTGCACATTCCGCAGCCGAAAGTCAGCGCCTGGGCGGCCGCCAGCTTCGAGATGCTCGGCGGCGCAATGCTCATCGTTGGTTTGCTGACCACGGCAGTTGCCGGACTATTCGCCATCTACAGCGCATTGGTGCTGTACTTCGTGCACTGGTCCAACGGTTTTTTCGTCACCGATGGGGGCATGGAGTTTGTGCTGCTCCTGGTCGTCTCGCTTATGATGATTGTTGTTTTCGGCGCGGGACGCGCGAGCCTGGATAGGGCACTGTCGCGCTTCGGCTGAAGTTAAGTCAAGCACGTAAGAGGCGGGATTAAGCGCATGGACTGTCAAGCGGTCAGGACTTCGATGTCCGCCCGGCTCGACGGCGAAACCGCCGAGCTGTCCGACGACCTGGTCGACGCGCACCTTGCCGCCTGCGAGGACTGCCAGCGCTGGTATTCCACCGTCACCGCGCTGGGCCGCCGGATGAACGTCTCCGCCACCCCGACCGAAGGTGAGCCTGCGACGGAGCCGGGCGACGAGCAGAAGGCTGCGCTGCTCGCACAAGTTCTGGAGCAGGCCGATCACAACCCACAGATCAGCGGGGGACTGCGCCGCCGTCAGTTGCCTTTGCTCTTTGGGCGCTCCGCCCTTGTCATCGTGGCGCTGGTCTATGTTGTGTGGGGCCTGTCGATGTTGTTTGGCCCGCCCCTTGGGGATGACGCCGACTCGTCCCAACTCCGTCTGGTCTCCGACGCGGCAACGATGCGCTTTGCACTGGCCGGTGGCCTTCTGTGGGCGGCTTGGCGCCCGAAGGCGGCCTCGGCGGTTTTGCCTATCTATCTGGGGCTATGGGGTTTCGGATTAGGGTTCGCAACCCGGGAGATCGTGCTGAGCATGGTCGGGGAAGAAGGCAGCCTGACTACCCTATGGCTTCTGCTGGTGCATCTTGCAGCGGTCGTGGCTCTGGTCGTGGTGTGGGCCGGTAGGCAAAACGTGTTCATGCCGTTGCAGCAGTCTTTCCGCGCGCTGATGGCCCAGCCGGTGCACTTCAGCCCCAGCGATGCCCGACGTAACTCCACCTTTGAGCTTGGTCAGCCGCGCCCGCGGGGCTGGGACTAACGCCGGGAGTTTAGCGCCAGGAAGGCAGCCACATCCGCATATCGAAGGCGAAATCGGACAGCGGAGTTGCCGTGTAGATCGGCAGGAAATAAAGGAAGTTCCAGACCACCAGCATCAGGTAGATTACTACCAGCAGCTGGCCAGGGCGAGCTTTCACAAAGGCTTTGGGGGAGGAGTGCGGTTGGGCAGCAACGTCCGGGCGCTGCCAGCGCAGCAGTTGCCCCAGAGCCATGGCCAGCGCAATCGCCAGGAACGGAGCCAAATTAGCCGCGTAGAACAGATACATCTGGCGATCCAGGTTGACTAGCCATGGCAGGAAGCCAGCGGCGAAGCCGATGACGGGCACCACCCAGCGGCGATCCTTGTGCACGATGAGGCACCATAGCCCCCACAGCATGGCGGGGACGCAGAACCACCAGATGACGGGCGTACCAACCAGCAGGATCACCTTGTGGATGCCCTCGTCGCTGGATGGGTTGTAGTACATCAGTGAACGGCTGGAGACCAGCCAGGACCACGGCTTGGATTCCCAGTTGTGGTGGTGGCCATTAGAGTTCGTCAGCTCCGTGTGAAAGCGCATGACGGACACGTGATAGTAGATGAAGTTCTGCAGAGTATCTGGCAGGAAGGACCAGAACCAATCCCCGGTGGTGTTGGCGTACTGCTCGGACTCCACGGCGTGGCGGAACACGCCAGTTTCGGAGGCGAACCACGCCCGCCAGCTGACCAGGTACAGGATCGCAGGGACGATCACGATGGAGAAGAAGGAAGGCAGAGCGTCGAAGAACGCGGTTCCTAAAAGGGGACGGCGCACGCCGAAACGGCGGCGTCGAAAATAATCAACCGCAACAATCGTCACCCCGAAAAAGGCCATGTAGTACAGGCCATTCCACTTCACCGAGAGGGACAAGCCCAGCGCCACGCCCGCGGCGAAGCGCCACCAGCGATAGCCCATGCGCGGGCCGAGGGCGAAATCGTGGATGCGTCCAGTGGCCCAGACGCGCTGGAAGCGAGCCTCCATCTGCTCGGCATCTCGCACCGCGAAATAAGTCGCCAGGCACACCAGGAATACTTGGAAGTGGTCCAACATGGCCGAGCGCCCCGTGACGAATAGGATCCCGTCGCACAGGGCAATAATGCCGGCGAACAAGCCGATGAGGTCGGACTTTGACACTCGGCGCGCAATCGTGGCAATAAGCAGGATCGTCACCACAGCCAGCAGGGCGGACATGATTCGCCACCCCCATGGCGTGTAGCCAAACACGGCCATGCCCAGCGCCTCGAGTTGCTTGCCCAGGGGCGGGTGGACGACCAGACCGTAGCCTGGATTGTCCTCAATGCCGCCGATTAGTGGGTTAGACCAGCTCTGCAGAATCTGCCAGGCCTGCGGCACATAGTGCTTTTCGTCGAACACCGGGGTGCCCGCGTCGGTGGGGCGCTGCAGCATGAGCAGGCGACTGAGCGCGCCGAACAGGCCGAGGACAATCAGGATGCCCTTCCACCGGGTGAAGGCGAACGCGCGCCGGCCGGACGCAGCGGTAGGCACGCGACGGGTCACGTCGGTCGTGTCATGCTGGTCGGCAGACACTTCATGGCTGTCCGCTAGAGGGGGAGTCGGTGTGGTCGGCACGAAAGCCAACTGTAGTAGAAGCTCCGGACAATCGGGCGCACTGGCGGGCATACTGGCGGGTATGAGTGAACCCGTAGAAACCAAGACTCTCCCCGCAGACGCAGTCGCTGCGCTACTTGCCCGCGCCGCCGAGAATCGACCTCTGCCGCAGGGGGGAATAATCTTGGCGGCCACGCCGCTGGGCAATCCGCTGGATGCTTCGGTGCGGCTGATCGACGCTCTGGCCAGCGCAGACATCGTGGCCGCGGAGGATACTCGCCGCACCCGGGCGCTCGCGGACACGCTGGGAGTGGAGATTTCCGGTCGAATCTACTCCAACTTCGACCACAACGAGGCCGAGCGGGCGGAGTTCTTCGTCGAGCAGGCAGTGCAGGGCCGACGCGTGCTAGTGGTGACAGACGCCGGCATGCCCTCCGTTTCCGATCCCGGGTTCCCGCTGGTCGTCGCTGCCCGTCGTGCTCGAGTGCCGGTGACATGCCTGCCGGGCCCTTCTGCGGTGCCGACCGCTCTGGCACTGTCCGGCCTGGGGGTGGGGCACTTCGCGTTCCTGGGCTTCGCACCACGCAAGGACGGCGCTCGGCGTTCGTTTTTTAGTTCCTTTAGTGACGCCCCCTACGCCGTCTGCTTCTTTGAATCCCCGCACAGGCTGGCCAAGACTCTGCAAGCGGCAGCCGAAGAGCTGGGGGATCACCGACAGGCGGCGGTGTGCCGTGAGCTGACGAAGACCTTCGAAGAGGTGAAGGTCGGCGGACTACGGGAGCTGGCCGATTGGGCGGAGAGCGGTGTGAAGGGGGAGATCTGCGTGGTGGTGGATGCCGCGGACGAGCAGGCAGAGCCGGACGTGGAATCGTTGGTCGAGTTGGTGGAGCAGAAAGTGGCGGAGGGGGAGCGTCTGAAGGCGGCGGCCGGAGACGTGGCAAAGGCCAAGGGCGTGAGCAAACGTGAGCTTTATGAAGCTGTGCTGCGCGGACGCGAGAAAAATTAGAGTTTTTTAAAGGTTTTTAGCTGGGCTGAGAGGCGGGTGGCCTGTGTGGGGGATAAGGGCAGGTGAATAGGGGTTTAGGGGAGATAGAAGCCGAGGCTAAAGACGCCGTCCAGGCGTGGTTGGAGCACCACTGCGGTTGAAAAGCGCCCACAATACCCCCCAATATTGAGGAATGACTGTATCAAGAGAAGAAGTAACGCCGACTGAGGCTGATCAGGAACAGTCCATCGACTGGGTGGTCACGGGCTGTGCGGCAGCCCTCATCCTGGCTGTCGTGCTGTGGGGCATATTTGGTGGCGATAGCTTCGCCGCCTTCGCCTCGACGGCACTGAGCTATGTCGTAGGCGACTGGGGCTGGTTGTACGTCCTCGCCGGCACGGTGTTTGTAGGGTTCATTCTGTTCATTGCGTTCAGTAAGTTCGGGCACATTCGCCTGGGCAAGGATAACGAGCCGCCGGAGTTCAACAGCGTCTCTTGGGTGGCCATGATGTTCGCCGCAGGCATGGGCATTGGCCTGATGTTCTACGGTGTGACCGAGCCGCTGACTTACTACCGCGACGGCGTGCCGGGGGAGCAGAAGAACGATGTGGCTAGCTCCTTCGCCTCCACGCTGTTCCACTGGGGCCTGCACCCGTGGTCGCTGTACGCCATCGTGGCGCTGGCCATTGCTTACGGCACCTTCCGACTGGGGCGTAAGCAGCTGCTATCCGCGGCGTTTATTCCGTTGATCGGGGAGAAGCGCGCCGAGGGCGCGCTGGGCAAGATCATCGATATTGCCGCCATCTTCGCGACGGTCTTCGGTACCGCGGCTTCCCTGGGCTTGGGTGCAGTGCAGATCCAGTCCGGTCTAGATGCCACGGGGCTGATTTCTAATCCTGGCACGTGGGTGATCGTCGGCACCATCGTGATCCTGGGTCTGTGCTTCCTGGCTTCCGCCGCTTCCGGTGTGGGCAAGGGTATTCAGTACCTGTCCAACACCAATATGGTTCTGGCCGGTCTCATCGCTTTGTTCGTCCTGATTCTCGGGCCGACCGTGGTGATTCTGAACCTGATCCCGACCTCCCTGGGTAACTACCTGTCCCAGTTTTTCCAGATGGCCGCCCGCACCGCTAACTCCGGCGATGGTGCAGATGAGTGGCTGGGTACCTGGACCATCTTCTACTGGGCATGGTGGGTCTCCTGGTCTCCGTTCGTCGGCATGTTCCTCGCCCGCATTTCCCGCGGCCGTACGATCCGCGAGTTCGTGTGTGTCGTCCTGATGGTTCCAACCATGGTGACCATCATCTGGTTCTCTATCTTTGGCGGCGCCGCCGTTAATGCGGAGGAAACCGGCAATTCCATCTGGGGTGATGGCGAGGCCACCAGCCAGCTGTTTAACCTGCTGCAGACTCTACCGATGGGACAGGTAGCAAGCATCATTGCGATGATTCTGCTGGCGACCTTCTTCATTACTTCCGCAGACTCCGCCTCCACCGTCATGGGTTCCATGTCGCAGCGTGGACAGCTGGTCGCCAACCGTGGCGTCACTGTGCTGTGGGGTGCGCTCACCGCGATTATCGCCCTGATGCTGCTGCTTACCGGTGGTGACGAGGCGCTGACCAACCTGCAGAACGTGACGATCATCGCCGCCAGCCCGTTCTTGCTGGTGATTATCGCCCTGATGTTTTCCATCTACAAGGCTCTGTCTAACGACCAGCTGTACCTGGACGAAAAGGCACAGCGGGAATACGCCCTGCGTATGGCTCGCGAGCGTCGTATCAACGAGCAGAGCGAAGCTAAGGCCGCTAAGCGCAGCCGTCGTTACGGCGGCGGGAGCGATGTTCCGCAGGCCGTCGCAGACGGCAACGCAGAGCATTCCTAAGCCGGGCTGCTTTCGCGTCGTGGTAGGGGATCACCTAATCTAAGGGTTATGTCGAAACGAGTTCTCACCTCAGTTGCATGGCCCTACGCTAACGGCCCCCGCCACATCGGCCACGTCGCCGGGTTCGGCGTGCCTTCGGACGTTTTCGCACGTTATCAGCGAATGGCTGGCAATGAGGTGCTCATGGTTTCGGGCACCGACGAGCACGGCACCCCGTTGCTGGTGCAGGCGGAGAAGGAAGGCACGACCGTCCAGGAGTTGGCGGATCGCTACAACCGCATTATCGTCGAGGATCTCGCGAGCCTCGGCCTTTCTTATGACCTGTTCACCCGCACCACCACCCGCAACCACTACGCGGTCGTGCAGGAGCTCTTCACCGGCCTGTACAACAACGGCTACATGGTCACTCAGACCACCCGCGGTGCTATCAGCTCTTCCACCGGTCGTACCCTCCCGGATCGCTACATCGAGGGCACCTGCCCGATCTGTGGTGCCAATGACGCCCGCGGCGATCAGTGCGACAACTGCGGAAACCAGCTGGATCCCGAGGACCTGATTGATCCGCGTTCCAAGATCAACGGTGAAACGCCGGAGTTCATCGACACCGAGCACTTCATGCTCGACCTGCCCGCACTGGCAGAAGCCCTCACCACCTGGCTCAAGGGCCGCACCGACTGGCGCCCGAATGTCTTGAAGTTCTCCCTGAACCTGCTGGAAGACATCCGTCCGCGCGCCATGTCCCGCGATATCGACTGGGGCGTGCCGATCCCCGTCGAGGGCTGGCAGGACAACAACGCGAAGAAACTCTATGTTTGGTTTGACGCCGTCGTGGGGTACCTCTCGGCGTCCATCGAATGGGCCTGGCGTATCGGCGACCCGGATGCCTGGAGGAAGTGGTGGAACGACCCGGAGGCCCTGTCCTACTACTTCATGGGTAAGGACAACATCACTTTTCACTCTCAGATCTGGCCGGCAGAGCTGCTGGGCTACGGCGGTCAGGGTTCCAAGGGCGGCGAGGCTGGCGATCTGGCCGATCCGGCGCTGAACCTGCCGACGGAGGTCGTATCCTCCGAGTTCCTGACGATGTCGGGTTCCAAGTTCTCCTCCTCCAAGGGTGTGGTGATCTACGTGCGCGACTTCCTGAAGGAATTCGGCCCCGACGCGCTGCGTTACTTTATCGCCACCGCTGGGCCGGAGACCACCGATACGGATTTCACCTGGGACGAGTTCGTTCGCCGCATCAACTCCGAGCTAGCCAACGAGTGGGGCAACCTGGTGAACCGCACCGTCTCCATGGCTCACAAGAACTTCGGCGAGGTTCCCACCCCGGGGCCGCTGACCGCAGAGGACGAGGCGCTGCTCGCCGAGTCCGCCAAGGCATTCGAGGTTGTCGGCGATAACATCAACCTCTCCCGCTTCAAGGCCGGCATCACCGAGGCCATGCGCATCGCGGGACGCGCGAACCAGTACATCGCGGCTATGGAGCCGTGGAAGTTGGCGAAGGACGAAGACCAGCGCGAGCGCCTGGCTACGGTTCTGTACACCGCTCTGCAGGTTGTCTCCGATGTGAACACCCTGCTGACCCCGTACCTGCCATTCTCCGCGCAGAAGATCTTCGAAACTCTCGGCGGCGAGGGCATCTGGGCGGCCCAGCCGGAGGTTGTCGAGGTAAAGGATGAGTCTCCGCGCCAACCGGTGGGCATGGGGTTGCCCGAAGAAGGGCGCACCTACCCCGTCATCATGGGCGACTACACCAAGCAAAAGGCCACGTGGGCGCGTCAGGAGATCCAGCCGGGCACTAAGCTCAGCAAGCCTAAGCCGCTGTTCCCGAAGCTCGACCCGGAGCTGGCGGAGACCGGCCCGGAGTGGGCGCCGGTGCAGAAGTAGCGGGCTAGTCCGCGCGGCGCAGGCCGGTGATGGGCGAGAGTACCTCGTGCACGGACTCGACTCCGTGCCAGGGGAAGGCCTCCCAGCCGCGACGTTTGGCGGCATCGAGGTTAGTCTGCCGGTCGTCGAAGTAGATCAGGGAAGCGTACTCGTGGCCGGCTGCAGCCGCGGCCTGCTCGAAGCGGCGGAACGCACCCTGGTGGGGCTTGGTGAAGCGCAGGTCGGGGGAGAAGCAGGTGACGGCCGCGGCGGTCGTCCAATCCTGATCCATCACGGCCTCCATGACCGGACGCGGCGCGTTGCTGAAGATTCCCCACGGCTGGTCGATGGCGTTCAGGTGATTCAGCAGGTTCAGCACGGAAGCGTTCACGGTGGAGCACAGGCGCGTGTCGGTCTCCAGCAGCTCCGCGATCAGTTCCTCTGTGGGCTGCACGCCAGCAGCTCGGCAGAGCGTGGTGAAATAGTCGTTCGGCCCCATCGACAGGCTGTAGCTTTCGCGGTAACGGCCGTAGGCTGCCTCGAAACTAAACGGGTCGGTGATGATGGTGGGAACGCTGGTCTGGCTGCCGTTGTTGGAGCGAGACTGAATGTTGGCGTGGCGGATCATTACGGTGGTGAGCTCGCGCAGGGTGTGGCGGCGCTGAACCAGTACGCCGCCCAGGTCGAAGACGATCAAGTGTTCCATAGTGCTGGTGCCTGCCTTTGCAGTCGCAATGTAGCGGGAGGATGCTGGTCTAGTAGGGTTTGTGGCTAGTGTGCCGTGCTTGCGTGACCAAAAGGTGGCGCCGATGCGAAGCTAAAACGAACCGGGGGTGAACTTAATGCAGAAGTCAACCAATGTAGCCCGTCGCGTGCCTTCTGCGGTGGCGGTCATCGCCGCGTTCGCGGTGCTGCTGACCAGCTCTAATCTGCGGAGTCCCGTCAGCGCTTTCCCGCCAATCGCCGACGACGTACGAACCGGGCTGGGTGCCTCCGACCTTTTCATCGGCCTGGTTGGCATGGCGCCTACAGCCATGTTCGCCGTTGCCGCTGTCCTTTCCAGCCCTTTGGCTAAGGCTCTATCCTTCCGCGCGGTCATCAGTACCGCTATGGTGCTTGCCACCGCCGGGTTCGGCCTGCGCATGGCGGCGCCCAATGAATGGCTGTTCCTTGCCGGGACGATGATCGGCCTGGTCGGAGTGGGTATTACAAATACCCTACTGCCCGCTGTAATTAAGGACTACTTCCCGTTCAAGCTAACGGTCATGTCGATTGCTTACATGGCAGTTGGACAGGTCAGCATGGCTACCGCATCCGTGGTGTCTGTGCCTCTGGCCGAGCTCGGCGGGTGGCGCGTAGCGATCGGAGTGTGGGCAATTCCGCCGCTCTTGGCGCTGTTGTGCTGGGGAGTTCTTGTGTTCTCGGTGACCCCGGGGACCGCCGCCCAACGTGGCAGCGCGATGCTGCGACAGGCGCATCCACGGAAGCTACTGGGCGTCATAAACAACAAGAACAGCGAGTCGCGCGGCGTGTATCGGCACATGTGGCGTAACCCCGTGAGCTGGGGGATCGTGGTGATGTTTGCCATGACATCCTCCATTTCTTACTGCTTTATCACCTGGGCGCCGAAGATCATCGTGGAATCTGGCGGGTCGGCGCAGCTCGGCGGCATTATCGGCGGGGTGTTTGCGCTCGTCGGGACTGCCTCGTCATTTATCGTGCCGTGGATGACCTCGCGATTTGAACGCGGCGCGGCATGGGTGACGATCCTGTCGTGCAGCTGCATGTTCGTGGCCCTTTTGATGGTGATTACCGACCCGATGCGTCTGCCAGTGGTGTGGATTTCGCTGGTTTCACTGGGGTGCTCTACCTTTCCGTTGGGGCTGATGCTGATCGCCACCCGTACCCGCGAACCGAAGGCCGCCGCAGTTCTTTCTTCGGGCGCGCAGGGCATTGGGTACACGGTCGCCTGCATCGGACCTTTTGGTTTTGGTGCTCTTTATGACGCCACTGCGTCCTGGACCGCCGGACTGTTGGTTCTTGTGGGGTTCAACTTCATTTTGCTGGCGGCGGGCCTGGTGGCCAGCCGGAAGGTGTTCGTGGACGACCGCACGTAGAACTGCCTAGGGAGCACCGCCTAAGGGAGCGCTAGGGTGGTGGGCATGGCAAGAAAGAAGCGTCCGACACCCGTTCCGCCCGAGCCGATCGTCCCGCTGTTCGACTCGCACACCCACCTGTGGTCCACAGTGCTGAAGAACCAGCACCGGCAGGACGTGGTGGGCTCGGATGCAGGGGACAGGACGTTCGGGGAGGAAGACCACCGCCGGCTGGTGGGTGAGTTCATGGATCGCGCCTATGCCGTGGGCGTGCGCGGCGTGTGCACCGTTGGCGACGGGATCGAGGAAACGGAGAAGGCCCTACAAGCTGCAGAATTCCACGACCGCGTGTGGGCGGCCTGCGCTGTACATCCGACAAAGGCCCAGACGGTGACGGGGGAAGTGTGCAAGCGTTTGCGCGAGATGGCCTTCCATCCGCGTTGCGTGGCCATCGGCGAGACCGGACTGGATGCGTATTGGATAGGCAAGGATCCAGGTGACGGGGAGGAAACACCGAGCATCGAGGTGCAGGAAGAGGCGCTGCGCTTCCACATCGAACTGGCCTGCGAATCCGGCAAGGCACTGATGATCCATAACCGCGAGGCCGACGCCGACCTGCTGCGAGTGCTTGCCGACGCGCCGCAGCCGGAGAACGTGATCCTGCACTGCTTCTCCTCCCCGCTGAACGTGGCTAAGGAGTCGCTGGATCGCGGCTACGTGCTGTCCTTCGCGGGCAACGTGACCTTCAAGCGCAATGAGGAGCTGCGCGAGGCAGCGCGCATTGCCCCGGCGGAGCAGATTCTGGTGGAGACCGATGCGCCCTACATGACCCCCGAGCCTTTCCGGGGCGCGCGCAACGAGCCGGCCTTTGTCGGATACACCGCGGCCTGTGTGGCGGAGCAGCGGGGAGTAGCGCCGCAGGAACTGGGGGAGCTGGTTACGGCGAACGCTCAACGGCTTTACGGGATCGACCTGGGAGCTTAGTGCATAGTGCTGTCTCGCTAGTGGCTCCGCTAGTGAGGTTTCTGTTCCTTGTGTGACGCTAGGTAACGAAAACATATAGAAATTAACGCATGTTGGGGGCTGTGGCTGCTGTTATCGCAGCTGCACCCCCATATTTGTGATTTGCGGAACATTTTGGCGCGGATCTTTGTTTAACAAGGATCGTTATCGTATTGTGACAAAAGTTGAAAAAATCGGCGTTCGGGCGCCCCGTCGCTACGTGCACAGAACGTGGCGAGGTTGAAACCTAAAGGGCGTCAGTAACAAGAGAGGCAACGATCTAGTGTCACCGAAGAAGAAGTCCCACCTGCACCGCATTAACAACACCAGCTCCACCCCGCTGCGCATCGCCACGGGTGGCATGCTCGCAACCCTGGTTGTCGGCGGCGGCGTTGCGGTGGCAGGGCAGAAGTCGGTCACTTTGGATGTCAACGGTGACATCATTCAGGCCAGCACCATGTCCGGCGACGTCGAGGGCGCACTGAAGTCCGCTGGTGTGGAGATCGACAACCGCGCAATGGTCACTCCGGCACTCGACGAGGCCATCAGCGACAACTCCAAGATCACCGTCCGCAGCGCGCGCACCGTGGCCCTGACCATCGACGGCAAGCAGGAGAAGATTGACACCACCGCACTGACCGTTGGCTCCCTGTTGGACCAGATTGGCCGCAGTGACGCTGCGAGCAATCTATCCGAGGCGCGTAACCAGGAGATCCCGCTCGATGGCATGGAACTGGAGATCGTCACCCCGAAGAAGTTCACTCTGAACGACGGTGGCGAGGACGGTCGCATGAGCCTGCCTGCCCGCACCGTCGGTGAGATCTTCGAGATGCGCGGCACTCCGCTGGGTAAGGATGACAAGGTCACCCCGGCTGCCAACACCCCTCTGAAGGAGGGCATGCACGTCGAGGTCACCCGCATCGCTAACCGCGAGGAGACCAAGGTCGAGGAGATCCCGGCTCCGGAGCGTGTGAAGGAAGACCCGAACATGCCCGAGGGTGAGGAGAAGGTCGTAGAGAAGGGCGCGCCGGGTAAGGCTCGCGTTGTTGCGACCGTCCGCACCGTCAATGGCGAAGAGGTCAGCCGCAAGGAGAAGTCCAGCAAGGAGATCACCGCTCCGAAGGAGCGCGTGATTATCCGCGGTACCAAGAAGACTGACAAGGGCGAGGGCAAGGACAAGGGCTCCAACACCGGCGCAGCAGCTCCGGCTGTGGCCAACGGTTCCGTCTGGGATCAGCTGGCGCAGTGCGAGGCCGGCGGCGACTGGTCCATCAACACCGGCAACGGCTTCTCCGGTGGCCTGCAGTTCACCCCGTCTACTTGGGCTGCTTTCGGCGGCACCGAGTACGCACCTGCTGCCCACATGGCTACCCGCGAGCAGCAGATCGCAGTTGCCGAGCGCGTGCAGGCCGGACAGGGCTGGGGTGCATGGCCTGCCTGCACCTCCAAGATGGGTCTGCGCTAAGCCGTAGACCAATTGCAGCGCGTGGCTATGCACAGCAGGGCGCAGCCGCGCACCAACCTCGGTTTTTATCGAGCATCAGCTCGACTATCCTGTGAATGGTGAATGAACGGAAGATTCGGCTGCTGGGGCCCAATGAGATCCGGCAGCTCGCCGAGGAGCTGGACCTAAACCCCACCAAGAAGCTGGGGCAAAACTTCGTCCACGACCCCAACACGGTGCGCAAAATCGTGAAGGCCGCCGATGTCACCGCGGACGACAACGTGGTGGAAATCGGCCCTGGCCTGGGCTCTTTGACTCTCGCGCTATTGGAAACTGGCGCGAGTGTTACCGCCGTAGAGATCGATCCGCGCCTGGCCGAGAAGCTGCCCGCCACCCTGGAAGAACAGGGCGCAGGCGAGGCCGATGCGGCAGTGATCCTCAAGGACGCGATGGCGGTAACGGCGCAGGACTTTGCAGACGCCGGACGCCCGCTTCCCACCGCGCTGGTGGCGAATCTTCCCTATAACGTCTCGGTGCCCGTGCTCTTGCACATGCTGGAGGAGTTCCCCAGCATCGACCGCGTTCTGGTCATGGTGCAGCTGGAAGTCGCCGACCGTCTGGCCGCCGGGCCGGGATCCAAGATCTACGGCGTGCCCAGCGTGAAGGCCGGCTTCTATGGATCCGTCACCCGGGCGGCGACCATCGGCAAGAACGTCTTCTGGCCAGCTCCGAAGATCGATTCCGGCCTGGTGCGCATCGACCGCTATGCAGAAGGCGCGGAGCCGTGGGCCGGCGGGCAGTTGGGCGCCGACCTGGGTACCGAACAGCTAGATGTCGAGCAGCTGCGCCGCGAGGTGTTTGCCCTAGCCGATGCCGCGTTCCTGCAGCGCCGCAAGACGCTGCGTGCCGCCCTATCCGGCCACTTCGGTGGCGGCCAAGCGGCAGAGGAAGCGCTACGCCGGGCGGGGATCGACCCGACCCTGCGTGGCGAGAAGCTCTCGACGGAACAGTTCGTGCAGTTGGCCGCGGCCTCGCTGAGGGGTGCACAATGACTGTCTCCCACATCTTCGGCCCCCAGGAGCCGCAGTACCGCTCCGTCACGGCTAGTGCGCACGGCAAGGTGAACCTGCATCTTGGGGTGGGGCCGGCCAGGGAAGACGGCTACCACGAGCTCGACACGATCTTCCAGGCCGTGTCGCTGAAGGAGGAGGTCACCGTCGCGCTGCGGGATGCACAAGGCGCGCAGGACGCACAGGATGCTGAAGCGGCACAGGAGGCCATATGCGCCGCGCCGTGCACCTGGAGCGTCTCCGGGTTCGACAGCCACCTGGTGCCCCAGGACTCGAGCAACTTGGCGTGGAAGGCAGTCGCCGCTATTCAAGAGCAGGCGCGGAACGCGCACGTACCTTGGGCAGACCAGCCCGTGCACATCCACATCGACAAGGGAATCCCCGTCGCCGGCGGGATGGCCGGCGGCTCGGCGGATGCGGCGGCGGCGCTGGTTGCGGCGACAGAGCTGTACTTCCCGGACCCGCGGTCCCCGCGCCGTCCGGGCAGCGCACAGCTGTCCGACATCGCCGCCGACCTGGGCGCCGACGTGCCCTTCTGCCTGCTCGGCGGCACGGCCCGCGGCACGGGAAAAGGGGAAAACCTTTTGCCCGTCATCGCCACGGGCACTTACCACTGGGCCATCGCCACCGACAAGCGCGGCCTATCCACACCGGAGGTGTTTAAACAGCTGGATCAACAGCGCGCCGCCGCCTCAGAAGCCAGCCCCAAGGCCGCGCGAGCTGGAAGCCCCGAGGGGCTGATCGCAGCTCTGCGGACGGGCAACCCGGAAGAAGTGGGAAAGCTGCTGGCTAACGACCTGCAAGCCCCGGCCATCAGTCTGCTGCCCAGCCTGCGCCAGACCCTGAAGGCCGCCGAGGAAGCCGGCGCCATCGCAGCAATCGTCTCCGGATCCGGGCCCACGGTCGCCATGCTGTGCGCATCCGCTGACGACGCGGTGGAAGTGGCGACAGCCGTTAGCGTGGCCGGGAAAGCCAGCTCCACGATGACGACGAGTTCCCCAGCTGCGGCTGCGGGCGTCATAAAAAGGGAAGAAGTACTTGAGTAACCTCATCAACCTAGAAAAAGTCTCGAAGAGCTATGGGCTCAAGACCCTGCTCGACGACGTGAGCCTCGGAGTAGATAGCAACGACCGCATCGGCGTGGTCGGGCTCAACGGCGGTGGCAAGTCCACCCTGCTGAACATCCTGAGCCGGAAGGACGAGCCGGACTCCGGGCGCGTAAGCCACAACAACGACCTGCGCATGGCAATGGTCACCCAGGACGTGCTGCGCGACGCACCGGAAGACATGACAGTCGCCGGGGCAGTGCTGGAACCGCTAGGTCTGCAGGAATACGAATGGGCCGGCGACCCGAAGGTGCGCAGCGTACTCAACGGGCTGGACATTGCCCGTCTGGGGCTGGATACTCCCGTGCGCTCGCTGTCCGGTGGCGAGCGCCGCAGAACCGGCCTGGCTGCCGCGCTGGTGCAGGATCTGGACCTGCTGATCCTCGACGAGCCGACCAACCACTTGGACGTCGAAGGCGTGCAGTGGCTGGCCGAGCACCTGCTGGGGCGCAACACCGCGCTGGTTGTGGTCACCCACGACCGCTGGTTCCTGGATACCGTCGCCAACCACACCTGGGAGGTGCACGACGGCGCGGTGGACGTCTACGAGGGTGGCTACAACGACTGGACCTTCGCCCGCGCCGAGCGCGCCCGGCAGGCAGATGCGGCCGAACAGCGCCGCCAGAACCTCGCGCGCAAGGAACTGGCGTGGCTGCGCCGCGGGGCGCCCGCGCGAACCTCGAAGCCGCGCTACCGCATCGAGGCTGCCGAGTCTCTGATCGCGGACGTGCCGCCGATGCGCAACAAGGTGGAGCTGATGAGCTTCTCCGCGCGCCGCCAGGGTAAGAAGGTCATCGAGCTGGAGAACGCACGCATCGCCACCCCGGACGGCCGCACCCTGGTCGAGGACCTGACCTGGCGCTTAGGCCCCGGCGAGCGCATTGGCCTGGTGGGAGTGAACGGTTCCGGCAAGACAACCCTGCTGCGCACCCTGGCGGGCGAGGCACCGCTGGAACAGGGTCGCCGTATTGAGGGCAAGACCGTGCGTTTGGGCTGGCTGCGGCAGGAGCTGGACGACCTGGACCCCACGAAGCGCCTGATTGAATCTGTCGAGGACGTCGCCAGTTACGTGACCTTCGGCGACAAGGAAATCAGCGCCTCCCAGCTGGCCGAGCGGCTGGGCTTCAGCGCGAAGCGCCAGCGCACGCCCATCGGGGACCTGTCGGGTGGCGAGAAGCGCCGCCTGCAGCTGACCCGCGTGCTGATGGCCGAGCCAAACGTGTTGCTGCTGGATGAGCCGACGAACGACCTGGACATCGACACCCTGCAGGAGCTGGAAAGCCTGTTGGACGAATGGCCCGGCACGCTCGTGGTGATTTCCCACGACCGTTACCTGATCGAGCGCATCTGCGATTCCACCTGGGCGCTGTTCGGCGATGGGCGGCTGACGAACCTTCCCGGCGGCATCGAGCAGTACCTGGAGCGCCGCAAGCAGGAGGCTAGCGATGAGGGGCGCAAGAACACTCTGACCTTCGACGCTGCGGATTCTGGTTCTGGTAGCTCCGGCGCCGCCGGTTCTGGCGCTGCTTCTTCTGGACGCCCCAGCCTCGGCGCCAAGGAAGTCCACGCACTCACCAAGGAAATGAGTGCGCTGGAAAGGAAGATGGCCAAGATCGAGCAGAAGATCAATTCCATCCACGAGAAAATGAACGAGGTGGCGGAAAAGGCAGCTACCGGCGAGCCCGTGACTGACGAGCTAGCCGCGCTGGATAAGGATCTGAAGGCCAACCAGGAAGAACACGGCGAGCTGGAGATGCAGTGGCTGGAGATCGGGGAGAAGCTTGAAGATAGCTGATGTCGCCTCCGCCGCAGAGGAGGAAATCACTGGGAAGCTAAGCGCCGCTAGGGATCAGTGGGAGGCCCACGTGGACCCCGGTGGTGTGCTCGTCGGTGCGCTGCTGTTCGCGGCTTCGCTCACGCCTTCGCTGCTGCCGCGCGACTGGCTGTTTCAGGGCGTGGTCGCAGGTATCTCCGGCGGCACCGGCTATACCGTTGGTGTGTTCCTCCACTGGTTGTGGGAAGCCTTCCTGCAACGGCGCTTCAACGAGCCCATGGGACGGGGCCGCCGCAAGGCCCTGGGGCTGCTAGAGAAGCTACAGCATAAGCTGGAGCTCAGCGACCGAGGGATGCGGAAGCTGAAGAATGGCCTGGAGATTGGCTTCGTGGCCGTCGTGATCTTGGCACTACTTGTGTGGGTTTCCTTCGCCGTGCGTTGGCAGCAGGAGCTGGCACACCTGATGGACGCGGAGGCTTATACGGCGGCGGAGTTCCTGCTTGTGCTGCCCATCGGCATCGGACTGTGGGCGCTGATCGTGCTGGTGGGTAAGGGGCTGCTGTGGCTGATCGAAGCCTTGGAAGATGGCCCTGTGGGGCGCCGTTTGGGTGGTGTTACCCGCCCGCTGTTCGCCTGGTTGGCCGTCGGCATGGCCTTGCTTTTCTTGGTGGATACCGTCGTTCCCGGCACGGTTGTCAGCGCAGCTGAACGGGTGTTTTCGGTCCGGGACCAGGAGATCCGGGAAGATCTGGAGCAACCCCAGGTGCCGGAGCGTTCCGGCAGCCCGCAGTCGCCCAACAAATGGGAGGATCTGGGCGCTTTCGGTACAAGGTTCGTCGGTTTAGGCCTGTACAAAGATGAGCTGGAAGCACTGACCGGCCGCCCCAGCAAGGAGCCCATTCGCGTTTACGCCAGCCTGAAAAACGGTGCGGAGGATACGGATAAAGCTCGGGCGGACAGCGTGGTCGAGGAGCTGAAGCGCACGGGCGCGAAGGATCGGAAGGCGTTGCTCGTGGTGCCCGCTACGGGAACCGGGTGGGTGAACCCCACGGCCGCTCAGGCCTTCGAACTGATGTTTGACGGCGATTCCGCGATCGCCTCGGCCCAGTACTCCTACCTACCCAGCGGCGTGCAGTTCATCGCTGACCAGCAGCGTGTGGAAGACGCCGGAGAGGCGCTGGTCTCTACCGTTGTGGACTGGTGGCACACCCTGCCGGAAAACGATCGTCCGAAGCTGTACGTCTACGGCGAATCGTTGGGCACCAACGCGGGTAGTGGGGCCTTCTCCGGCGTGCGCGACATCGTCTCTAGCGTGGACGGCCTGCTGTGGGCGGGCCCGCCGAACTCCAACAAGCTCTGGCACGACCTGGTGGATCGGCGCGACCCCGGCTCGCCGCAAGTCTCTGCCGAATACGCGGGCGGGCTAAATGTCCGCTTTGCGGAGAACTCCGACGAGATCTGGCGGTGGCGTCGAGAAGAAGATCTGACCTCGCGTGCGGGCTGGCACCAACCGCGAATCCTGTTTATCCAGCACCCTTCGGACCCGGTGGTGTGGTGGTCGCCATCGCTGATCGCCCAGGAACCTGATTGGCTGAAGGAACCGGCGGGCTTCGACCGCTCGCCGTCTATGTCCTGGATTCCGTTTGTTACCTTCTGGCAGGTCACCATGGATCTTCCGGTTGCGGCCAACGTGCCGAATGGCCACGGGCACAACTACGGCAACAGCGTGCTGGACGGGATGCTGGCGATGGTCGGAGGGCGGGACTTCAACCCGCAGCGTGCCGAGGAGCTTCGCGAGCAGTTGGACGAGGCGATGGAATCGCAAGGCCCGGAGAAGGAAGTCGGCGTGGACAACGGCTAGAGCCGGGCGCAGGGGCGTGTGTAAGCCGGAGGCAGGGCAAAGATCCTCTGCCAGCTGGGCATCTGCCAACACTCGGGCGCACAGCGTAGGGTGGGGCACCATGATCCTTATCAACGTAAAATAGCCAAAAACCACCCCACGACCAGGCCACTAACCGCCAACAACGCGCAAACCGCCACGCCGATCCCGCACCGATCCCGCACCAGACAACACACCCGCAATCACATCCGCCGCCACATCATCACCACCCGGCACGAAATGCGCATACACATCCAAAGTCACCCGCGCCGACGAATGCCCCAATCGACGCTGCACAGCCTTCACCGGCACACCAGCGCTTAGTAGCTCCGTCGCATGAAAATGCCGGAAAGAGTGCGGCGTCACCGGATCAACACCCACGACGAGGCACAACCGGCGCAGCGCCTGGGAGTACTTCTCCGCCGTCATCGGCACCCCACCCCACCGGGCATGAAACACGCGCTCATCCACACGCGGCAGCTCATTAATCGCGGCCAGCGTCTCATCATCCACACTCAAAGCGCGGATACCCTTGTCGCCGGTCTTTAGTGGTCGCGTGCCAGCGCCAGTCCGCATAGCCTGCTCCAACACCAGAACCTGACCATTATCGAAATCCACATTCTGCCACCGCAGGCCGGCCACCTCACCGGGACGCAACCCCGTCGCAGCACTCACACGGATCATCACAGACAGATCAGGATGCGCCTGGAACCACGAATACTTCTTACCCTTCTCACGCTTTCCATAGCCCGTGCGCGCGTACCGTATCAGCTGGTCGATCTGCTCTTTGGTGGGTATGTCATGCCATGTCACGCGCGTAGTGGGCGCAGGCGCGGTCACGCGGCGCGCCGGATTCTTCGGGATCAACCCATCATCCACAGCCTGCTCAAGCACGAGCTTCACGTTCGCTAGGGCACTCGATACAGCAGACACACCTAGTGGTGCCCCACCCTTCCACGGCCTTCCGGTCTGTAATGTCGCCACCCAGGCGCGTATATCGGCAGGGGCAAGCGTACCGACAGGGTGGTCAGCAAGGTCACCCAGGTTACGCATCATGGACACGCGGAACGGCCTGGACACCTCAGTGCCGGCGTTGATCCAATCCTCGACTAGGGTGCCAAGGGTGGTTTTCTCCAAGGTGGGGTTAGCCCATGTGCCACGGGTGAGCGCGACCCGCTGGTCTGCGAGGTACTGCTTGGCCTCGCGTTGCGTGTCGAAGCTCTTAGAGTGCTCCCGCCCGGTCTTGTCACGATAGCGGGCGACCCAACGGGTCTTGCCGGTCTTAGTAGTGCGTTTCTGGACGCTCATGGCGGTGCCCTAAATACCTAGCCCAGCGTCGTTAATGCGGCTGGCTACATCTTGTGCCTTCTTGAGGCTCTTTACCGGCCCCGTGGTCACCAATACCCGGCCGTCGGCAAGCTGAACCTCTAGCGAAATATCGCCCTTGCTCTTCTTCGCCATGCCGCCGATGACCGCCCCAACTGGCCCGGCGAGAACCGCTCCTCCGACGACGCGACCAGCACCTACCTTCTGCTTCACCCCGCCTTGGTCAACCGTGGCGCGGGCACCGTGGGTGGGGAACTCGTGCCCCTTGTAGGTGAGCACTCCCTCACCTGTGAGGGTGATGTCTCCGAAGGTATGCCTTTGGGCGCGCTCGTTCTCCTCGACGGAGGCGGCCAGCCGGGCACCAAAGGTGCTCACCTGGGGCGCTTCCCACTGTTCTTCTAGCTGGTGGGTGGCTGCGTGGTTGATCGCGGACTCGAAAGCGTCTTGCTGGGAGCGGTGAATCCATACGCCATAAAGATCGGAACCTGTGCTTGCCTCTGGGAGGGGGTCTTTGAGGTCGATTCGGTAGCCGTGCATGGTGAATCCGGCGTTGGAGATGTGGGTTTTAGCGATCGCCCCGTAGGGGATGGTGTGTGGCCCGAACTCCACTTTTTTGCTGTTGTTACGGGGCTTTTTGTGGGTGATGGTCACGGTGGCTGTGGTGTCGTCGAACACGATGGTGTTGTGCTTGTTGTCGATGGTGGTCATGGGGAGTCCTTCTTAGTGGGTTAGTGCTTGGCGCATGTAGACAGCCAGCAGGTGCTGGGTGACCTCCAGTTCGTCGGCGAGTTCGCGGTGGTCGCCTTGGCACCACCTGTACGCCGTATCAAAAGCCTGGGGGTCGATTAGCAGGCGCGCTGCGTACCGGTCGGCGCGGGCTTCCTGTTTCTGGTCGTAGTGGCCGTGGCCGGTGGGCTGGTCGCCATAGTGCGCGTGGCCGAGCTCGTGGGCGAGGGTGGAGCGGTACTGCTGGATACTCATTCCGCGCCTGGTGCTGATGGTGTGGGTTGTGTGGTTGTAGTAGCCCTTGACGCCGCCATTATGGCGGGTGAGGGTTACGCCGAGTTGGCGGGCTACGTGGTGCAGGTCTGGGCAAGTGATGGTCATTCAAGGTCGCTCCCTTCTTGCTGTGCTCGTAGTGCGTCCTCGTCGGGGCTGGAATCTGCGACGGCCTGGAACTCGTAGACGGTAGCGAGTTCGTCGTGATCTTTTTCTTCGAGTCGGCGGACGATCTCTTGAGCGAGCTCGAGGTCGGTGTAGCTGCTAAGCGAAGCTTCTTGGAAGTGCTCGTCCATGTCGGCGCGCGTTATGCATCGACTAGTAAGTAAGCCGGGGATTGGGTTGGCGCCATAGGCGCGGGCGAGCTCAATGACAGCACTTGCTGTGTCGTTCTTGAGCCGCCGTTGAATCGTGGGGTGGGTGGTGCCGAGCTTGTCGGCGATGGTGCGCCATGATGCGCCGCCGGTCACCTCGGTTATCCATTGCTGAAATTCGCTCATGTCTACATGGTACATTTTCTAACCACTTGAAGCCATTCGAGCTGCATGGATAGTAAATAAACCAACCCCGTTTTGGGGTAATGGTTTACAAGTGCGCCATCATGGATTACCTTTAAACCATACCGGCAAGGAGGTGAACCACATGACCAAGGCAATCAAGCTCAACACAGAAGCGATGAAGACGCTCGTCCGCACCCTCGGACTCTCGGAGAGCCAGGCAGCGGAGCGCATCGGAGTTAAGCGGCAGACATTCGTCCGCGCAATGGAGGGCGGGAACGTTTCGGCAGCATTCGTCGCCGGAGTTCTTATCGGGTTCGGCCTCGAAGATTTCGGGCAGATGTTCTACACGACCACGCGCGAAGAGATTGCGGCATAGAAAAAGCCCCTGCAGGAACAGGGGCAAAAAAGGAAAGTAAGGAAAGTATAGCAGATGACACAGATAAATGGAGTGAGCGAGCACGCGAACTTCTACCCCATGCTCGGAGAGGAAGCGCTCGCGGAACTCGCTGCAGATATTCAGGCGAACGGCCAGCGCGACCCGATCACGGTCAATAAGGACGGCGTTCTTCTCGATGGGCGTAACCGCCTAGCCGCCTGCAAGAAGCTGGGTATTGAGCCGCTGATTGAAGTTTATGAGGGTGACGATGAGGGCGCGTTTGTGCGGTCGTCGAATGAGCGTCGTCACCAGCCGACCGGGTCGCGGGCTATGTCTACCGCGCTGTCGCTTGCGAAGGACGGGAAGCGAAAGAACGGGCGATGGAAGCGGGGAAGCGTCGATAATGGCGAATCCGCCACTACCGGGTGGGCACACCGCATAAAGGAAGCAGGCCTAGTCCTCGACGAAATGCCGGAGCTCGCGAATCAAGTAGTCAGTAGCGCAATCACGCTCGATGACGCTTGTGGAAAAGCCAAAGCAAAGCGTGCCGCCCGCGAGGCCGAGGAACGCGCCCGCATCGAAGAAGCCCGCGACGAGCAACAACGCGAAGACAAAGCAGGCCGATACTTCGACAACCACCCCGAAGCCCAGGAATGGCTGAACTCAAAGCCTCAAGGAACTTTTGAGACCATGCGCGGAGCATACGCCGCCTACATGGAGCACGACCGCGAAGCCCGCCGGGCGGAGCAGGAAAAGAAGCGCAAAGAAGAGGCGGAGCGCCGCGAGAAGCGAGAACGCATTGAGCGTCACGCCCGCTACCTCGAAGCCTTCGTCATGAACTTCCAATGGGGGCTCGACATGGCCACCTGGCCAGAGCGCCAAGAAGTGCTCGACGCGGCGCCCGAGGACATCGCCAAGCGATTCCTGGAAATCGAAACCACCTACCTGCAAGGAGCAGAGAAGTGATTGACTACACCGACACTCTCACCTCAAGGCTGAACGCAAACCGCCCCGACCGATACATCGACAAGACTTGGATCGACCAGGTCGCCGACTCGATCCCGATCGACGTAAACCATATGGAGGAGATCGCCCGCGCACACCTGCGACACCAGGCGCGCGCACTGGAATCGAACTTCACCAAATCGGCCAATTCCGTCATGCGAGAGTACAGGCGCACCGGGCAAGAGCCTCTGGACTGGCAGCTCGTGGGAGAGATTCCCATCAGCGTCAAGAACACCATTCTGGTCGACGGAAAACCTAAGACTGTGCGCGAGCGAGTGAAGCTCGCGGCAGCCACGCCACGCGACCTTGAGCTGTGGGCGGAAGAGGAGCGTCGCGCCTCCGATCGTGAGCATAAGTCGCGCATGTTGTCTGTCGAGGCTGCAGAAATCTGGGCGGCGAAGATTCGAGAATCTGGCCAACTTTCATGGGGCGCATATCAGCAGAGCTTGAAGCACGCAGCCTAGACCCCCGGTTCGTCTGGGAGGGAAGCCTGGACGAGCCCGCGATACAACACAAGAAAAGAACAACCAAATGACAAACTCACTCGACTATCTACAGAGTCTCGCGCATGGCTACGAGTCGCACATCTGTAATGAGCTGCTGAAAGAGCATCGCGACATGGATGTCATCAACCGTGCCGTCGAAGATCTCCGCGAGGTGCGGGCGCAGATCGACAAGCAGGTTGCAGCACTCATGGCATGAACCATGCCTAACTGATCTGGTTCGTCTGGGAGGGGAAGCCCGGACGAGCCACCACGAAGCGTCACTGTGACGTTTCGCGCCCTGGGTAGACCAACCCCCAAGTGCAATTCCTGGGCAGGGCACAAGGCCACCAATGGCCGAGTTCTTTGACAACTGAATATCACCGTCTGCGATACGGGCGGGGCGAGCGCTGGTTCTTAGATGCGCCATGACCCCCGCAAGCCCCAACAAGGGGCAGGAACCCCACCCGCCAGTGGGAGGTAACTACAGACGACACAGACCCTCACAAGGTGTTTGCACGCGATCACCAGCCACGCCAGCCACTAGGCGCGCGCTATGTGACGTGCAAGGCAGGTTCGAGTCCTGCCGAGGGTACTAGGGGCGTAGCGGTCGACCTTCCGACGTTTCGTCGCCGCGTAAGCCCACCCCACGACCACCCGCGAAGAGTGCGAGGGTGGCGCTGCGCCCCTTTCCCTAAAACGCGACAAACCCCACCCAGATCATCGCCTAATCAATTCTGATCCAGATGGGGTGTCGTTGTTCTGCCATTCACCAAAAACAAGGCCACACGAAAGGACAAAAACTGTGACCCAACGCAAATTTTACACCATACCCGAGGCTGCAGAAATACTGCGAATTCCGCCCGGCACCCTGTACCGCCATGCCCGCGAAGGCCGGCTCGCCCATCTCAATCCCATCCGTATCGGGAATGCCACCCGTATCCCTGTTGAATCCATCACCCCCAAGGAGGACGCATCATGAGTCGCCACGATGACACCCCAATCACAGAACGGATCATCCCGTCAGCCCACCCTGCTATCCAGGGGGCGCAACAGCGACTCATTAACGAGATCGACGAGTGGCTGGAGATGGACGATGATTACGTCGATGACGCGGTTCCCTACCAGCTCAATGATGAGCAGAGGGTGACCTTGTTCGACATGATCGCAGCATCTTTGGCTGCTATCGCGTTCGCGGGCACGATCCTGCTGATCGCCTGGCATCTCGGAAAGTTGTTGGTCTAATGCCCCTGATTGACCCGTATGACCACGACGATTCGACCCCACCCCCGCCGTTTTGGTTCTCCCTCGGTTTTGCCGTGGGCATGGGCGTGATCCTGATCTGCGTAATCCTGCTGACCTAGAAAGACCACCATTGAAAGACCTAGAGACCCAGCTCGCGGAGATGAAGCTGGATCGCCTGATTTCCGCGACACATTCCCAGCTGCTGAAGACGGACGACCCGCTGGCTGCTTATACGGCTGAATTACTACACCGGCTTCCACGCCTGCGTGACCGTAACCGCGAGTTGCAGCAGCAGCTAAGCCGAGCGAATCACCCGCGCCCAGGCATGGCCGCCGACCGGCTACGGAAGAAGGTTCGGGAGGCGACCCGGTCGCAGCGTGCGATCTGTAATCACCTGGACGCACTAGCGAACGAGATCAGGTGACCAAAGTGCGCGAGATTAAGCAAGTGCCGATCCCGTCCGGGCTACAGGCTGCACTAGCTGCTAAGCGCGACCGCCTGGGCAGCGATCTGATTGTGGAGCTCACGGGGATTTCGCCAGCCCAGCTCAATGAGTGCTGCAACCCCGTATCGCGTCGCAACACAATGTTTATTTCCACGCTAGACAAGCTCGTTACCCGCCTCGGGCTGGACATCAATTTCATCTACGAGGCAGAGAACGAGGCAAGGCGCCTTATAGAAGAGAAAGGAGCGTTGCCACCATGCCGCAACGCCTAATTAGCTTCGACACCGAAGAGTGGCTGGAGCAACGCCGTGAGGTTATCACGGCTACGGAAATTGCTAGGGCGATCCGGTCGCCTAAATACGCCCGCGAGCTGCGCGAAGAAAAGCGCACCGGCAAGCAAAACTTCACCGGCAACCGATACACCGAGTGGGGCAAGGAACGCGAGCCGGTTATCGCTAAACATGTTCGACTAGAGATCGACTCGAGCCTCGAGGCCAACGACGACCTGTGGGTGGACGATGCCGGCCTGATCGGTGCAACACCGGACATGGTCGATCGTGACTGGCGCGAGGGGCAACCAATGGAGCTCATCGGCGAGATCAAGACCGTTGGCGCCCACCGTGACTGGGGCGACGGGGATATTCCCGCCGTGTACTACGACCAGGTGCAGGTACAGCTGTATGTGACCGATGCGGACGAGTGCCTGTTCGCCTGGGAGCCGTACGTAATCGAGGGTGAGGAGTTCAAGCCTGGCGAGGTGCGCAGCTGCGTCATTCGGCGCAATGAGAAGCGCATCAAAGAGCTAGTGGACTTCGCCCACAAGTGGCTCGAAGGCAAGAACCCCGAGCGCCCGGACGTGTCCTTCGAGCTCGCGCAGATCAAGAAGCTCACCGACATGAAAGCCGGTATCGAGGCGGAGATTAACGAGCTGCGAGCACAGATCATGCATGCCATCGGTGACGAGCCGGGCAGTTGGGAGTATCCCAGCATTGGCCTGGTGACGATGACGAAGCCGAGTGTGCGCAAGACCTTCGATTCCAAGAGGTTCCGCAAAGATCATGCCGACCTGGCAGACGAGTACACGGTTGAGAAGGAAACGAAGCCCAGCTTGCGTCTTACATTCGAGAAGGAGCACAACAATGACTGATGTTCATCAAGCAATGCAGGCCGTCATGAATGACGTGACTAGCCTCGGAAAGAATCAAAGCAACAGCCATCAAGGCTTCAAGTTCCGTGGCATTGATGACGTAATGCAGATTTTCGGCCCTTCTATGCGCTCCCACGGGCTGCGCTGCGTGCCGATCGACATTGAAGCGACGCAGGGCGAGAAGCAGACGCGGAGCAGTGTTGCTAAGACTATTGACCTTATCGTCACCTACCGATGGTTTGGCCCTGACGGCTCGCACTTCGATAGCAAGGTCGCGGCGGAGTCTTTTGATTCGGGAGATAAGGCCACAGCTAAGGCTATGAGCGTAGCGCTTCGCACCCTGTTCTTGCAGGCGTTTTGCCTGCCAACGAACGAGCCAGACCCTGATAGCTACACTTATGAAATCTCGCTTTCGTCGAAGCAGCAGAAGTTCCTCGATGCAGTCAATAAGGAGACGGACATTGAGCGATTGCGTGAGAAGTGGGGGCAGGCGCAACAGCTAGGCCTCGCTAAGCAGGTAGCTAACCGGGTAAGCGAACTTAAGGCGGAGCTCAATGGAGCCTCTTAACCCCGTCCAGATCGAACGCGACCTGCGCACCACAAACGAGCGCATCTATAAGGGCGTGGAGGTCGTCTCAAAGGCTTACGCGGACTACCTCGATGCAGAGCGCGAATACAAGAACGCTTATGCCATGGCCTACCTGGCAGCCGAGGGTAGCATTAAGGACAAGGAAGCCAAGGCGGAGGTTTCGACCGAGGAGAAGCGCGCAGCCCGCGATGTGGCCGATGTGGCGCACAAGCGAGCGAAGGACACACTACGCGCCGTCATGGGCGAGCAGTCCGCACTACAGACCATGGCGGCTGGAATCCGTCAGGCGTATGCCGGGAGTGGTCATGGGCAAGCGTAAGGCAATGCCTCCTGCAGTCGCTAACGCGGTTCTCGACCGAGCCGAGGGCGCCTGTGAGGCGATGATCCCCGGCGCTTGCGCTTGGCAAGCCCAGCACCTGCATCACCGCAAGATGAGATCACAAGGCGGCGGACACACGGAGGATAACTTGATCGCCGTCTGTAGCGCCTGCCATACATACGTTCACGCTAACCCCGCTTGGTCTTACGAGCGGGGTTTGTTGATTCGTGGCCGGGACGAGGTCACCTGGCCGCCGAAATACTACCGAGGGGTTTATAGGAAGGAGGAAGAAGATGGCTCGAATCAGAACCATTAAGCCCGAGTTTTTCACATCGCCAGATACGGCCAGCGTCTCACATACGGCAAGGCTTCTTTATGTGGCCATGTGGTGCCTTGCCGATGACCACGGGCGCGGAGAGATGAACATGCTTCAGCTCCGCGCTTTTGCTTTCCCGGAAGAGGATCAATGGCTCGACTCTGAACTTCAGAGGCAAGGCAAGGAATTTCAGTGTCTTTGCAAGGAAGTTGTGGACGGCTTCGGAATCGACGTTTACAAGCACCGTGGGCGTACTTTTTACAACATTCCTAGCTGGGACGACCACCAAAAGCCTCAACGGCGCGCGAACCCGAAATTCCCAGCGCCAGATGACCCGGATTCTACCCCTGACCAGCGGTTTAGTAGCAATGAAGGAACTTCAGTGTCTCCGCAAGGAAAAACACCCCTAGGAACAGGGAAAGGGAACAGGGAAAGGGAACAGGAATATATATCGTCCGAACCGAGTTCGGACTCGTCCGCCCGAAGGTCGGACGCGCGACCGAGCGAGTATCCGCCCGCATTCGAGGATTGGTGGAAGACCTACCCACGCCGACGCAATGCCTCGAAGAAGGACGCGGCGAAGCAATGGCGCGAAGCAACCAAAACCATCGACCCCGAAGAGCTGCTCCGCCTCACAGCCGTCTATGCGGACAACCCCGGAGTGGACGATGCCCGCTACATCCCCCACCCGCACAAGTGGCTCAAGGATCGTCGCTGGGAGGCAATCGACGAAAACGACACCCCAGTCGCAGTCCCCAGGAACCGATTCACACCTGAAGCGCTTGAGGATCGTTTCTTCGGCAAGGGGAGTGAGCCTGAAGTCGTAGAAGCGGAGGTGCTGCAATGGCAACTCGAAGCATGACCGACGAGCAAGCGCTGAAGATCGCATTCAAGGTGATCTCGATCCTCAAGGCTGCGCTGCCACAGCACATGCCCCGCATGGATGACGATCACCAGACCCGCGTCGTTGCCACCGTCTATGCCGACGTGGTCGCCAGGACACACCTCCCAGCTCGCGTGTTCCAGGAAGCCGCGCTGTGGATCACCCGCACCCATGACGGCGACCGGCAGATCACGCCCTCTCTGTTCCGTCAGGCGGTGTGGCGCGCCAATGAGGAGCTATCCGCTGACCCCGATTACCGGCAAGTCCGGGAGCAGATCAGGCAGAAACGCGAGCAGCAACGGCACCTGCAGATGGGACTCACTGCCGATGGGCGATCCCCAGAGCTATGCCAGCGAGCCGGGAACGTCGACCAGAAGGCCGTAGAGGCGACGAAGAAGCGCTTTGCGAACAAGTGGGTACTAGAGCCAGGAAAACCCGCGAGAGACGCCAACCAGAGCGAATCTGACGCCAACCAAGACCAACCAAGCACCAAGGAGTAGAAAAAATGACCCACATGACCGTAACCGGCAACCTCGCCAGCGATCCCGTGCTGCAGCACAACGCGGACGGCCAACCCTGGGCAGGGCTCACCGTTCTGTGGAGCGAGCGGGAGAAAAACAACGCCACCGGACAGTGGCAAGACACACCCGTCATCGCCGTCAAGGTGTCCTGCTTCGGCACCCTGGCCGCCAATGTTGCGCACAGCCTCAAGAAGGGCACGCGCGTCACCGTCGCGGGCAAGGTGCGACCGACCGCATGGCAGTCACCTAGCGGCGAGCAGCTGCAGATCAAAATGACCGCCGACTCTGTAGCGCCTGATCTGCGCTGGGCAGTCGCAGGTGTGCAGAAGGCCACGACGAACCAGCAGGGCAACCAGCAGCAGAACGGCTTCAGCCAGCAGGACAGCCAGGCGGGATTCGGACAACAGCAGGCCGACCCATTCGCCGACCAGCCCGCCAACCAGCAGGGAGACAACGATGGAAACCCGCCTTTCTGATCTGACCTTTTTCGTGCCGGGAATTGCTGCGCCGCAGGGCTCAAAGAACGCCTACCGACGCGGGCAGAAGATCGTGCTTGTGGAGTCCTCCAAGAAGGTCAAGCCATGGCGCGACACTGTCTCACAAGTTGCCCGATTCGTCTGCAAGCGACCCATCGACGGTGCCGTGACGGTAGCCGTGCATTTCGTCATGCCACGCACTAAAGCCATGCGCGATAAACCGGCGCCACCCATGGTGCAAAAGCCTGACCTGGACAAAATGCTTCGCGCCGTCAACGACGCACTGACCGGCATCGCTTACGCCGACGACTCACAGATAGTCCGCCTAACAGGCTCCAAGCGTCGCGCAGCACCGGGCGAGAAAACAGGCGCACACATCACCATCACTCCATTCATGGAGGGCGCAGCATGAGCCGCCCAGTAACCAATTTCGACCGCGCAATCGACATCGCAGCCTACATGGACGAGGTGGGCGAAAGCCTATTTGAGCTCGTGCACCAGCTACATGTCGCTGGGCTCATCGCACCCGATCCAGGCGAGAACAGTGTCACCTACTACGACCTGTACGAACCCGACGATTCAGCACCGATCTACCGACCAGAGCCTAAGGAGGACACCCCATGACCATCAGTAAAACCTACGAACTACCCGCGCCCACAACGAGCCGCCGCACCTACAGCGCTTGGTTCACCGGCCACTCCATCGAAATTGAGGGCGACATCGACAACGACGGAGCCGTCGCCCACAACCGCAGCCGGGGCACCATCTACGTGGATACGCATGAGGGCGAAGAACTAGCACTCGACTACAACGAAGCCCGCCGCGTAGCCCTCGCCCTCCTCGCAGCCGTGGAAGAAGCCGAAGCCATGAAGGAGGACGCTCGATGACCAGCAACCATAAGCGCTTGGAAGAGCTACAACAGCAGGCTAAAGCCCTCGCGGAGCGGATCGAACAGCTGGAAGACCAGATCAACCACGCGCAACCCACCACCGGGCTACTAGGCCGATGGGCAAAACACCCGGAATATGGCGACGTTCTTATCGCTGACGATAAGTCACACAACGGCCTCATTCAGATCGTGTACCTAAGCAGCATCTCAACAAACGGGACATACTCGCGCACCGTGAATATCGACGACCTCGAATTCCCAGACCAAACCACCCGCCCGCAGGACGTACCCGTAGGCGAAGCGTGGCTAATCGACGCAGACGAAGGTGACTTCAGCACGACGAACGCCCCAGCGGTCAAGGAATCCACAGGTTTATGGATAACCGGCGAAAACAACGAGGGGGGCGTGCGCGCATGGAGCGACAACGAAGTCACCCTCATCACCCCGCTCATTCCCGCCCGCCCACACGACACCCCAGAAACCGTCACCACAGAAAAAGAATACGGAGCACTACCCGAAGGAAGTATTGTCGCTAAACCGGGCGAAGACCCGTGGACACACAAACCCTATGTGTGGGAGCAGAGGGGCGCCATCACCGACGACGTGATGCTCTCCGGAACCACCCGCCAGGTTCTCCGCCACGGATGGGGAACCAGCCCAGCTAATTCATAAAACAAAGTGCGAAACCGCTAACAGTTTGACAGTTTCAATTCACACTTTGAAAACCAAACTACGAAACCACAGGTCACGAAAGTGAGAAAACATGCACGTCTATAACAGAGCGCTAGAGATAGCGGAGGCCGTAATAAGCAACAACGTAACCGACCGCGCCGCCGCAATCCGTACAGTCATAGCGCTATACGAAGAAGGGTTGCTGGTATCGGACTACTGGTACAGGCTAACGAGAGACGCCGACCAGGCAGAACAGGCAGAGCAATGACCATTACCGGACCGTGGCACCGCTGGTTCGCGTGGCGTCCAGTACGTACTGAACAGCACGGCTGGCGGTGGCTACGCACCGTAGAACGCAGACAACTCACCGGACCAACATTCTCACCAATGGACAGCCCGTACCTGTGGAAATACCGCCCAACCCCTAACAACCGGAAAGAAGTAAACCATGACCACCAAACATAAACGCTGGAAAGTCTGGCGCGACCGCACAATGGAAGCGCACGGCGACGACCCGTGGATCGGAGCACCAGAACGCAACTGGCAATACAGATCGCCGAAATACAGTTTCCCCACCCACGCCGAAGCCCTCGCCTACGCAGACCGTATGGCACGCACCGTGGAAATCGTGCTGCCAAGGGATAACACAGTTGTCCCGCTTCCAGCTTGCATGGAGAAGGAAGAAAAGCCGATCATGCTCCACCGCTGGGGCGAGCAAATAATCATCGAATGTACAGCCCAAGGGGTCGAGGAGGTTATTTTCATCCACGATGACGAACTGAAACCCCTCGCCCTCGCGCTACTCGCACACCACTACAGACAGGAAGCGCAGTGAGCACCTACCTCTACCTCCAATGCAACAGCCACACCCCGCCACTACAAAGCCCCCATGAGGTAGGCCAGCACCTCCGCGACCTACCCCGCATCCGCGAGGAGATCAACTGGCGCCAAATCCTCTACCGCGCACACCAGAACGGATACCTCGGCTACGAAACCGACTACGGCAGCCAATTCACCAACACACTCCGAACATTCCTGATGCAACACCCACACTGTGATCTACAGATAGTGGACGAATACGGAGACACACACCCACTCGACCCGAAAGAAGAGGAGTAATGCCCGACCCACTCATGCAACAAATCGACCGCTACAACAACTGGCACGAGTACGAGATCACTGTCACCTACACCGCCTACGTCGAAGCGCACAGCGAATACGAAGCCGAAGGGATCGCCAGGGACATGCTCGACACCATCACTAGCGACCACACCCCGCACATCGAAGCCAACAAAATCCCACACACATAGCCAAAGGTCTAGGCAGCGAATGCTTCCGTGATGGGCTCGGAATACGGCCAGGTGGGAGCAAAGGGAAAACTCATTCGGTCGAGACTAACGCCGATGAGACGGACGCGACCCCTGCCATGCCCGAACCTCCTCCGCATCCCACACGGGAGTCCGCCCATCGAAATGACCACACGGACTAGGCGCAGTGCCACGCGCCGCATACGCAGTAAACGTTGGCTTAGTTACACCGCAATAGTCGGCACACTGCGCAGCCGTCCACAAATGCCGTCCAGAATCCAGATCAACCGCCACAATCCGCATCCCAGATCACCTTGCCCTATCCACGCGGCGGTTCAGAGCATCCACAACGGCAGTGGCAGCAACGAACAAGACAGCCAACGCCAACACCGGGGCAGACGCGCCCAGCTTCACCAGCAGGGCAAGGAGAATGACGAAAGCTATGTATCTGAGCAGTAACGCGAGGCTAGCGAGGTTCATGATCGACTCCTTTGAATGTAAGGTGAGAGGGAGCCCTTGCCCCTGGATAGTTTCGGTATCCAGGAGCAGGGGCTTTACTTCTTGCGGTTCCTCCATCTCAGGATGAGGTCTACCCATCCAGGGATTCCGGCGAATGCCGTGACCGCGAGAGTGGCGATTATCTCTAGCGACATAATCTCTTCCTCTCCAGTGAGCGAGACTCTCTTGCTCACTAACACCAGTATACAGCACTAGATATGTAGACGCCAAGCCACACACAAGAAAAGAGACCAACACTACATGACCACCGACCTCCCCACTACACTCCGCCACCTCGCCAACCACCTCCACCACCTCCAAACAGAAATCTGGGAAAACCGCTACCACGCAGCCCGCACCAGCCAAACCGGCGTACGCCACACCACCACAGGACCATCAAGCCCCACCAACGACACACAACTCGACTACCTACTCGACACCCAAACCCGACTTAGAGAACTCGCCACCAACACCTCCGAAGACCTACACATCCTCATCCCGCACAACACACAAGTCGGCAACTACTGGGCAGCCTGGCTCTACCGCCACCGAGCGAGACTCCAGAACCTCACGTGGTACGAAGACCTAGAAGCAGAGCTTCGTGACCTTGAGGCAGAACTCCGTCACCACATCCACCCACAAGCCCCACACGCAGTGAAGCTGCCGGACTACGCCACAGCCGACGAGATAGGCCGAGCACTAGGCAAAACCCCAGACGCAATACGCAAATGGTGCAAACGCCACCACGTCACCGCCTACATCGAAAACGGCAAAACCAAATACCGCACAAAAGAAATCACCGACACATAACACCAGATGTCCATATTCGTGGTACACTTACGTGCGTAAAGCCTGTAATCCCATAACCTCACCACCCGAGGTTGTGGGGTTTTCTCATACGCAAAACCGGAGGTGCACCAAACCTCTATGCCTCCGAAAACACGGAAAACAACCACGCAACGCGGATACGGAACACCACACCAAAGGCAACGCCGACGACTACTCGCCCAACACAAAGACGGCACCCCATGCCCCGAATGCGGCCAACCAATGTACAAAGACGCTGAACGCAACTTCGACCACGCAGCACTAGAAGCTGACCACGGGCCAGGAAGCGCGCTGAAATACGCTAGAAACAAACAGGCGACCAGAGCGACCAGGCTGCTACACCGATACTGCAACCGCAGAGGCGGAGCCTGGGATAAACCGAAGAAGAAAGTGGAAGATCAGCCCGCGGGGAATGGTTTCGCCTGGGCGTGAACAGTGATTAAGACCCGGGCCTGAATTCTTAGGCGGGTGGCGCGTTGACACCCTCCCGCTCGGCCTGCAGGCAAGGCGTCTCTCTCTCCACTGGTCATGACGTTTTTCGGCTTGTTTCGTGGTTCTCGCGAGCTTTTAGGGATGGAGGTAGGTTTTGAGTCATTCTGGATTGGTTAAGGCGTTAGCGGGCGATCGTGAGCTTTCGGAGTTTGATTCCCGCGCAGTGACGATTGTCGCTCAGTTGATCGAAAGAGTGCAGGAGGCGCGGGAGATTATTGCCGCCGAGGGGGCTGTTGTGGATAAGGGGTCGGGGGATCCGGTCGAGCATCCGGCGGTGAAGGTTGAGCGTATGGCGTCGGCTGAGATCCGCGGTTGGGTGAAGGAGCGCCCGGATCTGTTTGGGGTGCGTCCTGCGGATGGTGGCCATGTTTCGGGTGCCAACGTGGATAAGTTCGGTGGTTTCAAGCTCGTGAAGTAGTCATTTTGGTGATCGGAGGTGTCTGGTGGGTAAGCCGGAGTGGTTGATTGGGTGCCAGACGCCAACGCACCAACATGTCCCTGCCGGTGACACTGAGTTTGCCAGCAAGGCGTGTGAGTTTGTCCGTTGGGCAGGCCTTAATCTGTATCCCTGGCAAGAAGAGCTGCTGCGCGACTCGTTATTGCAGACCGATGAGGGTATGTGGGCGTCTCGTGAGGTCGTTGTGTCTCTTGCCCGCCAGAACGGCAAGGGTGAGGTTCTTGTCGCTCTTGAGCTTGTAGCCATTTACCTGTGTGGCGCGGAGCGCATTATGCATTCGGCACACTTCTTGGATACTGCGATGGATGCCCGCGACCGTCTTTGGGATGTTATCGAAGCAAACCCGGCGCTCATGGAGTGGTGGGAGGACGAGCACCCGGGTGTTTCGCCTCGCCCCGTGATGGGTAATGGCAAAGATGCGATTAAGTTTCCAAATAAGGCGAAGATCTACTATCGGACGCGTACAAAGAAGACTGGTCGTGGCCTGTCGTTCGACTGGCTGATCTTCGATGAGTGTTTTGACCTGCCGAATGAGGTTTACGCGGCGATGAATAATACGACGAAGGCGCGGCCTAATGCACAGAAGGTGTTTATCTCGTCTCCGGTGAACACGCGGGAGCATTTCCATGGTGCGATCTTCTCGGCGAAGCGGTGGGCGGCTTCTGACGGGTCTGACGGCATGCTGTTCAAGGAATGGTGCCGGGAACCGGATGATGATCCGTTTGATGAGGCAACGTGGGCGAAGGCAAACCCGTCGTTGGTGAATGAGCCGCGCCCCGGTGTGCAGTTGGATGAGGTTCGTTCGGAGGCCGCGTCAGCTCGCACTTCAGAAGCGCTATTGGATCCGTTTCTGGTGGAGACGTTGGGGCAGGGAGAATGGGTACCACGTGACGGTGACGAGGTTAGTGACTTTGTTCCGATTGTTGATCTGTCTGATTGGTCTGCCGCGTCGGAGTTGATGCCGGCGTCGTTGGGGGATTCATGTGTGGCTGTGGATGTCACCCCTGATGGTGAAGCGGTCGGTGTGGTGTCTGCTGCCCAGTGGGGGGATCGGTTGTTTTTGTCGCTGGCTCCTTATGAAGAGTTCGATCGCAGTGTTGTCGTTGAGAAGGTCGGCAGCACTGTGGAATTGAATGATCCTGTTGCTGTGGTGCTTGATCCATCAGGGCAGTGTTCCACGATGGTGGAGCCGCTGCGGGGTGTGGGGGTGGAGCCGGAGCTGTTGAGCGGTGGGCAGGTGTCGAAGGCTTATGAGCTGTTTCTGCGTTTGTGGGCGGAGAAGCGGATCGTGCATGACGGGGCGCAGCGGTGGCTTGATGCGTTGGGGGTGGCGCAGGAGCGGTCGAAGAATGGCCGGTATCGCAGCCTTGACCGATACTCCGGGGATGTGACTGTCCTGGTGGCCGCAACGTTGGCCGTATGGGGGTTGCAGGAGTTCGGGGTGGGGGATGGCGAGGTTGAGGTTAAGCGTAAGCGTCATTATGTGAGCTCGGCACGGGCGGTGAAGAAGCAGCGTCGTGTGTCTGAGATGAGTTTCTAGGAGGTGGCCAGCATGGCTGGTTTGAATGTGCGTGAGGTTGGCCATGCGCGGGCTACCCGTAACTATGCGCTTGCGGATGATAATTGGGAACTGCGGTTCCCGCACTCCGCGAAGGTGTTCGCGAAGATGGGGCGCGAGGACGCGCAGGTGACGTCCGTGCTTCGTGCGGTGACCCTGCCGATTCGCCGCGCGACGTGGTTTGTGGAGCCGAACGGCGCGCCGGATGAGATTGTGGGGGCGGTGTGTGAGGATCTGCGTTTGCGGGCGAAGGGTGAGGACCCGAATAAGCCGTTCGCGCCGCGCACGGGCCGTGTGTCGTGGGAGAAGCACCTTGAGCAAGCGTTGAAGGCGCTGCAGTTCGGCCATATGTTCTTTGAGCAAGTGTATGAGCCGGGGTTGGATGGGCGTGAGCATTTGGTGAAGCTCGCGCCGCGGTGGCCGGGCACGATCGATCGGATTAAGGTCGCCGACGATGGCGGGTTGGAGTCGATCCGACAGACTGCCATCACGGGGAGGCATCGGCAGGGCGAGGCGCGGAGTATTCCCGTTGATCGTCTGGTTGCGTATGTTTTCGATGATGAGGGGGCGCAGTGGACAGGTAAGTCTGTTCTGCGTCCTGCGTATAAGCACTGGAAACTGCGCGATTCGTTGCTGCGTCTTGAATTGAACACGTTAGACCGTAACGGCATGGGAGTGCCCGTGTACACGGGTTCCGATGTGGCGATGGATCCGGATAAAGACCTCGAGGATGGCCAGGTCATCGTTGAGGGGTTCCGCGCTGGCGAGCATTCGGGGGCTTCTATCCCGGCTGGGGCGAAGTTGCAGCTGCTGGGCACCTCGGGTCAGCTAGTTAGCCCACGTGAGGCGATTAATTACCACGACAGCATGATTGCGAAGTCGGTGTTGGCGCACTTCCTGAACCTCGAGGGCAAGGGAGGCTCCTACGCACTAGCGGAGACCCAATCCGACCTGTTCATCCAATCGCTGCAGACCACCGCGGAATGGGTAGCGGATGTGGCGACACAGCACATCGTGGAGGACTTGGTGCGGGTCGCATTTCCAGAGCACACCGGACTGGTGCCTCGCATCTCATTCGACCCAATTGCATCCAAGAAGGAGATCAGTGCAGCTGATCTAGCGAACTTGAAGAACGCTGGCCTGATCCTGAGCGATAAGGATTTGGAAGAGGATTTGCGTCGCCGGTACACGCTGCCGCCGAAGCAGAAGCTTACTGATGCTTTGGAGTCGAAGAAGCAGCGTCAACGCCTTGAGGAAGAAATGGGCGTCACGCTGAGTCCCCAGGATGAAGTTCCTACTGATGTTGCCTCTGTTGAAGAGTCGAAGCCCGCGCCTGATGCGGCGGAGTCGTTCGACGCGTACCGCGAGCCAGTGACGGGAGGTTCCGGCACCGGGGAACCATTGGCGCCCGCCCTCGCTGACATTGAACGTCGATTTGAACTTGAAAAGCGGTACAACGCAGCACTTGATTTGAACGCTGAGCTCTTAGCCAAGGTGGCGCGATTGAAAGGTGGAGCATGAACGAGATTTTGATGTATGGGCCGATTGGGCCGGATTTTTGGGAGCCTGAGAATGCGATTACTGCGAAGTCGGTGATGGCTCAACTCTCCGAAATCTCCGGTGATGTCACTGTACGTATCTCATCTGGTGGCGGTGATGTCTACGAAGGCGTGGATATCATGACGGCCCTGAAGAACCACGATGGTGAGGTCACGGTGATTGTGGAATCGCTGGCCGCGTCTGCCGCGTCGTTTATTGCGGTTGGTGGTGCTGACCGTGTTCTCATGCGGAAGTCATCGGAGATGATGCTGCATCGTGCGTGGACTTTGGCTGAGGGTAATGCGGATGATGTTCGCAAGACATTGGGAGACCTTGAGCGCCAGGACAACAAGCTGGCCGCTATCTACGCCGGTAAGGCCGGTGGTGAGGTGCAGGACTGGTTGGACGCGATGAGCGCAGAGACCTGGTACACCGCCGAGGAGGCTGTGGCCGCTGGGTTGGCGGATGGAATTGTGGCTGAGAAGTCGTCCGCGCCGGAGCCGTCGGCGTCGTTGGCGAAGCGGCGTTTCAAGTTCGCTAACCGGGCTGCGGCTCCGCCGCCGCCTGTCTCCCGGTCGGTATCGGGGGACATTTCTACTACGCCCAGTGATGGGCAGATTGGAGACAAGATGAGTATCTTGAATCAGCTCGCCAAGGAGCTGGGCAAGTCGCCGGAGGACGTGCAGAACGCACTCTCCGGCTTTTTTAATGAAGAGGTCACCGTGACCGCCACGATTGATCTGGCATACCCGGAGGACACGACGGTGGTGCCGACGGGTGCGGTTGAGGTCGCGCCGGTCGGTGAGGTTCCCGCTGGTGTGACCTTTGAGGTGACTGAGGTGCCGGATGGTTGGGCTGGGGAGGTCGTCGAGGATACCGGCGTGCTGAAGGTGACCGCACCAGCGAACGTAGAGCCTGACACCACGGTTGAGTTCACCGTTACAGCTAACGGCGGGGACGCTCCGGTTGAACTGATCGTCCCAGTGATGGTGAAGGCCGCCGCTACTGACACAGAGGAAGAGACGGGCGAAGATCCAGCGCCAGCCGCGCCTGTTTCGGGTGGTGACACGATCACGCTGGACTCGGAGACCTACGCAGAGCTTAAGGCCGCTGCACAGCACGGTTGGAAGGCGATGGAGGAGCAGAAGGAAGCCGCCCTTGTCGCCGAGGTAGACAGCTGGGTCAAGGAAGGCCGTATCTCTGCAGCCCGCCGCACGAAGGCGATTGCCGCGATGAAGCGTGACCCGGAGGCCGCCCGCGACATCTACGGGTCCAACCCGGCTGGCACCATCCCGCGCGCGGAGATCGGCTACGGCAAGGACACCGAGCAGGAGCCGTCTAAGAATCTGTCCGCGAAGGCCGACAAGGTCGGCTTTCTTTCCCGCAAGAACTTTCACTAAGGAGAAGAAATAATGCCGAATCCCACTTTCCGCTCCGGCCCCATCAGCTACAAGGCCGAAGCAGACGTAACCAAGTTCCGACTCGTCCAGGTCGGCGAGAACGGTGTAAAGCACGCCGACGCCGCTGGCCCGGTGTTCGGTGCGGTCACCGAGAATGCATTCGCCGAGAAGGAGACCCAGCCGTCGAACACCCTGGCACTTGATGCGCCGAACATCGTTGCAGTGCACATCGGACCGGCCACCGTCCCACTCGAAGTTGATGGGGATGCTGCGGCGATTAAGCAGGGCGCGCCGGTGTACGCCGCCGCCGACGGCAAGGTGTCCGCCTCCGGGTCTCTGCTTGTGGGTGTTGCCGCCCGCACGGGTGCTGGCAAGACCGTTAAGACAACCCTCGTAATCCCAGTCGTTGCCCCGGCAGCGGCGGGCTAACCCCACAACTTTTGAGAAGGAGAAAACATAATGAGTGATCTCATTACTAGCGCCTACGACGGTCCGAAGCTGACCGTATCCGAAATGATGGCAGACCCAACCTTCATTCCACAGCGTGTGATTGATGGCCTGCAGGGGCAGTTCCTAGAGGACCTGTTCTTCCGCCAGGCTGAGGACAACAAGGGTGTTGTGGCATTCCGTGAAGCCGCCGGTCTGTATCTTGCTGATGATGCTGAGGAGATCGCCGAGTTCGGCGAAATCCCAGTGTCTGCCCCGGAGCTGGGGCCGCTGCGCGCCGCATACGGCATCAAGTCCGGTGAGGCTATCCGCATCTCGTACGAGATGAAGAAAGAGAACAAGGTTGACCAGGTAGACCGTCACATCCAGGCTCTGGAAAAGACTGTCATCCGCCACGGCATTAACGCTGTCCTTGGCGTTTTTGAGTCGGCAAAGGTTCCGGAGCTGCAAGTATCCGCGCCGTGGACTGGTGGCGATCCGGTGAAGGATCTGTTCGATGCTGTGGAGATGGTGCAGGCTGCGAACGACGGTGATGTAAACCGTCAGTTCGACTACGAGCCGAACACAATCCTGCTGCACCCGGCGTCCTACACGAAGCTGGTGCGCAACGAGGCTATGCAGAAGTACTACATCGGCAACGCCGCCCTGGATAACCCAGTATTCCTTGACCAGAATGGTGATTCCATCTTCGGCGGTCTGCGGAATACTGAACTGTTCGGCACGCTTCGTGTTGCTACTTCTCGTCTGATTGAGCCGGGCACGGCGTACATTTTCGAGGCGCAGGGCGTTGGCTTCAAGTCGGATACGATGCCGCTGACCGCTACGCCTCTGTACTCCGAGGGCGGCCAGTCTGACCTGGGTGGCCCCACCATGTCCTGGCGCTCCGACCTGGTGCGCAAGCGCGCCATTGCGGTTGATAACCCGAAGGCCGTTGTGAAGCTGACCGGGATTGCCTAATGCCCAAGGTCACACTGGCAAAGTTTTGGAGTCCGGAGGACATTGTGTATCCACCAGGGACTGTTGTCGAGGTGGATGAGGCGACGGCGCAGTGGCTTGAGTCCTGTGGCGCGGTAGCTGATCCGTCGGAAGGGAAGCCGGCATCCAAGCCGGAGCCGAAGCCGACGGTAGTTCCGGAGGCGAAGCCAACGACGGGCGCTAAGCCAGCTGGCGACATGCCGCGCCCGGCGCGCGCCGCGTCGATCGACGAGTGGCGCAAGTACGCAGAGACGCAAGGCATCGTCACCAAGGGGCTGTCTAAGAAGGACATCATCGCAGCTACCCGCTAGAAGGAAGAGGGAGGTACAACATGCTTGAGATTGACGCCGAGTATGTGGCCGACCGCCTACCTCGTGAACTGACCGAAGATGAGATGGAACGCCTTGGAGTGTTGATCGATGACGCGGTGGAGTTGATCGAGGTAGCGTTCCTGCGCGCCGGGCGAGACTTCCACGCGGAACTCGAGACAGTCCCGTGGATGGAGGCGGCAGCCCGGCGCGTGGTGCTAGAGATGGTGTCCGCGGCCACGATGGTTGGCAGCAACGCCGGCATGCGATCGGTGTCATCCACCACGGGGCCACAGTCAGATTCGGTGACGTTCTCCGATGTTGATTCGGTCTCGTGGGGTGGGGTGAAGCTCACCGATGAGCTGCTGAAGTTGCTGGGGTTGTGGCAGCGTGGCGCGCGGGGGCGGTTTCCTCGTCCTCGTCGTTGGCCGGAGAGGTGGTCGCCGTGATACGTCCAGACCAAGCTGGGGAACCAATCACTATCAGAGGAGCGCTGGTAGGGCGGGACCGGCGAGGTCGGCCACAGTACGCGCCAGGGATACTCGTGGAGCATTGCATTGTGTCTCCCGCTGGCGACCAGGTCATCAAGGGGAACGACTTTGTACATGGCGACATGGAACGCCTGCAGATCATCGCCCCGGCAGGAACTCGCGTTGCCGATGGTGACGTCGTTGAGGTGCGTGGTGAGGATTTCACGGTGCAGCAGCGTATGTCTTTTGATTACAGCGTTGGCCGTCGTCCTGCGGTTTCCTGGCACCAGCCGAAGGTCGTTTTCATTGTGGAGCGTGGGGAGGTGAGCGGCGATGTCGCTTAACATGGACGCCATCTTTAAGCAGATGGCACAGCAGCCTCACGTGCGTAAAGCAGTAAATGATCGTGCGGAGAAGCTGCGTGACTACATGGAGATGCGCTGGCCGAAGGTCAATAAGATTAGCGATAGTCAGCGTGCACGCTTGGAGAAAGCCCCAGAGCATACGATTCTGGTGACCCCTGTGGAGTCACAGGCTGATGGTCGCCCGCTTGCGGTCGTTACCGTACGGCACCCCGGCGCTGTGATGAAACAGGCGCAGACGGGGTTTGTGACGAGGGCGGTGCAGGATGTCTCCTAGCGCCGGCTTCACACCTGACCCAGTGGTCGTAACCTTCCGCCATGTTTCCCGCCTGTTCCCCGACACTGATCAGGACATGTTGCACCAATACCAACTGCCTGATGGGTATAACTGCCACACAGACGGCATTGCCGTTGTCGTGGCGGAAGATACTCAGCAAGCAGATGGAGCAGCGCATACCCGCGACCTAGTACGGGTAAGTGTGTACGGTCCTGACCAACAGCAGGTGCGTGCCCTGGGGCGGAATCTGTACACAGCACTCACCCAGGGCATTACGGGGATTGGTTTGGGGGTTAGTCGCCGTCAGTCGTCGTTTTTTGGGGTGGGACCCAGTTTCCAGCCCACGGGGTTTGTCTCCACTATGAGTGTGTCGGTCGGAATCGGCAGACTCTTCGCAAACCTCTAACAATCTAGTTTCCAGCCGTCAGTAAAACCACTGGCGGCTTCAATCATTTCTATTCCTTTTCGAGAGGGGAAAAACCTATGTCTCAGAACCGCGCAGTAGGGCTGAATGTGAAGGTGCTTGAGGACCGTGAGGTCCTCTTCTGCTTTGACGAGGATGCAGCCCACGTTGATATTGATACGGGCACTTTCGTTGGCCCGTGGCACTCCGCTGGTGTGGAGCCTACCGACTCTACTCATGGCGAGACCCGTGAGGTGACCAGCAACAAGACCAACCTCACTGGTGGCCAGTCCGCAACCAGCTTCACTGCTGGTGCTGTTACCGGCACGGTCGACCTGATCCCTGGCACTGCTGTTCTGCGCCACATTGAGTGGCCGGATACTACGGAGAAGGACGGTGTTCTGTACCTGGCGCACACCAGTCAGGTTGCGAAGGCCATGGTCGCCCGCGTGTACAAGTACCAGTCCGGTGTTGTGGAGATCAAGGTCTCCCGTAAGCCTGCCCTGCTGTCTGTGCAGGATCGCACCTACGGTACTGATCCGCAGCCGCGCTCCCTCGCCATCGACTACGAAAACGGCGATGACGAGCTGATGTTTGAGCAGCGTTTCTACAAGGTTGACGAGGATGGTTCCGTGCGTGAGGTTAAGCCGAAGGTCTTTAAGACCATCGCTGATCTACAGAAGCAGGTTGAGGCAGGTAAGGCGTTCACTCCGGACGGCTCCGCTTCCGGTCTGACTGGCTATGTGCCGGTGAAGGACACTGACGATGACGGTGTGACCCTGCACGAGATCAAGGACGAAGGCAAGGCAGCATCGGGGGAACAGTAACCCCATCGGATAACAACGGCGATAGCACGCCGGCCTCCGATGGGGAGAGCACCCCTGGTGTCGATACGCAGCCGGAGGCAGAGTCTCCGGCAACAGGCGTCTAGACAGTTTGGTACGTCGGTAAACACGCCTCGGGGGTGACGTCCTCGGGGGTGCGGGTAATGGTTGCTGAGGTTGGGGGTTCGATTCCCCCTGCCCGCGCTGGGCGAGCATGACTTTATTGGTTCGGGTCATGCTCCGCCCTCCTTTTTCGAACCACGAACCAAGAACCAGGAGAACCATCATGGCCACTAAGAAGACCACGAGTGTTGCAAAGACCACTAACGCAGATGTTGACGTCGTAGACGGTAACGGTGAGAAGAGGGAGCCGGTGTTCGCTGACGGTATTTACACCGAATACGGTGTGGAGCTGGGTAACGGCGCGGAAGTGGACATTGAGGTGATCGTTGATAAGCGGAAGCTCCCGGCATCTTACGGTCTGCTGCTGGCTGAGGGGAATGGACCGGCCATCATCATGGCTACTCTCACTACTCGCACTCGCCGCTTCCTGGATTGGGCGGGCGCGACCCTGGATGATATTGAGGACGTTCTGCCTGGCGTGATTAGCCGTGGTCAGGAGTTCTCCGAGGATAGCTAGTGGCGTTACGGGCGATCCTCGCTGACTCGCCCGATGCGTGGGTAGTTTTTCAATTCCAGGGGGAGGAGCTGCGAGCCCGATTCGATCCCATGTGGATGGGGGCTGAAAACCTTGTCAAGGTTCTGGATAGCCCGGGGCTTATTCGTCGTATTTTTGACCAGGATTCGCAGATGCGACTGACCCTAGCTGACCCGTTTAGCCAGCGTATTGACGAGCTGTTTGAGGCCTATCTGGGTGCCGTTGGTTTGTCGATGCGCCGACTAGGGATCCTCGTTCATGCTTTGGAGCATGTGGAGGATCTTGAGGTTGATCTGCTGCGGGTGGGGTTGGATGTGCGTGACTGGCTCGATCCCGAAGGGGGGCTGTCTTCTCGTCGCGTGGCGCTGATCGTGGAGGATTTGTTTGATCGTCCTGAGTCGCGTATCGGCGCTGCGTATATGGGGATTCTCCCTGCAGATAAGGCAGCTATCGGCATTGCTCAGTACCTATCGGATAAGGACGACTTGCACAGGTTCCTGTGGTCGCCGGAGGAGCTGGAGAAGGATGTGGAGAAGCAGCGCGAGGAAGAGGCGAAACGTGCCCGCATTATGGCGCGCAGTCGGCAAGTAGATTAACAGTTTTTAGAGGGGATTGTCGTGGCGGATTTAGGTTTTGTTGCTGTTCCTGTCATGCCTGTTTTCAAGGGCATGTCGAAGGCGTTCGCGGAGCGTTTGGAGAAGCCTGCGAAGGAGGCTGGTAAGCGTGCTGGTAAGTCGATTACCGGCGAGCTTGATAGCGCTGTGTCGAATCTTGAGCGGCAGGTGAAGGCTTCTGAGTCGAAGCTGGCGAAGTTCGCTAGGGATTCTGAGGCGGCGACGGCGAAGCAGGAGCAGAAGAAGCAGGATCTGAAGGTTGTCACGCTTGAGTTGCAGGCTGCTGAGGAGAAGTACCAGAAGGCTGTAGCCTCCGGGAATTCCGGTACTGCGGAGCTGGCGAAGGTCGAGAAGGCCAAGGGCAAGGTGCTCAAAGCCACTACTGATCTGGCGACCGCTGAGGGCGACGCTAAGGCCGCTGCGAAGAAGTATGAAGATCAGCAGAAAGATCTGTCTGATACTTCCGGCAAGCTGAAGAAGGCGCAGGAAGACGCGGCTAAGGGGATCGACAAGACCACTGACGCGCTGGGTGATGGTGACGAGAAGGCCAAGAGCTTTAAGAAGTCTATTGGCAAGATTGCGGTTGGTGTTGGTGCTGCGATTGGTGCTATCGGTAGTCTCGGTAAGGCTGCGTATGAGCTTGGCGCGTCTTTCGATGACGCTTACGACACTATCCGTGTGGGTACTGGTGCGTCTGGTGCGGCTTTTGAGGGGCTACAGCAGTCCCTGCGTAATGTCGCGCAGAATTCGATTGGTGTTGGTGGGGATATTGCGGAGATCGGCACGACCCTGGCTGACCTGAATACGCGCTTGGGTGTTACGGGCGAGCCGTTGGAGAAGCTGACTACCCAGTTCCAGCAACTGCAGGGCATGGGTATCGACGCTGACATCAACAAGGTGACCGGCGCGCTGCAGCAGTTCGGCATTAAGGGTGAGGCTGCGCCTGCTGCGATGGATGATCTTTTCCGTATTTCGCAGGCGACTGGCCGGTCTATCACTGAGATCACAGACAACCTGTCGAAGTCCGGTCCGGCGCTGCAGCAGTTTGGCTTCGGTCTGAATGAGTCCGCTGGCCTGCTGGGCGCATTAGACAAGGCTGGTCTGGACTCTGAGAAGACTCTGGGGTCTATGACTAAGGCGCTGAGCGTGTTCGCCAAGGAAGGTAAAGAGCCTGAGAAGGCGTTGTGGGGTACGATCCAGAAGATCGATGAGCTGTCCAAGTCCGGTAAGGACATGGAGGCGATTGATCTTGCGAATAAGATTTTCGGCGCTAAGGGTGGCGCTGGTTTTGTCGCTGCTGTGAAGTCGGGGAAGTTTGAGTATGACGATTTCATGGATTCGATTGGGGCGTCTGGTGACACGATTGGTGGTGTTGCTGAGGAGACCGCCGACTTTGCGGAGAAGTGGGATAATTTCAAGCTGAAGGCGATGCTGGCGATTGAGCCTGTGGCGACTGCGGTGTTCAACCTCATGGTTCCGGCACTTGACTTCGCTTCCCGCGCTATGGCTGGCCTGTCTTCGTGGGTTACTGACAAGCTCGTCCCGGCTTTTAAGGACTTCGGGGAGTGGCTGCAGAAGAATGAGGCGTGGATTAAGCCGTTGGCTGCTGTGGTTGGCACTCTGGCTGCTGCGTATGGGCTGCTGGCTATCCAGGCGAAGATCGCGGCTGCTGGCGGTCTGTTGAAGTGGTTCACGAGTCTGACCGCTGTCACTAAGGCACAGACGGCTGCACAGACCGCGTTGAACCTGGTGATGAATGCTAATCCGATTTTCCTGATTGTGACGGCTATTGCTGCGGTTGCGGCTGGGTTGGCTGTCTTTTTCACTAAGACGGAAAAGGGGCGCGAGGTCTGGCAATCCCTGATGGATGCGTTTAATGCCGCATGGCAGTGGCTGAAAGACACTTTCGTCCCTATTTTTGATTGGATCGGCGAGAAGGCCTCTCAGGCTTGGCAGCTTATTCGGATCGCTTGGGATGGTCTGACGACTGGTGTTTCTAATGGCTGGGCGACCTATGTGCAGCCGGTTTTCCAGGCTTTTTCTGATGCTGCTACATGGTTGTGGCAAAATATCCTGCAACCCGTTTTTGGTTTCATTTCTGATGCGTTTACGACTACTGCGGGGACTATTTTCTCGCAGTGGGAGACCGTCATTAAGGTTGCGTGGGATGCCCTATCTGCCGCTGCTACTTGGCTGTGGGAGAACGTACTGCAGCCGACGTTTAAGCAGATCGGAGAATCTTTCCAGGCTATGGGCGCTGGGATCGCTTGGACGTGGGAGAACGTCATAAAGCCGGTCTGGGATGCACTGTCTGTCGCTGCTACTTGGCTGTGGGAGAATGCGCTGAGGCCGGTATTTAATTGGATTGCTGATCAATTTGGGCAAACCGGTGGGCGTATTTCGATTATTTACAATTCGATTATTCGCCCTACCCTTGAGGCTTTCGGTGCTTTCGTGAAGTGGGTTTGGGGGAAACTCATTTCCCCCACTTTCGGAAATATCAAGCGCGGAGTTTCGCTAGTGGGTGACGCTTTCAAATTTGCTTGGGAGCGGGTCATTAAGCCCGCGTGGGATAACCTGGGTAAAGGCATCCAGTGGGTAGCGGATAAGCTGGTCAAGCCAACTTTCAAGGGATTGCGCGACGGGCTAGATACCCTGAAAGATTGGTTTTCTAAAACCGTCGACGCTATTGGAAAAATCTGGGATGGCCTGAAGGAAGCCGCAGCTAAGCCGGTACGTTTTGTGGTCAATACGGTCTGGAATAACGGCATATTGAAGGCCGTTAACGCCGTGACAAAATTCATCCCTGGCCTAAAGGCTCCCGCCCCGGTGAAGATCAACTTCAACACTGGTGGTGTGCTGCCTGGATATACCCCTGGGCGTGACCCGTATACGTTTGTGGAGCCTCGCACGGGTATGCGGATTGGCCTGTCCGGTGGTGAGGCGATCCTGCGACCTGAGGCGACTAAGGCGCTGGGTAAGGATTGGGTTGACCGTATCAACGCTGCTGCTCGTCAGGGTGGCAAAAATGGTGTGGAAAACCAGCTGCGCCGGAGCCATTTCGCCACTGGCGGCGTGCTTGACCTAGGCAATTTCGCCAAGGGTGGATTCACTAACCTTGCTGGCGCGCTGTCTGCTGTGCAGCGGTCACACGGCGAATTCGTGGGGCACTTTTTCCCTGGTGTTTTCAACCTGACCTCTGCGTCCCGTAGCGAGCCTGGCTCGTACCATGACTACAGTGCGCAGAAGGCTACTGACTGGCAGAACCCGGCAACCTATAAAACGCAGCGTCCGTCTAGCGAGTCGAAGGCGCTGGCGCGGGCGATCTACAAGGTTTTCCCCTCGTCTGCGGAGTTGATCCACTGGCCGCTTGATGGCTGGCAGAATCTGAAGCACGGCAACCCGATTAACTTCGGCGCTGGCACTAATGCTGGCCACCAGAACCACGTTCACTGGGCTACGAATGGCCCCGTGAAGTTTGATGCGTCGAAGTCGCTGGCTGACATTGGCGTTGGTTTTGCTGGCGCTATGGGGTCTGCCGTTAGCTCCGCTACCAGCGTCTTTAGTCTCGTAAAGAAGGCGTGGGATGCCGTTATCAATAAGATCGCCAAGTTTGATGGCGAGGGTAACGGCTCTTGGTTCTCTGATGTGCCTGGTGCGTTCCTGAAGACCGCGTCCCAGAAGATGTGGGATTTCATCGCTGAGAAGGCGAAGAAGTTCGGCTCGTCTCTGATGGGCGGTGGCGGTGGCGGTGCTCGTCCTGCGTCTCAGTGGGCGGATGCTGCTCGTGAGGCTCTGCGTCGTGCTGGATATGGCGAGGAGTACCTCGATATCATGCTGAAGCAGATTGATATCGAGTCCTCGGGTAACCCGCGTGCGGTGAACAATTGGGACTCTAACGCGGCGAAGGGCACACCTTCTGGTGGTCTTTTGCAGGTGATTGAGCCTACGTATCGTGGTGTTCGTGCTGCGAATCCGCAGGCGTTTGAGGGGTTGCCGGATGATCGTTTTGATCCGGTAACGAACCTGACGGCTGGTGTTTTGTGGACGAAGCAGCGTTACGGTGGTCCTGGTGCTGTGTGGCCTACCCGTGCCGGTTATGCCTCTGGCGGTATCGTCGATTTGGCCAACTTGATGAGTGCGAAACTGTATGACCGTGGTGGTTGGCTGAAGCACGGTGAGGTGGCGGTCAATAAGTCCGGTAAACCTGAACCTGTTCTCACTAACCAGCAGTGGGGCGTACTGTCCCGCGGTTTCGTGGAGCTGGGCAAGCTCGTCCCCGCTATCAAGGACTGGGCGATGGTGCAGGCGAAGCAGGTTAATGCTTTCGAGAAGCACATGGCTAAGGTCGCCGATCCCTCCACCCGTGAGGGTGTTACGGCGCGTGCGCTGGCGGGGCGCTTTGGTGAGATCGTGGGCATGCTCGGCGGCGAGAATATCCAGAAGATCACCGAAAAGCTCCTATCCGCCGAGAAGGGGTTGTTGGATGCGCGTGAGGCGCAGGCCTCCCGACTGGCGAATATTGCCGAAAAGGAAAAGGCGCTGGCAGAGGCGCGGAAGTCTCTAAGCAGCGTGAAGTCCGATAAGGGCGAAGCGGCAACGGCTGTCAAGGATGCCAAGAAAGAATCCAGTGAGAAGATCAAGGAGGCTGAGAAGGCGCTGGCTGACGCCCGCAAGGACGGCAAGCCAGACAAGATCGCTAAGGCCGAGAAGAGCCTAGCGAAGATCCGTAAGGAGACGCAGAAGAAGCAGTCTGAGGCAGAGAAGAAGCGCTCCGAGGACGTGAAGAAGTCCACGGATGATGTGGCGAAGGCTGAGGCAGAGCTGGCGCAGGCTCGCATAGAGTCCGTGCGTAATCTGGACATGCCGCTTCACGATCTGCTGCCGGGGCTGGATGACTCTTTCCGTAGTGCCGCGAAGCTCGCGTCTGATAACGGCCTGGGTGGCGTGGCGCACCAATTGTCCGGTATGGCTGCGCTGACTGGACCCGCTGGTATTTCTGCGGGCATGGCTATCGAGTACCTGAAAACTGGCATTGACCTGGTCAGATTCTTTGTGGATATGATTAAGGAGCTGGTGGAGCGGATCTACAAGGTGCAGCTGGCGTCTCGCCAGGCTGTCGCTGATTCGTGGGAGGCTATCGCCGCCTACTCGAAGTTGGTTGTGGAGCTGCAGCATAACGCGGCGAAACTGCAGCAGGAGTTGGTGCGGAGCGCGAATGCGCAGCGTGACGCGGAGTTTAAGCTTCGTGTGGCGCAGCAGGATCGTCTGGTCGCGGCTGCTGAGGGTGAGCTTGCCGTGGCGCGCGCCCGTATGGAGCTGGATGAGGAGATTCGTAAGGGTGCTGTGGCGGCGCAGTTGAAGCTGATGGGGCTGCATGAGGATTGGGATACGTACCTGTCCTTTGCTGCCTTGGAGGCTGAGGGTGTGCTTGAGCAGTGGTCTGATACTGCGATTAGTGCCCTGTTCCGCTATGAGCAGGCGCGGGCGCAGGCGCTCCGTGGGGAGCTGCAGGCGCGTGTGGAGCAGATCCAGGCTGAGGCTGCGCTGGCTAAGGCGACCCGCGAGAATGCTCGCAACCAGCAGGATTTGTTGGTCGCGCAGGAGCGCCTGATCCGCATGTCCGCGAAGGTCGCCGGTGTTGATCTCGTGGAGGCGCAGGGCGGCGCGCAGGCATCGAAGCTGCTGGTTGAGATGTTCGAGGCTGATAAGGCGCTTAGGAAGAATGTTCTGGGGCGCTGGGGCTATCAGTTGGGCGCGCAGGGCAGTTTCGCTAACGAATACCGTGGCCAGCTTGCCCAGCGTGAGACGCTGCAGAAGGCTTTGGATGCTGTCCTGGCCGAGTCCGGCATCACGCTGGATGATGTGGACATGCAGCGACTGTTTTCCCAGATGGGTGCGGTTGCGTGGCGTGGTGGCGACCCGATGGATGTTATCCGCTCGCAGCTGCCCCGCCTGGTGGAGGCGGAGACCGCGCTTAAGGTCAATGAGTCGCTGAAGCCGATCTACGAGGCCAAGGATTCGATCCGCGATCAGGCTCGTGAGGTTGAGGATTTCCGATCTGAGATCGATCTATACGAGAAGGTCACCCCGCTTGAGGAGACAATCAAGGGTCTTGAGTATGCGGTGAAGTCCCTTGATCATTCTGCGGATGCTTTCGCTAAGGGGAATGAGAAGATCCGTGGTGATTACCTGCGTGCGGCTAAGGCTAATGCTGATGCTGCGGGCAAGTTTGGTGTGGATTGGAAGCTTGATCCGAAGTATTCGGGGGCGCGCGATCGGGTGCAACGCGAGTACACGATCCACATGAGTGGGGAGAATATGTATACGGCTGATGAGGTCGATGAGCTGCTGAAGCGCGTGACCAGCGGGTCTAACGTGCGCGTGAGGACGGTTGTGTCTGCGTCTGACGTGGCTGTTCGTCGAAAGGAGCTGATCTAGCGTGCTAGATGTGTTTTTGCGAACGAGTCTGGGGGATCGGTTTAGATTGACTGGTACTCCGGCTGATTCGCCGGTGTTGTCCCCATATGGTGCGCTAGAGACGCTCAAAGCTAACGTGTCCAGGTCTGATTTGGCTGTCCCCGGTGGTGCTGGTGTGCTGCCGGGTAGGCGCAGGTTTGGGGCGATCCAGACCGAGCTTGAGTTCTACCTGCAGACAGAGACCGGCGAGGAGCTAGCGGAGGTGTATGCGCGCCTTCGTCGTGGCTGGTCCCAGGCGACGTGGGATAACCCGTGCATGATTGAGATTGAGGGCGACCACCCACTGAACACTCTGGTATTTGATTCGGTGGTGGATGGTGCGTTGCCTGGCGTGCCGGTGGATATGTCCCGGCGCACTCAGGAGACACTGAAAGTCCCGGTGGTGTGTCGTGATGGTTTGGCTCGTACTGATGTGCAGACCGGGCGGGGAAGCGTCACTGTGACGAATGCCGGGGATACCCTCATATACCCCCGGATTGTCTACGAGGGCAATGGTGGGCGGGTTACTAGCCCGTCTGGCGCTACTTTCACGCTGCCTAGTGTGAAGGAGCGCACGACGATTGACCTAGACTCGTCGAGGTTGCGTCTTGATGGCGCTGTTTCGGAGGGCGTGCCACCTGGCAAGTCTGGTACGTGGGTGTTGCCTGATGGTGCTCGTCTGGAGTGGTGGCTGATGGTGGCCGACCCGTGGGGCTAAAAAATGGGACTTTAAGCATTCGGAGGTGTGGTACCGCCTCCTCCTTTTTTATGACTAACTGAATCTTTGTGAGGTGTATAATAGGTACTGAAAGGCCCCGCAGCGACGGCCATCGCTACGGGGCTACCAAGATCACTGTAAGGAGTGATGATGGCATGGGTAACTATACACCTTGCCCTGGGTGTGCTGACGAGAAGTGGGCGGATGTTCCGGGGTACGAAGGTTTCTACCGCATATCAACTTGCGGTCGAATCAAGAGCTTAAGGCGTGAACTGCCGACCCGCAACGGGCAAAGGCACATTGCACCTGAAACAAACCTTAAGCAACATCTCAATGTGAACGGTTACCCATCGGTAACCCTTTATCGTGACCGTCGGGGAATTCGGAAACAGATTCACCAGCTTGTTCTGACAACTTTTGTCGGTGAGTGCCCTGCCGGAATGGAGACGCTTCACGCCGATTCGGTTCGGACCAACCCACATCTAACTAATTTGAGTTGGGGCACGTCCAGCGATAACAACTACGACATAGTAAAGGCCGGAAATCACTGGGCAGTGAGTAAATCTCACTGCTTGAACGGTCATGAGCTAGTCAATCCTAACCTTGTTAAATCAACCGCGAAAAGGGGTCACCGGGATTGTCTGGCATGCGCCCGTGCTCGAACCAAAATAAGTCATGCACGCAATCGCAAAGGGTTAGATATTTCTGGTGACATGCAGAAGATTTCAGATTCTTACTACGAGCAGATCATGTCTGTTGCGTAGGGATAAGTAAACGATGTGGCCTCCGATTTTCATCGGGGGCCTTTTCCATTGGAGGCATAATGATTGACTGGGATTCTTGGCAGCGTCACGTTAACTACATCATTGATACCCAAGGTAGGTACTACGGCGTGGGTGACGCTGACGGTAATCCGCTTTTCACACTCCCTGCCCCCGTTGATTCTCAAACTCCGGATCAGTGGATGGAGTCGGCAGACCTGGCGATCACGTTCCCAGCCCGCGATGTGGCTGGTGCGGTTACGCGGGTTGCTGAGCTGCTGGTAACTGATTCGATTCGTGATTTCGACCCGTCCGGGCGTATCCCCGTGGCCGAGGGAGACTACATGCTACTAGCCGTGTTCCCTGGCGAGGATGGTGTGGTTCGTCGCGGGGGGACTATCACGCACTGCACGGCTGATGATCCAGATAGTGCGGGTGTGCCTTCCACGGTGACGATCCATGCGCTGAGTGTGATGGACGTGTGGCATACGGTTCCTGCTGTGTCGTGGCCGTCCGCGTGGTGGGCTGCACGACCATACGAGGCCAAGACGGATTTGTCCGGTATCCCGTTTAAGACTCCGCGTAAGTGGGCGAAGATTGAGCTGTCGACGAAGACGTATTTCACATGGAAGAACGGCAAGGCAGGGTTCGTCATTAGGCGATTGGCGCAGGAGTCGCTAGACGCGGCGATGATGTCCCAATCCGATCCTGACGGTACTCGCTGGGTTGATGATCCCTACCACGTTGTGGAAGTACCGGAGGTTGATAACTCGCCGGTGATTTCGTTGGAGGCGCGGGACGGTTTCCTGTGGGAGACGGTGGCGGCGCAGGCGAAGAACGCTGGCGTGATCTTGGGTGCTCGTGTGTGGTGGCCGGGTGATCCTCCGGTGCGGTGTTGGAATCAAGCAACGTCGGCTATGAAGCCGGATGAGGTGGATATTTCGCCGTCGCAGGGCGAGCCGAAACGCACCCTGGGGTACCGGAGCTTTCCTCATGCGATGGTCGTGCTAACAGTGAAGGAGGTCACTAATGCGTAGGCCGTATCTAATCGCGGAGTCCCCGCAGGTGACCGTGCTCCGGTCGCTGGCATCAACCGCTTTCGGCAAGGTGAGCATCACTCTGCCTGAGGGTGCGGAGATGGATGGTATTTTCACTCCGTCTGCGCCAGGTAACGAGCTGGGCTATGTCGCAGCACTGAACAGCGAGAAGCGCGTGGGTGGGATGTTCCGCCGGTTCGTGCGCGCTGATGTGAGCATTACGGCTAAGGGAGCGCCTGCCCCTGCGTCTGATGTGGAGCAGGTTCTAGACGAGGCCGCTAAGCGCACGAGTGGCGAGTTTTTCCTGGAATCCGACATCACACTCGCAGGCCTAGGAGACTGGGTTCCCCTGCAGCATTTCCAGGTTGGCGATCTCGTCGACGTGGAGATTTGGGGGATGGTCGTGCCCATGCGTGTGACGCGGATTGAGCCGATTGTGTCAGATCACTCGATTGTGGATTGGCGTGTGCATGTGGGTGGTCAGTTGGTGTCTGATGAGGATGCGCTACTCGCTGCTAATGCGACGATTCATCGGGTGTTGGTTGAGGATCGGCGTGATTTGGCGGGGTTGTCGGAGCGTGTGGTGGCGGCGCAGTCGTCTGCTGATGCTGCTGGTGAGTCTGCTCGTGTGGCTGATTCTAAGGCGGTTGCTGCGCAGGCGACGGCTGATGACGCTGACGGCAAGGCGAAGAAACTTGCTGAAGCCTTGTCTGGTGGTGGTGCGACGATCCCTACTGTGATGGCTGACTTGCAGCGGTTGAATCGGCAGCTGCAGGAAAACAATGAGGGTGGCGCTGCTGACCAGGGACTAATCCCGGCGTACATTGCGGCGAACACTAAACGCTGGGAGCTGCAGGAGAAGGTCGATAAGCAGCAGGACGAGCTGGCCGAGGCTAACCGGCTGGCTACGGAGGCTAATGCGGTTGCGATTAAGGCGCAGGAAGACCTCGCTTTGGCCGAGAAGCGCGAGAACCGGCTACGTCCGAAGCTGACATTCGCCCACCAAAGTCAGTGGCTGCATGCGCCATATGACACCCCGGATGGGCTGTTTCGGATTGAGGGAGATAAGGCATCTCTTGACCGTGGCGCGACAATTGTTGCGCGGGGCACATGGGAGGGCGACGCAGTGATGCTCATGTCGAACATGAATGGCTTCGGAAACGATGGCGGAACGGAGATCCGTTTTGCCCAGATCCGTGACGATGGTGATCGAAGATTTTTCTATAAGCCGGTTGCTCTGGTTGGCATTCGGCAGATTGTGATTTTGACAGTTCCGAGGCTTGTTTAGGAGTTTTGAAAATGACGCGTGTTCAAGGTGATCTGAAGATCATTACAGGTACGGCTGAAGCCGTTACGGAGGTGTGGGTGCGCTCGAAGACGGCGCGGCCTGTGTCCGGTGGCTGGCTGATGACCGCTAATGACCGTAGGCCGGTTTTTGATGGGAAAGTCGATCTAGAACTCTTGCCTGGCGCGTGTGTGCTGGTGGCGGTATCTAGTGGTCTGCCTGGTGAGACGGTGGAGCTGATCGTCCCCGAATCTGGTACAGCGTCGTTGGAAGCATGTATTCGTGCGGCGGAGGCTGCGGGTGATTTGGAGCGTGACGCGCTGGACGAGCTGCGGCGTGATTTCGGCGCGTGGATCGATGAGGCGCGCGCGTCGTTGGCTACGGCTGACAGCTCCGCGAAGTCCGCGAAGGCGGAGGCCGACAAGGCGAAGGGTTCCGCTGACGCTGCCGGTAAGTCGGCTACGGCTGCTGCCGGGTCTGCGTCCGCTGCGAAGATTAGCGCCGATAATGCGGGTAAGTCCGCGTCTGCTGCTGATGGCTCCGCGACCGCTGCCGACAAGTCCAGGTCTGACGCCTCGAGTTTCGCTAATTCCGCTAAGTCGGCTAGTGAGTCCGCGACGGCGAGTGCGCAGGCGGCTACCGAGTCGGCGGGCGCGGCGAAGGACTCCGCTAATTCCGCTGTTTCGTCCGCGTCTAACGCGTATAGCTCCGCTAAGGCAGCTAAGGCCGATGCTGACCGCGCGAAGTCCAGCGCCGATAGTGCCGGTTCGTCCGCTAGTGCCGCGAAGGGTAGTGCTGACGCGGCTAAGGGGGCTGCTGATGCGGCGGGTAAGTCCGCAAGTGCGGCGGCGTCTAGCGCGAGTGCCGCTAAAACCGACGCGGGTAAGGCCGCAACTAGCGCGACGAACGCCGACAAGTCCGCCACGGCCGCTAAAGCTGACGCTGACCGGGCGGCGAACATCGCTAGTTCTACGTCCTGGGACGGCGATAAGCTGACAGTAAATGGCAAGACCAGCCCGTCGCTAACTGGTCCGCAGGGTGTGAAGGGCGACCGTGGCCCGCGCGGGTATAAGGGCGACCAGGGCGATCCTGGCCCACAAGGAGAACCGGGCGACAAGGGCGACCCTGGCGAGTCTGGGGCCACCACGTGGGGCGCGATCAGCGGGAAGCCCGAGACATACCCGCCGGAGTCTCATAAGCACACTCTGGCGGACGTGACGAACGCGCCTAATAGTCACACGAGCGCAGCAACGGGCAACACTCTGGTGTCCCGCGATAGTGCCGGGCGGGCGCAGTTCGCCACCCCCACGAGTGCCGGACACGCGGCGACGAAGGGGTATGTGGATTCCATGAGTAGCTCTCTGACCGAGATTATGGATACGCACTTAACCAAGGGTGCGTTTGAGCTACGTGTGGCATCGTCCGCCCCGCCGTCCGGCACCGCGTCGAACACCATCACGTTCGTGAAGGAGTAGGGCGTGCCTATCAGTATTGGAACCAGCGGGGTTAAAGAGATTTACGTGGGCGGCGCGCCCATATCTGCCGTGTACGCGGGCACGTCGCTAGTGTGGTCGTCCGCGCCACGACGCTTGCAGCAGATACTCGGGGTAGAAGCAGCGACGCTGTACGTAATGCAAAACGAGGCGGGCACGTTCGCATCGGGTAACCGGGCGGCAAAGATTCTAGACCAGGGCGAAAACTACAGGTTTACCCTAAACCTCAATTCGAGTTTTCGGCAGACAAAGCTGTGGGCGTATATCGGGGATAACGCGCAGGTGACGTGGCAGCAGGGCGACCGTATCGCTCTACGCATGACAACGCAGGGCGGGAAACTCCGTTGCGAGTCCTACGGCGACCGAAAGGCGGTTCTGGACTATACGACATCATGGCCGGGCGGCTACCACTGGGTGCTACTCAACACTTACGACGACTGGTATGGCTACCGTATGCGCACGTTTGTGGACGGCGTGGGGGTGGAAACGGCGACGAACGGTGGCGCTTTTGCATTGTCGGAAAACGTGTTCAATTCTGGTTCGACGCTGATCACATCGTCCGGCGACGTGTCAGTCGTGGCTTACGACTGGTCGGGCTACAAGAACGAGGTCACTAGCTTGCCGGCGTTCCGCGCGCGACTATCCACGAACGTGTGGGTAGAAACGGTAACGAAGTCCGGCGAATGGTCGGAAGCGCTACCCGGTGCAGAAATAGCCATGTGGCTATACCAGGGCGGCCAAGGCGGTCAGGGTGGCCAAGGCGGAAGCAACACCTCTGCCGGTTCGTCCGGTTCGTCTGGGCGTAACGGTGTTGGCGTGCGAGTCACTAACCCCCCGCGTAGCGGGACGCTACGCGTCGGCGCAGGCGGCAAGGGCGGAAGGTACGGCTCAAGTGGCTTCATGAACGGTGAAACCGGCGAAGCCGGCGCACTGGGCGGCCATACGTCGTTAGGTGCGTACACCACGAACGGGGCGACTACCCGGCCTACACCGTCCGCGTTTGGGGAAACCGCCGACGCGCTAGGTGCCGGTGGTTCCGGTGGCTCCGGTGGCTCCCAGGGAGACCCAGCCAACCTCATACCGCCGACGAGCGGATCAAGCGGTAGCAACGGCAAGGTCGGCGGCATGGTGGTTATCTACCGCTGGCCGAAAACCTAACCAGGCAACCAACAACGCAACAAGCCAGAACACACAGAAAGGCAACCATGATTGACCTAACAACGTACTCCGAAGACCAGCTACTCGACCTGCAACAGGCACTAGCCGACGAGCGTAAACGCCGCGCAGCACTACCCGCCGTGGAGGAGGCGGCGCGTGAGGCGAAGGAAGAAGTGGTCGCGGAGGTGACGGAACGGCTGGCGGAGAAGGACGTGAAGCTGAAACCACCGGCGAAGGCGGATACTAAGGTGCGCCCGTGGAAGCCGTGGCACCCGCTGGACACGGCAACTCATTTCTACTACGGCGACCTGGCTACTAACGGCGGTAAGACGTGGCGTGACGTGCTGGACAAGACGCGCACGCAGCTTAATGTGTGGGAGCCGGGGTCACCTGGTATTGACGAGCGTTACTGGGTGGAGGTTACGGAGGACAAGCCGGAACCGGAGACGGGCGAACAGCCGGACGAGCCTACGGAGGATAACCCCGCCGACGAGACGGAACCGGCCACCCCAGAATGGAAGCCGAACACCACCGTCAAACCCGGCGAACGCTACACACACCAAGGCGCAACCTACGAGGTGATCCAAGGGCACACCACACAGGCAGGGTGGGAGCCGCCCGCAGTGCCCGCCCTGTGGCAAAAGGTCTAACAACATCTAACAACATCTAACAACCCCCGCTTTCCGGCGGGGGTTTACTCATGCAAGAAAGGCGCGAAATGGCTAACCGATCTTGGCCGCTACCACGCAACAAAATTAGAATAACCAGCCGCTTCGCAGGGAGGATTAACCCCGTTACCGGCAGGCCAGAGAACCACTCCGGCACCGACTTCGCAGCACCAGACGGCACACCATTCCACGCCGTCGCTGACGGCACCGTTCAATACATTGGCGCGGCCAGAGGGTATGGGCAGTGGATCGTTATCGACCACCCGGCCAGCGTCGGCGGGGGCTGTTCCGAGTATGGGCACATGTGGAACGCTTTCGCTACCGGCCTCAAAGTGGGGGACAAGGTGCGTAAGGGGCAGGTGATTGGATATATCGGCTCCAATGGGCAATCTACTGGCGCTCATTTGCACCTAACCATCTGGGAGTACGGCTATGGCGGGCGCAGGGTTGACCCTGAAACGTGGTTGGCTAACGCGGATTACCCCGGCGCTGTACCTAAGCCTAAACCTAAGGGAGGTAGCCCGATGGGCACGCTGTACGGGGTCGATATTAGTTATTTTCAAAACGGAATGAGCTTGAAGCAGGCCGCGCGGGAGGGTATCGATTTTGCGATTATCCGCACAACCGACGGCACGTACAAAGACCGCGCGTACCAGTCGCACCTAGCGGACGCGGAAAGCGCGGGATTGGTTACGGCGGCTTATCACTACCTACGTAACCCCAGTGAGGGCACGAGTGTGGCGGCGCAGGTGCAAGCGTCGTTGCAGGTCATGGGGTCGAAGAAGCGGCCTATGTGGATTGACGTTGAAACCAACGCCGGCCTGCATGTGGATCACATTAGGGCGTGTAAGCGCGAGTTCGAGCGCCACGGGGTGCGCGTCATTGGTGCGTACTCTTACGTGCCCTATTGGGAGGGGCGGATTCGCCCGGGGGAACCGGATTCGCATGAGTTCGGCAAGTTCTGGGTCGCGGCCTATGGGCGCAACCCGGCCGGTAAGCCCCGCGATATTTACCCCGGAAACAACCACCGACAGTGGGGCTACCCGCTAGGTAACCAAAAGCCGAGCCTGTGGCAGTTCGGTTCAAACGCGCAGGTCGCGGGCTTTTCCGTGGACATTAACGCCTTTAGGGGCACCAAGGAGCAGCTAAGGGAGCTGTTCTACGGCACCAAGTCTAAGGCCACCCCGGCTAAACCGGGCAAACCACAACCACAGAAGGGTAACGACATGACAGATTTTGACCAGATTAATCGACGCTACAAGTCGCGCGTTCCCGGCTCCAAGGTCACCATGACCCCGCGCGACGCTCTATACAACACCGACGCACACGCCTACCTCATCCTGCAGAAGCTCAACCAGCTAGAGCAGAAGATCGACAACATCGCAAAGGAGCACTAAATGACCCCGCAGAAGCTATCCCCAATGGCGTGGGTACGCCTCATCATCTACATCCTCGCAGCGCTAGTAGGTATCGCAGCCGTAGTCGCCACCACGCTAGGGTACGGCGACATCGCCGCCTTGCTAGGCACCCTCGCGGGCGCGGGCGCGGCGATCACAGGCGGCACGGCAGCAGCCAACCTACCCAAGGCTCCTGACCAGGCACCCCTGGCTGGACTTGACCTCGTAGCAGCGCTCCAGGCGCTCCCTACTATCGCGGCGGCGGCGCAGACCTACCAGCAGCAGGCGAGCTATGAGCCACGCCACGCAGCACCAGAGGTAGAGCCGGAGATCGAGGGCGCATACCCAGGGCTAGACTCATGAGCCGCACCTGGTGGGCAACCGACGCGGCAGGACTACTCATAGTTGGCATCGCCACCATCGCGCGCGGCATCTCATACATGCCCGGCTTTGTCAATCAGGATCGACGCGCAGCACACTACCTAGAAAGCGTTTTCCAACCGTCCGTGTGGAGCGTCGTATGGATCGGCATTGGCCTGATCTGCCTTGTGGCGACGCTGTCCTCTAAGCTCATGCCGACGTGTGTGGGGCTGGTGGTTGGCATTCACGCGGCGTGGGGAACTAGCTTCATGGCTGGCCAGTTTTTCGACGAGCAACTGCCCCGCGCCTGGGTGAGCGCACTATCCTACTACCTGATCTGCGCCCTTATTTTGTGGGCTTTCGGGCGAGGTCGAGCTACAGAGGTGCGCATTGATGAGGAGGCGTGATGGACATGAACGCGCTCTTTACAGTGCTGGGCACTGTTGCGGTCGCGCTAGTGGGTGGGTTTTTTACCCTGATGGGGCAGCGCGCCTCGTCGAGGTCGCAGGAGAAAGCGGCGGAGGTGACCACTCGCGCTGATGAGTGGTCGAAGCTCTTAGCGGAGACGAAAGCGTATGCGGATGAGCGGTTGGAGGGGCAGCAGCAGCAGATCGAGGAGTTGCAAGCGGACATGCGCACTGTCAAGCAGCAGTTGGCTGACCTGAAAGCGCGGTATCGCGCGGCGCTTGAGACGATCCGTCGGTGGCTGCGCGACCACCCGAACCATCGTTTGGATATTCCCGAGGAGATTCGGGACGATCTGAAGAACCTTTGATAGACTGACCGTGCTGCAAGAGGGCGTGCCCCGCCGACGAAAGCGCCCTCCACCCCCTGCAGCGATCCCCCATAGACCCTCACCATTGGTTGAGCCTTTTGGCTCCCGTGGTGGGGGTCTTTTTTGCGTTTCTAGGCGTCCCTGATCTGGTATCCCCTGCCACGACGGAGACGGGCGCGCCCTCGCGATCCCGCAAAGATCCCGCACGCGCCCCGATAGCCCCGGCATAATCGTCACCAATGACACTAGCGTCATGCCCGCGAACAGCGAAAATAGCGAACCACCAGAACACCAACTACCATCAAAAAAATGATCCTTATCAACGTTAAGTACAAGGTCCGCCCCGAGTTTGCCGACAACTTCCTGCAGGAGGTTTCCTGGTTCACCGAGGCTACTCGCGCCGAGGGAGGCAATATAATTTTCGACTGGTTCCGCGATCCGGAGAACGCAAACGAGTACCTGCTGATCGAGGCTTTCCAGGACGATGCCGACGTCGCCCACGTTGAGTCCGAGCACTTCAAGCGCGCCTGCGACGAGATGCCGAAGTACTTGCTGGAAACCCCGGAGATCATCAACACGAAGATCCCAGGCAAGACCGAGTGGGACCGCATGGCCGAGTTCCGCGTCGAGGATAACTAGCCCTTAGTCTCGCTCCCCCTTAACCCCACCCCCTTAACACCACTATGACTGTCAGCGTTTTCGACCTCTTCCAGATCGGTGTGGGTCCGTCTTCTTCGCACACCGTCGGGCCGATGCGCGCGGGACTGTCCTTCGCGCGCCGGGTCAAGGCTTTCTTGGGGGATGACGCCGCGTCTCCCCGCGCCGCCGACTCAGCAACTGAGGAGGGGTTGCTTCCGCTGGGTTCCGACAAGCTAGCGGACGTGGTGAGCTTGCCCGATGAGGGGGAACACTCGCTGAGCATCAGCGTCGTCCTCTATGGCTCGTTGGCGGCTACGGGTGCCGGCCACGGCACGCTGGGGGCCTGCCTGCTGGGCCTGGACGGTGCCGACCCGGCGCAGGTAGATCCGGACTACATGCAATCTCGTCTGGACGAGATCCGTCAGACCCGCACCATTTATCTTGCGGGCGATAAGAGCATGCCGGTCACCTGCGGGTTCGAGGACATTGTGCTGCGGCCGACCGTGCGACGATCGATACACACGAATGCCATGACATTCGTGGTCAGCGGCCTACCTGAGCCGCTGAAGCAGACCTATTACTCCATCGGTGGTGGCTTCATCCGCACAGAAGAGGAAGTTCCCACCCTGGACGAGCTCAGCGGGCAATGGCTGTTCGAGTCTGGCGACAAACTGATTTCCCTGGCGGAACACGCGGGCATCAGTTTGGGTGAGGTGCAGCGGCGCTGCGAGCAGTCGCTGCGCACAGACGAGCAGATCGACGCAAACCTGGATGCAATTGCTCAGGCCATGCAGGATTGCGCCAAGCGGGGCGTCACCTTCGGCGGGGTGCTGCCAGGGGCCCTGATGGTTCGTCGACGCGCGAAGCGTTGGTACGACCAGTTGATGGAGGAAGATCCGCACCGTACGGCGGAGTTCTCCGAGGACTGGGTAAACCTGATTGCCTTAGCGGTGAACGAAGAAAACGCAGCCGGCGGACGGGTAGTCACCGCGCCGACGAATGGTGCTGCGGGCATCATCCCCGCCGTGCTTTTCTATGCCCGCGAGTTCACGCCCGCGGGTAAGCAGGATCCGTTCGAGGTGAACCGGCGCTTCCTGCTGGCCGCGGGCGCGGTTGGTTCGCTATACAAGGAGCGAGCCAGCATCTCCGGTGCAGAAGTTGGCTGCCAGGGCGAGGTCGGCTCCGCGGCCTCCATGGCCGCCGCCGGGCTGGCGGAGGTGCTGGGCGGATCGCCGCGACAGGTTGCGAACGCGGCGGAGATTGCGATGGAGCACTCGCTGGGGCTCACCTGTGACCCTATCGGCGGCTTGGTGCAGATCCCGTGTATCGAAAGAAACGCTATCAGCGCCGGTAAAGCCATCAACGCCGCCAAGATGGCGATGCGCGGCGACGGGGACCATCACGTCACCCTTGATGAGGTCATCGAGACCATGCGGCAGACCGGCAGGGACATGTCCGAAAAATACAAGGAAACGGCCGGCGGCGGGTTGGCGACGAACGTCTCCGTCAACGTGCCGGAGTGCTAGGAGTGAGGGGTTAAAGCCCCTTAAGCGGCAGAGCTCGCCCCAGAGGCGGGAGTTTTGTCGCGGTAAAGCGCTAGCCGAATCGCCATCACCAGCAGGGCCAGGATGGTCCACCACAGGTAGGAGTTGCCCAGCAGCGCCTGCCAGGCATTCCATTCGAGCTCGCGCTGTTCTTGGAAGGGAACGAAAGCGGTGGGCTCGAAGGCGAAGGCGGCGAATCCCAGGACAACCAGGGAAACCCATAGCCAGCGCGGAGAGGCCAATGGGGAAGTGGGGTTAGCAATCGCGTAGCAGGCTAGAGCTACTAGCAGCACCGGAGCCCACGACCAGTGGTGGTTCCAGGAGACTGGGCTGGCCAGCAGTGCAAACAGGGAATTGACACACAGCGCGACGATTGGCGCCTGTACCTGCATAAGCTTGATCATGATGAAGGCGATGACTGCCAGCGAAACGCACACCAGCAGTACCCACAACAAACTGGAAGAGTCATCCGTCCGCAGGCCGAAACGGTACAGCAGACCGTTAATGCTCTGGTTCAGAGCGTATTCGTGGTTGCCGATACGTCCGGTTTCGCGCAGCGTGTGTGTCCAATACTCCAAAGAATCGCGAGGCAGAATTAGCCACGCTAGAGCTGTGGTGCCGACCGTGCCTGCGCCCATGCGCAGGATGGAACCCCAGTCCTTGCGCAGAAGGAACCACAGGCCGAAGACTGCGGGCGTCAATTTGATAGCAACCGCAGCACCCGTGAGCAGGCCGCGATAACGGCGCGGAACCACAAGCGCATCGGCAAAGACCATGCCCATCAGCAGAACATTGATCTGCCCGTAGGCGAGGGTGGTGTGAATGGGGCTCAAGTGGATCAGCACTGCGGTGAGGACTACCGACACCCACCCGGCAGAGGAGCGGTCCAGGCGTGCTGCAGAATGCACAGTGTGGGCGAGAACCCACCAGGTGACGGCTACCGTGGCGCAAACCAACAAAACGGCGGCCAGGTGGTAGGGCATCACAGCCAGGGGAGTAAACAATACGGCTGAAATCGGCGGGTACGTAAACGGCAGGTACGTGTCGCCGATGATGTGGAAGTGGCCGCTGTAGAGCTCTTGGCCGTCCAGGACTCGCTGGGCTCCCACCCGGTAGACGTCCAGATCCAGGTTGTAGTGGAAGCCGCGACTGTTGAAGATCTTCGGCAGAACGGAAAGCACCAGCAGTACGCTCAGCGCAATTTTAACGGGGAGGCTGAACTTGAGGTGCCTGAAGTTTTCCAATCGTGGCAAAGCGGCTTCCGTTGTTTGCATAAAGGCTAATTATTCCATCACTGGTGGGGTTGCTCTCGCCCAGGCTCGTCAAAGCTCAAAAGCTAAGAAATCATTAGGCGTTCGGCTTGCGAAGAACTAAACTTGGAACAATGAGCGATAGACTTCCCAAGCTGGACAAACAGGCCTACGAAAAGGAGCTCAAAAGGCTCCAAGCTGAACTCGTCGAATTGCAGCAGTGGGTGGTGGAAACCGGAGCCCGCATCGTCATCGTGATGGAGGGGCGCGATGCTGCGGGTAAGGGCTCCGCGATCAAGCGCATCACCCAGTACCTCAGCCCGCGCGTCTGCCGCATTGAGGCTCTGCCGGCTCCCAGCTCGCGCGAGAAGGGCCAGTGGTACTTCCAGCGCTACATTGAGAAGCTGCCCACCGCCGGAGAGATCGTCATCTTTGACCGCTCCTGGTACAACCGCGCTGGCGTGGAACGCGTGATGGGCTTCTGCACCACCCAGGAATACCGCCGCTTCCTGCACCAGGCTCCTATCTTCGAGCGCCTGTTGGTTGAGGATGGCATTATCCTGCGCAAGTACTGGTTCTCTGTGTCCGACGAAGAGCAGATCCGTCGCTTCCAGTCCCGCCAGTCCGACCCGCTGCGCCAGTGGAAGCTGTCCCCGATGGACTTGCAGTCCATTACCCGCTGGGAAGACTACTCCCGTGCGAAGGATGAGATGTTTGTGCACACCGACATCCCGTCCGCTCCGTGGTACACCGTGGAGTCCGAGGATAAAAAGCGTTCCCGCATCAACGTGATCAACCACCTGCTGAACACGATCCCCTGGGAGTACGTGGAAAAGAGCGTGCCAAAGATTCCGGAGCGACCGGCATCCGATTCCAGCTACGAGCGCCCGCCGCGCACCCAGTTCCGCTACGTACCTGATGTGGCAAAGCTGCTGGAAAAGGATCTGCTGAAGAAGCAAGCTAAGGAAGCCAAGCAGGCCAAGGAAGGTGCGTCCGAGGGGAACTCCAAGAAGGGGTCGAAGGGCGACGGTAAGGGAGCTGCGGCGTCCACAAAGAAAAAGAGCGACAAAAAGAAGAAGAGTAAGAAGTCCAAGAAGGATAAGAAGTCTAAGTAGGACTTAGATTCAATTTAGGCTGCACTTCCTTGTCGTTCCTGTAATTATGGTGACATGGCTGACAAGAGAAGGAAGCACCCGACGTACGACCCGAACGCGGAAGTGACCGCCGTTGTTGCAGGTCACGTCGGGGTAATCGAGCTGAACCGCCCCAAAGCTCTCAACTCCTTGAGTGTCGAGATGATCCGTCTGATCCGCGAGGCGGTCGATAAATGGGCTGATGACGACTGGATTCGGTTCATCGTGATCAAGTCTTCCTCCGACAGGGCCTTCTGCGCGGGTGGGGACGTGCGCTATGTGCGGATGCGCGACATGAAGCGCATGTACCGCTTTGGGGATTCCTTCTTCGAGGAAGAGTACGACCTCAACGAGCGCTTGTCGCAGATAAACAAGCCCGTCATTGCGCTGCTAGAGGGCATTGTTATGGGCGGAGGTATGGGCATTTCTATGCATGGCTCGCACCGCGTGGTCACTCCGCGCACCCTGGGGGCTATGCCGGAGGCCGCGATCGGTTTTGTGCCCGACGTAGGAATGTCTTACCGGCTGACGCACCTGGATTGCTCGCCCGCAGTGGGGCTTTTCATCGCCACCACGGGCTGGCGCCTAAGCCCTGCGGACATGTTGTACACCGGGCTGGCCACGAACCTGGTGGCGGATGTGCATGCATTCGAGTCGGATTTGCACTGTGGTGACCTTCCAGAGGTGCTGCGGTCTAATGCGCTGGATCCGCAGGAGTTGGACGAGCCCACCTCTACGTTGCAGCAGCATGTGGAGTGGATCGAGCGGACCTTCGCTGAGGGTACTTGGGTAGATATCGAAGCCCGGATCGTGCGGGATGCGGGCTCTGTTTCGGACGCCGAATTGGCGCAGTTTATAACCAAAGTGACCGATTCGCTGGAGGGGGCCAACCCGGAGAGCCTCGTGGCCACGGTGGAGCTGTTCCGCCGCGCGGAGAGCGCAACGCTACGCGAGGCTCTGGACATGGAATTCAAGGTAGGCGGGGAGCTTCGCCGGGGGCCGAACTTCATCGAAGGGGTACGCGCCGTGCTGGAGCACAAGGACCACAGTGCGCAGTTCGACCCGGCGACCACGGCAGACGTGGATGTGGAGAAATGGCGGGCGCTGCTGGCTTAATCCCCGGTGCGTTGCACCCGCAGCCACACGAAGAAGCCCCAGAGCACGAATGCGCCGTAGACGAGGTACAGCACAGCGGAAGGGTAGTAGCCGGCGGCGAGCAGGAGGGGCACGCCGACAATATCCACGCCGATCCAGATCAGCCAGAACTCTGTCCAGCCGCGAGCCATGCCAAACGTGGCCAGGATGGAGCCGGTGAAGATCCAGGCATCCGCCCATGGCCCCCACGAACCCAGCGCGTCAAAGACGAGGGCGAAAACGATGGTGCCGATCACCGCGAAGGTGAGCATGCCGATTCGTTCCTTGGTACTGGCCCAACTTGGCTGCACTGCGGCGCTGTCGGCGGCGGGTTCGCTGACGATGGAGCGGGAGGGGTCAGTGTTATCGGGTTCGCGCATGCCGGCGGTGCGGGCCCGGTTCCACTGGTACCAGCCGTACAGCGAGACGATGAGGAACATCACCTGGCGGCCCGCCTGGCCGTAGAGGTCCAGGTCTTGCGGGGTGTGGAAGAGACCGCCCAGGAATACCGTGAACAGCAGTATATTTCCGACAATTCCCACCGGCCAAGCCCATACGACGCGCTTCATCCCGCCGACGGCGGAAGCTAAGCCGAAGAGATTGCCGATGATCTCGCGCCAGAGGATCGGGTAGCCGCCGATGACCAGCGTTGCGTTAAGCAGTGTTGTAAAGATTCCCTCTGATTCCACAACGACCATCTTCCCCCATCGGGGTTCGGGGAGGGAAACCGGGTTTGGTTCTTGGTGGGAGTACTACTGGTTGTTCTCGGTGCGCTCCACGCGGGCCAGCATGTCAAAGGCCTGGTCGTAGAGCTCCTGGGGGCTGAGGCCTCCGGATAGCCGCTCGTCCGCAGCTGCCTCTACGGCGCGCATGGCGATGCTGAAGGAAACATCCAGCAACAGGAATGCCTTGAAAGGGGAGAGGTCGGGGTCTACATCGCACAGCGCCTTGGTTCCAGGTTCTGTGAGGGTAGGTAGGTCCACATCCAGGTGTTCGCCGCTGCCCTTATCCTGCGGATTCTCCAGCATGATGAGCAGAGGCTTGAACTTGCGGATGTCCGGTGTGGTGGGGTCCACCAACTCGGAAATATCGGCAGAGCCGGCAGAGCCAGCCGATCCAGACGAGTCGGCCGAGCCCGTCTGGCTGACCGAATCACCCTGATCACCGTGCGGCGGGAAGCAGTAGATCCACATTGCATCGCGCATGATGTCCACGATGCCGCCGGTGGGGCGGTTTGCTGCAATCTCGCGGATGCGGCATGCGAAATGCTCGAAGACTTCGTGAAGGTAGTAGGCGAAGACATCGTCGCGGCGCTCGAAGTAGTTGTGGAATGTGCGCGTGGATACGCCCGCCCGCTTGGTAATTGCCTGAACCGTCGCAGCTTCCGGTCCGTAACCGATAAACAGCTCAATGGCGGCTTCGATGAGATTCTGCTTCGTCTCGGCCTTCTTCTGTTCGCGCCGGGAAGCGGAGGGCTCGGGGATCGTCGAACTCGATGACATGTGAGTGAGAAACCTTTCAATATGCCCAGATGATCCGATTGGATGGACATCGTACGATGCAGACTAGCGTAGCAAGTCTGATATTCCCAAAATGGAGGTTGGGAATTTAATTGCTTCTCCTCTCAGCTAGCCGAGCTGCGAAAGCCCTCCCGCTAGTAGTTGGAAAGCGTCTCGAATTTCTTCTTCCGCCGCACGCTCCCCACCTTCGTTGAGCTCCACGAAAACTGTGGGTACAACCATGATCGAATTGATGAGCAACAGCGCGTGGGCGGTGTTGAGCGTCCGACCTTCGCGCTCGCTGTACCGCTGAAACGCCTGTACGAGCGGAGAGAAGAACTCCACGGCATTGCGGGGAAAGCCATCGTTCTCTGTGAAAAGCTCTGTACGAGCTTGGGCGGGGATAGAGAGTAAGTGGTCCGCAAGGCGGGAGAGGGTTTGAATGATGTTCGGGCTGCCCGTCGTTCGATTAAAGAAGTCCACCGCGATATTCTCGCCAATCGATATCAATTGTTGCCCAGGCTGTGCAGTATCCACCATGCCAACCATTTGCTCAACGAATTGATTAAGCGCGAATAGTAAAGCAGCGTCTCGATGAGGGAAATAGTTGTGAAAAGTGCGCGGGGAAATATCAGCTCTTTCTGCGATCTTCGCGATGGTAGCATTCTCCGCTCCCTCGTTGACTAGTAAGTCAACGGCGGCATAGGCGATGCGCTCACGGGTTTCGGCCTTCTTGCGATCCCGTAGGCTCGGCGTTGCTGCCTCTACGCTTCTTCCGCCTCCGTAGCTCACTTTCACAACCTTTCCTTAGTGACGCCTTACTTTACTCCGGCCTGTGCGTCTCGCGAATCTGCTTCACCTGATTCGGTAGGTGTATTCGGAGTGCGGCTACCGTCAGCGTTCAATCCAACCAGGCTCTCGCCCTCGATATCGACAGTGGGAATGATCTTCCCCAGCCACTTGGGGAACTTCCACGCATGTTCGTCCAGTAGGAACATGGTCGCTGGAATGAAGACCATGCGGACGATGAAGGCGTCAAAGAACACGGCAGTGGCCAAAGCAAAGCCCATCACCTTAATAAACGGCTCATCGGCCATCATGAAGGCGGCGAAGACCGAAATCATGATGAGCGCGGCTGCAGTGACCACTCGTGCGCCGTGCTTGAAGCCGTTGGCGGTGGCATTGCCGGCGGTCTTGCCGTGCGCCCAGCCCTCGCGCATGCGGGTGACCAGGAAGACCTGGTAGTCCATGGCCAGGCCGAAGACAATACCGATCAGCATGATGGGCAGGAAGGAAATGATGGGCTGCGGGTCGTCAATAATCCCGCCGAAGCCTTCTTGCCACAGTGCGACGGTGACGCCGAACGTGGCGGCCACCGACAGGCCGAAGCCTAGTGCTGCGATCAGCGGCACCCAGATGGAGCGGAAGACGATCATCAGCAGAACGAATGCTAGCGCCAGGACAATTGCAATGTAGGGGATTAGGACGTCCGAAAGCCGCTGAGAAATGTCCTCGTACATTGGGGTAACGCCGGTGATGGCGTAGGTTGCGCCGGTTTTCTCGTTGTATCCAGCTTCCTCGGCGCGCATCTGCTCAAGGACATCGGCAGCACGGGCATCCGTTGCGCCGTAGGACGGGGTGATAAACACCTGGGCTGCAGTACCCAGGTCGGACGGGTTGCGCGGATCGCCGTTGGTCTGCACTACTTGGGCGTTCTCCACGCCTTCAGTGTTCTGGAGGGTGGCAACGGCCTGCTGGGTAGCAGCAGCCTTTTCCTTGTCATTGAGGTCGGGGTACTCCACCAGGGCAATCATCGGGGCATTGCGGCCCGGTCCGAATCCCTCCTCTGTCATTTCGTATGCCACGCGGTTGGGGGTGCCCTTGGCCATAGAGCCATCAGAGGGCATTGCTAGGCGCAGGTTCATCGCGGGGATGGCCAGCAGAATCAGCAATACTGCTGCGCCTACCATCCACAGGACGGGCTTCTTGCGAATGATGCGCACCCACTTCAGCCCCATGGTCGGCTTTTCGTTTTCCGGGTCCGGCGCCTTGACTATAGGTGCGCGACCTGCGAAGACCTTCGTGCCAATGAGCCCCATGATGGCGGGCAGCAGAGTGATTGCAACGATCACGGCGATGGCAACGGTTCCGGCGGCGGCCAAGGCCATCGCGGTGAGGAACGGAATGTTAATGATGGATAGTGCTGCCAGTGCAATCAGCACCGTAAGGCCTGCGAAGACCACGGCCGAGCCTGCCTTGCCGACGGCTAGGCCAGCTAGGTGGGCGCGTTCCTTGACAGGAATCGTCTTGAGCTTCTGTTGCAGCTCCTTCGGCTCCAGATCCTGACCATTTACATGGGCGACCAGTTCATTGCGGAAGCGGGAGAGGATAAACAGCGCGTAGTCGATGCCCACGGCCAGGCCGATCATGGAGGCCAGGGTGGGGGTCATGGAGTTGATGCTGTCGGTGACGGAGGTGGCAGCCATTACGATGCCAATGCCAGTGCCCACGCCAATTACTGCGGAAAGCAGCGGCAGGCCGGCGGCGACAAGGCTGCCGAAGGTAACAATCAGAACGATGGCGGCGACGGCCAGACCGATGGCTTCGGAGGCCATGCTCATTTCTGGCTGCTGGAACGCGTTACCGTTCCACCCAACCTTGAGGTTGCCGGCGTTGTCCTTTACCGCATCCTCGAACTCTTGTACGTCCTCGGCGGGCACGTCTGCTGCGGTTTTCGCATCGAAGGAAACCTCGATTGTGCCAGTGCGCTGGTCGGAGCTCAGCGGGCTCAGAGCAGCGATGTCGGAGGTGATCTGCTCCTTCGGCATCCCCTGCTTTTGCTTCATGGGAGCCATTTGCTGGTGCATGCCTTCGCTGGCCAGCACGGGGGAGACGAGCTTTTCCTTGTCCTTCAGGAAATCGAGCTTTTGCAGCGCCTGAAGGATGTCTTCGGTCGATTGTGCAGCCTCGCCCTTGGCAAGAGTCTGACCTTCAGGGGCTTGGATCACGAGCTTGCCCGTGGCTGCCTCTAGCTGATCAGCGTCTTCGCCGTTGGGGAATTCCTCCTTGATCCTGTCCTGGGTCTCGATGGACTCCAGTCCAGGGATGGTGAAGGACTGCGAGGTGGGTTTGGTTAACAGTGCGGAGGCGGTGCCCACGCCGATCAACACGATCAGCCAGACGGCGAGGAAGCGCCACTTGTGGAAGTAGGCGGAGCGGCCTACTCGATACAGGAATTTTGCCATGCGCAAAATATTTGCACAGTCTGCGAAACGTTGCAAGACTTGTGCAAATATTTTTGATGGGGTCGCGACGAATCGCTACTCCACCTAGTCGGCGACCAACGTCTCCATCGTCAGCTCCGGGTGTTCCTTCTCCACGAAGGCTAGTTTCCACTTGTCGCCGAATAGGGCAATTAGCTCCCCGTCTGTGCGGGTGAAGATCTCCACGCCTCGCTGCTTGGCCAGTACCGGCGCGGACTCGGCGTCAGTACGACGAGCGACAGAGTAAGGGACGGGGTCGGCCACGGTCTCCACGTTGTACTCAACGTCCATTCGAGCCTGCATAACTTCAAACTGCATCGGGCCGACGGCGGCCATGACGGGGTTGGCGTCACCGCGCGCGTCGTTGCGCAGGATCTGCACAACGCCTTCGGAATCCAACTGCTCGAGGGCCTTGCGGAACTGCTTGTACTTGCCCAGCGACTTCGCGCGCAGTGTGCGGAAGTGCTCCGGTGCGAACTGCGGCATGGGCGGGAACTGTACCTTCTTGCCGGCGTAGATCGTGTCGCCAGGGGCGAGCGAACCAGCGTTGACTAGACCCACGATATCGCCGGGGTAGGCGGCATCCACGGTGGCGCGGGTGCGGCCGAAGACGGTCAGTGCGTACTTTGTAGAGAAAGACCGACCCGATTGCGCATGCGTGACCTGCATGCCACGCTCGAATACGCCGGAGACCACGCGCATGAAAGCCAGAGAGTCCCGGTGGTTACGGTCCATGCCCGCCTGCACCTTGAACACCACGCCCGAGAAATCGTCGGTGGGGTCGCGGTGCTCGTCCACCGCGACGGAGTTTCCGCCCGCGGCGGCCTCGATCACCTTCGGGTCGGAATCGCGGCCCGCTGGGGCGGGCGCCAAAGCGCAGAGGGTATCCAAAATCTGGTGCACGCCGAAGTTCAGCATCGCGGAGGCGAAAATCAGTGGGGAAGTGGTGCATTCCAGGAACAGCTCCTGGTCGTGTAGCGCGCCGTCGGAAGCCAGCAGCTCGACCTCTTCAGCGGCGGTCTCCCATACGTCTTCTTCCCGCTCTACGGCCTGTTCCGGGGTGTAGTGCTCCTCCGGTGCGATCGTCGAACCACCGGCCGTGCGGAGGAAGTGGATGTACTCCTCGGCCTCTCCGTCGTCGTTGATACGCGCCAATCCGCGGAAGTCGCCGGCCTCGCCGACGGGCCAGAACAGGGGAGTGGGTTGTAGCTGGATCTCGTTGACGATCTCGTCCACCAGCTCCAGCGGGCTGCGGCCCGGACGGTCCCACTTGTTCACGACGGTAACGATCGGCAGACCGCGGGCCTTGCACACGCGGAACAGCTTCAGCGTCTGCGGCTCCAGGCCCTTTGCGCCGTCAATGAGCATCACCGCAGCATCCACGGCGGAAAGAACTCGGTAGGTATCTTCCGAGAAGTCCGCGTGGCCCGGGGTATCAACTAGGTTGATCATGAAGGGCTCGCCGTCGTGGTCCTCCGGGGCGTATTCAAACTGCAAGGCGGAGGAGGCGATGGAAATACCACGGTCTTTCTCCATGTCCATCCAGTCGGAGACGGTGGACTTACGACCGGCCTTGCCGTGCACGGCGCCGGCTTCCTTGATCATGTGGGCGTGCAGTGCGAGCGCCTCGGTGAGGGTGGATTTACCGGCATCCGGGTGGGCGATGACGGCGAATGTGCGGCGGCGCGAGGCTTCGGATGCGGTTGTACTCATAATGCCCACAAGTCTAGCGGGTGGGCATTAGGCGCAGGTAGTCGTGGTCTTCTTCTTATGGTCTGCGGCCTGGGCCAGCGCCTCGTCGAAGGCCTTCGCGTATTCTTGCGCGCCCTCGGGCATTGGGTGAACTCCATCTTCAAACAGCATGTTTTGGTGTGCCTGGGCGTGGCCACACCAGTCTGCGATGTAGACGTTGTCGTGGGTCTTAGCTGCGTCCAGCACATCCTGGCGGGACTGTGCCATCCACTCGCGATCGCCGTAGGGCATAGCCATGAAGATCTGGCGGTCAGGACCGATGAGGTTAATCATCTCCTCCAACTGGCCCGGGAAGGCCGGGCCGTTGGTGCCGAAGCCAAGGAACACGTTCTTGCGCAACTTGCCGGAATCGTTCAGCTGCCGCACTACGTCCATACCGGCGGTGTAGTGGCGGGAAACATCCGCGTCAATGTAGATGCCCGGGTAATTGGTGTTCAGCGCTTCGCTAGCGGCCAGCATCACGGAGTCACCGACTGCGGTGATGTCCTTGCCCTGCACGGCCGCGGCCTTCTCTTCCTTCGGCGGCGGTGGAGTAGCTGGGGCGGGAGCATTGCCCTTGTTGGCTTGCTGGTTCATGCGCTGCAGTTGGTCCAGTTCCTGCTCCAGTGCGGTCTTGTCGTTGGAGTTCACCACGCCGTAGATCACTCCGCCCGCACAGGCTACGACGAGTAGCGGTACGACAGGCCACGCGACCTTCTTAAAGCCCTCGTTGATCTCGTGATAGGTCGGTCGGGAGCTCCAGTAGTCCTTCCACGTCTGCTTGTAACCGCGGCGGCGGAAGGGGTTCTCCACGTGCTGGTAGGAAATTTCGGAGATCACCAGAGCGATCGGCACCGCTACCAGTCCGAGAATCCACTTGTGGTCCATGTGACCGTCGGCGTCAAAAAGAGCACGCAGGATCATGATGACCGGCCAGTGCCACAGGTACAGCGAGAACGAACGTTGGCCGAGCCAACGCATGACATTGGTGCGGAAGATTATCGTCAGCGGTCCGGTTTCGCGGATCACACCCCAGATCATCAGCACGCCCAGCACACTGGTCAGTAGTAGGCCGCCCTGGTAGGTCACCGCTAGGTCGTCGCCCATAAACAAGAGCTGGAAGACGTAACCGACAAGCGCCAAGGCGCCGATCGCTCCCGCAGCCCGCGCCTCAAACTTTCCTGCCGACGGCCAGGAATCCACCCGCGGGTCGTTGCGCGTGGAGGTGACAGCCAGCGAGAGGAAAGCGCCGATGAGCAGGCCAAAAGCGTGCGTATCCGTGCCGTAGTAGACGCGCGTCGGATCCTCACCGGGGGTAAACAGCAGCGCCATGATCGCAGCGGAAAGTACAGCCAACACCGCCGTGACCAGCATCGGGATACGGCGTGGACTGCGGCGCAGCCGCCGCTGGGTGAACACGAAAATCCCAAGTGTTACCAGCGGCCAGATGATGTAGAACTGCTCTTCGACTGCCAGCGACCAGTAGTGGGCGAAAACCTGGATTTCGCTTTCCGCAAAATAAGACTGGGAGGTGGCGATCTGCGTCCAGTTATTGACGAAGAACAGCGTGCCCAGGAACTGCTCGCGGATGCCCACGGCGATGTCTCCACCTATGGCGGTGACTATCGCGGTGACGATAAATAGCGTGACCAGCGCGGCGGGAAGAATTCGGCGGAATCGCCTGATCCAGAAGTCCTTCAGGCTGATCGTGTTGCTTACCCGGTACTCGCGCACCAGCAGTGAGGTGATTAGGAATCCCGACAGGACGAAGAATAGGTCCACGCCCAGGTAGCCGCCGGGCAGAATATCGCCGAAGAAGTGGTAAATCACCACGGCGAGCACAGCGAGGCCGCGCAGGCCATCCAGCCCCTTCACCTGGCGCAGGCGAGCGCGACGATCCTTCTTGACAGTCTTGTTTTCCGGCGGGATCGCCAGCGCTTCCGGCACGTTGTTCCGGCGTGGGGCAGAGGTCTGCTGTGGTGCAGGTTGTGCCGTTGTCACCTGCTTCGCTTCGGGCTGTTTCTTTGGTTGTGACGCCGACTTCTCCGCCGCTGGCGGCACTGTCTTCGGCTTAGCCTTGGCGACTGGCTTCGGTGCCTGCTTGGCAGCGGGCGCCTGTTTGGGCACCGGTATGGGCGCGGACTCTGCGACCTGCTTGGGTGCGGGCTTTGGTACAGGCTTCGCGGCTGGCACGGGCACCGTCTTCTGCTCAGCCTTCGGCTGAGTCGCCTTCTTGGGAGCCTTCTTGGGAGCCGGTTTCTGTTCAGGCTTTGGTTTCGCAGGCGGTGTGGCCTTAGCTGCAGGCGTCTCCTTGGCAACCGGCTTGGCGGCCTCCTTGGAAACCGGCTTGGCGGCCTGCTTGGGTGCGGGCTTTGCGGCGGATGCCTTTGCGGGTATAGGTGCTTTTCGCGCCACGCCAGGTGCAACCCCTGGAGCGGGCGGCGCGCCTACGTTACCGAGTTTGATGGCCGGAGCAGCCGCGGCTGGTCGGGGAGTAGCGGCTTTCTTCTTGGGAGGCGCACTTGTCTGCTTCTTGTTCTTGTCTGCTTTAAGGGCCTTCGCAGCCGTAGTGGACTTCTTGGGATCCTGCGAGGCAGTGGAAGCCTTCCGCGGCTCCTGCTTCTGGGAAGAAGCCTTCGGTGGCTTCGGAGCGGAGGGAGCCTTGGGTGGGCCGCCTGCGGAGAGTTTGATTGGCGATCGAGTGGGCTCCTTGGAGGTTGCCTTTTTAGGTTCCTGCTTTACCGGAGCCGGCTTTTTCTCCTCAGAGGTTTTTCCCTCGGCTGGCTTCTTCGGTGCAGAGGCCTGCTGCGCGGGCTTCGCCGGAGCTGTCTTTTTTGGTTCTGGCTTCGCCGGAGCCGGCTTCTTTTCCTCGGAAGGCTTGGAAGCCGCAGACGGCTTAGAAGGCACAGAAGACCCGGAAGACGCACCAGATTCCTGATGTCTTTGCTGGTCGGGGGACGACTTCGCGGAACCAGTTCGTGCGTTACGAACAGCGCGCAGTAGTCCAAAAACCTGCTTCACTTTGCATCTCCCAAAGGCAAGATCGCGTGCATTGATTCATCAATACTAACGCTAGGTAGCTCGAAAACCCGCGAGTATTGACGTTACTGCGCGCTACCTGCACCGCAGCATTTATTAGTGCTTGCGTGTGTGGATATCGTTTCGCGCAATGTCTGTGCCATTGTTCACGATGAGCGTCACTGAGTCCACCGAATCCCGAAGAGTGTTTTCCATCCACCCGTTCTCTGCGTCGATGTCTGCCTCTTCGAACGGGCTCAGAACAAAATCAATCACTGACGTTCCCTTAGGCGGGCGACCGATGCCCATGCGGACGCGCACGTAGTGTTGAGTGCCCAGTTCGGCCGTCATTGAACGCAGCCCATTGTGGCCGCCCTCGCCACCTTTATCCTTGATGCGGACCTGCCCAGCGGCGATATCCAGCTCGTCGTGGCAGACAATGATCCGCTCCGCCGGCAGACTCAAAGCGGAAGCCAGCGGCCCCACAGCCTCACCAGAGTTATTCATGTAGGTCGTGGAGCGGAGCAGCAGCACGGGGGTTTCTTCCACCGTGATCAGCGCCGCATGAGCCTTCTGGCCCTCCACCGGCAGCCACTGGGCCTCATACCGCTCAACTAGGCGGTCAATCGGCCAATAGCCGATATTGTGCCGGGTGTCCGCGTACTTGGCGCCGGGATTGCCCAGGCCGATCACAATCCATTCAGGGGCGAACTCTTGCAGCTCCCCGACGGTGAGCTTGGTTCGCTTTGCAGGGCCACCTGCAGTTGTAGTTGCAGGCTCCTGTGGCGAAGACTTCTTGCGGAAAACGGAAAACAGAGATTGGAGGAAAGACACAGCCACTAGTTTCCCACACCGAGGGTGCGCTCAACCTCGTCGGCCGCGTCGGCGCACATGATCGCCACTTCCGCTGCCTCTGACTTGGGGAAGGGCTTCAACACATAGGCCGCTGGATCCATGCGTCCGGGCGGCCGACCAATGCCACACGACAAGCGCCAGTAGTCTTTCGTCCCCAGCGACTTCGTAATGGACTTCAGACCGTTATGCCCCTTGTCCCCACCGGACTGTCGCAGCTTCACTGCTCCCGGATCACCCTCGAGGTCGTCGTAGGCGACGATGATGTTCTCCGCCGGAATCTTGAAAAACGCCGCCAGCTGCTGCACCGGACCGCCGGATACATTCATGAAAGTTCGCGGCTGCGCCAGCACCACCTTGCGCCCCGCGATCTTCACCTCGGCGATGTCCGTGTTTGTTTTCTTGTGGGTACTCAGGCTGGCTGCCGGTACCTGTCGATCCAGCAGTTCGCCGATCACCATTCGTCCGACGTTGTGCCTGGTGTTGGCGTATTTATCGCCGGGGTTGCCCAGGCCGATGATTAGCCACGTGTCGCTGTTGGTGTGTTGTTTCTTGTTTGGTGACGCCACCGTCTCCAGCCCTCTCTCTAACTCACTGACGGTAATTGTACTGTCCACCCGGACAGCCCCCGCGGCCGTGGGGTGGCGTCAATAAAAAGGGCAACAAAAAGGGCCACCCGGTGCGAAAATGCACACGGTGTGGCCCAGTGAGTGAAGGGGGAGTGGATTACTCCTCGGACTCGCCCTCTGCGGACTCGTCCTCGGCTGCCTCGGCAGCTTCGCCCTCGGCGCCTTCGCCCTCCTCGTCCGTCTCCGGCAGTTCCTCTTCCTCCGGCTCCACGACGTTGATGATCAGGGTGTCTTCCTCGGAGACCAGGGATGCGTTGCCCGGCATCTGCAGGTCGCCAGCCAGAATCTGGTCGCCGATTTCCTTGCCCTCGACGTCGACGGTGATCTCTTCCGGAATGTTCAGAACGTCGGCCAGGATGGTGATGACGTCTGCCTCCTGGGTGACCAGGGCGCCCGGAGCAGCCTGACCGGTGAAGACAACTGGAACGTCAACCTCAACCTTTTCGCCGCGCTTAACGTTCAGCAGGTCAGCGTGGTCAACGTCCAGGGTCAGCACGTTCTGGTCCACAGCCTTGATCATGACCAGGTGATCCTGGCCCTCGATCTCCAGCTCCAGAACGGCGTTCACGCCCTCGTTACGCAGGATTGCCTGGAACTCCAGGATGTCCACGTGAACGTGCATCGGGTCCAGGTCGTTGCCGTAGACAACAGCCGGAACGCGGAAGTCGCGACGCAGGCGGCGGGAAGCGCCCTTGCCGAACTCGGTGCGCAGCTCGCCCTTCAGGCGGGTAATGTCAGCCATGATTTTCTCCTTCAATTTTTGTGCTTCAGATCTGTTCTGAATCGCTCTTGCGTTTCAACCGCGGGCATAAAAAATGCCGCGATATCTCGCGGCGTGTATGCATCCCACAGTTTATTGGTCACGCACCCACACGCGAGCGGACTCGCTTTTCAAGGTTACGTCACACAAAAAGTAGAGGGAGTGTGCTTTTCGCGCCGATAACGGCCAAATTCTGGGTAAGAATTCAGCCCTCGCCGAGATTCGAAAGTATGTTAGCACACCCCCAACCGGGGATTAAAACTACTCAAACAGTGTGGTCACGGAGCCATTCTCGAAGATCTCGTGAATGGTCTTGGCCACCAGCGGGGCGATGGGCAGAACCGTCAGGTTATCCCAGCCCTCGGTGGACTGTGGCAGGGTATCGGTAGTGATGATCTCGCGGGCGCCGCAGCTGCTCAGGCGCTCGCGTGCCGGGCCGCTGAATACGCCGTGGGTGGTGGCGATGATCACGTCGCCAGCACCAGCCTCACGCAGCACGCCGACGGCACCGGCGATGGTTCCACCGGTATCGATCATGTCGTCCAGCAGCACGCAGGTGCGGCCCTTCACGTCGCCGACCACGCGGTTGGCGGTGACCTTGTTGGCTACGTCAACGTCGCGGGTCTTGTGGATGAACGCCAGTGGGGCATCGCCCAGCACGTTGGCCCACTTCTCGGCCACCTTCACGCGGCCGGCATCAGGGGAGACCACGCAGATGTTGTCCAGGTTGTAATTGGCCTTTACATAGTCGGTCAGGATCGGCATGGCGTGCATGTGATCCACCGGACCGTCGAAGAAGCCCTGGATCTGGTCGGTGTGCAGATCGACAGAGACGATGCGGTCCGCGCCGGCGGTCTTCAGCAGGTCGGCAACCAGGCGGGCGGAGATCGGCTCGCGGCCGCGGTGCTTCTTGTCCTGGCGGGCGTAGGGGTAGAAGGGCAGGATCGCGGTGATGCGCTTGGCGGAGCCACGCTTTAGTGCATCGATCATGATCAGCTGCTCCATCAGCCAGTTATTCAGCGGCTGCGGGTGGGACTGCAGCACGAAGGCATCGGAACCGCGGACGGACTCTTCGAAGCGGACGAAGATCTCGCCGTTAGCGAAGTCGCGGGCGGTGGTCGGAGTGACCTCGATGCCCAATTCGCGGGCAACAGCCTCCCCCAATTCCGGATGAGCCCTGCCGCTAAACAGCATCAGGTTCTTTTGATTGTCGATCCAGTGGGTGGTGGACACTTGTGCTTTAACCTTCCGGTCGAAGAGCTGGACTATTCACTTTTATTCAGGCGCTCCCCATTTTAGGTCGCGCTCAGAGATATCAACAAAAACGAGCGTAGCTTCTGTCTGCTACTCCTGGTCTGCCTGTGGTGTTGACGTAGGCGAACCGCCTTCCGCCACACGCTTGGCTGCGGCCTCGCCGGCCTCTGCCGCTGGGGTGCCGGGGCGCTTCTTAGCCACCCAGCCCTCCACGTTGCGCTGCTTGCCACCAGAGACCACCAGCGCGCCCGGTGGCACGTCTTCCTTGATGACGGTACCGGCTCCGGAGTAGGCGCCATCGCCCACCACGACCGGGGCGATGAACATTGAATCGGATCCGGTGCGCACGTGCGAGCCCACGGTGGTGTGGTGCTTGTTCACACCGTCGTAGTTCACGAACACGCTGGAGGCGCCGATGTTGGAGTATTCGCCGATCGTCGCGTCGCCGACATAGGTCAGGTGGGGCACCTTCGAGCCTCGCCCGATGTTCGCCTTCTTCGCCTCGACGAAGCCGCCGAGCTTGCCCTCTTCGCCCAGCACCGTGCCGGGGCGGATGTAGGTAAAGGGGCCTACTTCGGCGCGCGGGCCGATGGTGGAATCAAAGCCGTGGGTGCGGACTACCTGCGCGCCTTCGCCGACCTTGACGTTTTCTAGAGTGGTATCCGGTCCGATCTGCGCGTTATCACCGATGGTGGTGGTGCCTAGCAGCTGCGTTCCCGGCAGGATAGTGACGTCCTGGCCTACCTGCACATCCACGTCGATCCAAGTTGTCGCCGGATCTACGATGGTCGCCCCGCCTCGCATCGCGGCGGTCACGGTGCGGCGGTTGAGCTCGGCGCCGGCGGCGGCTAGCTGGACGCGGTCGTTGACGCCCGCTAGTTCCGCAGCGTCGGAGGCGATGTGGGCGCGCACGGGGTGGCCCGCCCGGCGGGCGATGCTCAGCACGTCCGTCAGGTATAGCTCGCCCTGGGCGTTATCAGTGTTCAACTGCGCCAAGCCGTCGCGCAGGATAGCCGCGTCGAAGGCGAACACACCGGAGTTGACCTCAGTGATTTCCTTCTGCTTCTCCGTTGCGTCCTTTTCCTCCACGATGGCGGTGACCATGCCATCGTTGGTACGCAGGATGCGGCCGTAACCGGTGGGGTTGTCCTGGTTGACGGACAGCACGGTCACGCTCGCGCCGTCGTGGGTGGCAGTAAGTTCCTGCAGAGTCTCCGGGGAAAGTAGAGGTACGTCCGCGTTGGTAACCACAACGGTGCCTTCGAAGCCCTCCAGCTGTTCCATTGCGCACTGTACGGCGTGGCCGGTGCCGTTCTGCTGCTCCTGGATTGCAGTGTCGATGCTGCGCCCCAGTTGCTCGGCTACCTCTGCTACTGCCGGTCCTACTTGCTCCCGCCCATGGCCGATAACAGCCACGATGCGGGCGGGGTCGATGCCAGCGGCGGCGTGCAGGCTGTGGGAAAGGAGGGTGCGCCCGCCAATGGAGTGCAGGGTCTTTTGGGTCGTGGACTTCATCCGCGTGCCCGCCCCTGCGGCCAGCACGATCACTGCCACAGGCTTGTCTTGGGCCTTTAGGTGAGCTTCGGGGTTCTGAGCAGCATCAGTCACGTTGTTGGCATTCCTTACTTTCGGTTAAAAGCGAATTCCAGCATAGCGTCGCTTCGCCGCCGAGTCGGGGAGGGTCGCCCGCGAGCGCTTAAGAAATCTCGTTTTTGCCCACCGATACCTCCGGCAAGCTCTTAGACAGGATCGCGCCCAGCAGGCCGAAAAGCGCCAGTGCAGCCAGTGCGACCTCCGGGGAAAACAGTGCCAGCACACTGGTCAACGCGCCCACGATCAGCAGCAACACGCCCATCAGCGTGTTCGCCACCGATACATAGCGGGTACGTTGCGTGCCCTCTGCCATGTCCACGATGTAGGTGGAGCGGGCGACCCTGATCGCTGCGTGGGCAAGCGAGATAATGAAGAACGCGATGGGTAGCCACCACACCAGGGCGGTGGTCCACGTGTGGGCGTCACTAAGCGAGGAAGCGTAACCCAACGCCACAGTGATGATGAGTACGACCGTCGCCAGTAGTGCGGCGCCGGACAGAGTATTGCGGGAGCTCACGTCTGATAGCCAGCCCGAGACCCTGCCGGCGAGTAGCGAGGCCACGCCAGAGGCGATCACAAACGTTCCCAGACCCGTGAAAATGGCGCTGGCCAGTGAGGATTCTTCCGTCACGCTCTGTTGATTCGCCATCGTCACCAGGAATGTCGGTGACAGGGCGGAGGCCAGTAGCAGCGAACGCACCAGCACGAAGCGCCTAAAGTTGCGGTCAGAGCGTACGAGGTCCACGATGTCGTCGACCACATCGCGTACGTAGTTCGTGCCCTGCGGCAGGTCTTTTTCTTCTTGTTTAGTGACGCCTTCCCGGATCCCCTTAAACAGCCATGCGCTGGCCAACCAGGACACAGCGGCGACGGCGAAAAGGATTGCGAAGAAGGTAGGGGTCAGCTCCCCGCGGGCGGCCTGAATGGCCACACCCACCAGGATCGCCACCGCGCCGGACAAAGTAGTGGCAAAGCCGGTCAGCCGCCCGCGGAAGCCCTTCGGAACCGTGCGCCCGGCGATGTCCTTACTGGTCAGCGATACCAAAGAGCGGCAGGTGGACAGCAGAGCGAGGGCGAACAGGATGATCAGTCCGGCCAGCAGCCCGTTGGTCAGAAGCGCGGCGGCGACCATGATCGCGCATGCCAGTGCCTGGCCAAGCGTGCCGATCAGCATGAAACCCAGCCGTGAGGTCTTCGTCTGCAGCCACGGGCGGAACAGAGCCTGCGGCAGCATCGAACCGGATTCACGGATCGGCACCAGAAGCGGGATGATCCACGCCGGGGCGGCGATTACAGACAGGAACCAAGGCAGAACCGTCTTAGCGGAAACGATTTGATCGCCGATGTTCTGCGTGCCGAAGCCCAGGGAATAGCGGCCTGCGTTTTCCTCGACGTGCTTCAGGTCGCTCTTGGGTGGTGTGCCGATGAATTTCGTGGTGAATGTGTGCCAGAACCTACTGGAATCTGTGCTGGACTTGCCGGACATGTATCGCCCCACCCTTCCAAAAGAAAAAGCTCTCCCACCAGGACTCGAACCTAGAATGACGGTACCAAAAACCGTAGTGTTGCCAATTACACCATGGGAGAAGTGCACATATTAATGTGCAGCGAACACTTTACAGCACACCCAACCGGGCGCATAAACCGCAGGGTGAAGTGGAGGATAGACTGTTGGCCATGAGTCAGACAGCCACGCCCAAAGCCAACGCCAACCGCACTTCAAATCCGGCGCCCAGCCTGGCGGGGCTGCTGAAAGCCGCCGCGCAGGACGGGAAACTGCGCGGGATGATGACGCACCTGGGGGAGGGGGGCCTGCACATGCAAGCCCCGGAGGGTGCGTGGCCTTTCGCGGTCGGCACGCTGGCGCAGCGTACCCCGCTGCTGGTGGTGACGGCCACGGGGCGCCAAGCCCAGGACCTCACCACAGTGTTGCGCTACATGCTGGGGGATCGCGTGGAGCTGTTCCCGTCGTGGGAGACTCTGCCGCACGAGAAGCTTTCCCCGGCTGTGGAGACGGTGTCCACCCGTATGCGCGTGCTGCGCCGCCTGCACGAGGGCGACGAGAACCTGCAGGTCGTGGTGGCTCCGACCCGCGCGGCGGTGCAGCCTGTGCAGTCGAACCTGGGTGAGGTCACCCCGGTGCGGTTGAAGGTGGGGGAGGAAATAGACTTCGATTCCCTCACTCACCGGCTGCAAGAGCTCGGTTATACGCACGTGGACGTGGTGGGCAAGCGCGGCCACTTCGCTATTCGCGGTGGCATCGTGGATATCTTCCCCGCGACCGAGGAGATGCCCGTCCGCGTGGACTTCTGGGGCGACGAGATCACGGAAGTTCGCGCCTTTAGCGTTGGCGACCAGCGGACCATCCCCGGGGTGGAGCCAGACCAGGTGATGGTTTATGCATGCCGGGAATTGATTGTGACGGACGAGGTGGCGTCAAAAGCCAAGAACCTTGCCCAAGAGCACGCCGGCAACGCGGAGTTGGCCGAGATCCTCGACAAGATCAGCCAGAAAATCCAGGTACAGGGGATGGAATCGCTGATTCCGGCGCTGCACACGGCCGAGCTGGTGGCACTGCCGGAGCTCATGCCGGAAGGTACGCACACGCTGGTGATGGCACCCGCGGCAGTCGAACGCCGCGCTCACGACCTGCGCGAAACGGGCCAGCAGTTCCTTGAGGCCGGTTGGGACGTTGCGGCAATGGGCGGCTCGGCGCCGATGGAGGGCGTGGCTTATCTTTCGATCGACGCGGTGCAGAAGGTGCAGCAAAAGCTGGGGCGGCCCTGGTGGACGTTGTCTACGCTCGGGATGGCGGATTTTGACGCCGACACTTCCGATGTTTTGGAGCTCAACTACGACTCGGCGCCCCGACCGCACGGCGAGATGGAGGCCATCGGTGCGCTGATGAGCGACATCCGCAAGCGCGTGGAATCCGGTGGACGGGTGGCCTTCGCGGCCCCAACCCCGGCCGTGGCGGCCCGCATGCTGCGGCGTTTCCAAGAAGCTGGCATCGCGGCCGAGGCGATCGGTGTGGACCTCAGCGGCAGCCGTGGCCTGGGGCGGATTAAGAAGTCCAAACACACCACCGCCGACGAGCCCGCGCCACACCAGGTGAGCATCTACCACGCCGTGGCTTACGAGGGGCTGGTGTTCCCCTTCACCGGGGACGACAAGCGCCCTAGCCTGCTGTTCTTCACGGAAACGGACCTGACCGGCAACCGCGTGGACGCGAAGGCCACGGGCAAGCGCAAGCCCGCGAAGAAGCGCAACCGCGTGGATCCGCTGGCACTGGAGTCGGGCGACCTGGTGGTGCACGATTCCCACGGCATAGGCAAGTTCGTGAAGATGACGGAACGCACGGTGGGCAAGGGGCCGGATGCCTCCCGCCGTGAGTACCTGGTGCTGGAGTACGCGCCCAGCAAGCGGGGCGGGCCGGGCGATCAGCTATACGTGCCGATGGATCAGCTGGATATGCTGTCGCGCTACGTCGGCGGGGAAAAGCCCGCGCTGTCGAAGATGGGTGGCGCGGATTGGAAGAACACCAAGCGCAAGGCCCGCGGTGCTGTACGTGAGATCGCGGGCGAGTTGGTGCAGCTCTACGCCAGCCGCCAGGCCGCGCCGGGCTATGCCTTCGCCGCGGATACGCCCTGGCAGCGGGAGATGGAAGATGCCTTCCCCTTCACAGAAACCGAGGATCAGTACAACGCCATCGAGGCCGTGAAGGCCGACATGGAAAAGCCGGTGCCGATGGACCGCGTGATCGTCGGCGACGTGGGCTATGGCAAGACCGAGGTGGCGGTGCGTGCCGCTTTCAAGGCTGTGCAGTCCGGCAAGCAGGTGGCCGTGCTGGTGCCGACCACCTTGCTGGCGCAGCAGCACTACAACACGTTTAGCGAGCGCATGCAGGACTTTCCCACCACTATCAAGGAGCTGTCCCGCTTTACCACCCCGGCGGAATCCAAGAAGGTCATCGCCGGCATGGCCGATGGCACGGTGGACATCGTGATCGGTACCCACCGCCTGCTGCAGACGGGCGTGCATTGGAAGAACCTGGGGCTGATCATCGTGGACGAGGAGCAGCGCTTCGGTGTGGAGCACAAGGAGCACATCAAGTCGCTGCGCACCCACGTGGACGTGCTGACGATGTCTGCGACCCCGATTCCCCGCACGCTGGAAATGTCGATGGCGGGCATCCGTGAGATGTCGACCATTCTCACCCCGCCGGAGGATCGTCACCCCGTGCTGACGTATGTGGGTGCGCAGGAGGATAAGCACGTGGCTGCGGCTATCCGCCGCGAGCTACTGCGTGACGGCCAGGTGTTCTACGTGCACAACAAGGTCCGCAGTATTGAGCAGACCGCCGCGGACATTCGCCGCCTGGTACCGGAGGCCCGCGTGGTGGTCGCACACGGCCAGATGAGCGAGGAACAGCTAGAAACCACGGTGAAGGGCTTCTGGGATCGCGAGTTCGACGTGCTGGTGTGCACCACCATTGTGGAGACAGGCCTGGATATCGCCAATGCCAACACCCTGATCGTGGAGAACGCCCACCACATGGGGCTGTCCCAGCTGCATCAGCTGCGCGGCCGCGTGGGGCGCTCCCGCGAGCGCGGTTACGCCTACTTCCTATACCCGAAGGGGGAGGTGCTGACCGAGACCTCCTACGACCGGCTGACGACCATCGCCCAGAACAACGACCTGGGCGCGGGCATGGCCGTGGCCATGAAGGACCTGGAGATGCGCGGTGCTGGCAACGTGCTGGGCGCCGAGCAATCTGGTCACATCGCCGGAGTAGGTTTCGACCTCTACGTCCGCTTGGTGGGCGAAGCAGTGGAGGCGTTTCGCGCGATGGCAGACGGTAAGCCCGTCGACGGCCGAGAAGAGGAAAAGAAGGAGATCCGCATCGACCTGCCGGTGGATGCACACATCCCAGCCGAGTACATAGCATCGGAGCGCCTGCGCCTGGAGGCCTACCGCAAGTTCGCCGAGGTGCAGGATGAGGAGCAGATCGAGAAGGTGCTCGAGGAGCTGCACGACCGCTACGGCAAGCCGCCGGAGCAGATCCAGATGCTCGCGGTGCTCTCGCGCCTGCGCCTGCTGTGCCGAGACCTGCAGGTCACGGAGGTGGTGACCACGGGTTCGAAGATTAGTTTCAGCCCCATCGAGCTGCAGGATTCCACCCAGGTGCGTCTGAAGCGCCTATTCCCCGCGGCGAATTACCGCGCGACGACCAAGATTGTGCTGATCCCGGCGCCGAAGCGCGGTCAGGGCATGCGCGCGGTTCCGCTGCGCGATACGGAGCTGGTGCAGTGGTGCGCCGATGCGTTGACGCAGCTGGCTGGCATTCCGATTCGCAACATGGCCGGCGGTGCCGACAAGGGCTCAGGCAAGGATAAGGGCACGTCCTAAACCCCGACGCGCTAGAATAACCGCCATGTCAGTCGTATTACTAGATCCCCGTTTCCCCGCGATGATTCCCGTGGATGCCGTCGATCTGCTTCGTGGAGATGTTTGCTACACGGAGGAGGTGCCCATCCGCGTCCGCTGGGTTATTGCGGATCTGGGCGGCCACACGGTCGATGAGTCCGACATCATCGTCACGACGGATCTGGAAAACGAGGCTGTCGTTAACCGCATCGAAGCTGGTGAGGAGCTCATCACCGCGCCGAGCCTCAAGGTGCACATGGAGCCTGCCCGCGAGCTGGAGGCCGGTAGCTCTTCTGTTAGTGACGCCACCGACGGGGAAGACGCAGCCGAGATCACCCACTCGGGCGATGGCGTGGTGGACGGCGAGATCGTCGGGACCGACGAGCACACTGCGGCTGTGGCCGGCCTGCGCCGCACGACGCGCACCGAAGTTCCGGCTTCCGTGATGGATGAAATCGAGGACGCGGTGGCGCTAATGGCGCGTGCTCTGCGCCAGGGGGAGTGGGAGCAGTCCATGACCCACGCCAGCCTGGTGAAGTTCCTGCGGGAGGAAACTGAGGAGCTCGCGCGCACTATCGACCTGATGGAAAACTGGAAGCCCGAGGGCGAAGGTCAAGGAGCTACGCGCCCGGAGTGGATCGAGCAGGATCTATGTGCCGAGCTGTCGGATGTTTTGCTGCAGGTGCTTTTCCACGCGGAGATCGCGAACCGCCGTGGCGCCTTCGACATTGGTCACGTGGCCGGGGCGTTTTCGGCGAAGCTGCGCGCTCGCGCCCCCTACCTGTTTGAGGAGGTCGAGCGCCAGGTTCCGCGCCAGGAGCAGGACCGCCTGTGGGCGGAAGGCAAAAAGGAAGAGGAAGCCCAGCGGATCCGCAGTTTCGGTGAGGACTACCTGCGCTACAGCGAGGCCAAAAAGGAAGCTGAGCAGAAGGCGGCCGAGAAGCAGGCCGAATCTGTACAGCCCCGCCAGGAACCACACGCGGAGCAGTTCCCAGCCGTTCACGCGCCCGCTGCAGCGGCAGGCCCTGCAGGCGCCGCAGGTCCCTCCGACTCCGTCGCGCCTAGTGGCAATGTTGCTACGGCCGCAGATTCGACCGGCACTAGCGCTTTGACCGCCGCGGAGGCCGTCATCGCTGAGGCGCGCCAGCTGGGGCTACCAGACAAGGACATCCCGACCGACATCCGCTACCCGATGGTTGGCCTGGAGCTAGATAGCCCCGGTGAGGCAGAGCGCCGCCTACACGATGCTGTTGCGGCGTTCCGCGAGAAGCTGCAGTCCCAACAGCACAAGCCTCAGCATCCCAACCCCCAGCAGCCAGGGAGCCAGCAGCAGGGCAACTAGCGCCGCGTTAGAAAACTGCGTACCAGGCCTTCACGTGGGGCGAAGAGGTACGTCAGCCCGAAGATGGCCGACTGTACCAGCACGATGGTGCCGCCAGTGGATACGTCTACGTTGAAGCTCAGCAGGATGCCCGTGATGCAGCTGACCCACGCCACCAACGGGGCAATAAGCAGCATGTGGCGGAAGCGGCGCGTCCACAGGTAAGCGGTTGCGCCGGGGGTAATCAGCATTGCTACCACCAAGATCACGCCAACGGCCTGGGCGCTGGCCACCACCACGCACGCCAGGCACGCCAACAGTGCCCACCGTATGGCCTTCGTATTGAAGCCCATGGTTCTGGAGTGTTCGGCGTCAAAAGCCCACAGAGTAAACGTGCGTGCATTCGCCAGCAACACCACAAACGCGATGCCTCCAATGGCCAGGATCTGCCACAGCGCGGACTGCGTTATGCCCAGCAGGTTGCCGAACAGGATCTCCTGTAAGTGCGTGCCGCTAGGCGTCACAGAAAGAAGCACTAGTCCGAGGGCGAAGAAGGTGGTGAAGACAATGCCGATGGAGGTGTCCTCCCGCAGGGTGGTTCTTTCCTTTACCGAGCCGACCAGGCCGACGGCGATGAGTGCGGCCAGCATCGCACCGACGGCGAAGGGCGCTCCGGTGATGTAGGCCAGCACCACACCGGGCAGCACGGCGTGGGAGACCGCATCGCCTAGCAGTGACCAGCCCACCAAGATCAGCCAGCAGCTCAGTAGTCCCGCGACCACGGCCATCACGCTGGCGGCGAGCACCGCCCGCTGTACGAAGCTGTAGCTCAGGGGCACCAGGATTGGGTCGAAAAGAGTCGAAAGTGTGCTCATCGCTGCGCCTCCTCACTAGCGACCAGCTGTGCGTCCGCCGTGTTGGTGCTGAAGGTGCGCGCGAGGTTCTCTGCTGTCAGAACCTCTTCCAGCGCCCCTTCGGCCACGATCCGCCGGTTGAGCATAGCCACGTTGTCGCACAGTTCCGGCAGCCGGTCCAAATCGTGTGTGGAGATCAGTAGCGCTGTCCCGGCCTCGGCGAGCTCGTGTAGCAGTGCGGTGATCTGCGATTGTGACTGCGTATCCACCCCTGCGAAGGGTTCGTCCAGCAGCATGATTTTCGCCTCCTGCGCGATGCCGCGTGCTACGAAAACGCGCTTGCGCTGGCCACCTGATAGCGCGCCGACGGGGCGGTTCTGCAGGTCGGTCAGTCCGGTCTGCCGCAATGCCGCGTCGATGATGCGGTTGTTTTCTCTTTTCTCTTGACGCCAACTCTTCAGCCCCCATAGCGCCGAACCCTGCGGTAGCAGGCCTACCTTGGAGCGTGCGCGGCGCCGTCCGCTGGCAACAATGTCGCGCACGCTGATGGGGAAGTTCCAGTCCACGTGGTCGTGTTGAGGGACGTAGGCCACCGTGCCGCGTGAGCCGGTGGCGTTGACCGTTATGCTCCCGGAGGTGGGGCGCACCAGCCCCATGATGGCTTTGAACAGGGTGGATTTGCCCGCGCCGTTCATGCCGATCAAGGCGGTGATCTGGCCGAAGCCGAGCTGCAGGTTTACGCCGGTGAGAGCATCGACGTGGCCGTAACTCACGTGCACATTGTCGACGACCAGCGCGGGGGAGGGGGAAGAGTGTGGCGAGTTCATCTATTCCTCCGGATTCTTGCCCGTGAGTCCGCTGACGATGGTTTGGGCGTCGTAAGAAAGAAGGTCGAGGTAGGTCGGTACAGGACCGTCGGCTTCGGAGAGCGAGTCGACGTACAGTGTACCGCCGTCGCGGGCGCCGGTATCTCGCATGAGCTGTTCCTTCGGCCCGGGCTCCACTGTAGATTCGCAGAAAACAGCGGGGACGTCATTGTCCTTGACGAAATCGGCTGCCTGGGTGATTTGCTGGGGAGTGATCTCGCCCTCGGTGTTGACAGGCCAGATGTAGCCCTCCTTCATGCCGGCATCGTGGGTGAGGTAGCTGAAGGCACCCTCACAGCTCATCAGTGTCCGCTGGTGGCGGGGCAGGGATTTCAGGCCGTCCTGGAGCTCGGTCTGCACGTCGTCGAGCTTGTCTTTGTACTTCTTGCCGTTGTCCTCGTAGGTCTTTGCGTTTTCCGGACGCAGGTCGCTCAAGGCCTGGACGATGTTGTCCACATAGGTTTTGGCGAGGGTGGGGCTCATCCAGGCGTGTGGGTTGGGCTGATCGGTGCCCTTGATGTTGATGGGCTTCACGCCGTCGCTGGCAGTGGTGCGCTGGGCGGAGCTGTCTGCGGTCAGCTTGTCCAGCCAGTGTTCCAGTCCCAGTCCGTTGTTGATGATGAGCTCCGCTTCGGACGCGGCGGCGATGTCGCTGGGGGTGGGGTCGTAGCCGTGAACCTCCGCGCCGGGTTGGGTTAGTGAGCGCACGGTGAGGGTATCGCCGGCGATGTTGGAGGTGATGTCTTCCAAGATGGTGAAAGTCGTTAGAACCTCGGCTTTTTCATCGGGTGTGTTCTCGCTATTGCAGGCGGTGGTGCCTGCAACTGCGAGGATTGTGGTGCACAGAGTTGCCACTAGCTTCTTACTGGGCTTCATTTTCAAGGTAATAAACCTTCCGATAGTAAGGGGCATAATGTTCAATGTATTGAACAATATAGTGCAGCTTAATCCACACCCTTGAGTTCTTAAAACCCCGATCACCCCCGTACACTGGTCGACATGCATGTCACAGACCTTCCCGAGAGGTCCCAGGATTACCTGAAGAAGATCTTCGATCTGCAGGAGTGGTCTGGAGGTGGAGTTTCCCTCTCCGTCTTGGCCAGGCACATGGACCAGCGCCCTTCCACGGCCTCCGAGGCGATCAAGCGTCTCGCCGCCCAAGGGCTCGTCGACCACGCCCCTTATGGCGACATCGAGCTCAGTGAAGCGGGTCGAAAGATTGCCCTGGCCATGGTGCGTCGTCACCGCCTGATCGAGACTTTTCTGTGCAACCACTTGGGCTACGGCCTGGATGAGGTGCACGACGAGGCCGAGGTTTTAGAGCATGCGGTTTCCGAAACCTTCGTCGATCGCATCGCCAGCCTGCTGAACAACCCCACCCGTGACCCGCACGGTGACCCTATTCCCGACGAGGGTGGACACATTCCTGCGAGCTCGGCTTTCCTTCTTTCGGACGCCCACACGGGCGAACAGCTCATCGTGGATCGCATCAGCGACAGGGATGCTGCCCTGGTGCGTTATCTCACCGAGCACGGCGTGCTCCCCGGGGTTCACATCACCGTCGGCGAGCGTGTATTCGCAGATATGGCGGAGTTGCACATCGCCGAGTCGGAAACCAGGGTTCAGCTCCCAGCGAGTAGCCTAAGCGCAGTGTTGGTAAGCGCAGCCGATAAGAATTCGCAGAGCGGTCACACTGAGAAGCCCAAGAAGGCCTAAGAAAAAGAAGCAGGAAGGACATCCATGGCGTCGAACCACTATCGCCGCCCGCAGAGGATCGAACCAAACGATTCTGTGTGGGATGACGACGCAGCCGGAAGCCGCCCGAACCGGGGGCTGCTGGGTGGTTGCGGATTCTTCGTAGTGGTTATCGCGCTGCTGGGTATCATCGCCCTGGTCGGTTACCTGGTGGCAGGGTTCGTCACCAGTGACCGTGGCGCCGAATCCGACCGCCTGCCGGTGCCCACGGATATCCCGCCGAAGGCCGCGAGTCCCGCGCCGGACTTCGACCCGCAAGACAGCGACCGCGCATACCAGCAGGCTCTGGACTGGGCTAAGCCGAAGTCCGAGGAGCTAAACATCCCTCTGCAGGCCCTCATGGCCTACGGAAAGGCCGAAGGCTTCGCTCGGAACGAGACCCCCGCCTGCAACCTGTCCTGGAATACGCTGGCCGGGCTCGGTTACGTAGAGACCCGCCACGGGACCTACGACGGCGAGCGATTCGGGGCGTCCAAACTCAACGACGACGGCATCGCCGAGCCCGACATCATCGGCCCGCAGCTCAACGGCCGCGAGTTCGCCAAGGTGGAGGATACCGACGGCGGGCGTCTAGACGGCGACCGCGAATACGACCGTGCGCTGGGGCCGATGCAATTCATCCCCGAATCCTGGAAGATCTACGGGGTGGACGCAGATGGCGACGGTAAGAAGAATCCGCAGAGCGTCTACGACGCCGCCGCCACCGCGACCAAACTACTGTGTAGAGAAGGGCGCGACCTTAGCACCGAAAGTGGTTGGAAGAGCGCGATCAAGGGGTACAACCTTTCCAACGAGTACGTCGTGCAGGTACGCGACGCAGCGGCGAACTACGCGATTGGCCAGTCGCCGCAGTAGGCCATTCCCCCTTTAGGGAGGGGTGGTTTTGGCCAGGATTTGCCCGCGTGACGGCGAAAAAATTCTGGCGGTGCCACAATGGGAGTAGACCGCTGTGCTCGGTGCCACCTGTGGGCTACCAAGTGCTGCGGTGGAGACCTTTGTTAGCTGTTAACCCAAGAACAGATAATCAACAGTTTGGCACCCAATGCCACATGCCAAGGAGGCAGACACATGGCCCTGATCCTCAACATTGATGCACGCGAAATCATCGATTCCCGCGGTAACCCGACCGTCGAGGTAGACGTACTTCTAGACGACGGCTCCTTCGGTCGCGCAGCCGTTCCCTCCGGTGCTTCCACCGGTGTGCACGAGGCGCACGAGCTGCGTGATGGCGGCGAGCGCTACCAGGGCAAGGGCGTTCTCAATGCCGTCAAGAACGTTATCGAGGACATCGACGAAGAGCTGATGGGCGTGGAGGCAGACGATCAGCGTCTGATCGACCAGCTGATGCGCGACCTGGACGGCACTGAGAACAAGTCCAAGCTGGGCGCCAACGCCATCCTGGGTGTTTCCATGGCTGTTGCCCGTGCCGCTGCAGAGTCCGCCGACCTGCCGCTGTTCCGCTACGTCGGCGGCCCGAACGCCCACGTGCTGCCGGTACCGATGATGAACATCCTCAACGGTGGCGCACACGCAGACTCCGGCGTGGACGTCCAGGAGTTCATGATCGCCCCGATCGGCGCCGAGACTTTCTCCGAGGCGCTGCGCGTTGGCGCCGAGGTTTACCACACTCTGAAGAAGGTCATTAAGGACAAGGGCCTGTCCACCGGCCTGGGCGACGAGGGCGGCTTCGCTCCGTCCGTCGATTCCACCAAGGCAGCCCTGGACTTGATCGTCGAGGCTATCGAAAAGGCCGGTTTCAAGGTCGGCGAGGACGTCGCCCTGGCGCTGGACGTTGCCTCCTCCGAGTTCTTCAAGGACGGCAAGTACCACTTCGAGGGCGGCGAGCACACCGCCGAGGAGATGGCGAAGGTCTACGAGGGCCTGATCGAGGAGTACCCGATTGTCTCCATCGAGGACCCGCTGCAGGAAGACGACTGGGAGGGCTACACCGCCCTGACCGCCAAGATCGGCGACAAGGTTCAGATTGTCGGCGATGACTTCTTCGTCACCAACCCGCAGCGTCTGGCCAAGGGCATCGAGGAGAAGGCAGCCAACGCGCTGCTGGTGAAGGTAAACCAGATCGGTACCCTGACCGAGACCTTCGACGCTGTCGAACTGGCACACCGCAACGGCTACCGCAGCATGATGTCCCACCGCTCCGGTGAGACTGAGGACACCACCATCGCCGACCTGGCCGTCGCCCTGAACTGCGGCCAGATCAAGACCGGTGCTCCGGCTCGCTCCGAGCGTGTTGCCAAGTACAACCAGCTGCTGCGTATCGAGGAGATCCTGGGCGATGCAGCCGTCTACGCAGGCCGCTCCGCCTTCCCTCGTTTCACCAAGTAAGTGTTAGGCGCTCCCCAAGGAGCGCAAGGCTCAGTAGCCCCAGGTAGCCCACAGCCATCCAGCCGATGGCCGTGGGCTACTCGCATTTCAGCCTCGCTTCGCTAGACTCTGTAGACCATGAGCAAATCGACCAAGGGCGAACCGGACAAGGAGCCGGAGGATCAGCCACGCGCAGACGTGGCGTCCGAAAAAGAGGGGCCAGAAAACAGCCGCCCCGAGTCCGCCCGCTTGCCTCGAGCACGGTCGATCGAGAGGCGCGAGAGGCGTCGGGCGCGCGCGCAGACCGCGCCGAAACGCATGGCGCGCTCCTTTGTAGAGGTGCCGAAGAACATGAGCCCCACAACGTGGCTCGTGGCGCTGGTACTGGTGATTTTCCTGGCGGTTTCCATCGCCAACCCGCTGCGTAACTACTTCGAGCAACGCGCCGAGCTGGCGCAGCTGAACCAGAAGATTGAGGTGCAGGAGAAGGAAAAAGCGGAGCTCACCAGCGAGCTTAACCGCTACCGCGATGAGGACTACATCAAGGAACAGGCTCGCACGCGCCTGGGGCTGATCGAGCCGGGGGAGTCGGCATATCGCATCATCTCCCCGAAGATCCACGCTGACGAGCTAGGCACCGAAACGGACGAAGAGTCCCAGGGTGAGGGCGAAGGCAACCGCGACTGGTACGCCCAGCTGTGGGACTCGATTTCCACGCCGGAGGAAGAATTGAAGGAAGACGATCCGGCGAGCGAAGACCACAAGCTGCCAACAGTGCCGGAAGAAAACCCGGAGCAGGAACAGCCCGCAGCGCCAGAACAGGCGCCAGCGCCCGCACCAGCTAACTAGACAACCCAAACAGTTCAGCCAACTAGAGCGAGATACCCGAACAGAGGAACCGAGGGAATTCATGACTAACCAACGCCAGCCCGGCCCGCCGACCGAAGACGACCTGGAGGTAATGCGCCAGCAACTCGGCCGTCCGTTGCGGGGTGTGGTTGAGGTCAGCTACTACACGCCGGATGGGGTTCCCGCTGTGGTGAAGACCCAACCGAAGTTGCCGGATGGTACTCCGTTCCCCACGCTGTACTACCTGACGGACCCGCGCTTGACCGCCGAAGCCTCCCGACTGGAGGTCGCAGGCGTGATGAAGACTATGCAGGCCCGGTTGCCTGAAGACGAAGATCTGGCGGCCGACTACCAGGCTGCGCACGAGCATTACCTAGCGGAGCGCAACAAGATGGAGGACTTGGGCACGGACTTCTCCGGCGGTGGCATGCCCGACCGTGTGAAGTGCCTGCACGTGCTGATTGCCTATGCCCTGGCGGAGGGGCCGCAGCGAGTGCGCCTAGGTACCGAGGCTGTCGCACTGGCCATTGAGAACAACCCGAAGCTTGAGGGTACGGCGCTGCCTGCAGACTGGCCGACGGCAGCCTCGCTGGGCACGTCTATGGAAGCCGCAAGCGTCGCAGAGTAGCTACCGAGGTGTCGCAGGGTAGCCTGGGGAGCTATGAGCACCGTCCAAAACAAGAGCCCCCGCTTCGCCGCTATTGATTGCGGAACAAACTCCATCCGTCTTCTGATTAGCGAGCGCACACCAGACGGGCAAATCAACGAGCTCAACAGGGATAACATCATTGTGCGCTTGGGCCAGGGGGTGGATGCCACGGGCCGTTTCGCCGACGAAGCGCTGCAGCGCGTGGACAAAGCCTTGCAGGTCTACGCCGATCGCATGGTCGAATATGGCGTGGTGGACGTGATGATGGGGGCGACTTCCGCCACCCGCGATGCGGCTAACCGCGAGGAGTTCTTCGACATCACTCGCCGGCACCTGGGCCGAGTGCGCGAGGGGGCGGTGGCACAGGTGATTTCCGGCGAGCAGGAGGCGGAGCTTAGCTTCCGTGGGGCCATTACGGATCTGCAGGATGCGCTGGACCGCACGGTGTGTGTGATCGACCTGGGCGGTGGCTCTACCGAGTTCGTCGTGCACGGCCCGGGGCGCGAGCCACAGGCTTTCTCGGCCAACATGGGTTGTGTACGCCTGACGGAACGGTTCTTGCATGACCAGCCGCCGACAGAGCAGCAGGTGGCTGAGGCGCGCGATTTTGTAGGGGAGCTGATGGAGCAGGTGCGCTCCCACGTGGATCTGCGCGACGTGGATCAGGTCGTGGGCGTGGCGGGCACCATGACCACCCTTGCCGCCATCACCCTGGGGCTTTCCGAGTATGATTCCCGGGCTATCCACATGGCCGTCCTGTCGCTAGAGGACTTCCGCGCCACGGCGCGCAATCTTTTGGGATTGACGCCACCCCAGCGCTGCGAATACGGGCCTATGCACCCGGGCCGCGCGGATGTGATCGGTGGCGGCTCAATCGTGGTGGACACTTTCGCGAGCCAGTTCCTTGATTGGGGGCTAAGTGAGATCACGGTTAGCGAAAAGGATATATTGGACGGGATGCTGGCTGAGGTCATGGCACGCCCCCTATAGCCCAATTGGCAGAGGCAGCGGACTTAAAATCCGTTCAGTGTCGGTTCGAGTCCGACTGGGGGGACTTTTTTGTTTCTCTTTTAGAGCCCCTTTTTGAAAGTGAGCCAGATCACGGTCAGGCTACTGTAGCGTTGTTTCCAAGAAAGTATTTCGTCGGCAAAAATACACGCCGGCGCTTTGATTCACTTTTGAGGATTCACTTTTGAGGGAGCCATCGACATGATCCTGGATAACTACCGCGCAACTTGGGAAACCGAGGAAACTGACGCCCTACGCCTGCACGCCCGCGAGTTTATCGCTAGGGAGGTAACTCCCAACGAGCTGAAGTGGGAAGAAAACCACCAGGTGGAGCGCGAGTTTTGGAACAAAGCTGGCGATGCTGGCCTGCTGTGCGCTTCCATCCCCGAGGAGTACGGCGGAGGCGGTGGCACCTTCGCCCACGAAGCGGTAATCCAGCAGGAGCTCGCCTTGGCTGGCAACTCTGCTTGGCACAACGGTGTGCATTCCGTGATCGTCGCCCACTACATCTACCAACTCGGCACGGAGGAGCAGCGTAAGCGCTGGCTGCCGGGAATGGCCAGTGGTGAGCTGGTTGGTGCGATCGCCATGACCGAGCCCGGCACCGGTTCCGACCTGCAGGCGATCAAGACCCGTGCAGAGCTGGATGGCGATGAGTGGGTGATTAACGGCTCGAAGACTTTCATCACCAACGGCACGCACTGCGACGTCGTGGTGATCGTCGCTCGCACTAACGACCAGCCGGGCGGCAGGGGACTGTCCTTGATCGTCGCTGAAACCCAGGATCTAGAGGGCTTCGAGCGTGGCCGCGTGCTGGATAAGATCGGTCAGCGTGGTCAGGACACCCGCGAGCTGTTCTTTACCGACATGCGAGTGCCTGCCGATAACCTGCTGGGCGGGCAGGAAGGTATGGGCTTCGTGCAGTTGATGCAGCAGCTGCCACAGGAGCGCTTGATCCTGGCTATTGGCGGTTCATCCGCTTGCGAGGGGGCCGTGCGCGAAACCATCCGTTACGTCAACGAGCGCGAGGCGTTCGGCCGCCCGATCCTGGGATTCCAGAACACCCAGTTCGTTCTGGCCGAGTGCGCGAGCGAGACGCTGGCAGCGAAGACGCTGACCGACCACTGCACGGCGCTACACATCGAGGGTAAGTTGACGACCGCGCAAGCTTCTGCCGCGAAGTATCTGGCCTCCGACCTACAGAGTTCCGTGGCGGATCGCTGCCTGCAACTGTTCGGTGGCTACGGTTTCATGCGCGAGTACCCGATCTCCCGCATGTACACGGATGCCCGCGTACAGCGCATCTACGGCGGTACGAACGAGATCATGAAGCTGCTGATCGCCCGCGAGTTTAAGCAGGACTAGCGAGACTGGGCTAGGGGGTCAGAGGAAGGTTGGCGGCTCGGCCAGCTCGAAGTCCGTGCCGCCATTCCAGGTCAGGTAGACCTGTGTGCGCTGGGAAGGGGAGGACATGGGGTCTGAATCGCCGTATCCGAGGTAGTCGAAGAACAGCTTTCCATCCTCGACCTTCACTTCGTCGACTGTTTGGCCACGTCGGCCCATAGTCGGCAGATCTTCGTCGAGGTCATCCACCTGGGTGTATCCCATCGGAGTGAGGTTCTTGTCGTACACCACGAAGTGGTTGACGTAGCTGTTTCCTCCCTGGTTGCTGTACATTTGCACGACTATTTCGTCCTCCCCGTCCCCGTTAAGGTCGCCTTGTGCGTAGATCGGGGAGATTTTGCCACGATCGCCGCTTGGATCGTTGCTGCCGAGCTGGATGTTGAAGCCATAGCCGGGTTCGCCGTATACGCCATCGCTCAAGGTGACGGCCGGAAAACTCGTTTCATCGGTGCGTTCGGCGTCTTCGAGCACGCTGAAGTCGGGCACCGTCATTGAGGCCATCCGTGGGATCAGGTCAGCGGCGTCGAACTGCTCCTCGGACTCGCCGGATCCATCGGATTCGCTCCCACTATCGGAGTCTTCCGCGACTGGCTCTGCATCGGACGCTTCGTCGGCCCCCGCGTCAGGCGCTGCGCCTGCGGCTGCGGAGGGCTTGCCCGGATTAGCCTCGTTGTCAGAGGGCTCGGTGAGCTTCTTGTAGCCGAACAGGCCGCCTGCCAGCAACAGGAGGCAGACGATGAAGGTGACGATTATCGGCAGAATTACCGAAGTCTTCCTCGGCGGTTGAACCTGTGCCATGGCCTGCGCTGCCGCAGGTGGGGGAGCCATCCCCGGGCCGAACACGGGCGCTGGGCCTAGGTTGGCGGCTGGACTGGCGATCAGACTGGCGGCCGGGCTGCCGACCGGGTTGGCCGCTGGGCCGACGCCGGGGTTTGGGGCAACAAGGGGGTTGGAGGCCGGCTGTTGGGGCGGCGATACTGGTGCGAAGGGTTCCGTGGAGGGGTGCGTGGTGGAGCCAGCCTCCACATCGGTTTCCGCGGCTGGGGTCTCGTCCGAGCGCACCACGTTCTTCCACTCGTTGCGCGAGGCGCGAGATGCGCGAGGGTGGCTAGAGTCAGTCGGAGTCCGTGAGCTCTGCGAGTTCCACTGGTTTCGTTGGCTTCGCTGGTCCGGTTGCTTCCGGCTGGCGTTTTCCGGTGATTCCACGCTTGGGGCTCCTACACGTTGAACCGCTCATGAGCGCTGATTTCACGCGCGCCACATAAGCCTTACATTAAAAAAGAACGTACAGAAGCTTAGTGTGTTTCTGCACGTTCTGGGGAGTTTGCCCCCTATAGTCCGGAGTTCACTACCAATTCGTCGGAAGGCTGGCCGCCCTTCGACTTCGGGTAGGCCTTGGCGAGAGCGGCGGGGAAGCGTTCGGCGCGCTGACTGTTGCCCTCGGGGCCGTAGTGGGCGAAATCGCCCTCGGCGAACCACTCGGGCTTCGCCTCGGCAGCCCAGTCGTAGATCCGCAGGTTCGGGTAATCCTTCTGCGCGTCACGCAGCGCTTGGTTGAACTCCTCCATGTTGGAGTTCGCGTAGTAGCCCTCGTTGGTGTTGGTGGTGACCGTCGGCCACATGACCTTCTGGTCGCCCAGAATGTCCATCATGATCTTGATACGTTCCGGGGCAGCCAGGTTTGCGCCCGCTGCGTAGTTCGCAGCATCGTTTACACCAGTAGCGATCACCCAGCAGGTATCCGGGCCAGCGGCGGTAGGCAGTAGCTCCTTTACGGAGTCGATCGCCGGTGGGTAGCTCTGCGTGCCGTCTTCGGACTGCCAGCCCTCGGTGGTGTTGCGCGCGCCGAAGACACTGTCGATGACTTCCTCGGCACCGTACTTCAGATACGTCTCGAAGGCAGTGTTCTCGGGATCATTCACCATGTCGTTCGCAAACATGCCGATGGACGTGGAATCACCGACGTGCACCACGCGCTTACAGCTCATCAGCTTGGAATCCGGTTCCTGGTCCACGGGGGAAGCAGGCCCTTCCGCGGCGGGGTTCGGAGAACCTGCAGCCTTTCCAGCGCCACCCGGACGCTGCGACGGATCCAGCTCCATCGCTGGCTCGCCGCCCTTGCCCGCGCCAGCTTCCTGCTGAGATGCCGTGGGGTTGATGCCAATGGGCGTCGCACCAATAGCAACCACCGCGGCCAGCACCACCGCGGCACCGGAAGTGAAATAGGTGGGGAAAGGTTGTCGGAAGATACCCGACCGTGCGCCTGAGTTCTCGTTGTTGTCGCCAACCTCACGGTCTGCTTTGCGGCTGCGCAGCCATGCCTTGACCGGCGGGATCACGCCGTGCTTGCGGATCGGATCCTCGATAAGCGTCCAACTGATGGCGGCCAGCGCGACGCTCACGCCAATGGTGATAAGGCTGGCCAGTAACTTGTTGTTCTCCAACCACGACTGCGGTATGAAGGCAATCGCAGGCATGTGCCACAGGTAGATGCCATAGGAACGCTCGCCGAGCCAGCGGATGGGACCAAAGCCCAACACCCGGCTCCACAGGCTATCTGGATGCAGGACGGAGAAAATCGCCAGCACAGAAGCAACGGAAAGCAGGATCAACCCGCCGTGGTAAAGGAACATCGACTCCTGTTCCACCAGCACGACGAGCGCAACGATGCCCGCCAGGCCGATAAAGCCGAACAGGTTCGCGGTGGTTTTCGCAGGCTCGGTGGATTTTCCTGCTTGGCGGCGGGAGGATAGCCAGATCGCCAGGCACGCACCCAACAGAAGGGCTCCGGCGCGGGTATCGGTGCCTTCGTATGCGCGGGTGTTGTCCATCCCCGGGGCGGCCAGCTTCCACATCCAGGCAAAAGAAACTCCCGTCAGCAGTAAGGTCCCAACCAGCGCACCAATCCGCGAACGGGTTATAACCAGCAGCGCGAGGAGCACCAGGGGCCAGAAAAGGTAGAACTGCTCTTCGACGGATAGTGACCACATGTGGCTCAGCGGGCTCGGTCCGCCGAAGTTATCCCAGTAGGACTTCTCTTGGAAGATGGTGTGCCAGTTGTTCACGTAGAACAGGGCGGAAAGTGCCTCCCAAAAGCGCTCGGTGAGCTCGTCACGAGCGAGCGCCGCCGTCAGGATCAGGGTGGCGATCAGTGTGACAATCACCGCCGGCATGAGGCGCCGGAATCTGCGCAGCCAGAAGGTGCGGAGCGTCAAGTTGCCCTTCTTATCCCACGAACGCATGAGGTTCGCGGTGATGAGGTAACCCGAGAGCGTAAAGAACACGCCCACGCCCATGAGGCCTCCGACGAAGCCGGGAACGTGCAGGTGATACAGCACAACCACAGCAACTGCGATCGTCCGCAGGCCATCCAGTCCGGATACGTACCGCTGATTCTTGTTTATTGGGCGAGGCATGTGAAGCGAATGAACCTTTTTTTCAAAAATGAGGTGCTTATGAGGTTTTATGGGCGCCGCCGGCGCGCCTTTACAGACTACGCAGTCTAGCCCTTTGGAGAGCCTTTGGGAAACGATTTTCTGGACGCCCCTACGTGGGCGCGTGTTGGGGTTTGGTTCGAACGCAGGGGAGAGTGCGCTGCACACTTATCATGGGAGATATGCGCACTCTCTATACCGTCCAGGACATCCGCACCGCAGAGTCTGCTTTGTTCGCCCGCGAGCAGCGGGAGGACGAGCTGATGCAGTCCGCTGCGCACGCAGTGGCGGTCGTGACGGAGAAAATACTCGCTCAGGCAGAGGCGCCGGCGGGCGCTGCAGAGGATTCCGTGTTGCTGCTGGTCGGTCCAGGCGGCAACGGTGGCGATGCCTTGTACGCAGGTGCAGTTCTTTCGATGCAGGGAAAGAAGGTTGAGGCCTACCCGCTCGAAGGCGCTGATAGCGTGCACGAACGTGCCGCGCGGGCGTTCACGGCGGCCGGTGGAAGCTTCGTCGGTCTGGAACACGCAGACAGCTATCGCGTGATCGTCGACGGGATGTTTGGCCTCGGCGGACGAGGCGAGATCCCTGTGGAGGTCGATGAATTCTTGCGGGAGGCCCAGGGGGTTCGCATTGGCGGGAAGCGCCGGGTGCGCGTGCTAGCCATTGACATTCCGAGCGGTGTGGTTGCCGATACTGGGAAGACGCCGGGCAGGCATGTTCGTGCCGACGTAACCGTCACCTTCGGTGGCCTGCGCCGAGCGCACGGCCTCAGCGCTGCGTGCGGCGCGGTGCTGTGCGAAGACATTGGACTAGACGATGGCTCCACGCTCTCTGCAGAGCTGGCGAAAGCCGAAAACCTCCAAAGCGCCGAAAATGCCCAAAGCGCTGTCTCTTTGTGGCACACGCCGGTCGAGCGCCTCGCGTCGGAGGAAATGATCGCGCAGCTACTCGGCAGCCCGGAACCACTGCCCGGGGAACTGCCCAGCGAACCAGGCGCAGTGGACGATAAGTACTCCGGCGGGGTAGTGGGTATCTGCGCGGGCAGTAAAGACTATCTGGGAGCAGGCGTGTTGGCCACACTCGCGGCGGTCAACACCACCAGCTCGATGGTGCGCTACATCGGCGAACACCCTGAATACGTTTTGGCCACCACCCCGGAGGTTGTCGTGCACCCCGCCGTCCGCGGGGCGGGTCAGGTGCAGGCGCGCATGGTGGGCTCAGGTCGCGGCACTGACCGCGATGCTCGCGAAGAACTGCTCGCCGTTTTAGACATGGTGCAGCCCTTGGTTTTGGACGCCGACGCGATCACCGTCCTAGCGAAGAACCCAGACGTTCTGGAGATCCTACGTACGCGTAACGCTCCCACGCTGCTCACCCCGCATGATGGGGAATTCGACCGGCTGGCGAAGGCAGCCGGGCTGCCGGAGGAGTCACCGGACCGGATAACCTCCACTGAGCGGCTGGCCCGCGAGCTGAATTGCACGGTTTTGCTAAAAGGACGCTTCACTATCATCGCCAACCCAATGCGCACCGTGGTTGTCGACACTGCGTCCTCCTGGGCTGCCACTCCTGGCTCCGGCGACGTACTCGCGGGCATTCTGGGAGCATTGGTCGCGCGCGACGCCGGCAAACGGGCTCGGGCCACTGGATACCTAGAAGCCGGGCAGTACGAATCGGAAGCGCACGAGGCTGACTACGTGGTCGATACAGCTGCGGTTGGTGTAGCGATCCACGCTGCGGCGTCATATATATCTTCCCTTACACCGTACGGTCCGGCACCGACCTCAGCACTGAAGATCGCACAGCACATTCCGCATGCAACGGCATGGCTGGGCACAGTGGCGCAGGGGTAGAACCCTGGCCGTGTGGGGGCCAGATCGCGCATAAACACAAAACCAGAATCCAATAGCCAAATCAGAATCCAATAGCAGGGAATAGCAGGGAGAGGAAAAGCAGCAATGGATCGGAAAACCGCATTGATCACCGGCGGCACTCGAGGCATCGGCCTGGCGATTGCCCGCGAATTGCAGGATGACTACCACCTGATCATCGGTGGCAGCTCGGAGAAGGCCCACGACGTTGCCGCGCAGTTCCCGAGTGCACAGGGCTTCGTGGCGGACCTTGCTGATACGGAAGGTATTGGTGCGGCCGTGGCAGAGCTGGGGCTGGAAAGGCTCGACGTGTTGGTGCACTCGGCAGGCGTGGTGGCGCACGATCCGGTCACCGAAACCACTCCTGAACAGTGGAAACACGCCTTTGACATCAACCTGTTTGCCGTTGCGGAGCTCACTCGGCAGCTGCTCGATGCACTGCAGGCGGCTCACGGCACTGTAGTGACGATCAACTCCGGCGCGGGCTTCCGCTCCAGCGTGGGCTTTGGCCCGTACGCCACCACGAAGTTCGCTCTGCGCGCCTACACCGATGCGCTGCGGGAGGAGCAGCGCGACAAGATCCGAGTGAGCTCTATTCACCCGGGCAAGGTCGATTCCGACATGCAGCGCCAGATCCAGACCCACCGCGGCGTGGCCGAAGCGGATTACGACGAAACCCAGTACCTGCGCCCGGAATCGGTGGCGAAGGCCGTGCGCCTGGCCATTGATGCGACAGACGATGCCATGGTCGAGTCGCTGACGATCCGCCCGGTCAATGGGCGCTAAGTATTGCATGGCACGCCCAGATCCAAACCGCATCCTGGACTGCGCCATTGTCGGCGGCGGCCAGTCCGCCCTCGCCACGGCCTTCTATTTGCGCCGGGAGGGAAGGCGGGGCCGCAAGGCCCCTGACTTTGCGGTGTTTGATGATCAGCTGGAGCCGGGCGGGGCCTGGCGGCACATGTGGCCGTCGATGACGTTGTTCTCCGCCACCAACTTCTCCAACCTCCCGGGCATGCCGATGCCCAGCTACGACGGGCCTAAGGGCTATCCACCGCCCGACCATGTGGTGGACTACCTGCGGGAATACGAGCGTCGTTACGATCTGCCCGTCGTCCGCCCCGTCCATATCGAACGGGTGGAGTTCGACGACTCGACCGGGCTGTTTCATCTGCATGCCCGCACAGCTGGCGGCGCCTCCCGCACCTTGCATTCCCACACCTGGCGCGCCCGCACCGTCGCCGCCGCCACGGGCACGTGGTCCGCGCCTTTCGTTCCCTACTATCCGGGCGAGTTTGCCGGGCGACAGTGGCACACCGCCTCCTATCCGGGGCCGGAGCCATTCGCCGGTTCCACCGTGGCCGTCGTCGGAGCGGCGAACTCGGGTGCGCAGATCGCCGCCGACCTGGCCGATGTCGCCGAGGTCACCTGGTTCGTCCGCCATCCACCGCGTTGGATGCCTGACGACGTCGATGGCGCGGAGCTCTTCCGCCGCAATCGCGAACGCTACCTTGCCATCTCGGCGGGTAGGGAAGACCCCGGCGCCGATTCCAACCTGGGAGACATCGTCATGCTCCCCGCAGTCCGCCGCGCCCGCGATACCGGCCGCCTGCGCCCCACGCCGATGTTCTCCACCCTTGATGACGTTTCCGCCGACCACCTCATCTGGTGTACCGGGTTCCGCCCCGCCCTCGGCCCTTTTCGCGGGTTGCTCTCTTTTCGTGGTGACGCCCCCTCGCCCCAGCACCCCGGCCTGTTCCTCGTGGGCTATGGCGATTGGGTGGGTCCCGGTTCCGCCACCATCACCGGCGTAGGAGTGCACGCAAAAAGGGTGGCCGCCGAGGTAGTGGCGGCCACCCGAGGGTGACAGTCGTGCGAACGTCGCGCGGCGGAAGACGCAGCTACGGCAGCATGCGGAAGGTCTTGCCGGCCTTCAGCAGTGAGAGCATGGCCTTGGAGAAGCTCTTCCGGCTAAGGGACTCCGGCCCGCGGAAGTACATGAAGCGCTGCGAAGTGACGTTCTGTGTTGCCGTGTACTTCTGCAACCCCTCCGCGCCATGGCGGTGGGAGACACCGGATTCCTTCATGCCACCCATGGGGTTGTCGATGGCCGCCCAGCTGGAGGTGTAGCCATCGTTCAAGGCCACGGAACCGGACTCGATCTTCGGGCCGATCTTCCAAGCAGTGTCATCGGCGGCAAATACAGAGGCGTTCAGGCCGTAGTCCGTGTCATTGGCCAGCTCGATCGCGTCGTACAGGTCTTCTACCGGCTCGATGTAAACCACCGGGCCGAAGACCTCCTCGGTACGCAGCAACGCATCCTCCGGAACGTCCACCATTACTGTCGGCTCGTAGAAATACGGGCCTAGGTCCGGACGCTTCTTTCCACCACACAGGATGTTCGCGCCCTTCTCGCGGGCATCTTCGACGTACTTCTCCACGGTCTCCAGCTGGCTAGCGGAAGCCAGAGAGCCCATCTGTGTCTCCCACTCGAAGCCACTGCCAAGGCTCATGGACTGCACGCGAGAGGTGAAAGCGCCCACAAAATCTTCATAGGACGCGCGCTCGACATAGATGCGCTCGATGGAAACACACAGCTGGCCGGAGTTAGAGAAGCACGCATCGATAGCGCCGCGGGCGGCGTAGCTGATGTCCGCGTCATTGGCAATAATCAGCGGGTTCTTACCGCCCAGCTCGGCCGAGTAGCCGATCAGGCGCCGGCCAACCTGCTCGCCCAAAACCTTGCCCGTTGCAGTGGAGCCAGTGAACATCAAGAAGTCGCACTGATCCGCAATGGCGCTACCAACTACTCGGCCGGAACCGGTAACTAACTGCACCAGGTCGCGCGGCAGTCCGGCGTCAAAAAGAAACTTAAAGACCAAAAGCGAGGTAAACGGCGTAGCAGAGTCGGGCTTAGCGACCACAGCGTTTCCGGCGAGAAGCGCGGGGATCGCGTCGCCAATGCCGAGGGACAGCGGGTAATTCCAAGGGCTGATTTGGCCAACAACGCCCAGCGGATGACGGTACTCAACGGACTTCGCCATGATCGACATCGCCGAGGCGCGCTTGCGCGGCTTCATGAACTTCTCGACATTGTTGGAGTAGTAACGCGAATTGTTGGCGACGTCCATGACCTCGTCGAAGGAGCTGGCGCGGTTCTTGCCTGTCTCTAGCTGCACCATGTCGCAGAGTAGGTCGGCGTTTTTCAAAACCAGGTCGTGGAAACGGCGGAAGATGCGCTTGCGCTCGGCGAAGGGGACATGCACCCAAGACTGCTGGGCGCGACGGGCGAAGCGGAATGCTTCGGTGACATCGTCGGCGTCACCGCTGGCAACCCAACCGATCGTCTCCCCGAGGAAGGGAGCCTCGATCTCCAGGCGCTTGCCGTCGTAGTCGTCATTGAGGTTGTGTAGGCGGGCGTTGGTGGTGAGTTCGCGCAGCTCTAATTCCAGGTCGGTGGGCAGAGCGGCTACGGATAGGCGCTTATAGTTGGTTCGTTTCATGTTTGGGACACTACCTAAAAGGCCGGGAGAGTGTGTTCGATCTAGAACATTTCTAAGCAAATGGATGGGCAGGTTGATGGCCCGTGAATGGGTGCCGGTGAATGAGGTGCCCGCTAATGGGGTGTACGAGCGTGACCCCTGCTCGGGGGAGAGCGGATTCTGTTTGTGGGAACCTTTGAACAGGCTTAGCCGTTGGTAGGATGTACGCGAAAGCGCCGGCGACCAATTCCCGAACTAGTCCCGACCAGTTCCTAGGCGCCGGCACAGACAATGACCAGCACAATTTTGGAGTACTGAAGAATGAAGAGCTCGAACCCGTTCATGGGGTCGCTGGCCAAGAACCAGGGCCAGCACCCGTTCGCACAACAGGGCAACCAGGGTGGCTACGGCCAGCAGGGCGGTTACGGTCAGCAGGGAATGAACCCTTACGCAACCTCCGCGCACGGCGGTGTTCAGACCGCCGCTATGGGCTACGGCATGCAGGATGCGGCTAACTACGGCCAGGCCGGCAGCGCCGACCGTCCGATGACCGTCGATGACGTGGTTACGAAGACCGGCATCACGCTGGCCGTGATCATTGCTCTGGCGGTGGTGAACTTCATCATCGGCCTGAGCTACTCTGGCATCGCGATGGGCCTAACCTTCGTCGGCATGATCGGTGGCCTGATCGCCGTTTTGGTTTCTGCTTTCGGCAAGAAGTACGACTCCGCGCCGGTCACGCTGACCTACGCGGCTTTTGAGGGCTTGTTTGTTGGTGGCTTTACGTTCCTGGTGTCTGGTGCTGCCGTTGGCGATACTGACGCCGGTATGCTCATTGCCCAGGCGGTTCTGGGAACCATTGGCGTGTTCATCGGCATGCTGTTTGTATACAAGACCGGTGCTATTCGTGTGACCCCGAAGTTCACTCGCTTCCTGGTTGCGGCCATGATCGGCACCTTGGTTCTGGCACTGGGCAACCTGGTGTTTGCACTGGTTACAGGGTCCGCAGGTGCCCTGCGAGACGGTGGCCCGATCGCCATCATCTTCTCCCTGGTTTGCATCGGCATTGCTGCCATGAGCTTCCTGTTGGACTTTGACCAGGCTGACCGTCTGGTCCGCGCTGGCGCTCCGTCGAAGATGGCTTGGGGTGTAGCGCTTGGCCTGGCCGTTACTCTGGTCTGGCTGTACACCGAGATCCTGCGCCTGCTGTCTTACTTCAGGGACTAGCATTTCAGCGCCTGGCGCCGAGCTTTGGAGCCTGTGCATTAGGTGCCTAAGTTTTAAATTCTGAGGCGCTGTAGGTTGAGGGGCTTCCGGTTAACCGGGAGCCCCTTTATTGCTGCCCATAGGAGAGGCTGTCGCATGGGGGCGGGAAAGTTGGCTGTCGGTGCGTGGGAGAGCGGCGACTTGGACGCCGGTGTGCGGGAGAGCAGCGACTTGGCTGTCGGTGTGCGGGGGAGTTTTGCAGCTTGGGCGGAGGAATGTCGTTAGATCGGGAATGCGTGAGCGCGGCCAGTCAGCCTGATAAAACCGCAACGTCCTGACCTGCACTTTCTCGAAGTTGCAAATAGTTTGCAAGAACGCATTCCCGTTCTAGCGACATCCACCCCGGTATAGCCCTGATTTGGAGGGGTTCCCTCCTGCGTATTCCCGATCTGACGACACGTCTCCCTGTATATTCCCGATCTGGCGACATCTGGAGGTTTAACCTCTTTCAGGATGGGGCTAAGGGGAATGGCGGGGTAGAGAAAAGTGAGTGTGGGGCGGGAAATGTCGGAAAAGATGCAGGTCTCAGGCCTAGATGTCGGAAAAGTTGCAAAACAAAATTTCCAGCTTACGACGCGTGAGTAACAAAACACTCTGACCTGCGGGTTTAGGTAAGTGGGAATGTCTTCCAATAATAAATTGCAACTTTTCCGACATCTAACCGCTCAGAGGGGTCGCAATGGCCGCTGCCTGGGTGGGAGAGGTGCCGCCGGGGCGAGTGCCGGGCGCTGTCGGGCATCATTGGGCCCTGCAGGGAGACCTGAAAACAGAGGAAAACAAGAAAGGGCGCCCGAAGGCGCCCTTCTCGATAAGTATCGGCCGCGATCAGCCGTCCAGCGCCAGCAAAGTAGTAATTGTGCCGCTAGCCGCCGGAAACTACTGATCCGCGCGCGGAACGTCCAGGTCCGGGTCGTAAGGCTCAGCCGAAACGATCGTCACAGATACAGTATCGCCGGCAGGGGTCTGGTACTCGCGGGTCTCGCCAACCTTGGCGCCGACGATGGCCGCGCCCAGCGGAGCATCGGTGGAGTAGGTCTCCAGGTCCGGGTTGGAAGACTCCAGGCCACGGGTACCGATCAGGAAGGTCTCCTTATCGTCCTCGTCGCCGTCGTAGTAAACGTGGATCACGGAACCAACCAGTGCCACGCCGGACTCCTGCGGAGCCTCACCGATGGTGGCGCTATCCAGCAGCTCCTCCAGGTAGGTGATGCGTGCTTCCTCCTGGCCCTGCTGTTCGCGGGCTGCGTGGTAGCCGCCGTTCTCCTTCAAGTCGCCCTCTTCGCGGCGCTCGTTAATCTCGGCTGCCAGCACCGGACGGTTTTCCTTCAGAGCCGTCAGTTCTGTATTCAGTCGGTCGTAAGATTCCTGGGTCAGCCAGCGAGTCTGGTTCTCGGCCATTGGGTTCTCCCATCTTCGTTGAAGGTTGACGCGGTCTCTCACGTGGGCGTCAATAAATTATTAAGTAGGCGTGCAAAGTGTAGCACCTGGGCGCCAGGCTACCCGGGCTGCCCGGCCTAGTCGCGCGGGTTGGGTTAGTCGCGTGGGTCTAGGTGTGGCGGCAGCGTGGCGGAGCAACCGTAGGCGGTGGCTGCGTAGCCGCGCTCGCGGGTGGGGATGTCCACCAGGAAGCGCTCTACTTCTTCTCCGCCGCGGGGGATGACGAACTCGCGGCGCCCAACTTCGTTTTTGTCGTAGTCCAGAGCAGTGACGATGCAGTACGCGGGTTTGGAGGGATCCTTGCGGGTGACGTCGATGCTCATGGTCATGCGCTCGTCCGAGACGATTTCGCCGCCGGATTCTTGCGCTGTGACGTCCGCCTCCGAGTTGCGCATGAACTGCGAGACCGCATAAGCAAGCGTTGCCGCCAACACTACGGCAAGGATTACTACAACGATTTTCCCGGAGAATTTCTGGTTGCGCGTTTCGCCGTAGCGCTCTTTTTGGATGCTCTTTTTCGCCGCGTTCATGATGTCTCTAGTCTAGCCCACCCTTTTACTATTGACGCCCACGTCCCCGGCCTGCCTGGACCGGTGGTTCTATTGGGTAGGTGCGGACTGGGTAGTAGATTGTATTGGCGTGAGTGAAAAGACATCTTCCGCAGATACGCAGCGTTATCGCTTGTTGGCGATTCATGCGCACCCGGACGACGAATCGAGCAAGGGTGCGGCCACGATGGCTCGTTATGTCGACGAGGGGCACCGGGTGAAGGTACTGACGTGCACCGGTGGTGAACGCGGGGACATCCTGAACCCAGAGATGCAGGAACTGGCCGAGCAGGGCATCGGTGAGATGATTGAGGTGCGCCGCGAGGAGATGGCCCAGGCGGCTTCCATCCTGGGCGTGGAGCATGAGTGGCTGGGCTATGTGGATTCCGGGCTGCCGGAGGGCGACCCGAAGCCGCCGCTGCCCGAGGGATGTTTTGCACTGGAAGACACGGATGAGGTTACGCAAAACGTAGTACGAGTGGTCCGTGAGTTTCGCCCGCACGTCATCATCACCTACGACGAGTACGGCGGTTACCCGCACCCGGATCACATCAAGGTGCATGCGGTTTCCGTTCGTGCTTGGGAGGCTGCCGGCGATCCGAACTACCACCCGGAGCTGGGCGAACCGTGGGAGGTAAAGAAGCTCTACTACACCCATGGGTTCATTCGCGAGCGCTTTGAGAACCTGGCTACTGCCATGTATGAACGCGGCGCGCAGCTGCCGGAGCAGGTTCTGCAGCACTTGGAGATGTGGAGGCAGCTGCCGGATATTTTCTCTCGAGTGACCACTCGCGTGAATGTTGCTGATTGGTTTGAACGTCGCGATGATGCGTTGCGTGCTCACCGCACTCAGATTGACCCAAAGGGAGCGTTCTTCCTGGCGGATATGGACTTGCAGAAGCAGGTGTGGCCGACCGAGGAGTTCGAGCTTGCGCAGTCGCGTGTGAACAGCGAGCTGCCAGAGACGGAACTCTTCGCCGGTTTAAGCGAGGCAGATTAGCGCAGCGCTGCGGCAGATTAGCGCAGCGCAGGGTTTCCCCACTGGTGGGCGACAAACTAAAGTTAATGGGCAGATAACAAGAAGGAGTTTCCAGCGATGAACACCGCCACCTGGATCATTGCGCAGGCAGAGCGCACCGGCCCGAAGGGGGCCGAGTTCGGTAAGGCAGCCCCCGTGGGCCTGTTCGTGATTGTCATCTTGTTGCTGGTTGTGCTGCTCATCGGCTTCGCCATGAACAAGCGCATCCGCCGTCTCGAGCGCCGTCAGGCGTTTGCTGATGCGCGTGGCATTGACCTTTTCGACACGGAGAAGCTGGAAGCAGCGATGAAGGCCGAAGGGTTCGACGAGACCGCAGGTAAGAGCTCTATGTTTGCCCGTACTGAGGTGCCGCAGACCGATGAGCGCTTTTTGCCCTCCTCCGGCACTCTGACCGGCCCCGCAGCTATTGACGCTGAACGGGCGCGGGCTAAGGGCGTCAACAAGGACGGCGAAGAACCCCCGAACCAGCATCAGTAGGATCAACACTGTGAACCGCATCCCCCAGCTGCTATACCCAGCCTACGAGGCGAGCCTAGCGCGCTCGCTGCGCGAGAAACCACGCCCGAAGCACGTTGCCATCATGGCCGATGGCAACCGCCGCTGGGCGCGCGAGAACGGGTTCACGGATGTGTCGCACGGCCACCGGGTGGGCGCTAGGAAGATTGCGGAGATGTGTGGTTGGTGTGATGAGCTGGGGATCGAAACCGTTACGGTGTACCTGCTCAGCACCGAAAACCTGAAGCGCTCGCCAGAGGAGCTGTCGTTGTTGTGCAGCATCATCGGTGATGTCGCGGAGGAATTGGCAGATTCTGACGCCGGGTTCCAGCTGCGTACCGTTGGCCACCTAGAGCTGCTGCCTGAACAGCTGCGTACTCGCCTAGAGGAAAACCAGGCCAAGACGAACGATCACACGGGCGTGCGCGTGAATGTGGCCGTGGGCTATGGCGGGCGCCAGGAGATCGTGGATGCGGTGCAGACCCTCGTGGCCGAGCTGGCGGAGCAGGGGACGGCGCCGGAGGATATGGCAGAGGCAATCACCGCCGAGGCGTTGGGGAATCACATGTACACCTCGGGGCAGCCGGATCCGGACCTGGTGATCCGCACGTCGGGGGAGCAGCGCCTATCTGGTTTTCTGCTGTGGCAGTCCGCGTACTCGGAGATCTGGTTTACCGATACCTATTGGCCGGCCTTCCGGCGCGTGGATTTCCTGCGAGCACTGCGCGACTACTCGCAGCGGCACAGGCGCTTCGGGCTATAAGCGGGGGATAACCGGCGATAGGGGTGCGGGCGATAACTGCCCGCGATAGCGCGCGGGGGGCTAGATCTTCCGCATCCGCACTTTCTGCACCAGGTGGTCCGGGCCCTTGCGCAGAACCAAGGAAGCACGCACGCGGGTGGGAAGGATGTTCTCCATCAGGTTCGGCAGGTTCACGGTCTGCCAGATTTCCCTAGCGACCACGGTGGCCTCTTCATCGCTGAAGTTGGCGAAGTGGTGGAAGTGCGCCTTCGGATCCTTAAACGCAGTGTTCTTCAGGCGCAGGAAGCGGTCGATGTACCAATCCTCGATGTCCTCGCGCCGGGCATCGACGTAAACGGAGAAATCGAAGAGGTCGGAGACCATGAGGGTGGGGCCGGTCTGTAGAACGTTTAGCCCCTCGACGATGAGGATATCCGGGCGGTCGACTGTGATGGCCTGGTCCGGAATGCGGTCGTAGGCCTCGTGCGAGTACACCGGAGCCTGCACCTTCTGGGTGCCGGACTTTACCTTGGTGATGAAGCTCAGTAGTTCCGCCTGGTCGTAGGACTCCGGGAAGCCCTTGCGGTGCATGAGCTTGCGGCGCTCGAGCTCTGCGGTGGGCAGCAGGAAGCCATCAGTGGTTACGAGGTCCACCCGCGGGTTTGTCTCCCAGCGCTGCAGCAGAACCTGCAGCACGCGGGCGGTGGTGGACTTGCCGACGGCGACGGAGCCGCAGACGCCGATGATGTAAGGGATCGGCGGCATTGCTTCGCCGAGGAACGTTTCAGTGGCGGCGTTGAGCCTGCGGTGCGCTTCGACGCGTAGGAAAATCAGGCGGGACAGCGGGAGGTAGACCTCGGAGACTTCTTCCAGGTCGATTTCATCGCCGATGCCGCGGAGCTGTTCCAGTTCATCTTCGGTGAGGACCTGGGGCATCGACTTTCTTAAGGTGCGCCACTGAGTACGGTCCAGCTCAATGTAAGGGCTGGGGGAAGTCATAGCACCCATTGTGCCCCGAAAATGGGGCAAGGTGAAATTGGATCGCCATGGGTTTGTCATGGAGCCGCAGTGGGATCGCAATGGTTTGGCAGTGAGGTGGGTGTGGGCTGGGGTTGGGCTGGGGTATGGGTTGGGTATAGGGCGCTGTGGGTACTCGCTATGATAGTGATGCAGATAAGCAACCGGTTTTATCTTTCTTAGATTCATCCACAATGGAAGGCCTTGGTAGACGTGACTTCTCCGCAGAATTCGTCCACTCAGAACTCACAACAGCACAACACTCCTTTGGCGGAGCTGGATCCCCAGGTCGCAGAAGCCATCGCGGGTGAGCTGCGCCGCCAGCGCACCACCCTGGAGATGATTGCCTCGGAGAACTTCGTGCCGCGCGCCGTGCTGCAGGCACAGGGCTCTGTTCTCACCAATAAGTACGCCGAAGGCTACCCAGGCCGCCGTTACTACGGCGGCTGCGAGCACGTGGATGTCATCGAGGACCTGGCCCGCGACCGCGCTAAGCAGGTCTTCGGCGCGGAGTTCGCCAACGTGCAGCCTCACGCCGGTGCCCAGGCCAACGCAGCAGTCCTGATGTCCCTGGCTAACCCGGGTGACAAGATCATGGGTCTGTCCCTGGCACACGGTGGTCACCTGACCCACGGCATGCACCTGAACTTTTCCGGCAAGCTCTACGAGGTTGCCGCTTACGAGGTGGATCCGGAGACCTTCCGTCTGGATATGGACAAGATCCGCGAGCAGGCCATTGCAGAAAAGCCACAGGTGCTGATCGCCGGCTGGTCCGCCTACCCGCGTCACCAGGACTTCGCAGCCTTCAAGTCCATTGCCGATGAGGTTGGCGCGAAGCTGTGGGTGGACATGGCTCACTTCGCTGGCCTGGTTGCCGCAGACCTGCACCCGTCGCCGGTTCCGCACGCTGACGTGGTTTCCACCACCGTCCACAAGACTCTGGGTGGCCCCCGTTCCGGCATGATCCTGGCTAAGCAGGAGTACGCCAAGAAGCTGAACTCTTCCGTCTTCCCGGGCCAGCAGGGCGGCCCGCTGATGCACGCCGTCGCCGCTAAGGCTGTGGCCATGAAGGTGGCACAGTCCGACGAGTTCCGCGATCGTCAGCAGCGCACCCTCGAGGGCGCGAAGATCCTGGCGGAGCGCCTGAATGCTCAGGACACGAAGGACGCTGGAGTACAGGTGCTCACCGGTGGCACCGACGTGCACCTGGTGCTGGTTGACCTGCGCAACTCTCAGCTGGACGGCCAGCAGGGCGAAGACCTGCTGCACGAAGTTGGCATCACCGTCAACCGCAATGCTGTCCCCTTCGACCCGCGCCCGCCGATGGTCACCTCCGGCCTGCGCATCGGTACCTCCGCCCTGGCCTCCCGCGGCCTGGATACCGAGGCCTTCACCGAGGTCGCAGATGTCATTGGTACCGCTCTGGCTGGCAACGCGGACATCGCTGCACTGCGCGCCCGTGTGGACAAGATCGCCGAGGACTTCCCGCTGTACGAGGGCCTGGAAGACTGGAAGCTCGTCTAAGAAGCCCAGCGGCTTCAAGACAAGCGGCTCCGAGAAAACCGGCCTAAAGAGTAGAGGTTTAGCACTATGGTCAGCACGCAGGCGAAGGATGCAATCATCGTCGTCGACGTTCAGAACGACTTCGTCGATGGTTCCCTGGGAACCGACCGGGGACTAGAAGTGGCGCGGGGGATCAACGCCTGGCTGGGTGGCCTAGTGCACGCCGAGGGTGAAGAAGCGGAAGCTAGTGACGGCTCTTCCGTGGCCTCCCGCCCACTCATCGTTGGCACAAAGGATTGGCACATCAAGCCCGAAGGCCACTTTGCGCCAGAAGGGGAGGAGCCGGACTACAAGGACACCTGGCCGGTTCACTGTGTAGCCGACACCCACGGTGCGCAGGTCTGTGCCGAGCTGAATCCTGAACTCGTGGACGTCTGGTTCCACAAGGGCGAATACACCGCTGCCTACTCCGGCTTTGAAGGCCACCTTGCGGGCGAGGAGCAAACACTTCAGCAGTGGCTAAACTCCCACGAGGTAGAAAACGTAACGATCGTGGGCATCGCCACCGACTTCTGTGTCCGTGCCACGGCGCTGGATGCAATGAATGCTGGGTTACACGTGCGCGTCATCGAGCAACTGTGCTCGGCGGTGACTGAGCAGGGCGGCAAGTCCGCTATTCAGGAGCTGGAGGACGCAGGCGCGGAGATCATCCGCGACTAGGCCATCTCCCACGCATTGCTTTCGTGCTAGCCGGCAATTACGGTGTCCGGTCGCCGCGATAGCTTGCGAGCCCCGAATGCTGCCCAAACGACGTGCAGAAGTAGCAGAACGAGCAGGGCGGCGCTGATGGTGTCCATCCATCCCAAATCCCACGCCAGCAGCGCGGAATTTGTGGATTTCTCGGCTAGGGTGTGGGTTCCAAGACAGCACGTACCCACGGGGAAGGTGCTGGCCCACCAGGTGGGGTTGTAAGGCATGGGGGCACCGCCCAGGGCCGTTCCCCAGTGCTGGCATATGGCGTAGCAGGCGAGGGGAATACCAACGCTCAGCATTACTATGCCGTAGACCATGGCGCGGAAGTGCCACTGTTCGCCGGCAAGCAACTGTGCGGCCACAGTGGACTGGCCGACGAGGCCCAGCGGAATCCACGCGGTGGTGGCGAACTGGGTGGGGATGGTTGGGAAGGTGCGCGCGTAGACGAAGGCAAATGTCGGTACTGCCGTCACCCAGGCCAGGGCAAAGCAAGCGACGCCAATTCCGTGCACAGCCGAGCCCCACGCGCCAGCATGAGGTGCCAGCTGAGCCGAGGCAGTAGCAGCAACCATGGGCGCGACCAGGGGCAGCCCCCAGGTAAAGGCGGGAGCTGGGCGGCTAACAAAGAGGTAGCGGATGAACTTCACGCACGTGATTGCGCCAAGGACGGTCCCGACGGCCCAGCAGAAGGCGTGAACCAGCCAAGCACCGAAGATGAGGGAGTATGCACTGCCCAAGGCGAGGATGCCCATGGAAGCCATTCCCCATGCCGGCATGGCGCTCGAGTGGAAACCCGGGTTGCGATGTCTATGGAACCCTACGGTGAGAGCCAAAGCGAGGAGTGTCGCCGCGCCAAGCATTAGCTCGGCAGGGAGGTGCCCCAGCGTTGAGCTTAAGTGAATGTCCATGAGTGACGCCGTGATGCCCAGCCCCATCACCGCTCCGGCCCAACCGGGGCCTAGGGGCGGTAGGTCGGGCTTGCTGTGCTTCGTATTCATATTCTTGAGGCTAGGCAGTGCTCGGCAGTAGCGGGAGAGTGTATGTGCTGGACAGGGTTACAATGAATGCATGTACCCCCAAAGGAATCTTGATAACGAAGGGGATTCTTTCCCTGCTCGACGTGGCTATGTTCCTGACGCCCTCACAGTAGATTCCGTCCTCGCTGTCGCTCGGTATGGAGGCATGAACCGGGCCGCAGAGCATCTGAACGTCTCGCAACAGACCGTCAGTATGCGCATTGCCAAGTTGGAAAAACACCTAGATGCGCGCATCTTCTGGCGCGGAGCCGCAGGGAGTTCCACCACGGAGGTAGGCCGCCAGGTCGTCCGCGTACTGGAGAGCCTAGAGGACGCGCTCGACGAATGCGCTCGTGGCCTTGAAGAAGCACTGGGAGAAGGCGTTGTCGAAGAGGTTAAACTCGTGGCCTCGAACACCGTGGCGGAATTGGATTACCCACGCTGGGCAGCGAAGTATTTGCGCATCAGCCCACAGACCCATCTGCATATGCGGCAACTCAATAGCCAAGGGGCGCAGCGCCAGGTTGTCCAGGGCCAGGCGGAACTTGCGGTAGTAGAGGGAAACTGGGTCTCACACGAACTGCACCAGCGGGTGCTGGGGCACGATGAACTGGTGGTTGTCGTGCCTGCAGAGCACCCCTGGGCGCAGGCCAACGATCATGGTCATTCGGACACTAAGCCGGGGAAAACGGCGTCAAGAGAAAAAATAGTGACGAAGAACGAGTTGAAGTCCACACCTTTGGTGCTACGCGAACCGGGAAGTGGTACCAGGGAAGTGGTGGAGGCCGTTTTGGGCGAGCTCGCTCCACCGGCGGGGGAATTCGGTTCCCTGGGAGCGCAGCGCACGGCAATCGGTGCGATCGGGGCGCCAGGGGTGATCGCGCGAAGAGCCGTAGCGTCGCAACTAGCTACTGGGCAGTACGTGGAGGTTCCGGTGGTCGGAGTCAAGTTTGACCGGCCGCTGCGAGTGGTGTGGAGCTCGAAGAACCGCCTCTCCGAGCCGGCCCTCCGTTTCCTGAAGTTCCTTGCGAGCCAAGCTGACGGGCAGATGGCCTAGAGTTTGTTCTATGACTCAGGACACTCCAAACTCTGCTAACTCTCCAAGCACTGCCGCTGCGTCGACTCCGACGGGCGACATCGTGCAGGTCTCCACAGTTGGAGCCGTACGCTACATCACGCTGAACCGCACGGGGGCATACAACTCGTTGAATCAAGAACTCCGGCTCGCACTGATCGAGGCATTCCGGAATGCGCAAAAGGATTCCGAAGAACTTGGCTCCGCGGTGCGTGCCGTGGTTTTGCGCGCCAACGGCAAGGCGTTCTGCTCCGGCCAGGATCTGAAGGAACAGCTGCGGGATACGCAGAATCGCACGGGGATGGAAAAGGTGGTGGAGGAGTACAACCCCATGACTGAGCTCCTCGCCGGGATCAGCGTGCCGACGATCGCCGCGATTCAGGGGCCGGCGGCAGGTGCGGGCTGGGGACTGGCAATGGCCTGCGACTTCCGCGTGATGTCCACAGCAGCCTCTTTCAAGGGCGCCTTCACGGGTGTGGGCCTGGCGGCGGACTCGGGCCTGTCACAGACCCTGGTGGACTGCGTGGGGCGTGCGAAGGCTCTGCAGTTGCTGCTCCTGGATCGCAAAGTGCCCGCCGAGGAAGCCGCAGAGCTGGGCCTGGTAGAGCAGCTTGTAGAGCCGGCGGATCTCGAAGCGACCGTGGAGAAGCTGGCTAACAACTTCGCCGCTGGCCCGACCGCGGCATATAAGGAGATGAAGGCGCTGGTGAAGAACACCGCGGCGATTAGCGATGCTGCCGCGGCGGAGGCGGAGGCACAGCTGCGCCTGTTTAACACCGCCGACCATAGCGAAGCGGTGGCCGCCTTCCTAGGAAAGCGACCACCGCAGTTTAAGGGGGAGTAGGGCCCCGTAGGGCTGGACCTAGTAGAGCTAGGCCTTAGTTCTCACCCTTGGCCAGGCGGCGAGAGATGATCTCGATCATGATCTCGTTCGGGCCGCCGTAGATCGGCTGGACACGGGAGTCCAGGTAGTGGGTGGAGATCGGGTACTCCAGCATGAAGCCGTAGCCGCCGTGCAGCTGCAGGGCCTCGTTTACAACCTCGATCTGCAGCTCGGTGGTCTGGTACTTAGCCATTGCACCGGTGACCTCGTCCAGGGTGCCGTTGACCTTCTCCATGATGCAGGCATCAACGAAGGACTGGGAGCCCTGGATGTTGGTGGCCATCTTGGCCAGCTCCCAACGGTATGCCTGGTGGTCGATCAGGCGCTGACCGAAGGTCTTGCGATCCTGGGAGTGCTTGTAAACCAGATCGAATGCGCGGCGGGAGGTAGCGATGGAGCCCACGGCGATGGACAGACGCTCCTGAGCCAGGTTGGTGCGCAGGTAACCGAATGCTGCGCCCTCTTCGCCCAGCAGGTTCTCCTTCGGAACGCGGGTGTCCTCGAAGGACAGCTCAGCGGTGTCCTGGGACTTCAGGCCGACCTTCTTCAGCGGGCCGGTCTTGGTGTAGCCCTCCATGCCGTCCTCAACGATCAGCATGGAAACGCCTGCGCGGCCCTTCTCCGGGTTGGTCACGACGACCAGCAGGGTGAAGTCTGCCTGAACACCGTTGGAGATGAAGGTCTTTGCGCCGTTGACGATGTAGTCGCCGTTCTCGTCCTTCTTAGCGAAGGTGCGGATGCCAGCCAGGTCGGCGCCTGCGCCCGGCTCGGTCATTGCCAGTGCGGCGATCTTCTCACCGGCACACAGCGGCTTCAGGAAACGCTCCTTCTGATCGTCGTTGCCGAAGCGCTGCAGGTAAGGAATGACCAGGTCGTTGATGGTCTGGATGCCCACGATGACGGAACCAGAGTCAGCCTTAGCCAGCTCCTCGGTCAGTACAGCGTTGAAGCGGTAGTCGTTCTCCATACCGCCGCCGCCGAACTGTTCCGGTGCCATCATGCCCAGCAGGCCCTGCTGACCAGCCTTCTGGAACATCTCACGGTCGCAGTAGCCCTGCTCGTGCCAGCGGTCAACGTTCGGGGCGATCTCGGCCTTCACGAAGTCCGCGCAGGCCTCGCGGAACATGTTGTGCTCTTCTTCGAAAATGTTGCGTGGCAGGAAGTTCTTCATGGGTTCCTTTCAAACCAAGGCAATGGCTGCGTGAACTACTAAAAGGCTGAATCGCTGGATTCGTCAGCGTCGCAAGTAGCGCCAGCAGCGGCAAGGTTGGTTATAGAGATTTCTTTGTGTTGCAGCTGGATGTCACATCGCTATTGTGACGTGCATCTCTGCATTGTTTATGAGAATAGCATTTCTTTGGGGTGAAAGCACAAGGAAACCCCTCGATATTGGGCGAAAATGTGTCATCAAGCGCTGCGCATACCTTTAGATCCACCCCCTGTGGTCAAACCTGTCCACTTGAGGTCGATATAACCCCAGGTCAGATATTTATTCAACAATTTTGTTGCTTAAATATTGACAAGCCAAGTGAGGGTTGGCTAACCTCTTGAGTGTGTCGCAGGCTAGTCACCTGAGGCGCACTGCAGTTGTGGAATATGTTGCAGCACCTGTCGAAAGTCGGGTTGCCGGCGCAGTATTCATGCGATGAGGGTTTCTCTCTTCTCCCCGAAGCGCATGAGCATCGGCTACAGCTTTCTCCTCCGAGGTGTTGCGGTTGTTCATCCGGTTGTCCCGCAATCGACAGTTTCGTCACCTGGCGATTGCTTACCGGATAAAGGCTTCTGATGGCTCGTCACCATCGAAGGCGAAAGGCGAGGAAAGGTCCGAAATATCGGGCTTATCCTCGCCTTTTCTTATTTTTTATATGCTGCCCTGAGGGGCGATTGCCGCCTTTGGCTGAAGCTATTGACGCCCCGTCTCATCTCGCTCGCTAGCCAACTTAGTGCGAGCCTCCCGCAACCACTCTGGCTGCTTTTCAAGCAATGCCTTAATCTCCGCTGTAGTGAGCGGCTTATCCATGTCATTGTTCTTAAGCGACGTAATGCTAATGCCTAGTTTGCGAGCTACCTCGGGGCGTGGGTGCGGCCCTTCTCGACGCAGCGTCTGCAGCCACTCGGGCGGATTCTTCTGCAGCTCTACGAATTGCTCGTGGCTGAGTGCGGAATCCTGAAACTCCTGCGGGGTGGCCGGAAGGTAAATGGCCAGCTTCTTAGCGGCGGTGGCGGGTTTCATGGGCGGGCCGGACTTGTAACTCGGGTTTGCGTCAGTCATGCCCATCATTCTAATGAACGGCTCTATTATTAGTCCCATGCCCACTCAGCCCTCTCCGCAGAACCGCACCGTGAAGGCGCGTCAGCACTTGAAAGTTGTTTTTAGTACTGGCGTGCAGCCGGATAAATGGTTCCGCCGCTTTGACGAGCGAGTTCCCGGGTGGAAGATTGCCAGCGCGGGCGCCGACGACCCGTTACCCTACATTCGTGCAGGACAGGCGGATGTTGCATTGGTGCGCCTCCCCGCGCAGGGGTTTGAGCGCCCGGCTGATATGCACGAGGTTGCTCTCTATGAGGAACAGATCGGCGTCGCTGCCCCCAAGGATCATCCCGTCAAGGTCATGGATTCCATCGCCTTTCGAGAGCTAGTTGACGAGAAGCTGATGTACGTTACCCCGTCCAACGGATGGGATGATGTGGGAGCACTGCGCGAAGCCCTGCAGGTAGTGGCTGCCAATGTTGGTATCGCCGTAGCTCCGCGCCCCTTGCTGCGATCTATTAACCAGCGCGGGGTGGTTCATCGTGACCTTTTGGGGATTGACGCCACCACGTGTCCCCGCACCCGTGTGGCCCTGATGTGGCTTACAGAATCCGACAGTGACGTCATCCAGGACTTCGTTGGGATATGCAAAGGGCGCACCGCGAGCAGCTCGCGACAGGTGGCTAAGCGAGGACGTGGTGGCGTCAGTAAAAATGCAGATAAAGGCAATAAAAGCGGAAAGAAAAAGACTCCCCAAGGTGCGCGGCGAAGATAAAGAGTTGATCTCGGTTGGGTCAAGATTCCCAAACGGGGCGTGCATTCTTCATAGGAAAGCTACTACGACTGGAGGGGTGGCGCTCTTGCGATAAGTGAGAGCTAAAAAGAACCGACAGAAAGGTATTAGTAATGAACTCCAACAAGCGTTTCCGCCGTTCCGCAGTGGCTCTGGCCGCAGGTGCATCCCTGGTATTCGGCGTTGCTGCGTGCTCCGACGATGCAGAGGACGCCAAGGATAAGGCCGGCGATGCAGCAAACTCCGCCACCGAGAAGGCTGGAGAGGCTGCCGATTCTGCTACTGCTAAGGCCGGTGAAGGTAAGGACGGCAAGTCTGAGACCGAGGGTGCAGAGGCTGAGGGCTCTGAGGGTGCTGACGCTGAGGGCTCTGAGGGCGCCGATGCCAAGGGTGAGACTGAGAAGGTTCAGACCGCTAGCGGTGAAGAGGTTGAGCTGCCGAAGGATGTCAAGACCGCTTGGGACAACGAGGGCGGCGAGACCGGCGCTTTCGGTAAGCTGACCGAGTTCGCCGAGGGAGAGAATGGCTCCCTGGCTACCTTCGAGAAGGGCTGGATTGCTAACTCTAAGGACCACGGTGCGGTTCCGCTGATCGGCAAGATCGGCGAAACTTGGAACAACGGTGGCGGCCTGGACAATGAGCTGGGTCTGCCGACCGCTCCGGAGAAGGGCGACGCAGCTAACGGTTGGACCCAGTCCTTCGAAAACGGCACCATTACGTGGGCAAAGGACGCTTCCGGCAAGTTCGCTGAGACCATCGAGAAGCGCTAGGTTCTAACTTTAAAGTAGAACTTGATAACCCCAGGTGAGGGGCGGAAAATGCCTCAGAACCTGGGGCTTTTTATGTTTACCCAGAGTTCATCTGACAACAATGTAATTTCCATGCGGCGCGCATAGCGTCGAGGATGTCCGAAGCAAGTAACAACTACCCACCGCATCCGTTTCCCGGATGTAAAGCGTAGCTTTTGCGGCGTGGAACGTCCGGGTTGATTGGCTCATAACCCCTTAAAAGGAGCACCACCTCCATGACTTCCGCCGCGCCCACCGATCAGGCACATCAGAACCTTCAGGCAGAACAGGCTCTCAACGCGCATTCCGACGCAGAGCTCGGCCTACGCACTTATGTTCTCGACACTTCGGTGTTGCTATCCGATCCCTGGGCACTCATCAAGTTTGCGGAGCACCGCATCATTCTCCCCGTCGTCGTGATCAGTGAACTAGAAGGCAAGCGCCACCACCCGGAACTCGGCTGGTTTGCTCGTCAGGCTCTGCGCATGCTCGAAGATTTTCGTCAGGAACACGGACGGCTGGACATGCCCAGCATTGTTAATGAAGCCGGCGGTACCGTCCAGGTGGAACTGAACCACGTCGACCAGTCCGTGCTGCCCACGGGCCTGCGCGGAGAACAAAACGATCACCGCATTCTGGCTTGTGCTTTGAACCTGCGGGCCGAAGGGCACAACGTCACACTGGTGACGAAGGACGTGCCACTGCGAGTGAAGGCCGGTGCTGTTGGTCTTGACGCAGACGAGTACCACGCTCAGGACGTCGTACTTACCGGCTACAACGGCATGGCCCGCGCGGAGGTGCCCTCCAGCATCATCGACGAGCTGTACGACGTGGGGGAGGCCGACATCTCTGGAGCGCTGACGGTAGACGGCGACGAGGTCGATGAACTGCCGATCCACTGCGGCCTACAGTTGACCGCGGGCAGCCAGTCCGTTCTGGCGCGCACAATGGGCGACGGAATGGTGCGCCAGGTTCCCACCGACTTGGAAGCCTTCGGTATTCGTGGACGCAGCGCCCAGCAGCGCGTGGCGCTGGACTTGCTGCTGGATAACGAGGTTGGCATCGTAAGTCTCGGCGGATCCGCGGGTACCGGCAAGTCCGCGCTGGCGCTGTGCGCCGGGTTGGAGACGGTGCTGGAGCGCGGTGAGCACAAGCGCATCGTCGTCTTCCGCCCTCTGTATGCCGTCGGTGGACAGGACTTGGGTTACCTGCCCGGCAGCGAAACGGAAAAGATGAACCCCTGGGCGCAGGCGGTGTACGACACCCTAGAAGGGGTGGTGAGTGACAACGTGCTGGAGGAGATCGACGCCCGCGGGTTGCTGGAGGTGCTGCCGCTGACGCACATCCGTGGCCGCAGCCTCAACGACAGCTTCGTCATTGTGGACGAGGCCCAGTCACTCGAACGCAACGTCCTGCTAACAGTGCTCTCTCGCCTGGGGCGCAACTCCCGCGTTGTACTGACTCACGACGTTGCGCAGCGCGATAACCTGCGGGTAGGGCGCCACGACGGAATCCAGGCGGTGATCGAAAAGCTGAAGAACAATCCGCTGTTCGCGCACGTTACGCTGACCCGGTCCGAGCGTTCCGCGATCGCTGAACTGGTGACGAATCTGTTGGAAAAAGGATAGTTCGCTCACAGCTGCCGGTAGTCAGGTGGCGTAAACGATGGGTTTTAGGGCACAATTTCTTCCATGACTTCCGCGAACACCGCAGGGAACACTGCGAATACTGGGAACTCTGTGAACACTGCAGGGAGCGCCGCAGATAGCAACGCTGGCAACAACGCCCAGAACAGTGCCAAGCAGGCAATCTCCATCCGCCTGATGGAGGAGAAGGACTATCCGCAAGTCCAGAAGATCCTGCAGACCGGTATGGATACGGGCGAGGCGACCTTTGAGGAAAACGCGCCCGAAGCGTGGGAAGACTTTATGCGCCACCGCCTGCCCGAGCTCTCTTTCGTTGCCATCGACACGGATCCCGCAGCCGCCGCAGCCGCAGGCCTGGGCGAGGATGGGGAGAAGATCCTGGGGTGGATCACCGCCACATCCGCCAGCCACCGTGACGTGTTCGACGGAGTGCTGGAGGACTCGATCTACGTCCACAAGGATGCCGCAGGCAAGGGTGTGGCCGGCAGCCTGCTCGATAGGCTGCTCAAGGACGCCGCCGAGCAGGGCCACTGGGCGATGCACTCCAGCATTTTCCCGGAGAACGAGGGCTCCGTGCGGCTGCACGTCTCCCGAGGATTCGAGGAAGTGGGCGTATTCCACTGCATGTCCCACATGAACTACGGGCCGAAGAAGGGCACGTGGCGCCACAACATGGTGATGGAGAAGATCCTTGAGGGTGGCCCGGCCTGGAAGTACTACCAGGAAAACCTGGAGCGCTCCGACGAGGGCAACGCTGAGGGATCGGCAGAAGAGACCAAGTAACTTTCCAAGCGCAGGATCCCAACGGGGACTACTCGATGGTCTCCTTCAGGGTGTCCTGACGTACCAAGACCAGAATCAGCGCAGCCAACACGGCCACCGGCGCCATAGCCCCGAGAACTGGGACGAGGGCGTCGTTATACGAGGTAATAATCGCGTCATGCAACGGGCCAGGCAGCGTATCGACGATCTCCGGGGTCAACCGCGCACTGCCACCGCCTTGGAAGTCCTTCGCAAACTCAGCCCCCTGCGGACCCAACTCCTTGAGCGCGCCGGGCACCCGCTGACCCATCAGATCCGCCACGCGGTGTGTGAACAGCGAACCGATAATCGCAGAGCCCGCCGTGCCACCAATCTGGCGGAAGAAGTTATTCGAAGCTGTCGCAGTTCCCACCATCGAGATTGGGAAAGAGTTCTGCACAATCAGCACCAGGATCTGCATCGAAAGCCCCAGGCCAACACCCATGAGAGCCAAAACAAGACCGAGGTGCACGAGGGAATCGTGGGCGTCAAAAAGCCCCATAAGACCAACCGCCGTGGCGGCAACGAGCAGACCCGCGACGGGGAACCACTTGTAGCGACCCGTGCGGGACACGTACTGGCCGGAGGCGGTGGCGGTAACGATCATTCCGGCCATCATCGGAATCATCATGAGACCGGCCTTGGTGGGGGTCATGCCGTGAACCATCTGAATGTATGTCGGCATGTAAGCCAATACGCCAAACATGACCACACCCGTGATCGTGCCGGCCGCTGTGGTGACCACGAAATTGCGGACAGTGAACAGCTGCATCGGGATCAGCGGATCCTTGGCCTTGCGTTCCACCAGCACAAACAGTGTGGCCAAGACGACTGCCGCGATACCCAGGCAGATGATGACGGGGCTCGACCAGGCGTAATCTCGACCACCCCAGGTGAGCAGCAGAATCAGCGAGCTGGTTGCGCCGGCCATCAAAACCGTACCGGGGACGTCCAAGTGTGCGCGCGAGCCGCGCTTCGGCAGCTTGAGGTTGAAGAAAACCATCAGGATCGTAATGACTGCCAGCGGCACGTTGAACCAGAGCGCCCAGCGCCAGCCGGGACCGTCGGTGAAGAAGCCGCCCAACAGAGGCCCCAGTACGGAACTCAGGCCGAAGACGGCGCCCATGATGCCCATGTATCGGCCACGGTCACGGGCGGGAACCACGTCGGCGATGATGGATTGGGCACCGATCATCAGGCCGCCCGCACCGAGGCCTTGCACGCCACGGGCGACGATCATCATGTTCATGCTCTGCGCCAGCGCGCCGAGGACGGACCCGACCAGGAACAGAGTTACTGCCAGCAGATACAGCGGCTTGCGGCCCATCTGGTCGCCCAGTTTTCCGTAGACGGGCATGCCGATGGTCATGGTCAACAGGAAGCTGGTGATGACCCAACTCATTTTGTTGGCGCCGCCAAGCTCACCGACGAGGGTGGGCAGAGCGGTGGAGAAGATCATCTGCCCCAGCGAGGACATCAGCATGCCAAGCATCAGGCAGCCAAAGACTAGGGGGACATTGTTGTTGTTTTCCTGGCGCTGCTTCTCTGCCGCGTCGAGCCGCGCCTTGGCCGCTGCGGCTTCTTCGCGAGTATCTTTCATGGGCGGTTCTCCTTGGTTGTTTCTGCTGTTGGCTCGGGGGTGGCTGGTTCGATGGCACTGAAGATCTTTTGCAGGCCGACAAGCGCGATGTCGAAGTCCTTTGTGCTGTTCAGGGTTCTGCCGCGCCGTGCGGCTGAGGTTGCTGCGGCCCATTGCACCGTTGTTGCCGCGGTGACGATGAGGTGCGCTTCCTCCATCGCCTCCATGTCGGTGCTGCGGTTGCCCGGATGGCTTTCGAGGTTCTTGCACACCGCTTCGGCGAGGTCGCTGCGTAGCTTTTCGTAGCTGACGAGCTTCGAGAGTGCCAGGCTGGGGAATCTCTCTATTATTTGGGATCGACGCCACCGTATCGACTCCGCAAGTTCCGGATCGAGGTTGGCATTGTCCGATTTTTTGGCCTCCTCGATGCGCTTCTTGGTCAGCATGTCGTAGAGGTATTGAGGCAGGCTGCCCTGTGCGGGGGAGAAGCTCTCGAGCTTGTCGAAGTCGTCCTTGGTGAGCAATGGGGGTTGTTTACCGACCGCAACGTGCTCCTTTGAAGAGAAGTAGTTGAAAAAGGTACGGCGGCTAATACCTGCTGCTTCGCAGACATCTTCCAAAGTGACTCCATCAAAGGAACGATCGAGGAAGAGGCGGGTGGCCTCGTCCTCGATTCGTAGCCTGGTCTCCAGGCGCTTGCGCTCGCGCAGTCCCATGGATGTGGGGTCTGAGGTATCTGAGCAGTTTGAGTTAGTCACCTAGTCGAAGTTACACCCAGTGCAAAGTTGTATCCAGTGCAAGGTTTGTGTGATTTTTCATACGGCCTTGCTGGGGGTGTCGTGGGTAACGGTTCGCGCTGTGGGGTGCTGTGGGGTGCGCTGTGGCTAGCAGTTTGCGCTGTGGAGTGCTGTGGCTAGCAGTTTGCGCTGTGGGGGGGTGCGCTGTGGCGGAGTGATGGAGTTCGCGTGGCAGTTGGGGGGTTGCGTCCCTTAGTGTGGTGTAACGCTTGCTGATGGTGGATCCCGGAAAGTAGTGGGCGGCCACCGCCAGTTAGCCTTTCAACTCAACTACCACATCTCACCGAAAGGCCTATGACGATGACCGCTGCACCGTATTCTATCGACCCGACAACCTATCTGGATGATTTGCTGGCCCAAGCGTCTCCGGATTTGATGCGCCAGATGCTGCAAGGGTTTATCAACCAGATCCTCTCCGCCCAGGCTGACACCGTCTGCGGCGCCGAATACGGGGTTGTATCCACCGAGCGGGTCAACCACCGCAACGGGTATCGCCACCGCGACCTTGACACCCGTGTCGGCACGATCGACGTGGCGGTGCCGAAACTGCGCCACGGCGCGTTCTTCCCAGACTGGCTGTTAGAGCGCCGCTCACGAGCAGAACGAGCCTTATCGACTGTGATCGCCACGTGCTACCTTAAGGGGGTTTCCACCCGCAGGATGAATGATCTGGTGGCTACACTTGGGATTTCCAGCATGTCGAAATCGCAAGTCTCACGCATGTCAGAAGAACTCGACGACATGGTCGCAGACTTCAAAAACCGCCCACTAGACCCCGGCGGGTACGCCTTTTTATCGTGCGATGCGCTCACGATCAAAGTCCGTGAAGGCGGCCGGGTGGTCAAATGCTCAGTGCTGCTTGCCACCGGAGTCAACGCCGACGGGTATCGCGAAATGCTCGGCATGCACGTCGCCACCGCGGAATCCAACGCGTCGTGGAAAGGCTTCTTCCAGGACTTAAAAGCCCGCGGACTTACTGGGGTATTCCTTATCACCAGTGATGCCCACGAAGGCATCCAGCACGCCATTTCCGAAGTGCTGCCCAATGCGTCGTGGCAGCGGTGCCGCACCCATTTCGCGAAGAACCTCTACGAAAAGGTCCCGAAAACACAATGGCCGATGGTCTCTGCGATGTTCCAGACAATCTTCCAGCAACCTGACGCCACATCCACTTGGGCTCAAGCCCGCGAAGTTGTCGACCTACTGGAGCCGAAATTCCCTCACGTCGCGGCGTATTTGGAGGAATCACTCGATGAAGTACTGGCGTTTACCGCAGTGCCGAAACCAGTCTGGACGAAGGTGTGGTCAAACAACCCCACAGAACGGTTAAACCGAGAGATCCGCCGGCGCACCGACGTCGTCGGCATTTTCCCAAACCGTGAATCCATCATCCGGCTTGTCGGTGCGGTCCTAGCCGAGCAACACGACGATTGGATCCAACAAAAACGCTACATGTCACTGACCGCACTCGAACACACCAAGCACCTCATGCACCACCCAGGAGAACATCGTGACGACCACCACCAGCTAACCGCCTAACCAAGCCCCGAACTTCATATCGAGCCGAAAGCACAAACGGCTACACCACTACACCGGACTTGACCCAGTTGGGGGTGCTGCGTAACTCAGGTGGCGGGCCAGTGTGTTTCGGTTCGCCGGTGGTTAAGTGTCGGAAAAGTTGCATTCCAGAGGGTCGATTGTCGGAAAAGTTGCACAACCTTGTCGGAGTAGATTTTCAATAGTGTAAAAATGCAGGTCACGGGGGTGTTGTGGAAGGTGCCAATTTTGGCGAGGAGGTGTTTTGCAACTTTTCCGACATTTATGAAACGTGTGGTGCTGGTGTGACCAATAGCTTTTGAAGGATAGTGGTTGGTTGGCGGTGTAGTGGCAAATAGTGGGTATTGGTCGGTGCTGGAGAGGCTGAATGTCGCTAGAACGAGAGTCCGTTAATGGGATCAGGTTCCAGTAAAGTAAAATCCCAGTTCAGCGCGTTGTGATTGTGTGAAGTCGGCCGAGGCGCAGTGCATATTCTCGGTCTAGCGACATTTCGCCCCTTCGGCGGTGGCGAGAGGGCCAGAGGGACAGGGGTCAGATGCATGACAAATAGAAAACCCGCCGTCACTCCTCCAAAGGTGGTGGCTAGTGCCTACTAGTAGCGCTAATGCCTACTAGTGCCTTCGGAAAACAACAGCGGGTGAGTCGACCCAGCTTGCGGGCCATCCAGGATGGCCAGCTAGGATGACCATCCAGGATGACCAGCCAGGATGCCCCGGCAAGTGCGGCCCTGTCAGTGTGCCGGCCAACTGGCCAGCGTGCCAACCAGCCAGTCAGCTTGCCGACCAGCCAGCCAGCTGGCCACAAAACAGCGTCAGTAGTTAGCTTTCGCCTACTTGTCGCGGTCGGTGTTTGCCATAGCCAGGACGTCGAGGCGCTTATCCAGCTCCTCCTCGGTCAGCTTTTCACCGTCGACAAAGCCCAGGTCGATAACTGTCTGGCGGATGGTCTTGCCCTCCTTGAGAGCAGTCTTAGCAACCTTCGCAGCAGCCTCGTAGCCAATGGCAGAGTTCAGCGGGGTAACGATGGACGGGGAGGACTCAGCCAGAGTGCGCATACGCTCCTCGTTCGGCTCAATGCCGTCGACCAGCTTCTCCGCGAATACGCGGGCAGTGTTGGCCAGCAGCTTCGCAGACTCCAGCACGTTGCGGGCCATCATCGGGATGAACACATTCAGCTCGAACGCACCCTGGGAACCGCCGAAGGCAACGGCAGCGTCGTTACCGATGACCTGTGCAGCAACCTGGGTTGCGGTCTCACACAGAACCGGGTTGACCTTGCCCGGCATGATGGAAGAGCCCGGCTGCAGGTCCGGCAGGTGGATCTCGCCCAGACCGGTCAGCGGGCCGGAGCCCATCCAGCGGATGTCGTTGGCAATCTTGTTCAGGGAGACAGCGATGGTGCGCATAGCACCGGAGAACTCAACCAGGCCATCGCGGTTGGCTTGTGCCTCAAAGTGGTTCTCAGCCTCGCGCAGCTGCTCCACGCCGGTCAGCTTCACCAGCTCGGCGGTAACGTTCGCGCCGAAGTCAGCCGGAGTGTTCAGGCCGGTGCCGACTGCAGTGCCACCGATCGGCAGCTCACCCAGGCGGGGCAGGGTGGCCTCAACGCGCTCGATGCCTGCCTCGATCTGGCGGGCGTAGCCGGAGAACTCCTGGCCCAGGGTCACTGGGACGGCATCCATCAGGTGGGTGCGGCCGGACTTAACAACCGTCTCCCACTCCTTGGCCTTCTTAGCCAGGGATTCCTGCAGAACCTTCAGACCCGGAATCAGGTCATTGACAGCAGCCTGGGTGGCGGCCACGTGGGTAGCGGTCGGGAACGTGTCGTTGGAGGACTGCCCCATGTTCACGTGGTCATTCGGGTGGATCTCCACGCCATTGTTCTTGGCGATGGAGGCGATGACCTCGTTGGTGTTCATGTTGGAAGAGGTGCCGGAGCCGGTCTGGAACACGTCGATCGGGAACTCAGCGTCGTGCTTGCCGTCAGCGATTTCCTTCGCAGCGGAGATAATGGCATCCGCCTGCTCGTCGGTCAGCAGGCCACGGTCCTTGTTCACCTGTGCACAGGCCGCCTTCAAAAGACCCATCGCGCGGATCTGGGCGGACTCCAGCGGGCGATCGGAGATCGGGAAGTTCTCCACCGCGCGCTGCGTCTGCGCACGCCACAGAGCCTTGGCGGGAACCTTAACCTCGCCCATCGTGTCGTGTTCAATGCGGAATTCTTGCTCGGTCATTCTTTCATCACCTTTATCTTCTTAGGTTTTTGACGCCTCCCGCTTCGAACCCACCAAAGGGCTCAAAACCGGGAACCGTGGGAAAGCGGATAGTCTTTCGTGCCCCGCACGGACACCGCCCAATCTACCTAAAAGGCCTGCTGTACGGCGGCGGCGTGGGGGCGTCATAAAAAGGGCTAGTTACGGGTGTAATCCAGCACGGAGTAGGACTGCAGCTTCGCCAGCTGGTGCTGCGACTCGATGAAGCGGATCGTGCCGGAGCGAGAGCGCATGACCAGGGAACGGGTGGTGGCGGAGTTCTGGTGGTAGGAGACACCGCGCACCATGTCGCCGTTGGTCACGCCGGTGGCGACGAAGTAGCAGTGCTCGGAGTTCACCAGGTCGTTGGTGGTCAGCACGCGGTCGAGGTCGTGGCCTGCGTCCAGGGCCTTCTGGCGTTCAGCCTCGTCCTTCGGCCACAGCTTGCCCTGGATCTCGCCGCCCATGCACTTCATGGCGGCGGCGGCGATAACGCCCTCCGGGGTGCCGCCGATGCCCATCATGATGTCCACGGAGTTGGTGGCGGTGTCCTGGGCGGTTGCCACGGCACCTGCAACGTCGCCGTCGCCAATCAGGCGGACCTTCGCGCCGGCCTCGCGGATCTCGCGGATCAGATCCTCGTGGCGTGGGCGGTCCAGCACGACGACGGTGATGTCGCCCGGGACAGTGCCCTTGGCCTTGGCCACGGCGTTGATGTTGTCAGCGACCGGAGCGTCGATGTCCACCTTGCCCACGGCCTCCGGGCCAACGGCGATCTTCTTCATGTAGAACACAGCAGACGGGTCGTACATGGATCCGCGCTCGGCGGCGGCGATCACGGAGATGGCGTTCGGGCGGCCTTCGGCCATCAGGGTGGTGCCGTCGACCGGGTCGACGGCGATGTCCACTGCCGGGCCGTTGCCGGTGCCGACCTGCTCGCCGTTGAACAGCATGGGGGCTTCGTCCTTCTCGCCCTCGCCGATCACGACAACGCCGTCCATTTCCACGGAGTTGATCATTTGGCGCATCGCATCCACGGCTGCGCCGTCACCGGATTCTTTCTGTCCACGGCCAACCCACTTGCCGGAGGCGAGGGCGGCGGCTTCGGTCACGCGGACCAGCTCCATCGCCAGGTTGCGATCCGGAGCCTCCGGGTTGGGGGAGACAGCAGGGATGTGCTCAGTAGACATGATCTTCAAGCTCTTTTCTGTTGCTGATTGGTGGCTGATAGGTAATTGTTTCCACTCTTCTTCCATTGTGCCTCATTTACCCCGGGCGTTGTTTCATGCTTTGCCCTATCTTTTGCCGTCCAGCCTTACCTAGGGTTGATTTGGCCAGGCCAGCGGAGGCAATGCGATAATGGCGGGCGTGCAGATTCAAAAACCCCGTGCGTTTCAATCCACCAAGGACATTGTGCTTTCCCTGGTGGTGCTGTTGGTTGCCATGTTCCTGACGGTCGGGTTTACGGGCCTGTGCTCCTATAACCCTGGAGAGGCTGATCGCTCGGGTCCTGTGCAGGAGGTCGACAAGGATACTGTGCTGCAGATGGATGCCCGGACCTTCGACTTCCCGATCCGTAATCCGGAGATGCCGGAAGGCTGGGTGGCCAACTCCGCCCGTCGTGTGATGGTCGGCGGCGAGCCGTCGAGCCTGGTCGGTTGGGTTATTAACGGGGAGAACTACATTTCCTTGACCCAAACCGGTGCCGACTTTAAGGCTGCTTCTCAGCCTGATGATTCCGTGCGGGAAGAGACTGGAACGGAGACCACGGGGGACGTCGAGTGGCACATCTTCACCGGAGACGACGCCCGCCCGCTGTGGGTCGCTGACCTGGGGGATGTGCGCTTGGCTATAGAGGCGATGGCCTCCCACGAGCAGACTCGCACTGCCGCAGAGAAGATTGCTGCGACGCAGCCAATTGACGTCACCGACGTTTCCGACAGTCCCGATGCTGCGGGAGCGGCTGCCGAGCCCAGTAGCGCCGAAACAGCTAACTAGCCCCAGGCGCTAGCTAGCTTTCGCCCTGCGCCTCGGCGTTGCGTGCTTCGCGCTGCTGTAGCGCTTGCTCGATGCGCTTGGATGCGCCATTGAGGTAGTCCTCACAGTATGCGGCCAGCTCCTCGCCGCGTTCCCAGTAGTTCAGCGACTCGTCGAGGCTCATCTGCCCGAGCTCGAGGATCTTCACAACCTCCACCAGTTCATCGCGTGCCTGCTCGTAGCTCAGCTGGTCGAGTGGGCGAAACTTCTGCTGCTCGCCGTTTTCGGTGTTGTTGGTGCCGTTGCTGGTGTTGTTCGCCATCGTCTTAAGCCTCTCCTGTGCTGTTCTCGGTGCTGTCTGTGCTGCCGGTACTGTCTGTGGTGTTGCTGTTTCTATTCATGACGCCCCCAGGCGCCGCCTGTACACCCATCGCCGCGGCCGTGATGGATCCGTCAGGGACCCGGATGCGCAGCTGTGAACCGGGATCAACCTGATCCACCGTGGTGACCACCTGGGCTCCAGATTTGTCACGCGGAATGACCTGCACGATGGAATAGCCACGCGCAAGGGTCTGGGACGGCCCCAGGGCATTGACCTGCGCCTTCAGCGATTCGATGGAGGAACGCAGCGAACGGACATGCACGCCGAGCGCGCGATCCTTGCGCTGCAGAGCCTCCGCGATGATGTCTTTCTGACGGGTGACTGGCAGGCTGGGGTCCGCCATCACGGGCCGGGTGCGGATCTGCGCCAGCCCCTTACGCTCGTGTGAGACCCAGTTACGCAGGGCACCGGCGCCGCGCTGGCGTGCTTCGCTGATGATTCGCAGCTCCTGAACCACATCCGGGACCACTGTCTTGGCCGCATCTGTGGGAGTGGCCGCGCGGACGTCGGCCACGTAGTCCAGCAGGGGATTGTCCGGCTCGTGCCCGATGGCCGAAACCACCGGGGTGCGGAGGCGGGATACCTCGCGAACCAGTGCTTCTTCGGAAAACGGCAGCAGATCTTCCACAGAGCCACCGCCACGGGCGACGATGATTACGTCGACCGCCGGGTCCTGCTCCAGCTCGTGTAGAGCATCGACGACCTGCGGAACCGTCTTCGGGCCTTGGACTGCTGTGTTAATCACCCGAAAGCGCACTGCGAGCCAGCGGCGCTTGGCCACCTCCATCACGTCCCGCTCCGCCGCCGAACCACGACCGGTAATCAAACCCACGGTGGTGGGCAGGAAGGGCAGGGTGGCCTTCAAGCGGGGATCGAAAAGTCCCTCGGCGAACATGGCCTTCTTCAGCTGTTCGATCTGCGCGAGCAGCTGGCCGATACCGACCTGTCGGATTTCCGTGACCCACAGGGAAAAGCTGCCGCGCTTGGAATAGAACGACGGCTTGCCGTGCACGACAATGCGGTCGCCGTCTTTCACCGGAGTGGCCAGGTTCTTCAGCGCGCTCGTCTCCACGGTCAGGGAGACCGAAGCTTCCAGGTTCACGTCGCGCAGAGTGATGTAGGAAAACCGCCAGGTGCTCTTCATGTTTACCTGCGTGACCTGGCCTTCTACCCAGATGAACCCCAACCTTTGGATCCAGTTCTTCACCTGGTCGTTTAGCTGCCCGACCGCCCACGGGGCTTCAGGGGAGTTTGGAACACTCATGGTTATGCATTCTAAATGACGGCTCGGACACCAGTTGATGACCAGTGGATGAGCAGTACAAAGGCAGCGGATGGGCAGGGGATGGGCACTGTCAGGTACTTCCATTACGATGGGGCACATGACTACCCCAACTACCGAGGCAACTGCCGACACGAAGAAGGTTTATCTAGCTGCTCCGCGCGGTTATTGCGCCGGAGTCGATCGTGCCGTCGAGTCCGTCGAGAAGGCTTTGGAAAAGCACGGTGCGCCGCTGTACGTGCGTAAGGAAATTGTGCACAACAAGCACGTTGTGAAGACTTTCGAGGATCGCGGCGTGATCTTCGTCGACGAGACCTCGGAGATTCCTCGTGGCTCCAATGTGGTGTTCTCGGCGCACGGTGTATCGCCCGCCGTGCACGAGGAGGCACGCCAGCTCGAGTTGAAGACTTTTGACGCCACGTGCCCGCTCGTCACCAAGGTCCACCACGAGGTCACGCGCTTCGCTAAGCAGGGATACCAGATCATTCTGATCGGCCACCACGGCCACGAAGAGGTCGAGGGCACCGCGGGTGAGGCCCCGGATGTCGTCCACCTGGTCGACGGCGAGGACGACGTGAATGCGCTGGACTTCCCGGAGGATACGAAGCTGGTGTGGCTGTCCCAGACCACCCTGAGCGTGGACGAAACTATGACAACCGTGAAACTGCTGCGCGAGAAGTTCCCGCACATCCAAGATCCGCCGTCCGATGACATCTGCTACGCCACTCAGAACCGTCAGGTCGCGGTCAAGGCCATCGCTCCGAAGGTGGAGCTCATGATCGTGGTTGGTTCGCAGAACTCCTCCAACTCCAAGCGCCTGGTGGAGGTAGCCCTGCAGCACGGAACGCAGGATGCCCATCTGGTGGATTACGCAGAGCAGGTCGATCCCGCTTGGCTGGATGGCGTGACGCACGTCGGCGTAACCTCAGGCGCATCCGTCCCGGAGATCCTCGTTCGCGGTGTGCTGGAGCTGCTGGCGGAGAAGGGCTACGGCGAGGTGGAGGAAGTCACCACCGCCACAGAGGATCTGATCTTCTCCCTGCCACGCGAGCTGCGTCCGCCGCGGACCCAGAAATAAACCAAACCCGATAGGGGGGGGAGCTAACCGCAGAGCGCCAGAGCCAGATCAGCTATTCGCGCTCGTCGTCGAGGTAGCGCTTGGGGGACATGCGCCGCTCCGGGAAGGGGATCCGGCGGCGCTGAGCGTTCTCGCGTAACTCCTCAGAGCTTCGGGTGACCCGCTTGGCGCTAGTACGGGAGTTGTCGGCGCTGGAGGTCTCTCCAAGGCGCAGGAATTCCTCGTCCCTATCGATGCTCCTGTCGGAATCCCTATCCAAGCTCCTGGCGGCGCGCTCCTGATAGGGGGCAGGAACCGAATCCCCGCCCCGGGGAATGCGGGTTCCACGCTGTGCCGTTCGTTCTGAACGTTTCCGCGGTTCGTAGCTGGGGGCGTCATTAAAAGAACGAGCACTTCTGCGCGCGTGGCTTCGAGCGTGCGAACGCTCTTGTGCGCGACCGTAGGTCTCAATATTGCTGCGGTCGGATTCGCTGCGACGGCGGCGCTGCATCTCCAGCTTCGCGGCCTTGCGGGTGAGGGACTCGCGGAAGTTCCACCAGCGGAAAACCGCAATACCCACTGCGACGAGGAAGGGGATCAGTAGCCACAGGTAGTGCTCAATGGCGGGGTAGATCGAGGTGATGACCTTCGTCTTCCGGCTGGCAATTGTCGCCCTTCCGGAACTGAACCAGCCAATCAAAAGCGATCCGAACAGGTAAAACAGTGGGAACGAAGCGACGGTGATGAAGAGTCCGCGCGGCTCGACGAAGATGGTAGAGGCAATCATTCCTACGGCGAAGAGGCCGAAGAAAAGAGTCGGGATCGTGGTATCGCCATTGGCGAGCACTAGGCCGGTGAAGACAATGGCCAGCATCACCAGTACGGGTGCCCAGACGGGGAACCAGTGCGCCGGTGAATCATCATGCGCCACCTCAGCCTTGCCGCGGCTGCGTACGCCACGGTGTACGGAGCGGTTGTTGCTTCTGTGTCGGCTGCTTTCGGTCACGGGGTAATGCTACTTCTTTGGCTCGCTCTACTCGTTATTGCCACGGAGGGACTTATAGATTGACTGCACCTTACCGCGGATCTGTGCTCTCTTGTCGCTGAGGGATGACGCCCCCTCGTTCGCGTCGGCCGCCGCCTCCGCGGGATCGTCATTGTCCTCCGTTGCAGTCGTGGCCTTGGTGGAATCGGCAGGATCAGTCTTGCCGGAGCTATTCAACATCATGGCCTTGCGCAGCTCCTGCCAGCGTTGGGCGGCACGCTCCGACTGTTCGCCTGTGAGAGAACCCGCGGTGGTAGCAAACTCGATATCCTGAGAGGTTTTTTCGCCCGTGGCGAGGTCCGTCAGGTCGCCCATGTATCGCAGGATGACAGCGATCATAGCGGCGCAGGGCACTGCCAGGAAGGCACCGATGATGCCGAACAGGGTGGAGCCCAGGGTGACGGACAGCAGAATGATGACAGGGTGGACGTTCATCGCGCGGGACTGCAGCACCGGCTGTAGGATGTTGCCTTCCAGCTGCTGGACGGCAACGACCAGGAGCAGTGCCATAACGGCGGTGTTGAAGTCGACTGCCACCAGTGCGATCAACACGGACAGCGCGCCGGCGACGAAAGCGCCGACCATGGGGATGAAGCCGCCGAAGAACGTCAGGATAGCCAGCGGGCCGGCCAGCGGAACGTTCAGCAGCACGAGGCCCAGGCCGATGAAGATAGCGTCGATCGCGGACACGATGGCCTGGGTGCGGATGAAGCCGCCCAGGGTGTTCCAGCAACGAGTCAGAACCTCAGTGAGGTGCCAGCCGACGCGGCGGCCCGTCACGCGGCGCAGCATCGGCAGGAAGCTCTCTCCGTCCTTCAGGAAGAAGAACGTCAGCACCAGCATCACGAAGAGGGTGACCAGCAGGGAAGCGGTTTCCGTACCGAAGGCGGCGATGCTCGTTGCGATGTCGCCGGACTTGTTCTGCAGCCAGTCGGTGATCTGCTGGACACCATCGTTGAACTGGCTTTCCTGCAAATTCACAGGGGGTCCTTGCAGCCAGTCCTGGATCCGGCCGATGCCGTCGCTGGCCTGGTTGACGATCGTCTTACCCTGGTCCACGGCACTGGGCGCGATGGCGGCGAAGGTGCCGATGATGAGGGCGAAGAAGCCTAGGATAGAGATCAGCACAGCCAAGCTGTTGGGGATCTTCAACTTGCGGAGCAGGCGCACGACCGGCCACAGCACGGTACATACGATCACCGACAGGCAGACCGGCAGAATGCCGGCCCAGAGCTTGCCGAATACCTGGAATCCCAGGTACAGCGCCGCGGCGATGATGATAAAGCGCAAGCACCAGCCCGCAAACCAGCGACCGGTGGTGCCGATGACCTCCGCGCGGTCGCGTAGTTCAGGGTTTAGCTGCTCATCGACAGGAGATTTCTTAGCAGGCTTCTTATCCTTCTTCTTGACCTTTGCGGCGTGCGAGCGAAGCCCAGGACGATCGTCAGTTTCCGTTTCTCCGTCTGGCTCGTGATCTTCATCCAGTGGCTTCTCCATGCCTGTCGTGGCGCGGGCGGTGTTGCGCTCCTGGACGTAGGAGTCCCCCTTTTCCACCACTGTGGGGGCAGTTTCTGCTCGCCTATCCTCGACCAGCTCGGCCTCGGGGGAGTCGGGGCTGATTGTTGGGTGCTTGGCGGCCTCCGGTTCGTCAGCGAACTGGCCATGGCCGAGGCGTTCTTCGTCCCTGTCGTCCCCCGGGATGGGAATGTTTTCCGTATCTAGTCGATGGGACCCTGCGATGAAGTCTGCAAAGTCACGGCCATCCTTATAGGGAAAGGACCTGTCGTGAGGGTTCTGGGAGTTCATTCTCCCTATTCTGCCTCACGCAGGTCCAAAACGGGAGTTTATGACGCGCTCCCTGGGCGTGTTGATAGGCGGCTTAATGTGCCGCGGAGGACGTGTTCACCTTGAGCAGGGAATCGTTGTCCGTGCCGGGTGCGGATCCCAGCTCGCCGGTGGTGGCGTCATCCGTTTTCGCAAGCATAAGAATCGCTGCAACGAGCCCACCCCAGATCACGATAATGAACAGGGCCATCAGGAGAATTGCGGGGCCGGTCATGACAGTTCCTTTCCATTGTTAGGGCCATTGTTAGAGCTGGTGGAAGAAGTAGCGGCGGTGGCAGCGCCATTGGCGAGCGGGTTCGGAGTGCCACTCGGCCGACCCTTTGGAGGCACGCCGTAGTCCGAACTCGGTAGACCATCGAGGAACAGGTTGCCGCGGAAAGGCACGAAGCTCCATACCACCGCGCCCAGGCCGATGATGATGAGCACCAACCAGCCGTAAGCGAAGATCGTCCCGGATGCGTAGCCCTCGTAGCCTTCGGAGAGGAGGGTACGGACTTCCTCGAACAGGAAGTACAGCAGCACCACAGGGGTGATGGCGAATACGCAAGCTTGCCACACGAATCCCAGACGCAGCTCCGAAACAGCATTGAGGTGCTGCGCCATTTCGTTACGGCGCCCCTGAATCCAACCAATGGTCAGAACCGCGGCGACGGCACAGATCACGATGCCCAGGTTGTTGGTGAACTTGTCCATGATGTCCAGGGTGATCAGACCGGACGTGGTGGAGAACAGCAGGCAGGAGACGACGGCCATGATGCCACCAATGCTGATCGAGGCGACCTCACGGGACAGGTTCAGTTTGTCCTTCACAGCGGAGATGACAACCTCCATGATGGAGATGAGCGACGTAATGCCAGCAAGGAACAAGGAGCCGAAGAACAGCACGCCGAACAGGGGTCCCGCCGGCATTTCGTTGATGATGGTCGGGAAGGCAATGAACGCCAGGCCGATGCCGCCGGAGACCGATTCCTCGACGGAGGTGCCAGACTGGGCAGCCATGAACCCCAGGGTGGCGAACACGCCGATGCCGGCCAGAACTTCGAAGGAGGAGTTAGCGAAGGCCGTGACCATACCGGTGCCGGTGAGGTTCGTGCGCGGCTTGAGGTAAGAGGCGTAGGTCATCATGATGCCGAAGCCGATGGACAGGGAGAAGAAGATCTGGCCATAAGCGGCGATCCATACGGAAGTATCGGACAGCACACTCCAGTTAGGGATGAAGAATGTGTTCAGACCTTCGGCAGAACCGTCGAGGAACAGGGCGCGGACCACCATGACCACGAACAGGACGATCAGTACCGGCACGAAGAACATGGTGACGCGGCCGATGCCTTCGTTGATTCCGCGAGCCAGGGTAAAGATGCAGATCGCCCAGACGGCGACCATGACCAGCAGAACCGGGATGACGAAGTCACCGGTCCATGCAGAGGAGTCATCAAGCTTCAGGAATTCAGCCTGGAAATAAGACTCTGCGTCCTCACCCCATGTCTTGTTGATGGACTTCCAGGTGTAGATACCCGCCCAGGCGATAATGGCGGCGTAGTAGACCGCGATGAAGAAGTTCACACCTACCTTCAGCCAGCCGATCGGCTCTGCGTACTTGCTGGTGCGGCGGAATGTCAGGGGAGTGGAGCCGCGGAAGCGGTGACCCATGGCAAGGTCGAACCACAGCAGGGGAATACCCGCGGTGAGGAGCGCGACCAGGTAGGGGATCAGGAAGGCGCCGCCGCCGTTTTCAAAGGCGACGTAGGGGAAGCGCCAAATGTTACCCAGGCCGACCGCAGAGCCAATTGCGGCCATGAGGAACACGAGGCGGGTGTTGAATGTTTCCCGTCTCTGACGGGTGCTAGCTTCAGGCGAGGAGGATGAAGTGGTCATTGAGGTGCAACTTTCTAGCAGGCATCTCGCAAGGCGAAGAATTAAGAGAAGTGGCTTAATGGGTGGTAAAGCCTCAAGGTTTTCTAAGGTGCACTTACTATATGGCGGTTGACAGGCTCTGATAGTGGGTTTTCACAATTCTTTCCTCGGATTGATTACCTAATGAAAGGGCGGGGGTAGCCGGTCTGGGGTATGTGGGGGTACTGGAGCGGCTTTGGGTGGGCAGCGGTGGGCGTCAAAAAGAAGCAATAAGTATGGCAATAGAGGCAATAGAAAGGGCGCATTGGAGGCAGCGACGGCCGGGCGATAGGATGGGGCACGTGACTCTTACTCTTGGAATTGTTGGCCTGCCCAACGTGGGCAAGTCCACGCTGTTTAACGCCCTGACCCGCAACGATGTTCTGGCTGCGAACTACCCGTTCGCGACCATTGAGCCCAACGTGGGGCTGGTGGAGCTGCCGGACCCGCGCCTGACGCGCCTGGCGGAGATCTTCGAATCCGAGCGCATCCTGCCCGCGACTGTTTCCTTTGTGGACATCGCCGGCATCGTGAAGGGCGCCTCCGACGGCGAGGGTATGGGTAATGCCTTCCTGGCGAACATCCGTGAGGCAGACGCGATCTGCCAGGTGGTGCGTGCATTCTCCGACGACAACGTGATCCACGTCGATGGACGTGTGGACCCCGCCAGCGACATTTCCGTCATTGAGACGGAGCTGATCCTGGCCGACCTGCAGACGGTAGAGAAGGCTCTGCCGCGCCTGGAGAAGGAAGCGCGGAAGAACAAGGATCTGGCCGAGCAGGTCGAGGGAGCCAAGAAGGCGCAGGAAATCCTGGAGGATAGCCGCACGCTGTCGAGCGCCGCGGCGCAGGGGGAGATCGACCTGGCAACCGTGCGCGATCTGCACTTCCTGACGGCCAAGCCGTTCCTGTACGTGTTTAACTCCGACGAGTCTGTGCTGACCGATGACGCGAAGAAGGCGGAGCTGCGCGAGCTGGTGGCTCCTGCGGACTGCGTGTTCCTGGACGCCGCGACGGAGGCGGACCTGCTGGAGCTGGACGACGAGGAGGCGGCTGAGCTGCTGGAATCCGTCGGGCAGACTGAACCGGGGTTGCAGACGCTGGCGAAGGCTGGTTTCGCAACGCTGGGCCTGCAGACCTATCTGACTGCTGGGCCGAAGGAAGCCCGCGCATGGACGATTCACCAGGGTGATACCGCCCCGCAGGCGGCCGGCGTGATCCACACGGACTTCGAGAAGGGCTTCATTAAGGCCGAGATCGTGGCCTTTGAGGACCTGGACGAGCTTGGTTCCATGGCGGAGGCTCGCGCCCACGGCAAGGTTCGCCAGGAAGGCAAGGACTACGTGATGGCCGACGGTGACGTGGTGGAGTTTAAGTTTAACGTGTAGTGCTTAACCTCTGCGATGAACTCTTTGATCCCGGGACGTGATGAGGACTGGGGCTATTGTGCTCCCCCGAACGCTACGGCCCGGGGGCACGAGGCTGTGTCGCAGGTGCAAGCGAGAGGACCACTAGCGAAACACAGACCGCTGAGTCGACGCAGTCACGGTAAAGACGGAGCCGTCTAGGCGGTGCTCGAGGTTGCGCGAGATACGGTGACGCTGGGCGTCGGTAAGCGATGCGCATTCGGCGACATCGATGGAAAGCTGGACTTTGCCGTCCGTCGTGTTGACGCCCTGGCCGCCCGGAGTCGACGATTTCGCGAAACGCTCCGCGAGATCGGCGGCGATGACCGCACCGTCGGGGATCCCCGGGCCGGGCGCTATGGTCATGTCGTTCATGCCGCCCAGCCTAGGTGCCCACAACCCTTTCTCGTCTCGGCGGAAGCGGAGACCGCGTCGCGACGGCCGGGATCCAGCCTCAGTATTATCCTCGTCACCGGTTGATTCGAACGCTTTTTGCTCCTCCTTCTCCCGTCGGGCTTCGATTTCAGCGGCCTCCGCAGGTGGCAGTGATCGCTGGATCCGCTCGAACTACCGGTTCCGATCAGCGGTCGAAGGATTTTCGCAGCAGCCGGACCTGCGGCGCCGGTGCCGCCGCCGTAGCCTGACGAGCATCCCCGCCATGACGGCCATCACGACGGCGGTCCCGGCACCGATGATCCAGGGATTACCGAGGAGCCCACCGACGCCTGCGAGTGCTCCGCCCGCCGCGATGAACGGCAGGCCGCAGCAGAGCAGCGACGGAAGCGCGCAGCATGCCAGCAAGAGCAGCCCGGTCACTGCAGCGACGACGGGACCGGCGCGCCATTCGTCGCGGTCCTGATCGGCGCTCATCGTCTGCTTCAGGATGAGATCTCCCCGATTGCCTGCGTTGCCGTTCATGCGCAGCACGACAGCAGCGACGGGTCGGTGGTGAAGGCCTTCGCGGCGATCCGGATGCCCTCGGCCATGGTCAGGTAGGGGGCCCAGGCGTTGGCGACCTCGGCGACGGTCCTGCCGAGCACGTGGACGCCTGCGGCGGCGAGCTCCCCGGCGTCCTTGGCGACGGCGGTCAGGCCGAGGATCTCTTTCGTCTCGGCGTTCACGACGATCTTGATGAACCCGCGGGTGTCGCGGTTCACCAAGGCGCGGGGCACGTGGTGCAGGGGCAGGACGCGGCAGTCGCAGCGGATCCCCGCGGCGAGGACGTCCTTCTCGGTCATCCCGACCGCGCCGATCGCGGTCCCGGTGAACGTCACCCGCGGCAGGCGGGCGTAGTCGACGGACCGGTCGGCGTCGGCGAACGCGTTCTCGGCGACGAGGGTGCCGTGGTGGGCGGCGACGTAGACGAACTCGGGGTGCCCGGTCACGTCGCCCGCGGCCCAGACCCGCGGGTTCGAGGACTGCAGCCGGTCGGAGACGACCACCTCGCCGGAGTCTCCGGTATTCACCCCGACCGCATCGAGGTTCAGGCCATCGGTGACGGGACGGCGTCCGAGGGCGACCAGGACCTGGTCGGCGCGGAACTCCTGCGAGCCGCCGGACAAGGCGGCGGTCACGACGGCCTCGCCTCCCGTGCCGCGGGAGACCCGGGTGGGCACTGCGCGGCTGACGACGCGGATGCCCTCGTCGGCGAACACCTCCTGGAGCGCCTTCGACACCTCCGGCTCCTCCTTCGAGGCGAGCCGGGACCGCACGAGCAGCGTGACCTGCGAGCCGAGGCGGGCGAACAGCTGCGCCTGCTCCAGGGCGACGTAGCCGCCGCCGAGCACCAGCAGCGACTCGGGGACCTCCGTCAGCTCCATCGCCGTGGTCGAGGTCAGGTATCCGGTCTCCTCCAGGCCGTCGATCGGCGGTGCCCACGGGCGAGAACCAGTCGCGACCAGGTAGTGGTGGGCCTCGATGGTCTCGACGCTTCCGTCGGATCCGGCAACATCGAGAACCGGCGCATCAGGGGTGCCCACGAACGAGGCGTCGCCGCGGAGGACCTGCCAGCCGTAGGAGTCGGCGACGTCGGCGTACTTCTCGCCGCGCAGCGACTCCACCAACGCTTGCTTCCCAGCGATCAGCGCGGGCATGTCGACGGGATCCGCCGTCGTCGCGATCCCGGGGAACCGGGTTGCGGCGTCGACCGCGACGTGCCGCGCGCCGGCCGCGGCAATGAGCGCCTTCGACGGGACGCAGCCCGTGTTCACGCAGGTGCCGCCGAGCGTCCCGCGCTCGATCATCACCACCGACTTCCCGAGCGTGCTGGCGCGGATCGCAGCGGCGAACGCGCCGCCTCCCGATCCGATGATGGCGAGATCGTACTTCGTAGGCATCGCTACTCCTGTCAACTCTTGGCTTTCTGCTCTGTCTCAGCCATACTGGACCTTCCAGTGCAGGGGAAGGTCAAGCGCGGCCACGGAGGGAGACAGCAATGTGGATCGGAGAACTCGCCGAGAGGGCGGGCACTACCGCGAAGACCCTTCGCTTCTACGAGGAACAGGGCCTTCTACCCCCGACCGAGCGCACGCCGTCCGGATACCGCGACTACGCGCCCGAGACGGTCGCCCGGATCGACTTCATCCACCGCGGCCAGGCCGCGGGCCTCACCCTCGCCCAGATCCGCCAGATCCTCGACATCCGCGACGGCGGCCATGCGCCCTGCGGGCACGTGCGCGACCTGCTTGACGTGCGCCTCGCTGAGATCGAGCAGCAGATCGCGCAGCTCTCCGTGCTGCGCGACACTATCGCGGACCTTAGCCAGGACGCCGCGCACCCGGATCCTGAAACGTGCAGCACCGATCAAGTGTGTAGGTACTTGTAGACGGCGGGAGTCAATGACTCAAACGCTACAACCCCGATATGCGCTAGCGCATGTCGATGCCGCCGGTGCCCACCTCGATGATTTTGGTGGTGGCCGCGATAGCACACAGCAGCGGCATCGGGGCGGAGGCCTGCAGCGCGAAGTGGTGGACTCGGAAGGACGCGTTGTTCACGCCGATTTCGTCCGCAGCCTGGGTGATCTCCAGACGAGTCTTGGCGATCTTTTCCGCAGATGGCCCGCACTAGCTGCCGAAGGCGTAATGCCCGAAGCTTAAGAAGCCGATCGCTTTCATTGAATAACACTCCTTTTGATGGTGTTAACGAGAGGGGGTAACTTTGCAACGACATACCGTAGAGTTCAAGTTCAACGTTTAACGCGGGCAGCCACCGCCGGATTCTCGGTGGCGATTCCGGCCCGAACCTCGGGGACATTGTCGCGCTTCCTCATTTACGTGAGCTCCGCGACTCCGGCCAGCTCACCGCTACCCCCATCTTCGATAGCTTGAGCGAGCTCGACCACGACCATCTGATCTGGTGCACTGGTTTCCGTCCGGCCCTCAGTCCATTCCGCCACCTCATGCGTGGCCGCGAAACCGCAGTGAAGAATCTGCATCTAGTCGGTTATGGCAACTGGACCGGCGACGGATCGGCAACCCTGATGGGTGTGGGGCTCTTTGCCAAACACACTGCCCAGGTAGTCGCGGACCGTGTCGATGAAGCTCGGCAGCAAAAGTTTTGAGGCGACGCTTGGTTCCTGAGCAGCTCGATCCTTCCAAGGTCCGCGCTGGAGAGCCAGCGCGCTGGGCGAAGGTGTGTCTTAGCGCTTCGCTCGTGCGGCCCGCAGGCCGTTCAAGATGACAATGACTTCAGCGACCTCGTGAACCAATACGACGGCGGCCAGCCCCAGCACACCGCTGATCGCCAGTGGCATCAACACGATGATGATGGCCAGAGACAGCACGATGTTCTGGTTAATAATCCTGCTGCCTCGACGGGCGTGCTGCAGCGCCTGCGGGATCAACCGGAGGTCGTGGCCGGTGAAGGCGACGTCAGCGGACTCGATTGCGGCGTCGGAGCCGGTCGCTCCCATCGCTATGCCCACCGTCGCGCCCGCCAGCGCAGGAGCGTCGTTGATGCCGTCGCCAATCATCGCCGTCGGCGTCTTGGAGGAGAGTTCGGCGACAATGTTTGCCTTGTCCTCCGGGCGAAGCTCGGCGCGCACGTCGTCGATTCCGGCGATTTCAGCCAGCGCCCGGGCGGTGCGAGTGTTGTCGCCGGTGAGCATGCTCACTTCCACGTCGTTGGCGTGCAGGGTCTGCACGGCTTCGGGCACCTCGGGCCGCAGCTCGTCGCGGACCCCGATCGCCCCAGAGAGGGCGTCATCGACGGTGACAAGGACGCAGGTCTGGCCCTCGGACTCCATGCGCTCAACGTCTGCCTTTAGTGGCCCGGCGTCGATCCACCGGGGGCTGCCCACCAGCACCCGTCGACCTTCGACAGTGCCGCCGATGCCATGTCCGGCTTCCTCGCTGATGTCCTGGGCGGCGGGCGCTTCGGGCACCGCTGCCGCGATCGCCGCAGCGAGGGGGTGCGTCGATTGCTGCTCAACTGCCGCCGCGAAGGCAAGCACCTGCGCCGGATCGAATCCGTCTGCCGGGACCACGTCGGTAACCTCGGGCTGGTTGCGGGTAAGGGTTCCGGTCTTGTCCACCGCCAGGTGACGGATGCCACCGAGTCGCTCGAACGCCGCGCCGGACTTGATGACCACGCCGAACTGGCTGGCCGCGCCGATGGCGGCCACGACCGTCAGCGGCACGGAGATTGCCAGCGCGCACGGCGACGCTGCGACCAGGACCACCAGCGCACGGGTGATCCAAGTCTCTGGGTCACCCAGCAGCGAGCCGATCACGCCGACCAGCACCGCCAGGATCATCACCCCGGGCACTAGGGGTTGGGCAATTCGGTCGGCGATCCGGGCGCGGTCACCCTTCTCCGCCTGCGCCTGCTCGACGAGGTCGACGAGTGTGGTCAGCGAGTTGTCCGTTCCAGCTGCGGTCGTCTCTACTTCCAGCACACCGGCGGAGTTGATCGCACCCGCGGGCACCTCGTCGCCGGGTGCAACCTCCTCCGGAATGGATTCTCCGGTGATCGCTGAGGTGTCAAGGCTGGAACGTCCAGACCGAATGATGCCGTCCGTGGCGATCCGCTCTCCGGGGCGCACGAGCATCAGTTCGCCAGCCACGAGGTCCTTCGCTGCGACCTTGACCGACGTGCCGTCGCGCAGCACCGTCGCGGTCTGCGGTACCAACTTCAACAGTGCCCGCAGCCCGCCCTGTGCCCGGTCCATTGCCTTGTCTTCCAGCGCCTCGGCGATCGAGTACAGGAACGCTAGCGCCGCGGCCTCTCCGACGTAACCGAGGATTACCGCGCCGACCGCGCTGATCGTCATCAGCAAACCAATGCCGAGCTTGCGCTTCGTGACAAGGTTTCGGATCGCGCCGGGCGCGAACGTATACGCCCCTAGCAGCAGGCCGACCCAGAACAGTACTGTCGCGGGTGTCTCTACCCCGGACCAGTCCAGCGCCAGACCTATGCCGAGGGCTACGCCGGAGAAGATCGGCAGTAGCAACTCGGGGTCCTTCCACCATGGCCGATCGAGTTCTTCGATCTCTGTGGCGGGTTCGTGTGCGCATCCACACGCCGAGCTCATGCGTCCGCTCCCTTCTCGCCGCAGCCGGGCACCGAGCATTCAGGGTCGATGCACGGGGCGTTTTCGTCGACAGCCAACGTCGCGTTCACCAGCGCGTTGAGCGCTGCCGCGAGGTGCGGATCGGCGATTTCGTAGCGTGTCTTGCGGCCCTCCGGCTCGGCGACGACGATGCCGCAGTCGCGCAGGCAGGTCAGGTGGTTCGAGACGTTCGAGCGGGTCAGGTCCAGGTCGCGCGAAAGCACGGCCGGGTAGCTCGGGCCGTCGAGTAGTGTCATCAGGATTCTGGAGCGCGTCGGATCCGCCATGGCCCGGCCGAGCCGGTTCATGACGTCGAGGCGTGAAACAATGGTCAGCATGTGCTGAACAATACATCGTGTGCTGAACTATTCAAAATGCGCTGAACTGACAGTTACGCGAAGGTCCTGCGACCTGCAAGAATTAGTCGATGGGATAGCAGATGACTGATCCTTTGTGGTTCGGCTGCCACCCAACGCGGGAGCGACGTGGGCGGCGAGGTTCTCGAGAAAGTAACTTTGCAACTACATACCGTCGAGTTTAAGTTCAATGTGTAGCTAAGGGCCTTATTAATAGCGTTTGACAACACGCGCTCCTATTTACCTTCGTATCTCACGAGACGCTGACGTGGATGGCCTCACCATCGACCGGCAGCGTCAGGACTGTGAAGCCATTGCAAAGCAGCGTGGCTTGCACGTTGGACATAGGACATAACTACGTCGATCAGTCCATTTCCGCGTCAAAGAAGAATGTGGCTCGCCCCGACTACGACGCCATGGTGGCGTCCTTTGAACGCGGCGAAATCGACGCGATCATCTGCTGGGACCTCGAACTACCCGCCCCACGTCGGTGGATAGTCCGATCGGTCGGACAAAATTACTCCCGCACCACAGCGTAATCAGGGGTGCACCTTAAAAACATCCGGAGGTGGGGGTAACTCCCCCTCGTTGCCCAGAGACAAAATACGCCAGTGGCGTCTGTACGACGAGCCGAAAGTAGGACAAATTCCAATCCAGAGAGGTCTTGCACTGTTGCGGTGCGGTTGTCTTCTTTCTCACCGTATTGGACCCTGCGAAATTAATTGGATACGATAGGCCCATGTTGATTTCAGGTTCCGTTTTCATGCGGCCGCTCACCAGCCGCTAAGGCGGTTTTCTCCCTCCCGCAGGTTAGAAACCGCTCCGGTCCTTTAGCCGGGCGGCCATTTGCCATGCCCGGCTTCGTTTCAACTCCACGGAGCACACCTGATGTCTACATACGGATACGGCCGTCACGAACATGGCCAAAATTTTCTCACAGACCACAAGATCATCAACTCCATCGTCGATCTTGTAAAAGAATCCTCTGGCCCCATCATTGAGATCGGGCCAGGAAGCGGTGCCCTCACTCACCCGCTATCCCGCTTGGGGAGGCCAATAACGGCAGTTGAGGTAGACGCAAAACTAGCTGCCAAACTCACAAAAAAGACCGCCTCGGCGTCGGTCGAAGTGGTCCATGGTGATTTCCTTAACTTCCCGTTACCCGCCACTCCCTGCGTCATTGTGGGAAACATTCCCTTTCACCTCACTACTGCCATTCTTCGAGAGTTGTTGCATGCGCCGGCATGGACTGACGCTGTACTCCTCATGCAGTGGGAAGTCGCTCGCCGCCGGGCCGGGGTAGGCGCAAGCACAATGATGACGGCTCAGTGGTCCCCATGGTTCACATTTCACCTTGGTTCCCGAGTACCAAGGTCTGCTTTCCGGCCACAGCCAAACGTTGACGGGGGGATCTTAGTGATCCGCCGGGTGGGTGACCCGAAGATCCCGATAGAGCAGCGCAAAGCCTTTCAGGCGATGGTGCACACCGTTTTCACCGCCCGGGGACGCGGGATAGGGGAAATTCTCCGAAGGGCAGGGTTGTTTTCATCACGTTCAGAGACACAATCATGGTTGCGCTCGCGAGGAATCGACCCCGCAACCCTACCTCCCAGATTGCGCACCAGCGACTGGATCGATCTCTTCCAGGTGACTGGTTTCTCTCCACCGCGCCATCGGCCCATTTCACAATCGGGAAGTAGTCAACGCCCTCCTCAACGGAAAAAACGAGGCCGGCGGCGGTAATCCCCCCACCACCAAAACCGAAATCCACCAGTAGTAGTGAACGACCCATGCTCGTCTACCGTGAGCCGCGTTATGACAGTGACGTGTTCTCGTCGGGCACAGTCATAGTTCCCGGCGTTGCCAGCGACAGGGTTCTACACCCGGCAGCGGGCCGATCAAAATCACCCGCACGGGGAACGACCCTGCTGGTGGTTTCGATTTTGATGAAAGCGAGGAGACATAGCCCCTCGCCAACTCCCCGTAGCTGGCGAACAGTAGCTCCTGGCGGTGGCGCTCGTTGGTGAGTTTGCGTGCCGCACCGAAAGCCTTATCGACTTCCTGGTCCAAGTTGTTGTGAGCCTTGAGCAGAATTGGGTCCATCGATAACGGGTTGTAGTGCTCCGCGAGTGACCGCCGGGGGTGCCGCTCGCGTGCCCGCAGCACCAACTGTCCAGCGTCGATGATTCGCTGCTGCGCCTTCTCATCTAGTTCACACAGAGCTGGTCCGCAGTTGTAGCTCCCGATGTACTCCGAAAAACGGAAAAAATAAATAGCGGGGATACATCAACCTTCCACTTTCCATTCTTCCGGCTCAGAGTATTGAGGGGTCTGGGACCGGGTCCGTAAACCCTTTATGTTTTCCGCGCACAGCGGTTTTTAGCGACGCGCCCTATAGGTTTTCCGCAGAACCTATATGTGTTTCTGTGCACCCCATATGTTGTCTGTTTTAGCGGTATTTCGTTGTTAATTCCGCACGCGCGCATCAAATGGTTAGTTATCGCCGACACTCCGTGGAGTTCAAGTTCAACGTAACCTAAGGCGCGCTAGTGTTAGTCGTATAACAACACGTGCTGCCATTTACCTTCGCATCTCGCTCGATACCCTGCTGTGGGGGTTACTCGTAGCGAAGCGAGCTGAGCATCCCGGTTTCCATGTGATAGGCGTTATGGCAGTGAAATGCCCACTCACCGGGGTTGTCAGCGATCAGGTCGGCGATCATGGTTTCACCGTGGCGGAGAAGGACGGTGTCCTTGCGTAGCCCGCCGCTGCCGGGCAGCGCCCACGTGTGGCCGTGGATGTGCATGGGATGGGGCATCATGGTCCTGTTGCGCATGACCATCCGCAGGCGCTGGCCCTCCTGCACGGTCGCGGAGGAGGATTGGCCGTCGGTGAGAATGCTCCATTCATACGGCATCATCTGCCCGCCCAGGTCGATGCTGACTTCTCGGTCTGGTGTGCCCTCGGGCAGGAGTGCACGGTCTGCTGGCTTCAGGGAGGACAGGAGCAGTCCGGTGGACGACAACTCGGGGAAGTCGACATCGGGGTGGGGGGCCTGGCCGCCGGCGGTGCGGATGACGGCGAAGGCGCGGTCGTCCTTACCCACCGCCAAAGCCGTGAGCGGGAAGATGCCGTCGCCGAGGATGACCTCGACGTCGACACGCTCGCCCATCGACAGGTAGATCGATTCGGTCTCCCGGGGCTGGACGGGGAAGCCGTCGGTGTGGGTGACGGTCATGCGGTGACCACCGAGGGCCACCTTGAAGATGGTGTCACCGCCGGAGTTGATAAACCGCAGGCGGGCCTTGTCGCCCGGGCGAGCCTCGAAGGTCCGGTGAGCACGGGGGATACGTCCGTTGATGAGGTAGTGCGGATACATCACATCGCCGACATCCCCGCCCAGTACCCGGTCCGGGGAGCCGTGCATCATCTGGCCGTGACCTCCCATCCCCTTCTTCCCGTTATGGTCGCCCGAACCCATTCCGGTGAGCTTGTCGAGCTCATCGTCGGGAGTGCCCTGAATGCCATCGACCCAGTCGTCGAGCACGATGGTCCACTCAACGTCCTGGTCCTCAGCGTCTTGCGGGTCACGGATGATCAGTGGGGCGTGGAGGCCGCGATCAAGCTGCAGGCCGGAGTGGGAATGGTAGAAGTAGGTGCCACCGTGGGGGACTTCAAAAACATAGGAGAAAGACTCGCCAGGTTCAATGGGGTCCTGGGTCATGCCGGGCACACCGTCGGCTGCGTTGTGGAGTGCGATGCCATGCCAGTGGATGGAGGTGCTCTCAGGCAGTTCGTTAGTGATATCGACCTGGAGGACGTCGCCGGCAGTGGCCTCAATGGCCGCATCCCCGGTGTCAGAGACGTATCCCCACGTCTTGGCTTCGATGCCGCCGATATCCAGGGAGAGGGGCCGGGCGGTCAGTGTCCGGCGCACCGTCGGCTCACCGAGCGTAGTGGGGGTGGGAGTGGGGCGAAGGGAGGGACCTGGTGCCGAGGCAGCGGGTCCAGGGTCGCTGGTGCAGGCGGCCACGGCCCCGGTGCCGGCGAGGACGAGCCCGCCGAGCAGAAACTGTCGTCGGGAAAAAGCGTTCGTCATGATTTAACCGTCCTTGGTGCAAGATTTCAGTGACACGGGAGACAGGCGCAGGTGAGGACCCTGCTGAGCCATCACGTCAGGCGCAGGTCTGTGACACAGGTGGCACCGTCGTCGGCGGTGGAAAACTCCGTGGTGCCGGTACGCCCCTGGTAGCTGACCTCAATCAGGCCGGTGACATCATCGGGAAGCCAGAAGCCGACAAACCCGTTGTCGAAGGTGGTTGTCGCCTCGTCCACCAGCACCTCACCGGTCGCCTCATCGGTGATCGTGACCTGGATATCCTCATTGTCGAGTTCCCCCTGGCAGGTCGTGAGGCTGTGGTAGAAGCAGTCGTGGGTGGAGGTGAGATAGGGTGCGATCGAGACATACGTCTGATTGTCGGGAAGATCAACCACGACTTCCTGATCATCGCTCGAGAGCAGCAGTTCATCGTTACGCACTGAGGCGATAAGATCCGTGGGACGCTCAGTGACCTTCTGCCGGTCGAGGTGATCAATAATCTCCACCGCGTCCATGCCGGCCAGGCCATGGGTAGTCAGGAATGTGTCCTGGGACACCGTCCCATCGGCGGTGGGTTCCGGGTCGGCGGCCGAACACCCCGTGAGGGCGAGGGCAAGGGCGGCGGCTGCGATCGCTGCTCGTTTCACGTCAATCTCCTTGGATCGTGGCTGGGCCATGAGAAGACACCGCCTCAAGGTCGATGCCATACCTTTATCTAGCACGGGTGCCTGACGGGCTAGAAATCAAAAGCCCTGCTCACAGTCTTATAACAGGGCGAAAAGGGGGGTGAATTCGGTGGGCTGGGTCACCACCGGAACACCACCCCACAGCCGTGGGCGATGTCCTTCCACCCGCCCCGGGTATGCGGTGCAAGCAGTGAAATCCCTGGTGGCGCCTGCTGAACCGACCAGGGGAGGCGATGCCGACGACGCGGGATGGGGCACAGGGGTGACGGCGGTCGAAGGGTGATGTTTGAAGATTTGATGAAGATTCCCCGCCGGGCACTGAGCGAGGATGGTATTCCCCCCTGGCCGGAGCGATACTGGGGTCTATGGCTGACCACACACCGACCACCGCCACGCCCCCGGGGCGGGTGCTGGTCGTCGATGATGAACAACCCCTGGCTCAGATGGTGGCCTCCTACCTCATCCGGGCCGGGTTCGATACCCGCCAGGCGCACACCGGCACCCAGGCCGTGGACGAGACCCGTCGCTTTTCCCCCGATGTCGTGGTGCTGGACCTGGGGCTGCCCGAACTCGACGGCCTGGAGGTGTGCCGACGGATCCGCACCTTCTCGGACTGCTACATCCTCATGCTCACCGCGCGTGGCAGCGAGGACGACAAGATCAGCGGTTTGACCCTGGGGGCGGATGACTACATCACCAAACCTTTTAGCATCCGGGAACTGGTGACCCGGGTGCATGCGGTGCTGCGCCGTCCACGCACCAGCACCACCCCACCGCAGGTGACCACCCCCTTGATCGTTGGTGACCTCATCCTTGACCCCGTCGCCCACCAGGTGCGGGTGGGGGAGACGACCGTGGAGCTCACCGGCACGGAGTTCGAGCTGCTGGTTGCCCTGGCCCTGCGCCCCGGCCAGGTGCTGACCCGCCACGACCTGGTCACCGAGGTCTGGGACACCACCTGGGTCGGTGATGAACGCATCGTCGATGTCCACATCGGCAACTTGCGTCGCAAGCTCGGCACCGACACCCGGGGCCGGGGGTTTATCGACACCGTGCGTGGCGTGGGCTACCGGGTGGGGCAGCCATGAATCACGGACCCGGCCTGACCTTCCGCTTCCTGGCCGCCCAGGTGTTGGTCGTGGTGATTAGCCTGCTGGTGGCCGCGGCCGTGGCCACGATGGTGGGCCCGACCCTGTTCCACGATCATATGTTGATGACCGGCCGGGAGAACCCTTCGCTGGAGCTGTTCCATGCCGAGCAGGCCTACCGGGGCGCCAACCTGATCACCCTGGCCGTCGCCCTACCCACCGCCTTGATCAGCGCCCTGCTGGCCAGCCTGTGGTTATCGCGTCGTCTGCGCACCCCCCTGCAGGATCTCACCCGCGCCGCTACCAGCCTAACGGCCGGCAACTCCCGTATCCGCGTGCCCGCCGGAAAAGCAGGCCCCGAGGTCACCACCCTGGCGCATGCCTTCAACACCATGGCCGACCGGCTGGAACACACCGAACAGGTCCGCCGCCAGATGCTCTCTGATCTGGCCCACGAAATGGGCACCCCCTTATCGGTGCTCACGGTCTACCTCGATGGTCTCCAGGACGGGGTCGTGGACTGGAATAATGCCACCCACACGATCATGGCTGACCAACTCACCCGCCTGACCCGGTTGATGGAAGACATTGACGATGTTTCCCGGGCCCAGGAACGCCGGATCGATTTGGACCTGGCGGAGGAAGGGCTCGGGGATCTGCTCCATACCGCCGCAGCTGCCGCGGGGGAAGCTTATGCTGACAAAGGCGTCGATTTACAGGTCGAGACCATTACGGACACCGCCCGGGTGCTCGTGGACCGGCAACGCTTCGGCCAGGTGTTGAGCAATCTCCTGTCGAACGCGCTACGGCACACCCCGGCCGGCGGGCAGGTCCGGATCAGCGTCCACCGACAGGGGGCGTCCACCGCGCTCATCCAGGTCGCCGATGACGGTGAGGGCATCCCACCTGGCCAGCTCGGACACATCTTCGAACGCTTCTACCGGGGGGATGCCGCCCGCAGCCAGGACAACGCCGGGGCCGGTATCGGTCTGACCATTTCCAAGGCATTGATCGAGGCTCACGGCGGCACTCTCACCGCCACCTCCCCCGGACCTGGTCGCGGAGCGGTGTTTGCCCTCCGTCTCCCGCTGTCCCCTCCCGACAGTGAGGAGGCTGCTCGGTGACCACAGCCTGCCCCGCGTGAGGGCCGTGCCCTCCACCCCTTGAAAATATACCCCCAGGGGGTATGCTGAAAATATACCCCCTGGGGGTATACGCTAGAGAGCGGCATCGCCGCACCCCACCGAACCGAAAGAGCTTTCCCATGATCACCTCCCCGCCCCGCCTCTTGCCGATGGCCTCCAACGGCTGCAGCTGTTGCGGACCTGCCTCACGTGCCGACACCGCCTCCATCCCTGCCGCCAGCGACTCGTCAGCAGGAGGATCCTCCCCGAGCTACCAGGTCACCGGCCTGACCTGCGGACACTGCGTGAAAAGCGTGACCCAGGCCCTTCAGGCCCTCCCCCAGGTCGACGACGTCCAGATTGACCTCGCTGCTGGTGGTGTTTCCACCGTCACGGTCACCGGTGTCGTACCTCCGGAGATGGTTCGCCGGGCCATCGAAGAGGCCGGCTACACCGTCTTATCCTGATCAGTTTTACCCATCATCTCGACCCCGACCGGGTTGAGCGAAAGGAACGTCATGAGTACTCCCCACCATTCCGGTGATCACCATGGTGATCACCCCGCTCCGGAAACAGACCACACCCACCACCCGCATCATGCCAGCCACGAACACCACGCAGATGCCGACACCCACGGCCAGGCGATGCCCCACGATCACCCGCACTCCGCCATGGACGACGACCACCACGTTCATAGTCACGGCGAACACGCCGGACACAGCACCGCAATGTTTCGGGAACGCTTCTGGTGGTCGCTGATTCTGTCCCTTCCCGTCGTTATTTTCAGCCCCATGGTCGCCCAGCTGCTCGGCTACCACCTCCCGGCATTCCCCGGATCCACCTGGATCCCCCCGGTGCTGGGCACGATCATCTTCGTCTACGGCGGAACGCCTTTCCTCAAGGGCGGATGGAACGAACTGAAATCCCGCCAACCCGGGATGATGCTCCTGATCGCCATGGCCATCACCGTGGCGTTTGTCGCCTCCTGGGTCACCACTCTGGGGCTGGGCGGTTTTGACCTGGACTTCTGGTGGGAGCTGGCTCTGCTGGTGACCATCATGCTGCTGGGCCATTGGCTGGAGATGCGCGCTCTCGGGGCCGCGTCCTCCGCGCTTGACGCGCTGGCTGCCCTGCTGCCGGATGAGGCCGAGAAAGTCATCGACGGGACCACCCGCACCGTGGCCATCTCCGAGCTGGCCGTCGACGACGTCGTGCTGGTGAGGGCCGGTGCCCGGGTGCCGGCCGACGGAACCATCCTCGACGGAGCCGCCGAATTCGATGAGGCGATGATCACCGGCGAATCCCGTCCCGTCTTCCGCGACACCGGTGACAAGGTGGTCGCCGGTACTGTGGCCACCGACAACACCGTCCGCATCCGGGTGGAGGCTACCGGCGGGGACACCGCCCTGGCCGGGATCCAACGCATGGTTGCCGACGCCCAAGAGTCCTCCTCCCGGGCCCAGGCCCTGGCGGATCGGGCGGCAGCGTTGTTGTTCTGGTTCGCGCTGATCTCCGCTCTGATCACCGCGGTGGTGTGGACCATCATCGGCAGCCCGGACGATGCCGTGGTGCGCACGGTCACGGTGCTGGTCATCGCCTGCCCGCACGCTCTGGGCCTGGCGATTCCGCTGGTCATTGCGATCTCCAGCGAGCGGGCCGCGAAATTCGGGGTGCTCATCAAGGACCGGATGGCGCTCGAGCGGATGCGCACCATCGACGTGGTACTCTTCGACAAAACCGGCACCCTGACCGAGGGTGCGCACGCGGTCACCGGTGTCGCAGCAGCTGTCGGCGTCACCGAGGGCGAGTTGCTGGCCCTGGCCTCCGCCGCGGAGGCCGACAGCGAGCACCCCGTGGCCCGCGCCATCGTGGCGGCCGCGGCCGCCCATCCCGAGGCCTCCCGTCGGCAAATGCGTGCAACTGGTTTCAGCGCCGCCTCCGGCCGGGGGGTCCGGGCCACTGTCGATGGCGTTGAGATCCTCGTGGGCGGGCCGAACATGCTGCGCGAGTTCAACCTCACCACCCCGGCCGAGCTCACCGACACCACCAGCGCCTGGACCGGGCGTGGGGCCGGTGTGCTCCATATTGTCCGCGACGGTCAGATCATCGGTGCGGTGGCCGTCGAGGACAAGATCCGCCCCGAATCCCGAGCCGCCGTGAAAGCCCTGCAGGACCGCGGGGTGAAGGTCGCGATGATCACCGGTGACGCGCAGCAGGTGGCCCAGGCGGTTGGCCAGGACCTGGGGATCGATGAGGTCTTCGCCGAGGTCCTGCCCCAGGACAAAGACACCAAGGTCATGCAGCTGCAGGACCGGGGTTTGAGCGTGGCCATGGTCGGTGACGGTGTCAATGACGCCCCCGCTCTGACCCGCGCGGAGGTCGGTATCGCCATCGGTGCCGGCACGGATGTGGCCATGGAATCTGCCGGGGTGGTCCTAGCCAGTGATGACCCGCGGGCAGTGCTGTCGATGATTGAGCTGTCCCAGGCCAGCTACCGCAAGATGATCCAGAACCTGGTCTGGGCCTCTGGCTACAACATCCTCGCCGTGCCGCTGGCCGCCGGAGTGCTCGCCTCGATCGGGTTCGTGCTGTCCCCGGCCGTGGGCGCGATCTTGATGTCTGCCTCGACCATCGTGGTGGCCCTGAACGCCCAGCTGTTGCGCCGGATTGATCTGGACCCGGCCCACCTGGCTCCCACCAGTCCGAAGGAGTAACACACCACGCCTACTCCGAAATCCACCGCCGTCCACTGATCCATCACTTCTCTCCACTGACCCCATATGACCCTGAAAGGGCTCCACCATAAAGCGCACCCTTGTTCTTTCCGCTCTCGCCGTAGCCTCCACCCTGGCGCTGGCCGCCTGCGGTGAGGCCACCGACTCAGGCAACACCGACGCCACCACCTCGGCCACCAGCACTGTGACGACTACCGCTGAGACGACCGAGACCACCAGGGCGGCGACTGAGGAGGACGGGGAGATCTCCGCCGATCACAACGACGCGGACATCATGTTTGCCCAGATGATGATCCCCCATCACAAGCAGACCGTGGAAATGAGTGAGATGCTCCTGGCCAAGGAGGGCATCCCCGCCCAGGTCGTGGAGTTTGCCCAGGGGGTTATTGACGCCCAGGGACCGGAGATTGACCGGATGAACGCCATGCTCGAGGCCTGGGGCCAGCAGCCGGTCACCGACTCTGGGGCATGGGGACCATGGATGAGATAGGTGGAATGGATCACGGCGAGATGGGTGGCATGAGCGGGATGATGAGCCAGGAGGACATGACAGCCCTTGAGGAAGCCCAGGGCACCGGCGCCGCCCGCCTTTACCTGGAGCAGATGACCGCCCACCACGAAGGTGCGGTCGACATGGCCCGTGACGAGGTGGCTGACGGCCAGAATCCCCATGCAACCACCCTGGCCGAACAAATTATCAACGACCAGGAGGCCGAGATCGCCCAGATGCAGCAAATGCTCACTGACCTATGACAGGTCCCCGTCTTTTTCTGATCCCGAGGACAGGAATCTGAAAAAGAGGGATAACCGTGACGATTGCCACCTGCTGCGGGCGATGGGTCGTTGTCACCGCAGCGGGTGCACCGGGGTGGATGTTTCTACTCCCTCTGGTCGCACCACTGAGGAAAGGGGAAAGCCCCTGTGTCCAGACCCTTGGAGGACTACGCATTATTGTCCGATACTCACACGGCCGCCCTGGTCTGCCGGCAGGGCAGCATTAATGTTGGGGGTGTCCCCCGAGTAGTGGACACGGCGTTGGTGTCAGTTAGGCAACGAGGCCTACGGTAGCAGCCGTCGTCGCGGTCTCGAAGGTTGTACTGCGATCCTAGCTATCGCTTTTTACTTTTTGTATCTACTCAATCTCTAGCAGCTTCTACTGTATGTCCATAGGGTAAAGGGTATTTAGCAACGACACGTCGTGGAGTTCAAGTTTAACGTTTAGCGTTATTGACGCTTTACGTTATGGGGGGATAGGGTGAAGCATGATCCAGTCATTCGGGAACCGAGGGACGGAACTGGTGTTTTTGCGTGAGCGGGTTCCGAAACTGGATACTCGGATCCACAAGTCGGCGAACAAGAAGCTCCACCAGCTCGATGCTGCAGTACCCTGGACTCCCTTCGCGTACCTCCTGGGAATCGCCTAGAGGCTCTAAAAGGTGATAGGAAGGGGACGTTCAGTATTCGAGTGAATGACCAGTGGAGAATCACTTTTCGGTGGACGAGTGCGGGGCCCGAACAAATGACCATCGAGGATTACCACTAAGGAGTGCCATGTCGAACAAGCTTTACCCGCCGATTCATCCTGGAGAGATTCTGCTTGAGGATTTCATTGAGGGATTTGGAATCACTCAGCACAAACTGGCTGTGTCGATAGGGGTTCCGCCGCGCCGGATCAATGAAATCGTGCACGGGAAGCGCGGAATCACCGCTGACACTGCTCTGAGATTGGGCAAGTTTTTTGGTGTCGAACCGATGTTTTGGATGAACCTGCAGATGCAGTACGAGATTGAGCTTGCCGAGGACAAGGCACTAGCAGAGATCGATAATATTCGGCCATACCAGGCTGCTTCAGCGTAGCGGCCCCTAGTCGAGGATCTCCGGCTTGTAGTCCGAGTTCTCGACCGTCACCGCCGTCGGGGGAGCGGATGGGTCCGTCGCGAAGGTCATGTTATCCCGGTGCGCGATAGCGCGGATTTTGCGCCCGACCATAGAGTCCCAGTTCATTTCATTTGGCATACTGCTGCTACCAACGATGGCCCATGCAGGGGTCTGGGTACCAATGCCTGCCCCCAACTTAGCCGTCACGGGCTTCTTCGGATCGAGTTTGATCGCGTAGTAGACCACGCTATCGTCCACGATGTCCGCCACTCGTGCGAAGTCCTCCGGAGGGGTCATGTCGCTGAAACGTACCTTCATCAGCTCGCCCTCCAGGGCTGCTTCATTCGGAGCGAGCTCGACCTTATCGGGCTTCGGGTCGCTGGGCGCTGTGGGGTTGGGCCGCTTTTTGGCCTTGTCATCTGCGTTATCTGCGGCCTCATCTTCTTGCCCTTCCTCCGAAGTATCTTCCTGTCCTTCGGCTGCGGAAGCTTCTTCGGACTCCTTAGAAGACGAAGCCGTGCTCGGCTCAGGCGGAGTCTCATCATCCGAACAAGCTGCAAGCGAGAGGGCCGTCAACGCGGCAATGGAGAGTGCAACAAGGCGATTTCGCATGACCTAAAGCCTACAACGCCGCCCGGTCTTGCCCAGGCATAACAGCAGAATCAGGCAGGTAGTTCGACGAATTAGCTCGACACGATGGCGCGCGCCATGTGGTGCAGCGTCGCCGTCGCTTGTTCGAGGTCTTCGGGGGTTTTTGCTATTTCTGACGCCCTCACCACCGCCGCATTCAGCAATCCGATGTCGATGGAGGAAACACCGGGGCAGAAGCTATCCACGATTTCCTTGAAGCCGGCGTGCGATTTCTGCACCCTTTCCTCGGCGAACGCCTCCGGGAAGTGCTGGGCGGCGGCCATCAGCGGGCCGTGGGAGCCGTGAACGAAGAGGTCGAGCATCGCGTCCACGTAAGCGCAGATGCGATCTTCGGGCTCTGGCGGAGCGGCCTTGACTTTGTCTTCCAGCTGGTCGTGCCAGGTTTCGCTGTTAAGTACCAGCAGCTGAACCATCAGATCATGTTGGGAGGAGACGTAGCGGTAGACGCTGGGGCGGGCCAGGCCAACCTCGGCCGCCACCTCTGCCAGGGAGGGAACCTTGCCGCCGCCAGCAACGATCAGCCGCTCGGCGGCCTCCAGCACTGCGCGGTGCTGGACCGCGCGGTGCTCCGCTACTGTCGTCTCTGTGATCTTCGGCATGGTTCCCTAGTTTACTACCCGCTTTTCGGCCTGCGTATAGGCCTATTTGGGTGCCTATTTGGATGCAGCGCTCAGGCGCCCATCGACCATTTCGTAGACCTTGTCACAGTGCTTCAAGACTTCGTGATCGTGGGTGACCATCACACCTGCGACGTTAAATTCGTGGCATTCGCGAGCCAGCAGCTCCACGATTTCTTGTGATCGCTTGCGGTCCAGAGCCGCGGTGGGCTCGTCGACTAGCAACACCTGTGGGTCGCCGACGAGAGCTCGGGCGATGCCCACCCGCTGACGTTCGCCACCCGACAGATTTCCTGGGCGGTGCTTAGCTCGGGGCGTCATACCAACCTTCTCCAACAGCTCCGCACCAGAGTAACGACCGTGCTTACCCATAACACGCGCGGCGAGCTCCAGTTGTTCCTCGGCGGTGAGGGCGCCCGGCAGGCTGCCGGAGGATTGGAAGACGAAGCCGATGTAGTCGCGGCGAATGCGGGCTAGTTCCTTGTCGTCGTAGTTGGTGATGTCCTCGTCGCCGATTGTGACGCCACCTGCGGCCGGGTTGGTTAGCGCTCCAGCGACGGCCAACAGCGTGGACTTACCGGAACCGGACGGGCCGACCACGGCGACGAACTCTCCGGGCTCGACGGTCAGGTTCACCTTGTCCAACGCGGTGATTTGGGAATCGCCATCGGTGTAGGTCACCGTGGCGTCTTTAAGTTCCAGGGCGGGAACGTGCTGGGCAGGAAGATGCGAGGCGGGGCTCATCGGTTTTCTCCTAGGGCTGCGAGTGGGTTGGTGCGGGTGACGCGGACGACGGCGATCAGCGCGCCGATCAGGCCAGATACGAAGAGGATCGCGCTGCCGCTAAGGACGGATCCGAGTTCGGTGGCGTAGGGCATGGCCGTGGTTTCCAGGAGGCTTCCGAGGCCGACGGCGATGAGTGCACCGACGATGACGGACGCGCCTAGGATGATGACGGCTTGGCCCAGGCTGTCGCGTAGCAGGAAGCCCTTCGTGGCTCCCATTGCACGCAGCGCGGCGATATTGCCAGCGCGCTGGATTGTCCACACTAGGAAGAAGGCGCCGGTGACCAGGGCGGCGATGACGTAGAGGAACCACTTGATCATGGAAAGGGTCATCATTTCGGCGGTGTAGCCGGGGGAGGAGTCGAAGCTTTCCTTGAGGGTGCGGACGTCCAGGCCGGAGGCGTCGGAGAGCGCCCCAGTGTCTGGTTTATCCTGCGTGCGGGCGGCGATAACGGAGATTTCCTTGTACGCCTCTGGGCTTACCTTTTCGCCCTTACGTGCGCCGGTGTGGATTTCCTGCCAGACATCGAGGGGTAGGTAAGCGGCATCGACGTGGCCGAAGGTGCGCTGGCCATCGGTGAAGCCGACGACCTTCAACGGGATCTCAAGGCGATCGATCGTGATGGTGTCTCCTTCTTTGATGCCTTCGTCTTGGAGGGTGGAGGATACGACGATCTCGTGCTTGGTCTTGGTAGGGGCGCCGCCGTTAGGGGTGGTGCTTTGTTCTGGAAGGCCCTCCGGTGCGATGAAAGAACCGGGCTTTACGCCGAGGAGGGTGAGGTCGATAGCTTTACCGTCCTGGTTGTGAGCGTTTGCAATGGTTAGGCCCAGTGGGGCGGCCTCTTCCACCCCGTCGATGTTGGCGAACTTGTCGGCCTCTGTGATGTCAACGATGGAGCGCGTGAAGGCCGAATCGGTCTGGGTGCCATCGGCGAAAGCGATGACGTCACTATCCATTGCCTTCAGACCGGAAACACCGTCGTTAACCAATCCGGCTGTGAGGCCGGAGATGATGACGACCAGCAAGGATATGAGTGCCAACACGACGCTCATGAGAAGGAATCGGGTGCGCGCAAAAAGCATTTCGCGCAAGGCTAGAAACATGATGAAAATCCCTGGGGTTGGGGTTGGAGAGGTGAGCGGTTGATCAGTCGCTACACAGACTTTAGCAACGATGTGTTGCCAAGATAAAAACAGGGTGTTTCTAACTTGTTATGAAAGACGCCCAGACTTTTCGCGCTATTTTGTAGTTACGTTGTTGCGTCAGGAGGTTGGCTATGACTAGCGTGAGCGCGCGTGAGTTCCATCAGGATGTGAGTTACGCGAAAAGGAAGGCCGGTGAGGGGCCAGTTGTTATTACTGATCGAGGTGAGCCGGCCTTCGTATTGCTTTCCATTGATGACTACAGGAAGATCTCCGGCTCGAATGAAGACTGGGCTTCGCGGTTGCAAATGGAAGAGGACATTGACCTCGAGGACGAACGGATGGACTTCGAGCCGCGAGGATGCTCAATTTGAACCCCTGGGAGCTCTAGTCCACTAGCGCTAAACCGCCAGCCCACGGTTGCGCCGCCATTGGCGGTACACCAGTGCAGTCACGGTTCCCGCGTACAGCATGCCCGTCACCACCAGAACCGCGTGCAGACCCACCTGGACATACATCCAGCCGCCCAGGAGTGCCCCGCAGGCTAGCGCCATCCACAGAGCGAAATAGCGGAGCCAATCCAAGTGCGGGCCACCGAAGAGTGCGGCCACGAACCGCTGAGACATCTTCACCAGCGTGCCCGTCATGTACGTCAGGGAAATGCTCACCTCGCCGTCGCGCTCGAACGTGGAATTCATAGCGCCCACGGTGAATGACAGGCTGTACACCGCCAACTGTTCGTGCCCGGTTAAGACCAGTACGGAGGCAATCGTTGAGGTGGTGCAGATAAACAGAAGAATCGCTTCGCGCGTGCGCGTCGGGGGCAAATAGCGCCGCCCGAGTTGACTGATAAGCGCCCCAATTCCCACGCCGATGAGGAACAGCGCCATGACCCCGCCAGCCGTCATCGCGACGTCCCATTTCCCCGCATTGACCGCCGCAGTCAGGCGCGTGGTGTTACCCGACATGAACGACAGGAAGTACCCTCCCAGATACAAAAAGCCCAGCGTATCTACGAATCCTGCAATGGAGGATAAGTAGATCGCCAGTGCATGTTCTCCGGTGCGGTAGCCTTTCATGGCGCAATCGTAGCAACCCTAGCTAGTCATCCCAGCTGGGATTGGTGATTCCCTCCTGCTTCGCACGGTGTTCCACTAGCGAAAGCAGGTAATCCTGTGCGCCCTGGTATGCCTCGGCAAAACGCTCGTCGTCCACGTACATCCGTGCCAGAATCAGCTGCCGCGAGGTCGTAACCTCGTACCACTGGTTAATCGTTGCGCGGTGCCGCTCCACGAGTTCTTGTGCTTCTTCGCTATCGGGGGTGACGCCACCATCTCGGGCAGCTACCAGATCCGCCACGAAGCGGTCGTGGTTGGCCTTAACCTCCTGGAAGTCGCCGTCACCCATAGAGGCCAGCTTTTCCTGGGACTGCTGGTATTCAGGGGTGTCGCCCCAACGCTCGCGAGCTTCCTCCTGGTAGGCGGGCATCTGCTCGCCGAAGTACTGCTTGATCTTGTCCATTTGTTCCATGGTGTATCCCTCCACTCGGGTTGTTGTTATCAAATCCTCGACCGCACGCAATTGGCTCTCCACCTCGTCGCGCTTGCGCGCCAAGGCTTCCCGATGGGCGCGGAGGGCACGGTCAAGGGCAGCGTCGGAAGGCGCTTCAATCAGGTCGGGAATCTCCGCCAGCTTGAAACCCATGTCCCGGTACAGCACAATGGCCGCGCCGACGCGCAGATCTTCCTCGGTATAGAGGCGGTAGTCGCCCAGTGTGCGCCACTGTGGGCTGAGTAGCCCAATGGAATCCCAATGGCGCAGGGCTTTGGGCGTCACACCCAAAAAATCTGCAGCATCACCAATCGTGTATTCGGTCATGGGCTACATCCTTTCGGTTGCCGCAACGGCAAGGTCAAGCGAAGTGGTCAAGCGGTGGAGAGGGAAGACGCGAAGTTGTTATGAATTCATCTTCAGGAAACCTTGCGCTTACCTGCGGCCGATAGCTTGTGGAAGTTCAATTCTCGCAGGAAAAGGAACTCAATTACCTTGTCTAGTAATTCATCTAAAAAATCGCAGCAGCTGGAAGGCCAGAATGCGCCCAAGCAGTTCAATGTGAACCGCCGTAACTTCCTGGCGGGAACCGGAGCGTTGGGCGTCACCGCTGCACTTGCGCCAGCAGCGCAGGCACAGGCGTGGAACTCGTCAGCAGGCTCGCTGGCCGGATCCAGCTTCGGCCCGGGGCGCGGAAACGGCGGTGGCGACAACAACGGCGGCGCGGACATGCCGCTGAAGTTCAACGGCGACGGCAAGTTCAAGATCGTCCAGTTCAATGACACTCAAGACGATCACCTCACTGATCGCCGCACCATCGAGTTCATGGGCAAGGTGTTGGACCAGGAGAAGCCGGACTTTGCGCTGATCAACGGTGACGTGATCTCCTCTGGCCCCAAAACCACCGAACAGGCATTCCAGGCGGTAAACAATGTGGTGCTGCCGATGGAGTCCCGCAAGATCCCATGGGCCATCACCTTCGGTAACCACGACGAAGACTCCATGGAGGACGGCACTCAAGCCGACGAGATCGCGCTGCTGAACTTCGTGCGCAAGTACAAGTACAACCTCAACGTCGCGGACGACCCGATCCACGGCGAATCCAACGTATCCCTGCTGGTTCAGGGCAACGCAAACCCGAACCCAGCATTCGCCATCTGGCTGCTGGATTCCGGGAACTACATCGGCGAGGAACTGGCGGGTCAGGAGACCAAGGAGATCCCCGGCTACGACTACATCCACAGCGACCAAATCCAGTGGTACCGCGATACCTCCCGGGGCTACGAAGAGCGCTACGGCAAGAAGATTCCAGGCCTGATGTACTTCCACATCCCGACCTACGAGCACCGCGATATGTGGTTCGGCGGGCCATACAATAACGACCTCATCAAGCATGGCGAGGCCAAGAAGCGCCACGGCATCGAGGGCGTGAAGAACGAGGACGTTTACGTCGGCGCCTTCAACCCCGGCATCTACTCCGCCGTCCGCGAGCGCGGCGACGTCCTGGGTATCTACTGCGGCCACGACCACATCAACACCTTCAACGGCAACTACTTCGGGGTAGAACTGGGCTACTGCCCGGGAACCGGTTTCGGCCCCTATGGGTTGAAGGACGGCACCTGGTCCATGCACACCCTGCGCGGCGCCCGCGTGTTCGAGCTGGACGAGGCCGACGAGCGAGTCTACAAGTCCACCCGCCTGGTATTCGCCAAGGAGCTGGGGCTGGACATGAACCCGAAGAAGCAGCCGTTGGAAAAGCCTGCTGACCTTCCGGAGTACGTGTCCTTCAAGTAGCGCGCCGCCGGGCGACGCGACGCAGGGTAGCGCGCCGCCGGGCAACGCGACGCGCCGGTGGTCTCGGCGCAGCCAGCTAGGATAGAGAACAATGTCCGTCAATTCCCCTGAGAACATCCTGCTGAACCTGCCCGACGAGCAGGCCGCCACCGTCCGCGGCATCTTCGACGAGCTCGCAGCCCGCGGGTTTCCGCGACAGCGGCAGACTCCGCACATCACGGTCACGTTCTCTCCGAATATGGCCCCGCACGTCGTGGAGCGCGCCCGCGAGATCCTGCCATCCGCCGTGCCCTCGGAGCTTAGCCGCCGGGGCGTGGTCGTCTTCGGCACAGGAAAGAAACAGACGGTGGCGTGGCTGCTCGAAGCCACGGACGAGCTGGAAAACGCCGCCCGCGAGCTCAGTGCTCTCAACCCAGACGGTCGCGGCCCACGTTGGGTTCCGCACCTCACGGTTGGTTTAAGGTTGCCGCGGGATGTTGTTCCTTCTTATATTGACGCCCTGTCTCAGATCACGCCGCGAGAGTTTAAGTCCATCACCGCAGCTGAGGCGGCGTATTGGAGGCCAAGCGTGGGGGAGCGAGTGGTGCTTGCCTGATGCCTGATTGCGAGCTGGATGCGTAGGGGCGTCCCAAAGAAAGCGCGAAAGAAAGAACACAGAAAAGTGGCCCCTGTCTCACCGAGGCTGCAGATGTTTGGTAACGTGCTCCGCGGTATAAAACATAAAAACAATTAAATGAAGAAGGTGTTCCTAACGTCCGCACCAACGAAAGAGCCGGTTGTAACACCGGCTTTTGTCTTTGCATGGTTAGTAAACTTCGCCCAGTTCATGATCTTCTACGTCCTCGTGACGACCATGGCTGGCTACGCAGTCAAAGAATTCGCGGCCAATAACGCGAGCGCGGGCCTGGCCTCCAGTGCCTTCGTTATCGGCGCGACGGGGGCGCGCGTCTTTTCGGGGTTTTTCGTCGACGCGGTGGGGCGGCGGCGAGTGCTATTCACCGCACTGGTGTTGGTCATCGTGACCTGTGCCTTCTACATTCCCGCAAACTCCCTGGGGCTGCTGATCGCCGTGCGCATTATCCACGGCATCGGTTATGCCTTCGCCAGCACCGCAGTGATGGCCGTCGCCCAGTCCGTGATTCCCAATGCACGCCGCGCGGAGGGAACCGGCTACTTCGCTCTGGGTACCACGCTGGCCACCGCGATCGGCCCGGCGCTGGGGCTATGGCTGGTGGGCTCCGTCGGCTACACCACCATGTTCCAGGTCGTGGTGGGCATGTCCATCGTGGCCTTCCTGCTGTCCTTGCTGGTGCGTTCCCCAGAGCCCAAGGGCGCGGATGCGCACCACCACCGTCCGACCTTTAGCCTCTCGGCTATCGTGCACCCGAAGGTTGCCCCCATCGGCTTCTTTATGCTGTTGGTCGGTGTGTGCTACGCAGGTGTGATCACCTACCTGAACAGCTACTCCGAGGACAACGACCTGGTCACCGGCGCCAAATACTTCTTCCTAGCCTATGCACTGGTGACCCTCGTGATGCGCTTCGTTCTGGGCAAGATCCAGGACCAGAAGGGCGACAACATTGTGATCTACCTGGGCTTGGTTACCTTCGCCATCGCCCTGGTTGTGCTCGCGTTCTCTACTCAGGACTGGATGGTGGTTCTGGCCGGTGCACTGACGGGCTTGGGCTATGGTTCGCTAATGCCAGCCGCGCAGGCGATCTCCGTCAAGGCTGTCGAGCCCCACCAGATGGGCGCGGGCATTTCCACGCTCTTCTTGTTGCTGGACGTCGGCGTGGGCTTCGGCCCGATCCTGCTGGGCATGATCGTTTCTGCCACCAGCTACCAGGCGATGTACACGATGCTGGCCGGGCTGGTCGCGGTCAGCGCCGCCGTGTACTTCCTTGTTCACGGCCGGAAGGTTCGCTAGAGTTCGCTAGAGTTCCACCCCCTCCTTCCCGCGCCCTGACCCAAGATTGTTTAGGTAGATCGTTCAGGTGCTGTGGGAGCCACCGAAAGGATCCCCCGCATGCTGCACGCCGTGAGCTTCGCGTTGGCCGATTCCGTCAACGTGCTGCTCATCGGCGTGCTTTTCGCTGTCGCGGTGATGCACCCGAAGCCGCGCCGCTACGCGCCCATCGCCGCAGTGCTGGTGGCGGGGGACTGGTTCGGAGTGTTCCTGCTGTCGCTGGCTGTGTTGCTGCTGTTCAACGGGATTTCGGATGCCGTGCAGACCGCCTTGGCCTCGCCGATATTTGGTCTGGTCCTCATTGCGGTGGGTCTTCTAAGTGCCTTCTTGACGCTACGAGGCGGCGATCCCACCCCCATGATCAATCGTCTGGCCCGCCCCCTCCGCCGAGCGTCGTGGGGGACCTTCCTCTCGGGCATGGCCCTGGGAATCGTCCAATCCGCGACGTCCGCGCCTTTCTTTGCTGGCCTGGCGTACTTGAGCACCGTGGGAATCAGCTCTGCGGCGAAATACTTTGCGGTCTTCCTCTATGCCACGCTCGCGCTGAGCCTGCCGGCGCTGTCTGGCCTGGCGCTGGGCTTTGTTCTGCGTAAGCCGGAAAGCGCACTGGCTCGGTTCATCGATGGGCTACGCCATAGAAAGGAACAGATGGTGGCGCTGGCGGGCTATGTGGTGGCGGCGATGCTCATCGTGCTGGGTTTGCTGAGCATCATTTAGATTCGCCCAGAAACTCCATCCACGTTTCCCATTCGCGCTTGGTCTGCTCCAACCCGTCGCTCCAGGATTGCTTCAGGCGTTCCAACCGGCGCTCGGTATTGCTGACGTTCATCTTCTCCGGGTAGAACACCAACGCCTGGCCCTTGGCCTCTAACTCCGCGATCTTGTCGGAGGCTAGGTTGTATTTCGGCGGCCGGTCGATCATTGCCTGGGCTACGGCCGGGCGAGAGCGTAGTAGTGACTTAACTAGCTTTGGGCTCCGTAGCGCGGGGCGGACGTAGCCCTTGGGCTTGGTGCGCAGCACCAGGAACTTCTCAAAGCCATCCTCAATGGCGGCATCGATCAGCAGGCCACCGGAATCTCCGAGGGCACCATCGACATAATCCACCCCGTCGATGGTGGGCACGGGCATGAGGCCCGGCAGGGTAGAGCTGGCGCGGACCTTGCGCATGAGATCCGGCAGGTCTTTGATGTCCTCGCGGCGCCAATAGACTGTCTCGCCGTTATCCGCACGGGTCGCGCCGATGCATACCTGGGAGTTCGAACGCTGGAAAGTTTCCCAGTCGAAGGGCAGATCGTTGCCGGGTGCGCCAGCGGTCTCGTAAATGTACTCCGCGTTGAAGTAGCCGGTGCCCTTGAGTAGGGACTTGAACCCGCCGGTCTTTGGGTGTCCACCGAATTCCACGAAGGACTCGCGGGCTCGCTTCCTATCGCCAGAAAGGAAGTTCACGGTATGGGAAGCTCCGGCACTGATGCCGCCGACCCAGCCGAACTCGATATTGTGCTCCAGCAGCTGGTCGATGCAGGCGGCGGTGTAGCTGTTGCGCATGCCACCGCCCTCGAGCACGAGGGCTACGTCCTTCGCAGACAAGAGGTGAGCCTCCTTAGGCTTCTAGCGGAATTCTGTATTTACATGTGTAGCGCACCTGCAGCGCTTAGCGGGCGCGCAGTTTCTTTACCCCGCCGACCACCACGGCGATGAGTGCGCCGACTAGCAGGCCGAACAGCAAGCTGAAACCGGTCTCCATCAGCCAGGTTACCGCGCCCCCGAGGTGCTCAAAGTTCTCCACCACGTGGTGCACCGCCTGGTAAGGCCAGTGCAGGCCCAGCTCATCGAAGCCAACCAGCAGGATATGTCCACCGACCCACAGCATGGCTAGGGTGCCGATGATGCCGATGGCGGTCAGCAGTTTTGGCATTCCTTTGACCAGGAACAGGCCGAACTTCTTCATCCCCTTGCTGACGCCTTCCTTGTTGGCGAGGGCAAGTCCGATGTCGTCGATCTTGATGAGTACGCCCACCACGCCGTAGACGGCGAAAGTGACTATGAGGCCGACCAGGATCAGCACCAGGGCGCGCGTCAAAAGTGGCTGGTCGGCAACCTCGTTCAGGGAAATCACCATGATCTCCGCAGAGAGGATCAGGTCGGTGAGGATCGCCCCGCGCACCAGTGCGCTTTCGGACTGGTCTTTCTCCTCATCGCCATCGTCTGATTCTCCCTCGCCGTGGCTACCCAGACCTACCTTCTCCAGGACTTTCTCAGCGCCTTCGAAAGAAAGGTAGAATCCGCCGAGCATCAGCAGGGGAGTCAGCGCGCCGGGCAGCAGCCAACTCAGTAGCAAGATGATCGGCAGGATAATAATCAGCTTGTTGACGAGGCTGCCTTTGGTGATCTTCCAAATGATCGGCAGCTCGCGCGCCGGGGATACCCCAGCGACGAACTTCGGGGTGACGGCGGCGTCATCAATAACAACCCCAGCCGCCTTCGTCGAGGTACGCCCGGCGATGGCAGCGACGTCATCCGTCGTGGCCGCGGCTTTCTTAGCGATAAGCGCAATGTCGTCTAGTAGTGCCGCAAGGCCAGCTGCCATGAAATTCTCTTTCTCTTAAGCCGATTGGTTCTCGGCGTGTGCGTCGAGCGCCTCGGTGATGGGGGTGTCGCCCGTGTTGAACTCGATGAAGTGGCCGACCAGGTTCGGGCGATCCACAACCTCGGCGATGACGGCGGCCACGTCGGCGCGGGAGACCTGGCTGGCCTGCAGCGTGTCGTCGCCGTTGGCGGTGCCATCAGCCTTCGGGGAGCGTGTTTCGATCTTAGCGGTCGGCTCGTCCATCGTCAGCGCGGACGGGCCGACGATCGTCCACTTGGTGGAAGAAGCACGCAGGTGGTCGTCCGCGGCGGCCTTCGCCTCGCAGTAGGTGAACATCGAGTGGTCTTCCGGCACACCGTGATCGGCGCGAGAATTGAAGTAGCTGACCATGACAAAGCGCTTGGTTCCGGCGCCGTCGATGGAGCGGATCGCCGCATCGCGGTCCACACGGAGGGTGCGCTCATCGTCGCCACCGCCCACACCCGCGGACCAGATGATCACGTCCTGATCGGCGAAAAGCTTCTCGAAGCCAGCCACATCCAGCTGCTCTATGTCCTGCACCACGGCCTTCGCGCCGGTGGCCTCCACGTCTGCCACGTGATCGGGGTTGCGCACCACGGAAGTGACCGTGTGGCCGGCCTCTACAAGTTTCGGAGACGCCAGCAGCGCCACCTTGCCGTGGCCTCCGAGGATCATGACGTTCTGTGCGTTCCGTGCGTTCTGGGTCGACATCTGTCAGCGCCTCCTAGAAGTGCGTTTTGGTTCGTTCCTAAGCACCTTCAACGGTACGGAAAGGCACACTATTCCAGCTATCCCAGCTTTAGTCCGCCTTCGCCACCAGCGGACCGATGCCACCCGCCCCGATGCAGACGTATTCGTCAGATGCACCGGAATCCGCTTCTGCTCGCACCAGCAGGATTCCGCCACCACCGGAAACCCGCACCCAGCGGGGCTTGAGCTCCGTGCCAAGGTGTACATCGACGGCACGGCTCTTGGTCTCCTTGGCATCCTCGAGCCCGTTGGGGGTGGTGATGGTCAACGTCATATCCGTGCTGGCTGTCGCGTTCAGCTGCCACGTCCAATCCCCGAACGGCAGTGCGTTATCCAGCAGGATAGCCTGGGAGTGCCCCGCGGCGATGCGCACCCCGCACTCGGGTTCTTTACCTGCGGTGCTTGTTGCGGACGCCACCACCTCCGCATCCACAATCTTCCCCGACTCGTCGATGATCCGTGGTGGCTCGTCTACCTGCGTTGCCGCGGGCTGGCCAGTCAGCGCGGAGACGCGGTCGTAGGGGTGCACCACCGGGGTGAGAATGTCCAGCGGAACCGGCTGATCCAGCAGTTGCGGCGGTTCCCCCGAACCGTCCAACTTCGTGGAGGTGCGCAGGTTGGCCAGGTAGTCGGCGGTCCGGTCATTGCTCCACGTGCCAACCCAGGTGTAGGTAGAGACGATGCTGATGGCCACAGCACTGAGAATCGCGCCCACCCCAACCCAGCGGGAGCGCGCGGCCGCGAAGCTGGGGGTGGGGCGGTTGGCGACGTGGGGGCGTCCATAAGAAAGGGAGCAACAACCTACCACCAGCACGGCGAAGGTAAACCAGTCCGCGAAGTAGTGCATAGAGGAAAGTAGCAGACCAGAGGTGCCGGTGCTGTTGCGGGCGCGGCCAAGCAGTATGTAGATGGCGGCCAGATAGCCGAGCACCAGGAACAGGCCGAGAAGACGGTGGCGAGTATCGCGGCGCAGCCAGAAAGCGGCGAGGGCGAGCAGCAGGATAGCGCTGGCGACACTCCACCACGTCGGAGCGGTGGCGAAAGTGCTGGAGGGCGACCAACGATCCCACGACAACGGACCACCCAGCGCGCCGGGGATCACGGTGGCGAACAGGCTATTGGGCAGCGCCGACCACAGCGACTGGCTATTCGACTCCTCGCGCGGCAGAGGTGAGAGGGTGAGGAAGAGCAGCGACCAGACGACAAAGAGCGCGCCGGGCGCAGCGAAGAAGCGGGCGATGTCGCGCCGGGCCATGCCTGCCAGCACAGCGAGGGCGAGGGCGGCCGGGACGATCGTGAGGGCTTTCTCCGTGAACAGCAGGGCTAAAAGCAGAAACCCGGTGGCGCACAAGGAGTAGCGGGGGAGAGACCGGCGCGCGGAGAGCAGGCACACCATGAATCCCGCCATGCCGATCTGCCAGGCCAGCGCGTTGATGCCTGCAGACCACCAACCGGCGGCGTCCATGAGGAAAGGGCTGAAAAGGAGCGCGGTGTAAAGCCCCAGGGTGGCGAGGCTGCGGCCGGCGAGCTGCACGCACACCTTCGCCCAGAGTGCCGCGGCGAGGGCGCTGAGCAGCATCAGCACAGTGACGGGGAGCCACCAATTGAGCGGCGCAATTCGATGGGCTAGCACCTGCACGAGTGCGGAAGCCGGCATGAGGTGCCCATCGTAACTGGCGAAATAGTCGCCGAGGGAACCGCCGCTGAAGGTAGCAGGGATGAGGAAATCATCCCAGTAGAACGTGCGCTGGCCCAGCTGGAGGCCACGGACGAGGAGGGAGAGCAAAGCCACCGCAGCCAGCCATGCGGTGAACCGGCGGGGTGCGGTGCGGGAAGAGCTGTGGAGTAAAGACACGGTGGGTGGGGCGTGGGCTTGTGGGCGGCGCTACTCGCCGTCTTGGTCGCCTTGGCCGGTGCCGGCCTGGCCGCTGTGATCGCCCATGCTGACGGGCTGCACCGACAGGTACTCGACTTCCCCGGAACAACCCTCCAGGTTCTTCATCGGCACATAGGCGGCCTTGGTCTGCTCCGGCGGGTAGACGCGCAGGCCGTCAGCATCCTGGGGCTTGCACTCCTGCGGATCCAGGGCGCCAACCTGAGTGATCTTTATGGGCGCGATGGCCGATGCGCCGGGGTCGAGTTTTACGTCCTTGCTGGGCACGTCCTTCTCCCGCTGCGCGGGCTTGCCCAGCTGGGTGCCGTTGTGGTTTGCGACCATGGATACGCCCGGGAAGCCACGCATCGAGCACGGCTTGGAGGAAGTGTTCTTAAAGACGACGTTGACCAGCGTGGAGCCGGCTGCGCCCTGCGAGTCGGCGGTGGTGATCTCTAGATCATTGGTGGCACACATGCCGCCCTTGCCCACGGAGCCGTCTTCGGCCTTACTGTTGGCTGCGCCGGTACTGGCAGTGCTGTGATCAGTGAGGGATTGGGCAGAGCTTTCCTCTGCGGATTCCTGAGTAGACGCTGCGTTGGAGGGGGTGGTCTCCTCGTCGTCGCAGGCGGTCAGGGTGAGTGAACCACCGGCAAGTAGCAGGGCGGCTGCACCCGCGGCCAGGGCGGAGCGGGGAGCGCGGGATCGGGAGATAACCGGACGACGGCGAAGGCTCTTCATGGATAACACTGTAAACACAAGGTATGTATGTGGCCAATGAGATTGGCGTTTTGTTACCGAATGGTGAGCGGAAAGTGATGTGGCCGTATCCGGGGAGGGGAGTACTGAGGGGGTGGCCGTAGCTGTATGTAAGGTTCTTTATGTAAATATCGCTTTCAGATCACCGAATCGCCGGAGCGCATTACACTCGGTGGGAAAGAACGTTCTCAACTTCACTGCTAGAGAGGCGAAGAATTAACCATGGGCTTCAACCCTGATTTCGAACCATTCCGTCTGCCCGACGAGTACCTCGCACTGCGCGAGGCTATCCGCGACCTGGCTGAGCAGCAGATCGCTCCGCACGCCAAGGACGTTGACGAAGAAGAGCGCTTCCCGCAGGAGGCCCTAGAGGCTCTGAACGCCGCGGGCTTCAACGCTATCCACGTTCCGGAGGAGTACGGCGGCCAGGGTGGCGACTCCCTCGCAGCAGTTATCGTCATCGAAGAAGTTGCCCGCGTTTGTGGTTCTTCCTCCCTCATCCCGGCTGTGAACAAGCTGGGCACCATGGGCCTGATCCTGCAGGGCTCCGAGGAGCTGAAGAAGGAAGTGCTGCCAGATATTGCTAACGGTGCGATGGCCTCTTACGCGCTCACGGAGCGCGAGGCTGGTTCTGACGCCGGCGCGATGAAGACCCGCGCTGTCCGCGACGGCGACGAGTGGGTTATTAACGGCTCCAAGTGCTTCATCACCAACGGTGGTAAGTCCACCTGGTACACCGTGATGGCCGTGACCGATCCGGAGGCTGGCGCACGCGGCATCTCTGCGTTCATGGTGAACAAGGACGACCCAGGCTTCAGCGTTTCCGGTTACGAGCACAAACTGGGCATCAAGGGTTCCCCCACGGCCGAGCTTTTGTTCGAGGACTGCCGCGTTCCGGCTTCCCGCATGATCGGCGAGGAAGGCACTGGCTTCAAGACCGCTCTGCAGACCCTGGATCACACCCGCCCGACCATCGGCGCGCAGGCTCTGGGTATCGCCCAGGGTGCGTTCGACCAGGCCGTTGCGTATGTGAAGGAGCGTAAGCAGTTCGGCAAGGCGATCGCCGACTTCCAGAACACCCAGTTCATGCTGGCTGACATGAAGATGAAGATCGACGCCGCCCGCCTGATGATCTACACCGCGGCTTCCAACGCGGAGCGCGGCGTGGCTGAGGATGGTGCCAAGCTGGGCCTCATGGCGGCAGGCTCCAAGGCATTTGCTTCCGACGTGGCCATGGAGGTCACGGTGGACGCCGTCCAGCTGCTCGGCGGCTACGGCTTCACCCGCGACTTCCCGCTGGAGCGCATGATGCGCGATGCGAAGATCACCCAGATCTACGAGGGCACCAACCAGATCTGCCGTATGGTGATGGGCCGCCAGATCCTGGCGTAGCGGTAGGGGTAGTAAAAAAACTACCCCTTCTTAAGCTCTTGCTTAGAGCGGAGTTAGAAAGCGGTCTATTCTTACGTCATGATGAAAAAAGTAATCGTGGCTGCGCTTTCGGTCAGCCTGGTCATGGGCGGTATTTCCCCAGCTGCTGCACAGGATAATGCAGCGGGTATTCCAGTAGATTCCTCCTCTCAAGGGGCACCCAATCCCGAGGTGAAGGATCCTGGCACGGACGAGGGTGAAGGTAAGGGCAAGGAGAATGGTTCTGAAGATGGTCAGAACCCCTCCGATGACCCGCAGGGTGCAGAGCTAAGCTCCAAGCCAGTTGGATCCACTGACTTGAAGACGGTTATTGGTGCGATTGTCGGAAGCCTTGCGGTGGGTGCTTTGATTGCTGCGGGTGTGAACTGGGCGGTTCAGTCCCGACTGATCCCCAATCCTCTGCCCGGCTTGATCCCTAATCCGCCTGCGCCTCCCGCTCCGGCGAAGAAGGCTCCGGCAAAACCTGCGCCGGCAAAGAAGGTGCCAGTGAAGAAGGCGCCTAAGCCGGCACCAACTAAGAAGCCCGTTGCTGCCAAGCCGGCTCCAGCTAAGCGCCCGGCTCCGGCTAAGCGCCCGGCTCCAGCGCGTGCGCAGAACGTCTACTACCAGAACTGTAAAGACGTTTGGAATCGTTTGGGGCGTCCGATCTACCAGAGGGATGCAGGTTTCTCTAGCCGCTTTGACCGTGACGGCGATGGCGTAGGTTGCGAGAAGCGCCCGAGGTACTAGTCTGTTTTAACTCGTGGCTGGCTTAGGCAGTGCGACGAAGTTGGACGCCCTGGGCGGCCAGCCAATCGGCCACGCTGCCGTGTTCGTGCAGCCCATCCAGCAGCCGCTGCGTGGAATCCAGCGCTCGGCGGGCTTCGTCGGCGGTGATGTAACCCGCCAGGAGTGCTTCGCCCAACTCGTCCAGGTCCAGCACCTGGACTTGCGCCTTTGAGGATGTGCCCGGGACGTAGCTAGATGTGATGTCCAGGGACGTTGTTGAGTCGGTCGAAGGGTACGCCGCCAATCGCAGAGTGGTGTCGGTGGTGGTTGTAGAAGTGGAGCCAGCCGGGCAGCGCCAGGCGTCGTTCGGCCTCTGAACCGTAAAACCTGGCATAGGCCCAGCCGTCCCCGAGCGTGCGGTGGAATCGCTCGATCTTCCCGTTCGTCTGCGGCCGGTAGGGGCGTGTCCGCTTGTGTCGGATGCCGAGCCGAGCGCAGAAGTCCCTCCATGCGTGGGATCTGTATGCCGACCCGTTGTCGGATAGGACTCGCTCGACGGTCACGCCTCGTTCGGCGAACCAGGCCACGGCGCGTTCGAGAACTCCCACCGCTGTGCTCGCCTGCTCATCCGACCAGATTTCTGCGTATGCGACGCGGGAGTGGTCGTCGATGACTGTGTGAACGAACGCCGTCCCGGTGCGCGGCTTGTGATCTTTTCCTCGTGGTAATCCCGGAGTCGCGAGCTTGTTCCGTGCGCCTTGCTGCCGACCTACGTAACGATGTCCACCGCCGTCGGGGATGTTGCCGAACTTCGTGACATCGACATGAATCAACGATCCCGGATGAGGATGCTCATATCGCCGCAATGGCTCGCCAGTGACACGATCGATATGCGAGAGGCGGTTCACGCGGCAACGGACGAGGACCGCGTGAACAGTCGACGTCGAGAGACCAAGTCGCGCAGCGATCTGGGCTGGCCCCAGTCGAAGCCGCCAGCGCAGGTTGATGATCTTCTTCTTGACATGCTCGGGCGTCCTGCCTGGGATCCGGTGCGGCTTGCTGGAGCGATCCTGCATCCCAAACTCACCCTCTTCCCGGTAGCGGCCTGCCCATTTCCGGGCAGTGATCGGGGAGACCATGAACATCTTTGCGGCGATCGTGGCCGGATAGCCGTCTTCGACAATCAGCCGAGCTAACCGGAGACGGGCACGAGGAGTGAGAAGAGCGTTCGGATGGGTCATCAATTGGCCTCCGCCGCGGTCTTCGTAAGCGCGCGTCTGGTGAGAAGCATGATGACGAGAGCGATCGCTGTCAGCACCGAAGCGACCCAAACCGGCGCGAGCAGCCCCAGCCCGGTCGCGAGCCCGAGCGCACCAAGCACGGGCCCCGCTGCAGCTCCGATATTCAATGCTGCGGTTGCGTACGAACCGCCCATCGTTGGCGCACCCGATGCTGCATACAGCACACGCGTGATCAGAGTACTGCCGACGCCGAACGACAGGAATCCCTGAACGAGGACGAGGACGATAAGCGCAACGGGATGAGATGCGACCACTGCCAACACGATCCAGCCTGTCAGCAATAGCGGTCCGCCGACTGCGAGCACGAGGCCAGGTCGTTGATCTGATAGTCGTCCTGCGATCGTGACGCCAAGGAACGATCCGATGCCGAACATCACCAGCGCGACGGACACCCACGCTTCGGCCAAGCCCGCGGTCTCGGTCACGATGGGTGCCAGGAAGGTGAATGCCGCAAAGGTCCCTCCGTTGATCAGCGCTCCGAGTGCCATGGCCAGGATGAGCCGCGGCGTCGCCAACTGGCTGAGCTCGACACGGAGCCTTGGTGAGGTCGCGCTAGTCTCGCTCCGACCAACATTGTTCGTGACGCCACGAATGACTCCAACGGCCGCGGGAATACAGAGGATGGCGATCGCCCAGAACGTCGTTCGCCAGCCCAGCGCTGTGCCGAGCAGTGCCCCGGCGGGGACGCCCACGACGGTTGCGATCGTCGTGCCGGAGAGCAGGATCGACAGTGCACGCCCCTTCTGGTTCGCTGGCACGAGGGTAGTGGCCGTGCTCAGTGCTACGGCGAGGAATCCTGTGTTTGCGAGAGCGCTGAGCACCCGGGTGATGAGCAGGAGAGAGAACACTGGTGTCATCGCTCCGATGACGTGGCTTCCCGCGAACACGAGAAGGCAAACGATCAATGTGAGCCGCGGTGGCCAACGGCGAGCGAATGCCGCCATCACTGGCGCGCCGACGACCATACCGACTGCGAATGCGGAGGTCAGCAGGCCCGCAGTGCCGACCGAGACGTCAAGTTCGGTCGCGATCGCGGGGAGCAATCCCGCGAGCATGAATTCTGAAGTGCCCATGACGAAGACCGCCAGGGCAAGCATGTAGAGGGCAAAAGGCATCGAGTACTCCGAGGTGTGAGATCAAGAAATGGTTCTTCTTGTCACCACGGCCAGCGCCCCGGGTACGCCAGACATACGCCCACACAGATCGTGGGCGTCGTAACTAGTGGTTCAAGGGGCTGGCGGTGTGACCGACAACCCCTGACCTGTCTGATTCGGGACTCGACATGCCCCAAACTCTAACATGCCTTCTGGGCTGTGTCAAGTTTTGTTGACGGTGAAACTCTTTAGTTTGTTGGTTAGGCCGCTTGCGCGGCGGTAGTCACAGGTGTGGTCAGGAAGTCGTCCATTGCTTTCTTAGGGATTTCTTCGGTGCTGGTGTGGATGCGTCGGCGGTTGTAGTAGGCCTCGATCCATTCGCCTACACTGGTTCGCGCTTCGAGTTTGGAAACGAACTGTTTCCGCTCGTAGAGTAAATGCAGTTTCAGGGTGGAAAAGAACGATTCCGCCACAGCGTTATCCCAGCACACGCCGACCTCGCCGACTGATAAGCGAACATCATGGTTCTCGGCCCACTGACTTAATGCCGCACTGGTGTACTGGGCGCCGCGATCGGAATGAAATATGGCATTACCTGCGACATAGCCACTGCGATGAGCCATGTCCAGTGCGTCAATGACCAGCTGGCTGGTCATACGATCGGCTACCTGCCAGCCTGTGACCATCCTGGTTGATAAATCAATCACTGTCGCTAAATACATCCAACCCTGCCCGGTACGAAGGTAGGTAATATCACCGCACAAGTAAGTTGTTGGAACTGGTGGAGTGAAATTGCGTCGTACAAGATCGCTGCGGTCTCGGGCGTTGGCATCGGCAATGGTCGTGCGTTTAAACGCTCGGCGATACTTAGTTACTAGCCCTAGCGTCCGCATGGTTTTACGCACGGCATACAACGTGGCTGTAATACCACGCGTGCCTAGTTCTGTGGCGATGGTACGTACGCCGGCGAAACCATTATGCTTGGCGAAGATTTCTCTGACGTCGTCGGCAATCTGGTCACGAAATCCTCGTGGAGTAGATAAAGGATAATTCTGGTTTCGGCGCTTTTTCCACCCGTAGTAGCCGGCACGGCTCACGCGTAGAAGTCGGGCCATCATAGTCACCGTAAATGTGCCTTCTTCTTCAAAATGACGGATCAGGGCAAAGGAATGCTCGTCTACATGCCCTTGGCGAAGAAGGCGGCCGCTTTTTTTAAAAACTCGTTCTCCAGTTCCAGTTCACGAACTCGTTTAGATAACTCGGCCGAATCCTGCGAGTTGGGATCGGCTTTGCGTAGGTGCGAGCCGGAGCCGGTACCTTGCGTGCCTTGTGCAGCAGCTACCCAGCGGCCTAACGCTGATGCTGAGACCTCGTATTCCCGGGCCACTTCTTCCCGAGTCTTTCCTAGCACTAGCACTGCATCAACGCATTGCTGCTTGAACTGTGGTGGATAAGCCTTTGGCATACTCTCAATCCTTGTCGGTTACGGGTTTCCCCGTCAACAAGAATCATCACACCCCATTCAATGGCAAGCGGTCTGGACAGATACTTCTTGAATCGGCACGGTGTCATTACGGGCGGGGGCCAGAACAACGTCCCTGGACATCACAGCTAGAGCTCGACTGAGTTCGTTCCGGAGAAGGGGTCTTGCGGAGGTGCGTCACCACATCCACGTAAATGTCGCGGGTGCGCCAGGTTGCTGGGGTGGTGGCGTCATCAATCTCGATAAAGGCGATGTCTATATAGAGGTCCTGCGTGGGCTCGATGCCCTCGAAGAAGTGGAATTTATTGAGGCGAATGTCCAGGTGGGGGACTAGCCAGGATTCGAGATAATGGAAGCGTGGGTGGCCAGGAGTGGGGCGGCGCATGTAGAGCACCGGGTTGGGGTTGGCAGTGCCAGGCTGCACAGCCGCGGGCTGGTTGGGGGACAGTTCGTAGGCGTCGACGGCGCGTTCGAAGCCCTTCGGGTCGATGTTGATCGCGCGGGAGAGGTCGAAGGTCTCTTGCTTTACTTTGTGCAGATCGGCCATTGTTTTGTGTGGTTGTGGCTAGTAGTGCGGGCGGGGTTTGGAAAGGGGGGCTAAGCGCGGTGAGGTGTGGGTAATGGATGCGGATATGCAAAAGGCCGCGCAGATATGCGCGGCCGAGGGGGTTTGCGCCCCGGGAGTCTAGGCGAAAGCTACTAGACCTGTAGCAGTGCCGCGGTCGGCAGGAAGTTGCAGTTGGAGTAGCCGGACTCCTTCTCGTGAGTGGTCACGCCACCCTCGAGCAGGGCGATGACGGTGCCCTTGCCGGTCTTGGCAACACCGTTGACGGTGGCCGGGCCCTTCGGGTTGATGCCGGTGAAGCCCAGCGGGGTGCGGCCCATCTTGCCGGTGTTGATGTTGATCCAGTGGACGTTCATCGCGGTGGTCTGCTTCTTAGCAACCGTGCCGGTGCCCATTGCGGTGAAGACGAAGTTGACCTCGCCGGCGCCGACGCCTGGCAGCGGGAGCTTCGCCGGGCCGGGCACGCCCATCGCGGTGCCGACGGCCTTGTTCTTGCCACCGATGCACTTGCCGGAAACGGTCGGCCAGCCGAACTGGGTGAACGCCGGGGCGTTCTCCGGAACGTCAACGCCCGGCTTGCCATCGCCACGGAAGAAGCCGACCAGCTTCTTCAGGGAAGCCTTCACGTTCGGCGGCAGCTGCGGGTTGTTGGCGAAAGCCTCGATCTGATCCAGGACGTGTGGCGCGGGGCGGCCCAGGTGATCAATGGAGCCCTGTACCTGGGCGCCGGCGGTAGTAGGAGCCACCACGGTCGGGACTGCCAGTGCGCAGGCAGTGGTCAGTGCAGCGGCGGCACGGGTCAAGCGTCGAGAGAAAGCCACGGTGAACCTTTCGGGGTTTTTATCTAGTCGTCTTAAATGCGTTTAAACAGAAGATGGAAACCACATTAGTCACATCTGTCACATTTGTCACGCAGGTAACGTTCGGTAGGAACCTTTTGTAAACAATAACACCTGTCTGCAAGCTTTTCTCAAGGTTTTGGGAAAAACTTCTTCGCGCCCTATGCGTTATTGTGGAGGACTAAAGGAGTAGGCTGTGAAAGGTTCCCCTGAAGTGCCTACGCTGCACAACTAGCTTGAACTCAAGACTCTAACCACCCAAGTAAAGGAAAGTTCGGATCTGTGTCTTTGACTGAATTCCGCAATGTCGCCATCGTCGCGCACGTCGATCACGGCAAGACCACTCTCGTCGACGCCATGCTGCACCAGTCCGGCGCCTTCTCTTCGCACGGCGAAGTTGAAGAGCGCGTGATGGACTCCGGCGACCTGGAACGGGAAAAGGGCATCACGATCCTGGCGAAGAACACCGCCATCCACCGCAAGGGTCTGGGTAAAGAGGGTAGCGACCTGATCATTAACGTGATCGATACGCCCGGCCACGCCGACTTCGGCGGTGAGGTCGAGCGCGCCCTGTCCATGGTGGACGGTGTGGTTCTTCTTGTTGACGCCTCTGAGGGTCCACTGCCGCAGACCCGTTTCGTGCTGGGCAAGGCCCTGGCCGCCAAGATGCCGGTGATCATCTGCGTGAACAAGACCGACCGCCCGGACGCACGCATTGACGAGGTCGTCGAAGAGTCCCAGGATCTGCTGCTGGAGCTGGCCTCCACCCTGGAGGACGACGAGGCTGCAGAGGCCGCCGAGCAGCTGCTGGATCTTCCTGTGCTGTACACCTCCGGCCGCGAGGGCAAGGCCTCCACCGAGAACCCGGGTAACGGTAACGTTCCGGACTCCGAGGACTTGCAGCCGCTGTTCGACGTGCTCTACGACGTTCTGCCGGAGCCTTCCGCAGATGTGGATGGCCCGCTGCAGGCGCACGTCACCAACCTGGACTCCTCCTCCTTCCTGGGCCGCATTGGCCTGGTGCGCATCCACGCTGGCCGGCTGCGTAAGGGCCAGCAGGTCGCCTGGATCCACTACGACGAGGACGGCAAGGAGCACGTCAAGACCGCCAAGGTGGCCGAGCTACTGCGCACCGAGGGTGTGACCCGCGTGCCGGCCGAGGAGATGATTGCAGGCGACATCGCCGCTATCTCCGGCATCGAGGACATCATGATTGGCGATACTCTGGCCGATCCTGAAAACCCGGTCGCCCTCCCGCGCATCACCGTCGACGAGCCCGCAATCTCCATGACCATCGGCGTGAACACATCTCCGATGGCAGGCCGCGGCGGCGGCGACAAGCTGACTGCCCGTATGGTCAAGGCCCGCCTGGACCAGGAGCTGATCGGTAACGTCTCCCTGCGCGTGCTGCCCACCGAACGCCCGGATGCCTGGGAGGTGCAGGGCCGTGGCGAGATGGCTCTGTCCGTGCTGGTGGAGACCATGCGCCGTGAAGGCTTCGAGCTGACCGTCGGTAAGCCACAGGTGGTTACCCGCACCATCGACGGCACGGTTCACGAGCCCTACGAAAACCTGATCATCGACGTCCCGGAGGAGCACCTCGGCGCCGTCACCCAGCTGCTGGCCGCCCGCAAGGGTCGCATGGAGTCCATGGACAACACCGGCACCGGCTGGATCCGCATGAAGTTCATCGTCCCGGCCCGCGGCCTGATCGGCTTCCGCACCGTCTTTATGACTGAAACTCGCGGCACCGGCATCGCCAACAGCTACTCCGCTGGCTACGAGCCGTGGGCGGGCGAGATCAAGGGTCGCGCCTCCGGCTCCCTGGTTGCCGACCGCTCCGGCCAGATCACCGCCTACGCGCTGATCCAGCTGGCGGACCGCGGAACCTTCTTCGTCGAGCCGGGCGCAGAGGCCTACGAAGGCATGGTCGTCGGCGCGAACAACCGCGACGAGGACATGGACATCAACATCACCAAGGAAAAGAAGCTGACCAACATGCGTTCCGCAACCGCGGACGCGACGGTGACCTTGGCCAAGGCTCGCACCCTCACCTTGGAAGAGGCCATGGAGTTCTGTGGCTTCGACGAGTGCGTTGAGGTGACCCCAGAGGTCATCCGAGTGCGCAAGGTAACCCTGAACGCCACCGATCGCGCCCGCGCCCGTTCCCGCGAGAAGCAGCGCAATAAAAACTCCTAAAGTTGCCCTTGTTCCCGCTCTTTCCACTGTCTAGCTCGCCGACGCGCCGTTCCTCCGGCGCGCGCCGTCGCGGTTTTTGGAGTGTGATGCCCACCGCTGCGACCGCCCTGACATCGGCGACACTCGCCTTAACGCTGGCCGCCTGCCAGGCGAATCCGGGCGAGGCTCCGACGGTGGAGGACCCTTCCGCCTCCACCCAAACCCAGCAGCCACAGCCGGTTGACGAGAGCCTGCGGGAGATCACGGTGGGCGTGGATCGCTTCACCGGCAACCTCAATCCGCACCTGGTGGGCAATCGCAACCCAGTCGTGGCGGCAGTAGCCGATCTGACCCTGCCGAGTGTCTACACAGATGGCTCGATGGGGGAGAACCTCAACGATGATCTGATCAGCGAGGTCAAGCCAAACGACCGGGAGAATCCGACGGAAGTGGTCTATACCCTGCAGCCGGAGGCGCAGTGGTCCGATGGCACGCCCATCACTATCTCCGACTTCCAATACCTGCATAAAGCGATTGTGGACGAGCCCCTCGCAGAGGCGAAGGGGCTGTACCGCCACATCACCTCCATCGAGCCGGAGAAGAAGGAAAAGAGCTTCAAAGTTACCTTCGATAAGCCGCTGAACAACTGGAAGCGACTGTTCGCACACCTTTTGCCCAGCCATATTTATCGGGCGGAGGGGCGTAGCTTCGACACGATGATGGACGGGGGATCCGTCGCGTCTGCGGGGCAGTTCTCCGTGAAGTCTGTGGACGAGGGGCGCGGCCTGCTGGAACTGCAGCGCAACGACCGTTACTGGGGTTCGAAGGCGGCCAAGACCGACATCATCCGCTTCACCGCCGTGCCTAACGAATCCACAGGTGCGCAGATGATGCGCACCGAGCAGATCCAGATGTACATGACGCACCGTTCGGCCACCACCGACCTGGCTCTTAACCAGCTGCCCTACACGCAGATGCGCAACACCGCTCGGGGAGTGCAGTTGAACCTGCAGCTCAACCAGGCCAGCCCAATCTTCTCTGACCAGGAAACCCGCCGCCGGGTTCTGGGAGCGATCAACGCGGAGCGAATAGCGCGGATCGTCTCCCAGGATCCCGAGGTGGAGGCCCCGCGCTGGAATGTCATCCCGAAGACCGCCGCGGAGATGCCTCGTGACCTGCAGTCCGACCAATGCCCAGACGGCATCGTCATCGGCGCGGTCACTGATGATCAGGTGGCGGTGGATGCTGCCCGCTCCGTCGTGGACCAGCTGCTGCACGCCGGAATTCCCGCCACCGTTCGCACTGGCAAGGCGGGGGAGATTCTCGGTTCGGCTGTGGAGCAGGGAGAAGTCGACGGCGTGGTGACGTGGCAACGCAGCCCGCAGGCCACCTTCGACTATGTGGAACAGTACGGTTGCACTACCGCTCCCGAAGAGGAAGACTCCGCGGAGCCGTCTGGCGACGCAGACTCGAAGGACCCGGCTGAGGGTAGCGACAGCGGGGACGAAGGGGCGTCACACCCCAAAACCCCAAAGGGCGGCAACCTCAGCGGTACCTGCGACCGCGACCTGGAAGAACGCCTCAACAAGCTCAGCGAAGGCCGCGCCGACCTCAACGACGAGCGAGAGAAGCTGGACGAGCGGATCGCGGAGATCTCCACGGTGTTGCCGATACTGTCCGATCGTTTCACCGTGGTGACATCGGACAGGCTCAACGGGCCGACCCCGGGGCTGGAAGACTGGCCGCTGGATAACAGCAGCTCGGTGCTGATCTCGGCGCCACGGTGGACCCTGAGCCCCATCGAGGAAAACAAACGCAACGCCGCAGAAAACGCCCTCCAGGAGGATTAACCCGTGACCAGCACCCGCGCCGAAACACAGAAAATCACCGTGATGGCGGTGCATGCGCACCCGGACGACGAAACCTTGTGGACGGGGCTGGCGCTGGCAAAGGCGCGGCGGCTGGGGCACGACGTTGCCGTGGTCACCTGCACCCTCGGCGAGGAAGGCGAGGTAATCGGGGAGAAGTACCAAGCTCTTGTGGACGCCCAGCAGTACGAGCACGGCACGGGAATGCTCGGTGGTTACCGCATTGCGGAACTGCAGCGGGCGCTCAATGCGCTGGGGGTTCAGCACGGGCCGAACCTTCTGGGCGGCTGCGGTGCCTGGCGGGATTCGGGCATGGAGGGCAGTGAGTCCATCCGCCATCCGCGGGCTTTTGCGCGCGAGACAGAGGCAGGGCAGGGCCTGCTGGATACGCAGGTAGAGCAGCTGATCCAGCAGATTCAGCGCATTCGGCCGGAGGTGATCCTGACGTATGCCGCTGACGGTGGCTACGGGCACCCGGACCACAAGCAGGCGCACCGCATCGTGCACGAGGCCGTGCGGCGGCTGAGTAGTGTGGCTGCGGCTGCTGACAGAGCGGGCGCAGATGTATTCGTCCCCAGCCAGGTGCTGTGGTGCGTGACGGAGGAAGCGAAGTTCGCCGAGGGGATGCAGGGCCTCGAGGAGGACCCGGCGGCCGTGCCCGAAGGCTGGACCTTGCCTGCCGCAGGGGAGATCGCTACCGTGCCCTCTGCGGAGGTCGATCTGGTGATTCACGGAACCGCAGAGGACGTGGCAGCCAAGCAGGCCGCCATGCGTGCCCACGCCACCCAGATTTGGGTGGCCGATGGCACGGCCTCGGACGTCAATGACCAGGTGCGGGACTCTAACCCGCCGGCCCCCACAGCAACCACCCTGTTCTGCCTGTCGAACCTTATTACGCAGCCGCTGCTGGACAGCGAAAGCTATCGCCTGGGCTGGACGGCCCCCGGCGTGCCCGAGGATTTCTTCGCCCGCGCGCTGGGGGAAAAGCTGGCCTGAGACGGCTGGGCACTTAAGCTCTACACCGCGTGGCCTTGGAGGTCCGGCGGGGTAGGGCACTAGGATGGATCGACGTGAACGCGAAGAAGGACGAGCCCAACTGGGGCCACCCCACCAAGAGTCAGGCACGCCAGGACACAACGCGCGCTGAGCGCATTTCCGGCATCGTCTGGCTCTCCATCGGCGCGCTGTTCGGGCTGTTCATCAGCGTTTTATACATCGGCTCGCGCATTACGGTGGGGGACACACTTGTACCGCTGCCGTGGACCATCTTGTTTGCGTTCTTCTTCAACCGCGCGGTGACGAAAACCGCGCTTCTGTGGACCGATAACAAGCTCATCGCGGGCATTCCCGCGCTCGTGTGGCTGGCCGGCTATCTGCTGGCCGTGATGTGGCCGGAGCTGCCTTTCGGTGAGGCGACGTTAATGCCGCAGACCGTGTGGTCTATGCTGCTGTTTGTGGTCGGTATGGCAGCGGCCGCGTGGCCGCTTCGCCCTCAGTTTTCACTGGAACCGCTGAAGTGACAGAATAGAAGCTTGAAGAGAGCTCTGTGGAGTATGACGAACTTTCCAGAAAGGGTAGGTATTTAGACGATGACCTACACGATTGCGCAGCCCTGTGTAGACGTATTGGACCGCGCTTGCGTAGAAGAGTGCCCCGTTGACTGCATCTACGAGGGTAAGCGCATGCTGTACATCCACCCGGATGAGTGCGTGGACTGTGGCGCCTGCGAGCCGGTCTGCCCGGTTGAGGCCATCTTCTACGAGGATGACGTGCCGGACGAGTGGGAAGAGTACAACGACGCGAACGCCGCGTTCTTCGACGATCTGGGTTCCCCGGGCGGCGCCGCCAAGCTGGGGCCGCAGGACTTCGACGCGGAGCTGATCGCTAACCTGCCGCCGCAGAATTAACTGCTTTTTCTTTATTGACGCCCACACTTGTACCGGCTAGCGCCGGCCGCACTAAGCAGGCGGTATAAAGTACAAGCATGACCTTCAAGCGCACCAAAGTAGCCGACCGACTGCCCGACTTCCCGTGGGATTCGCTTGCCGAGGCTAAGGCCAAGGCAACGAGTCACCCAGATGGGATTGTGGATTTGTCGGTCGGCACTCCTGTAGATCCGGTCTCCCCGGCCATTCAGCTGGCGCTGACGGAGTCCGCCGCGGAGCCAGGCTACCCGCAGACGAAGGGCACCCCGGAGCTGCGTGAGGCCATCGTGGGGGCGATGGAGCGCCGCTTCCAGGTGCGGGGGCTGGATGCCGATACCCAGGTGCTACCGGTGATCGGCACCAAGGAGGCCATCGCGTGGATGCCCACCCTGCTGGGGATCGGGGCGGGGCACACGGTGGTGATCCCGGAGCTGGCTTATCCGACCTACGAGGTCTCCGCCCGCCTGGCCGGAGCCGACGTGCTGCGCAGCGATTCGCTGCTGAAGCTGGGGCCGCAGACCCCGGCGCTGATCTACCTGAACTCCCCGGCGAACCCGCACGGCCAGGTGCTGGGCGTGGATCATCTGCGCAAATTCGTGGAGTTCGCCCGGGAACGCGGCACCATCATCGTCTCCGACGAGTGCTACCTGGGCCTGGGGTGGGTCGAGGAGCGCCCTGTGTCGATCTTGGATCCGGAGGTGTGTGGGGGAGACTTCACCAACCTAATTGCGGTGCACTCGCTGTCGAAAACCTCCAACCTGGCCTCTTATCGCGCGGGCTGGCTGGCCGGCGACGACGAGCTGATCCAGGAGCTGCTAGGCATCCGCCGCCATGCGGGTCTGATGAACCCCGGGCCGATCCAGTCCGCCATGGTGGCCGCGTTGGTGGAGGATGGCCACGAGATTCTGCAGAAGCAGTTGTACCGCCACCGCCGCGACCTGCTGAAGGCTGCCCTGCTGCAGGCTGGCTTCGACATCGATTACTCCGACGGTGGCCTATACCTGTGGGCCACGCAGGGCCGCGACGGTCGCGAAACTGTCGCCGAGCTGGCCGATAAGGGCATCCTCGTTGCTCCGGGTGACTTCTACGGCCCGAAGGGCAAGAACTTTGTCCGCGTAGGCCTCACCGCCACCGACGAGCGAATTGAGGCTGCCGCCCGCCGCTTGACCGGCGAAGATCCCGCAGCCGCCCGGTAGCGGGAGCTCTGAGCCTCATCCCCGCCTTGCAACGCTGGCGCCCGCCGCCGCGCCACGGCGTATCCGCCGTTAAAGCCATGCTGAGCGGCCGCGTTCCCGACGATGGCCGCACCTATCTGGCCGCTGCTGCGGGCGACTCACCCTACGAATCCGGCACGTTGCTGGCTCCGGGGCTAGTTCTTGCGGGTCGGACGCCCACATGGGTCTATCCCGACTTCCCAGAAGAACCCGAAGAGCTGTTGGCGGCGGACATTCCTGTGTTGTACTCCGGCTCGGATGCCGTGGTGGTGGATAAGCCACATGGCTTGCCGTCTACGCCCAACGGTAGGCTGCTGCGCGCTACCGCGCAGTCTCTGATGCGAGTACGTTTGCAGGAGCCCGAATTGGTGGCAGCCCATCGGCTGGACCGGGACACTCGCGGCCTGCTGGTGCTCGCGCGTAACCCGGTTACCCGTGGGTTCCTGCAGACCCAATTCCAGCGCCGCGAAGTCTCTAAGACTTATCAAGCACTGGCCGCGGACATCCCGGAGATCGGGTCACAGTGGCAGGATGTGCAGCTGCCGATGCTGAAGATCAAGGACGATCCGCAGGTGAAGGTGGTGGACGGGGAACGGTCACGGCTGACCGTCACGCGCATTCGGAAGCTGGCCAGCAGTGCCGGTGCGGAGGCCAGACCTGTGGAAGCTACACGCGCGGGCACTCCCACCGCCGTGTACGAACTACAACCTCTAACGGGGTACACGCACCAGCTGCGGGTACTGATGAATCACCTGGGCGCTCCCATCTACGGCGATGACACGTACCCGGAATACCGTCCCGGTGCGGGCGCGTTGCGCTTGCGTGCCGTCGCTATTGAGTTGGCACTGGTGGCGTCATTAAAAAACAGGCAGCGCATCGAAATTGAGCGCTGCCTGGAAGACCCGTGGGCCCAGTGGGGGAACTGGCCTAGTTGGCGTGCAGGGCCTCGTTGAGTTCGACGGCGGAGGCGTTTGCGACGGCCTCGACCGCGCCGGAGATGGAGTTGCGACGGAACAGAATGCCGCTGGCGCCCGAGAGTTCGGAGGCCTTGACGGATTCGCCTTCCTGCTTGCCCAACTGCTTGGCCACCTCGTCGGTCAGGGTCACCTTGGTGCCGAAAGTGATATACAGGCCGGCCTCCACCGTGACGTCGTCGCCCAGGGAAATGCCCACGCCGGAGTTCGCGCCCAATAGGCAACGCTCGCCGATGGAGATGACCTCCTTGCCACCGCCGGACAGAGTGCCCATGACGGAAGCGCCGCCACCGATGTCGGAGCCGTCGCCCACGACCACGCCACCAGAGATGCGACCCTCGACCATGGAGGAGCCCAGCGTGCCCGCGTTGAAGTTGATGAAGCCCTCGTGCATAACAGTTGTGCCCTCAGCCAGGTGGGCGCCCAGGCGCACGCGGTCCGCATCGCCGATACGCACGCCAGTGGGAACCACGTAATCCACCATGCGCGGGAATTTATCCACGCTGTAGACCGTCACCGGGCCGCGCTCGGCCTGCAGGCGGGCGCGGACAGACTCGAAACCGGGGACGGCACACGGTCCGTGGTTGGTCCACACAACGTTGCTGAGAAGGCCGAATAGGCCATCTAGGTTGCAGCCGTGGGGCTTGATCTTCCGGCCGGAGATCAGGTGCAGACGCAGGTAGGCGTCATACGCATCGGCGGGAGGGGTGTCCAGATCGGCAATCTTAGTGGTCACCGCCACGCGGCGGGTGCCGCGGACATCGTCCGCGCCTGCCAGCTTGGCAAAGGGGCGGAAGGAATCAGGAGCGGAGGCGCTGGCGTCAGTAAGATCGAGCACCTGTGTACCCGCTTCGGCGGTGCCAGTATCAGCTGAACCCAGGTCGAACTCGAAGAACCAGGTGTCCAGCACATCGCCAGAATCGGTCAGGGTGGCAAATCCATTTCCATAAGCAGAAGTCATGGTTGTCGATCCTACATTTGTGTTGGTGTCTATGCGTTGGGGTCGCTGTTTGTCGCAGTGGTTCCGGCAACGCCAGCAGTACTAGCAGCATCAGCATTTTCGTTGGATTGCTGCGGCCCCTGCGTCTTCTGTAGCACTAGGCCGATCAGGCTCAAGACGACAAAAGCTATGGTGACGGTGAGAACCTGCAAACGGGCGCTGTTGTCGAAGAGCATTAGGACAGTCAGGGCGATAAGCGCCAGGAAGGTTAGCCACGACAGTACGGGGTAGCCCACCATGCGCACAGTCAGGCTGCCGTCACGTTCGAAGGTGGGGCGTAGCTTGATCTGAGCCAACACGATGACCATCCAAATGACCAGCAGGGTGCCGCCGACGGCGTTGAACAGGATGTTGATCAGGTTCTCTGGACCCCACACTTGCAGCGCCACGGAGACGAAGGCGAAGAACAGGGAACACCACACGGCGCGGTAGGGCACCTTCTGGGAATTTGTCTTACCGAACCATCGCGGCACGTTGCGCTCTTGGGAGAAGCTGTACATCAGGCGGCTGGTCGCATAGATCTGTGCGTTAAAGGCCGACAGCAGCGCCAAGACGATTACGGCTTCCATGATCTCCACGATGCCCGGAATCTGCGCGAGAGCCAGGATGCGGGTGAACGGAGACTCCTCAGCGGACTCGGCCTCACCCAGGGTTTCGAAGGGCAGCAAGGCGGAGATCAGGAAGACGCTACCCAAATAGAACACGGAAATGCGCCAAATGACGGCGCGCACCGCGGCGGCAATGGAGTTCGCCGGATCCTTCGATTCCGCGGCGGCGATCGTTACGATCTCGATGCCGCCGAAGGCGAAGGCCACGGCTAGCAGGCCTACTGCCATGCCAGAAATGCCGTTGGGGGCGAAGTCGGAGAAATGGCTCAGGCCAGGGGAATCATAGTTGGGGAACAGCCCCAGCAGCAGTCCCGTGCCGATGACCAAGAAAACGATGATGACGGCCACCTTAATGAAGGCAAACCAGTATTCGAACTCGCCAAAGCCGCGGACACCAGCCAAGTTCACGATAGTGAACAGCACCACGCATACAAGGCCTGGGATCCAACCTTCCACGCCGAACCATGCACCCATGATCGCTCCGGCGCCGGTGATCTCAGCGCCCATCACCATGATCAGCATGAACCAGTACAGCCAACCCAAGGCGAAGCCGTTCCAGCGGCCGAAAGCCATCTGGCCGTAGGTGGCGAAGGTGCCGGATGCAGGGCGGGCGGCGGCGAGCTCTCCCAGCATCTGCATCACAGCGATCACCACAATGCCGGCGACGACGTAGGAAAGCAGCACGGCCGGACCTGCAGCTTGGATGCCCACGCCGGTACCGAGGAAAAGACCAGCGCCGATGGCTGAGCCCAAGCCCATCATTGTTAGGTGCCGGGTTTCTAGGCTGTGACCCAGCTGGTTAGAGGTGCCTTCCGTGGCACCTGAATTGGATTCTCGAGTCTTCATACCGAAATTAGAACACAACTGCTCCTGGTAAAGGCCAGCATGGGTACTTTTAGCCCCTGCGGCGGGTATACTTTTTCATCCCGCGGACCACCCGCCTGTTTTCCGACGGTAGGCGGTGTGCTCGTCTAGGATCGCAAGCAATGAGTACTGCAGCGCCTACAGAGTCTTTCCCTGAATCCCCCATCGACCTTCTCGCAGGGGCGGTGCCCCTGACCCGCCAGCTCGTTGACATTTATAGCGAGTCGCACCACGAGCAGGAGATTGCCGACGCCGTCGAGCCCGCCCTTCGGGCCATCGAGAACGTGGACGTCACACGACGGGGAAACACGCTGGTCGCGCGTACCCAACGCGGTCTTCCGGATCGAGTAGTCCTGGCGGGCCACCTCGATACGGTGCCACCGGCGGATAACTTGCCCTCGCGCCTGGGGCCAGACCCGGAGACAGGGGAGGAGACTATCTTCGGCCTCGGTTCCGTAGACATGAAGTCCGGGGCCGCCTGCTATGCGCACGCCTTCGCCACTCTGGCGAACTCTCCGGAGCTAGCTTGCGACCTGACGCTGGTTCTCTATGAGGGTGAGGAAGTAGCCACCAAGTACAACGGTCTGAACCATCTGGTGCACTCCGATCCCGACCTGCTGGAGGGCGATCTAGCGCTGCTAGGAGAACCCTCCGGGGCGATGATCGAGGCCGGTTGCCAGGGGACCATTCGGGTGAAGGTCACCGCCCATGGCGCACGCGCGCACTCGGCTCGCAGCTGGCTCGGCCACAATGCACTCCACGACCTGGCTCGTGTGCTGGTGCGCGTGGCGGACTATGAGCCGCAAGACGTAGAGATCGACGGCCTGACCTACAAGGAGGGCCTCAATGCGGTCATGGCCGAATCCGGAGTGGCCACCAACACTATTCCCGATGAGGCCTGGGCTTTCATTAACTTCCGCTACGCCCCGAACCGCAGTGTTGACGAGGCGCTGGCGCACCTTTACGAGGTGCTGCAGGTGGGCACTCCCGAAAGCCCCGCCGACGGTTATTCTGTTTTTCTTGATGACGCCGCAGCCGCAGCCGCCCCAGGGCTGAACCAACCCTTCGCGGCGAAATTGGTGGAGGCCACCGGGGGGCGAGTCCGCCCGAAGTATGGCTGGACCGACGTGGCCCGTTTCACTGAGCTGGGTATCCCCGCCGTGAACTTTGGCCCCGGCGACCCGGGCTTGTGCCACACGAAGGACGAACGCTGCCCGGTGGCGCAGATTGAGGAGGTCAGCCGCCAGTTGATCCAGTTCCTCTCCCGCTAGATCCTCTCCGCCTATCTCCCCACGAGTGCCATAGGGGAAAGGCGTGTGCTGGGTGGAGGGGTGATGGCGTCATATCCATAACGAGCGCCACGAGCCTGCAACCAGTAGCGTGAGAACCACAAAGAAATATAAAGATCGACCAGACATTTAAGGCACACCTACGCATGACTACCAGCGACAACAACCGAGAATTCCGACTCCGCGGACCGATGCTGCTGCGCGGCAAGAGGCACAGCCAGAAGCAGAAGTCCACAACGGATCAGCGACTGCTGGGGGAGCAGGCCAGCATTGATTGGCTGCACACCGATCCGTGGCGCGTTATGCGCATCCAGTCCGAATTTGTCGACGGGTTTGGTGCGTTGGCAAAGATTCCGAAGGCCATCACAGTGTTCGGCTCCGCGCGCGTGAAGCCCGGCCACGAGTACTACGAAAAGGGTCGGGAGCTGGGTCGGCTGATCCACGAGGCCGGCTACGCGACGATCACCGGCGGTGGGCCGGGGCTGATGGAAGCCCCGAACCGTGGTGCGCAGGAATCCGGCGGCATGTCCATCGGCCTGGGCATCGAGCTCCCCATGGAGCAGGGCATGAACCAATGGGTGGATCTGGGGCTGAATTTCCGCTACTTTTTCGTGCGCAAGACGATGTTCCTGAAGTACTCGCAGGCATTCATCTGCCTGCCCGGTGGCTACGGCACCCTGGACGAGCTGTTCGAGGCTCTGGTGATGGTGCAGACGGAAAAGATCCGCAAGTTCCCGATCATCCTGATCGGCAAGGAGTTCTGGGGTGGGCTGGTCGACTGGATCCGCGATCGACTGGTCGAAGAGGGCATGATCTCCCCAGAGGATGTGGATCTGTTCCACGTGACTGACGATCCCGCCGAAGCAGTAAGAATTTGCGTGGATGCGCACGATAACCACGTGCGGAAGCTCCAGATCCGACAGGAGGAGCTGGCGCTGGAGCAAGAGCGGATTGAGGCAGAGCTGGGGCGCTTTGGTGACGAGGGCCTGTCGACGGAGCGCTGACGGAGGGGCCGGCAGAGGGGCCGACAGAGGGGGCAGGAACGGAGTAAGGCCCCACATGCCGCCGAAGCGGTCCTAAGAGGCGGTAGATTAATAGGTATGTTTTGGTTGTTGTCTCTCGTCGGAGCGTTCCTGGTCGGCGCGCTCCTGGTGTATCTACTCGGTACTGTGTTTGGCCGCGGTGAGGCGCTGCCACCCGTCACTGCGGGAAACGCAAAGCTACAGCACTGGGAGAGCCTGGAGAACGGCCCGCTAACCCCCGAAGGAATCCGGGACATCGGGTTCTCTCTGGAGATTCGCGGTTACAACCAAGCTGAAGTGGACTTCTACATCGATCGCCTCGCCGGACGCATCCAGGAATTGGAGCGGCAGGTCGGCGCCGTGACCCACACTGCAGAGGACCACACTGCTGAAACCGGCAATACCGAAACAGACATCGCAGATCCCCGTGATAAGGAGCGTTAAGCAATGGCACCGATTCCAAGCATTCCGCAGAAAGTGACCCGTGTGACGATCGGCCCGCGCGCGGAGGGCTCCGAAATCATCGAAACGCAGGTGAAGGCTGCAACTGGCACGAACGCGCCGGGCGAGGTTGAGTTGGACGCTACCGGCCAATGGGTGGCATGGGTGCCGAAGGAGCCGAGCCGCCCGCTGGATCTCAGCGACGGCCGAGAGTTTCTAGAGGACGGCTGGCGGGGCGCCGGTGCCCGTCTGGTGCGCCGCATCGGCAAGGTTGTCGACGGTCACCCTGTGCGCGCGAAGAAGCACATTGTGCAGGTGCATCTGCCGGAGGAGTTTACCCCCGCCAACGTCCGCTCCTTGGTCATTGGTCTGATCGTTGGGAACCACAGCTTCATCACCACTAATAAGCGCAAGCCCGCCCGCGTGCGCGACGTCCACATCGTGTTGCCGGAAGGCTATGAGTTCGACGGTTTCGACACGAATGACTACGTCGCCGCAGTGAACGAAGGCAAGGCCTTGGGTAAAGCGACCTGCCTATCCCGCGATCTGGCGAATGCGCCTGCCAACGTGAAGTCCCCTGAGTGGCTGGCAATTCAGGCCAAGAAGGCCGTGGAAGACCTGGATGGTGTGAAGGTGCGTCTGCGCGACGCAGGCTGGCTGAAGGACAAGGGATTTGGCGGCATTTTGGCAGTCGGCGGAGGTTCCTCTCGCCCGCCGATGCTAATCGAGCTGGTGTGGGATCCGCAGAAGGTGGACCAGCGCCGCCGCCGTCGTACTGCCGTGCTGGTGGGCAAAGGCGTGACTTTCGATACGGGCGGTATCAGCGTGAAGCCGGCTGCGGGCATGGACACCATGCGTACCGACATGACCGGCGGAGCTAGTGTCATTGCTGCCTTCCGTGCTCTGGCCGAGCAGCAGGTGCCCCGTAAGGTCGTAGCGCTGATCCCGGCGGCGGAAAACATGATCGATGGAAAGTCCTACCGCCCAGGAGACGTGGTGGAACACTACGGTGGCCTAACCTCCGAGGTGACGAACACCGATGCAGAGGGTCGTATGATCCTAGCCGATGCTGTGAGCTACGGGGCGAAGAAGTACAAGCCCGCCGCCGTGGTGACTGTTGCGACTCTGACGGGCGCGGCCAAGGTCGCGCTAGGCCTGCGCACGGGTGCTGTGTTCTCCGATAACTGGGGGGCGGGTGTGAAGCTCGCCCGTCGCGGCGCCATCGTGGGCGAGCGCTGGTGGCCAATGCCGATGCAGGAGTACTTGGAGGAGAACGTGACCTCCAAGATCGCCGACGTGCGCCAGACACCGAAGGGGCCGGGTGCGACCACCGCCGCGATGTTCCTGCGCCGATTCACCCGTGGCGTGCCGCTGATCCACCTGGACATCGCCGGCCCGGGACGCGCGGAATCCACCTACGACGAAGTCACCCCGGTGGGCACTGGCTTCGGCGCGCGCACGCTGGTGCAGTGGTTGATGCACTAGTTTCGGTGGCGCGCCAGCCCACCCGCGGCTAGACACCTGCCCGATATACATTTCGGACAGTGGACGGTTTACGATGGGGTGGTCGCTTGTTCGATCCCCACCCGCGTGGGAGTCTCATAAGAATCTTCAGGAAGGAATCTGTTCGTGCTTGCAGATGTCATTGACCTCCTTGCCGACCCAGTAGACGGTTCGCGCTTGAGCGCCGGCGATGACGAGTGGCGCACTCTGGTTTCCGAATCCGGCCACAGTTACGACGTCGCACGGCAGGGCTATGTGACTCTCGCGGGAGGCTCCGGCCTGCGTTATTCGGGCGACGATGCATCGATGATCGACGCTCGCGAGACCTTCCTCTCCGGTGGACACTTTGCTCCCTTCGTGGAAGCCGTTACCGCCAACGTTGAGAACGTTTTGGATGACGGCAATGTCGCCGCTGAACACGCTCCGTCCATCGTAGAGATCGGCGCCGGCACGGGTTACTACCTAGCACACACTCTCGACACGATCGAGCGCTCCCGCGGCGTAGGTATCGATGTGTCTACCGCGGCGGCGAAGCGCCTGGCCACGTCGCACTCTCGGGTCGGGGCCGTCGTGGCCGACGCCTGGTCGCGCCTACCGATTCTTTCGGAAAGTGTTGACGCCATCATGGTTGTCTTCGCACCGCGTAATGCGGCAGAGTTCGCCCGCATCCTTACGCCGGAGGGACAGGTGGTTGTCCTGACCGCGGACGTCGGTCACCTAGGGGAGCTACGTGAGCCGCTGGGAATTCTGGACGTGGAGGAAGGCAAGGTCGAGCGGATGATCAATCAGGCATCCGGTCACCTGGTGCCGGTGGGGGAGCCCGAGCATATCGAGTTCCCGATGCAGTTGGATCAGGCTTCCATCGCCGCGCAGATCGGCATGAGTCCCTCGGCTCGCCACATCCACCCGGATGTCTTGCAGGAGCGCATTGCCGCCTTGCCGGAGACCATGGAGGTCACAGCCCGCGCAGCTATTACGCGCCTAGCGAAGGCTAACAGCTAGCTCCGCGCTACCACCGAGCTAGCTTCGTGCCAGCGAGCTGCCGCTAGTCTTCGTCGAGGATTCCCTCGGCTACGTCGCGATCAGCGATAAGAGCCTCAGCCATGTAACGCTCCTGCTCTTCCGGGGAAGTTAGACCCGCCTGCATACGCATGAGGTGCCGGCCGGCGGTTTGCATGGAGGAGATGATCTTTGCTCCACCCGTAGCTCGCACATCGATGTCGGAGATCTGTGAGTGTGCCGGAATAGCGCTGGTAAGCGTCACCGCACCGCCGTCAGCGAAAACCTCACACACTGGCCCGTCGAGGAAGATCGTTAGCGTATCCGAATCCGCATCCTTCAGCGGCGCGGTGCGCGTGTCCACACCCAAGCGGGTGACAGAGACGGAGTCGTTGGTGTAGCTGATCGTCGCGATCACCTGCCCGGAATCGTCCGTCACGTCGACGTCGATTTGCCCCTGGGTGGCATCCAGCTGGGCGGCCCAGAGGAATGCGTAGTCAGAGAATGTGCGCACGGCGGTCGGGGCGCCGACGACGTCCTGGAATAGTTCGCCGTCCACTAGCGTGAGGTAACGCGGTGCCGACAGGCAGTTCGCCCACTGCCCATCCAGCGAAGGGTGGGCGCCCACCAGGCCGAACATCACTGGGGTGGAGTGGTCGATCACGCGGGGGCGCGTGAAGTCATGGCCGAAGTCGATGACGGTGTACGGGCTGGTCAGGCTGAACGACGTGCCGCTGAGGTTGCCGACGATGTAGCCCGCGACCTCATCGGATTCCCCAGCGTCGCCGGGGAAGGTCACGAAAAGGACATCGCGACGGACGGAGGATTCGGCGTCCACCATAGAAACAATGCGCGGAGCGAACGGGCGGCCGGGGCGCAGGGCGGCCTCAGCGGACAGCTCGATGGGGCCTAGAACGCGCCAGTGCTGGCGGTCTGCAGAGCGCAGGACGACGATCTGTGCGTCCTTGTCGCCGGTGAGGGAGAGGGCGAGCATTAGCCATTCTTCGTCAGGATTGGCGGGATCGTCGTGGCGAATGACGCTGGGGGTCACCAGATTTTCCACAGGGTAGGAGGAATCGTCGATGTCGATCGGTCCCAGGCGGCGGACGTGGGGGTCCGGCAGGCTTGGATCGTCCGAAACCTCAGTGGCCTCCGTCAAATTTGGGATCTCCGCACGCTCGATGGTGAAGGTGCGGGGGCCGCGCTGGCCGTGGGGGATGTCCGCAGCCAGAACCTGGTCTGCAGATGCCTCGTCTGTGGCGCGAGTGGTGACGAAAAAGAGTTCGGCTCCGAGGCCCATCGGGACTGACGCGCCGGCAAGGATGTCCACCTCGGCGCCGTTGGGGGCACCGTTAGCGCTACCTTCGGCGGCATCGCCCTGCGCGGGTAGCCCCTGGTTAGGAACTACGACGTCGTCGCAAATGTCCCAGTCGTATGTCGCTTCCGAGGCCACCTGATGTGCCCAGCGCGACCCTTCGGTGGCGCGGGGGCGGAACTGGTGGAATACATGCAGAGCGTCGCCGGTAAAGACGGCGCCCGCGGGGGCTTCCAGCACCCCCGTTTCTGCGGTGATGTGCAGTTCCGGGCGGTGCTTATGGGAGGAAGAGTGCATGCTCCCATTCATACCAGCGGATTCGGTTTAAAGCAGGGACCTGTAAACGTCCAGAGTCTGCTCTGCGATGGTGGCCCAACTGAAGGTCGTTACCGCGCGCTGGCGGCCGGCTTCTCCGAAGGCTCGTACCTTCTGTTGATCCGCTACGAGAGCATTCGTTGCGTCGGCCAGACCACGCTCGAAAGTCTCCGGGTCGTTCTCGTCGTAGTGGACCAAAGTACCGGTTTCCCCGTCGACGACAACCTCCGGAATGCCGCCCACGTCGGAGGCCACAACGGCTGTGCCGCACGCCATGGCTTCCAGGTTCACGATGCCCAAAGGCTCATAGATGGAAGGGCACAGGAACGCATCGGAGGCCGACAGGATCTCCTGCAGGTGCGGCTTGTCCATCATTTCCTTCACCCAGTACACCCCGTCGCGTTCTGACTGTAGTTTCTCGACTAGCGCGGTGACCTCAGCCTCGATCTCTGGGGTATCCGGAGCGCCCGCGCACAGCACAACCTGGATTTCCGGGTCCAGGTGAGCCACCGCCTTGAGAAGGTGTGGCACCCCCTTCTGGCGCGTGATGCGTCCGACAAAGGAGATGATGGGGCGATTGGGATCGACGCCCAGCTCCGTGAGTACGGATCGATTGCCAGCTTCCACGGCCGCCTCGAAGGTTGGGCGGGGTTGCCACAGTTCGGAGTCGATGCCGTTGAGCACGACGTGGATGCGGTCCGGATCGATGGCTGGGTATGCGTCGAGGATGGATTCCTTCATCTTGGCGGACACGGCGATGACGGCGTCCGCGTTTTCCATCGCGTTCTTCTCCGACCAGGAGGAGACGTCGTATCCGCCTCCGAGCTGTTCACGCTTCCATGGACGGTGCGGTTCCAGGGAGTGAGCGGTGGCCACATGGGGGATACCGTTTAACAGTCCACCAACGTGGCCTCCCAGGCCGGTGTACCAGGTGTGTGAGTGGACAACTTCGGCGTCGCCCAAAGAGTTCGCCATGCGCAGGCCGGTGGAAAGGGTCTTGATGGAACCATTGGCCTCGGTGAGCTCCGGGTCTACCCCGTGCACGTAAACATCCTGCTCCTCGCGTGGCCCACCCATGCAGTGCACGTCCACGTGCTCGAGCTTCCGCATGTAACGAACCAACTCGGTGACGTGCACACCGGCACCACCGTAGATCTCTGGAGGGTATTCCTTTGTCAGCATGGCGATACGCATGCCTCCAGATTAACCGGGCGGACGTTCACCTGTCTTGGCAACTAAACGGGCGCTTCGCTGCGCGCGAGCAGTTAGCGAGTAGTTAGGGGGCAGCGGGTGGTTACCAGATTGGCTGCTTGGCAAGCAAAAGTAATGCTGTATCGCTAGGTTGGAAAGTGTGAAGAGCAGATCAAACGTCCTGTCCATTGTCCTTGCCGGTGGCGAGGGTAAGCGCCTGTACCCTTTCACCGCCGACCGTGCTAAGCCTGCCGTCCCCTTTGGCGGTAACTATCGCCTGATCGATTTCGTGCTATCCAACCTGGTCAACGCCGGTTACTACAAGATCTGCGTGCTGACCCAGTACAAGTCGCACTCCCTGGACCGCCACATCTCCCAGTCGTGGCAGCTGTCCGGCCTTACCGGTCAGTACATCACTCCGGTTCCGGCGCAGCAGCGACTGGGCAAGCGCTGGTTCACCGGCTCTGCGGACGCGATTCTGCAGTCCCTCAACCTTGTATATGACGAGCAGCCGGACTACATCATCGTCTTCGGTGCGGACCATGTCTACCGCATGGACCCGGAGCAGATGGTTCAGGAGCATATTAAGGCCGGTGCTGGTGTTACCGTCGCTGGACTTCGTGTACCGCGTCATGAAGCAACGGCGTTCGGCGTGATCCAGGCGGACGATGACAACAAGATCGAGCAGTTCCTGGAGAAGCCTGCGGAGCCGCCGAGTGTGCCGGACGACCCGGAGGTCTCCTTTGCCTCCATGGGTAACTACGTCTTCACCGCGCAGACGCTGATTGATGCGCTGAAGGAGGACTCCGAGGATGAGAACTCTAACCACGACATGGGTGGCGACATCATCCCGCGACTGGTCGACCGCGGGGAGGCATACGTTTATGACTTCTCCAACAACTACGTGCCGGGCGAGACCGAGCGCGATAAGGGCTATTGGCGCGATGTGGGTACTGTTGATGCGTTCTACGAGGCTCACATGGACCTGATCAGCGTGCACCCGGTGTTTAACCTGTACAACCAGCAGTGGCCGATCCACACTGCGGAGACGGGTAACCTTCCGCCCGCGAAGTTCGTCAAGGGCGGCATCGCCCAGTCCTCAATGGTATCGGCGGGCTGCATCATCTCCGCTGGCACGGTTCGCAACTCCGTTTTGAGTGAAAACGTGGTTGTGGAAGAGGGCGCTTCTGTCGAAGGTTGCGTGATTATGCCGGGCGTGCGCATCGGCCGCGGGGCAGTGGTGCGCCACGCAATCATCGACAAGAACGTTCAGGTTTCTGCAGGCGAGATCATCGGCGTGGATCGCGCCCGTGATCAGGATCGCTTCACCATCTCCAAGGGCGGCGTGGTCTGTATTGGCAAGAACGTGGTGGTCTAGCGAAGTGGTTTAGCGCAGTAGTCTAACGCGAACCGAACCAAGAAGAATCCCCGAGCCCTGTCATACTGGTGGCAAACTGGGCACGGGGATTTCTTATTAGGGTTAAAGGACAAAATGTGTGTCTTTCCCGGGTGTGTCGTGGTTATTTGACCCAGCCTTTTTGGATGCCGAGGTTGTGTTGGTAGCTGGTGTCGATGGCGGTGTCGTATTCTGCTGGTGCACCGATGTCATTGGTAGTGGCTGTGGTGTCGTGGGTGATCAAGTTTGTTGCTGTGGAAAGTGCGTCTTGACCCCATCGCTGGTCCCTGGCGATCTTGACCGGATCGTCAGGGACTTCTGTATGTAGGTACAGCCACCAATCCATCACTGTGCGTTGATGCGGTAGTGATAATCCGCGGTGTCTGCGGGCCAGTTCTTTTATTGGGGCGTTGATGCCGCCTTCGAGACTGTTTGTTGTCGCTGCTAGTCCGTCAGGATTGATGGTTGTTGGTGGTGGTTGCAGGTAGGTAAACAACAGGTCCCTGCGGTGTAGGGATAGTAATGACTGATAGGCCGCTCGGACGCGTTGGTGGGTGTAGACCCTGCTGTAGGCACCGGTGGCAGGGTCGCGGATGGTGGTTTTCTCGTTCATCCACACCTGGTAGGTGTGGTTGAATTCGTGCAGGTGGGTGACCCATTCGGCTGCGTGGTCAAGGTCTGTGATGCGAGTGAGTTTCAGGGCTAGGCGGTAGATGGTTTTGCCTGCGTCGGTGCGGGGATTGCTGGTGGTATGGCGGCGGACTGTTCGTTGGGCGTGGACGAGGCAGCGTTGGATGCGTGTTGTCGGCCAGCAGTGGTGGATGGCTGATTGGGCGCCTTGTCCGCCGTCTGTCACTGCGACAAGTGGTGCGGCAATGGGGCGTAGTAGTTCGGTGTAGGCGGCGGTGGTTTCTTGTCTGGCCCAGGTCCAGTTGATGACGTGGGTTTTGCTGGCAGCGATAAGGAGGCAGCCGGACCTTAGGTAGGTCGCGTCCAGGAAGATCTGGTCGTAGATACGGAAAGTATCGATGGTGGGTGTGGGGATGATCCACCAGCACCAGTGGAAGCGGCGTTGCAGTGTTTTTGCTGAGACGTTTTGTGTAACTGCAATCTGTGTCAGTGGTTGGGTGCCGGTGATCCATTGGATGAACCAGGTCATGGTAGCGGCGTTTTTGTTGTGTGTTTGGGTGCTGCGGGTAAAGGAGTGTCCGCATTTGGTGCAGCGCCAGCGGGTTGTTCCTTTGCTGGTGGTGCCGTTTTTCTTTGTGTTGTTGCTGCATAGTGGGCAGCTGGGTCGGTTGGTGGTCATCCTTTAATCCAACCGGTGTGCGTTTAGCACAGATGTGGCCGGAGGTGTGGGATGGTGTGGGGAATAGCTTTCGGGGAGCTATTATGCGGTGATTTGTGGGGTGTGTTCTGCGGTTATGCTGGGATGCGGACACACTTTTTGTCTATTAACCCTCTTATTAGCTGGTCTTAGTGATCAGCGTGGCGCCGGCGCCGAGGGGCAGGCGGGAGACTTTAGCGTTTTCCAGCTCGCGGAAGAACTGATCTGCTTCGCGGGCGCGGACCGTCTGACGGTCGGTATGATTCTCGTCGCCGACCAGGCCGTCCATCAGGCTATCCAGCAGGACCAACACGCCACCGGTGCGTAGAGCCGGGAGGGTGGATTCCACGATGGCTGTGAATTCCTCCGTGGCTGCCTCTGCGACTGCAATGTCGTAGCTATCGTTCGCCAGCCGGCGAATGACATCCAGAGGCGCGCTGGGCAGGAAGCGGAAGGTATTCGGGCGCTGGCCTGCATTGGCGAAGGCCTGCTTGGCTAGCTGCTGGTGCTGTACCTCCGGCTCAATGCATGTCAGATGGCCCTCCGCCTGCGCTGCGTTCAAGCCCTTAAATAGGTGCAGGCCAATCACGCCGCTGGCGGGGGAAACGATAATGCCGGTGGGGGTGTGCCCCCGGGCGGCAGCGTTCGCTCCAGCGCGGGCGGCAATGAACTCCAGGAATTCGGCAGTCATCGCATCGGGGGTGAGTAGCCCGAACTCTTCGGCAGCCTCAACGGCGGCGGCGGTCACCTCGTCGGGCTCGGTGGTTGCCCGAACGTACTCACGGATGGCCTCAATGGGGGAAGATGATGCAGCATTCACGCCTTCACACGATAGGGCAGTAGAGCGTCGATGTTGCGCTTGCTGTCGGCATGTCAGACGGTGGCGTCAAAAATAGAAAAGAGAGTGAACGAGAGTGACCGAAGTGACAAACTTTCCCTCCTTCCCTGAAGGGGGTAAAATCCTCACAGGTAACTGCCAGGTGAGCAGCACAACTTTTTGAGGATGATAAGCCATAATCATGGTCATGAACGCAGACCAGAACCCCGTTTCGCGAACCACCGCCGAGTTTGATGCAGGAATGGGGGAGCTTCCATCTTGGGGGGAACTGGTCGAGCAGCACGCAGACAGTGTGTACCGCCTTGCTTACCGGCTGGCGGGTAATCAGCAAGACGCAGAAGATCTCACGCAGGATACGTTCATGCGAGTCTTCCGCAGCTTGAAGAACTACCAGCCGGGCACCTTCGAAGGTTGGCTGCACCGTATTACCACCAACCTGTTCCTCGACATGGTCCGGCGCCGCGCGAAGATCCGTATGGAGGCCCTGCCAGAGGATTATGACCGCATCGAAGGCGGCATCGCCGATCCTGCAGATACTTTCGAGCTCAACAACCTAGATCCCGCGCTGGAACAGGCGCTGGATCAGCTTGCTCCCGAGTACCGCGTGGCAGTTGTGCTGTGCGACGGGCTGGGGATGAGCTACGACGAGATCTCCCAGACGCTTGGTATCAAAATGGGCACCGTCCGCTCCCGCATCCACCGCGCCCGTGCGCAACTTCGGGGTAACCTGGAGCGTAGCCAAGGCGAACTGGTTTTCACCGGACAGGCCTAGCCGAATTGAAGGCCCAGCGCAGCTGACGCTGGCAGCCGAAAATCTCAGAGCGTAACCGTAGTTTGGAAATGCAGGAAGGCAGGTAGGGGCACGTGGCATCTTTCGTAGAAAACTTAACGGGGGAACTGTCCGTAGACCACCTGTCCACCGAAGCCATCGCCGCGCTGGTCGATGGTGAGTTGTCCCGCCGCGCTGAACACCGCGCAAAGATCCACCTGGTGCACTGTGAAACCTGCCGTGAGGAAGTGCGCGCCCAACGCAGCGCCGCCCACCGCATGCGCAAACATGCTTCGGCAGTGCACACTCCCGGTGGGCTGAAAGAAAAGCTGCAGCGCATTCCGGACGAATGCGACGAGGGCGAACCCTCGCACCGATTTTCCGTTGACGGTTGTCGCCGTCCGGAAACCCTCGTCGACCGGGTGGACCTCCTCCTGCGGAAGCTGCAGCCTCGCGGCAAGTAAAGTGAAAGTCTCTTTGGAGTAGGTTAGGTTAGACAGGTGTTTTCCAATGTAGGTTGGGGCGAAGTCCTCGTTCTCTTGATCGTTGCGCTATTCCTGATCGGCCCGGAGCGCTTGCCGGGGCTCATCAAGGAAGTCCGCGCGATGCTACTTGCGGTGCGCAACGCTATCTCGCAGGCTAAGGAGCAGATCGACGGGGAGCTGGGGGAGGACTTCCGGGAGTTCTCCAAGCCACTGCAGGAGCTCAACTCGGTGCGCCAGATGGGAGCGAAGGGCTTCATCACCAAGACTCTTCTGGATGGCGACGATAGCTTCCTGACTTCCTTCAACGAGACGAAGCAGGACGTGAAGGACACTGTCGATACGGTGCGCAAGCCGAACCTGCGGGAATCCCTCAAGGCAGATAAGACCAAGAAATCTGCGCAGCCTCAGCCTTCGCTCGCCAGCGGTAGCGCCGATAATGGCGGAATTGCCGTGACTCAGCAGTCTAACGCGGGTGAGTCCCGTTCTAGCCACGATTCCCCAGTCGCCGATGCTGCAGAGCAGCTCACGGGCGACGTGGGGAGCGCTAGTGAGCCCAAGGAAAAGCCCTCCGCACCCGGTTATGGGTGGGAGGACGTGACCTGAACTCTTTGATTATTTCTTTGTGACGCCGAGGTTCAGCGACTTACCGGCCAGCGAGCTACGGCGCACTGCCAGCTGATCGGCAATCCCACCGAATGCAATGGTGGCCGGGGAGTTCGGCTCGGACAGCACAATCGGGTTGCCCAGGTCTCCACCGATGCGCAGGTTTGGATCCAGCGGAATCTGCCCCATCAGCGGCACCTTGGTACCGGTGATCTGGGAAAGGCGTTCGGCAACGAACTGGCCGCCACCGGAGCCGAAGACCTCCATGCGGGAGCCGTCCGGCATGTCCATCCAGCTCATGTTTTCGATCACACCGCCGATGCGTTGGCGGGTCTGCTGAGAGATCGAGCCGGCGCGCTCTGCAACCTCCGCGGCGGCGGCCTGCGGGGTGGTGACGATCAGCAGCTCGGCGTTCGGCACCAGCTGCGCCACGGAGATTGCTACGTCGCCGGTACCCGGCGGCAGGTCCAGCAGCAGGATGTCAAGGTCGCCCCAGAAGACATCGGCTAAGAACTGCTGGATCGCGCGGTGCAGCATCGGGCCACGCCACACGACGGGAGAGTTATCGCCGATGAAGTGGCCGATGGAAATCAGCTTCACGCCATGCGCCTGCAGCGGCATGATCATCTCGTCCACCTGGTGCGGCTTGTCCGTGGAGCCCATGAGACCAGGGACGGAGTGGCCGTAAATGTCTGCGTCGATTACGCCGACCTTGAGGCCGCGCTTCTGCAATGCGACGGCAAGGTTCACGGTGACGCTGGACTTGCCTACGCCGCCCTTACCGGAGGCTACGGCGAAGACCCGGGTAGTGGAATCGGCCTGGGCGAAGGGAATCACGGGGTCGGCCGAGTCGCCACGCACCATCTGGCGGATGTTGCGGCGCTGTTCGTCGCTCATCACGTCGGTAGTGACAGTGACGTTCTCCACGCCTTCGACAGATGCTGCGGCTTCGCGCGTTTTCTCCGTCAGGTGGTTTTTCATTGGGCAGCCGGCGATCGTTAGGTAGATCTCCACGGCGACATCACTACCGTTGATGTCGATGGACTTCACCATGCCGAGATCCGTGATCGTGCGGTTTAGTTCAGGATCCTCTACGCGGGATAGCGCGCTGCGTACAGCGGATTCAGTGACTTGGGACATGATGGGTTTTAGTCTATCGAACGACTGGCGAGACGCTAATTTACCCTCGCTTGCGGGCACGCGGCCTAGTTCTCGCGCGCATCGCCACGGGCTTCTTCATCGCGGCGAGAGTCGTCGATCTTGTCATCGATACGCTGCAGAAGGACGTTGAGTTCTTCCAGTTCGCGGCGTAGATAGTCGCGCGTTACAGTTTCGCCTACGGCAATGCGCACGCTGGCGACCTCACGAGCCAGAAATTCGGTATCGGCCTTGGTTTCTGCAGCGCGACGACGGTCTTCGTCCAGGCTCACGCGGTCGCGGTCGTCCTGCCGATTCTGCGCCAGCAGGATCAACGGCGCGGCGTAGGCAGCCTGGGTAGAGAAGGCAAGGTTTAGCAGGATGAATGGGTAGGGATCCCAGTTCCACCACATGCCACCCAGGTTCAGCCCGATCCAGGCGACCACGATGACGGTCTGATAGAAGAGGTACTTGCCGGTTCCTAAGAAGCGGGCGATGTTCTCGGCAACGCGGCCTACACCATCACCATCGAGGTTGAATTTTTTCTTCTGCCGCGTGGCATCAGTCGGAGTATCGAGATCCGCGCGGGAAAACTTACGAGCCATGGTGTGGCTAGACCTCCTTTACTTCTGGTGTTGCTGGCGTGTCCGGTGGCGTGTCCGGCGCTGCAGTGGTTGTAGAAGAATCTACGCGCCAGTCTTCCTCGCGCCAGTCCTCCGGCAGCATGTGGTCCAGCAGGTCATCGACGCTCACGGCTCCCAGCAGGTGCTGGTCGTGATCCAGCACTGGTCCGCACACCAGGTTGTACGTCGCGAAATAACGTGCTGCCGTTTCCTGACTGTCTTCGGCAAACAAAGCTGGTAGATCCAGATCCAAGATGCCGCCGATCAGGGACGAAGGGGGTTCGCGCAGCAATTTCTGCAGGTGGACACAGCCTAGGTATTTGCCCGTCGGGGTGGCCTGGGGAGGTCGCACAACAAAGATCAGGGAGGACAGGGAGGTTGGCAGCTCCGGGTTGCGTGCGTGGGCGAGAGCTTCGGCGACGGTGGCCTGGGGCGTCAAAATGATCGGCTCGGGCGTCATCAACGCACCCACAGTCTCGGGCGAGAAGTCCATGAGGCGACGGACCGGCTCTGACTCCTCAGGATCCATCAGCTCCAGAAGGACGTCCGAGGTGTCCTCTGGCAGCTCTGCCAGAATATCGGCGGCATCATCCGGGTCCATCTCCTCCAGGACGTCGGCTGCACGTTCGATGTTCAGGTGCTCGAGGATCGCAGTCTGGTCGTCGTCCGGCATCTCTGCCAGCACATCCGCCAGGCGCTCGTCGTCCAGCTCGGAGGCGATCTTGTTACGCCGCGCATCGTCCATCTCCACCAAGGCGTTAGCCACATCGGCGTTGCGCATCTGCTGGAACGAGGCGATGAGCTCCGCATCCTGGTTCACTGCACCCGTGCCCGAGGCGTGGAGGCCCTGAATGTGCTCTATGGGGATCACATCTATCGACGTTTTACGGCCCAGGCGGCTGCGCTGGGTGACCGCTAGATTGCGGATCTTCCATTCGCGGCGACGGCTGCGGGTGAGTTCCACGTCCGTGATCTCCACGGCCTTGCCGTGGAGCTCTTCGTGCTCCGGATCGTCAGTGTGTACCTTCGAACCGATCAGATCCTCGAAGATCGTCAGCTCAGCGGAGCGGGACTTGAATGGACGAAGGTTCACAGAGCTGGACGTGGTGGTGATATCCGTGCCGGTGATCGTTGCGATACGAAGCATCGGGAGGAAAATCTTGCGCTTGTTCGCAATTTCCACCACCAACCCCAAGGCAGTCGCATCGTCGCCGTGGATGGTGATGACGACATCGCGGACACGGCCGACGGACTCGCCATCCGGCCCCAGCACAACAAGGCCGGCCAAACGTCCTGCATAAACACGACTAGTACTCATAGGTTCTTAGGTTACTTCATAGCAACCTCGGGGTAGAATGTGGCGAGTTAGATAGCGTTTGGATGGCGTACGGCGAACAAAGGGGCCAAGGAAAGATGCGAATGCTGGGCGGGCGAAACGTGGCGTCAATAATTGCGACAATAAGCTGCCTGGCAACAATCGGTGGGTTGACGGCCTGTTCCGAAGAAAAACCGGAGCCATACCTGATTGGGGTTCCGGAAAAGTCAGAGGACGAAGCGCCGATGCCCGAGCGCTACGCCGATGCCTTCGGACGCTACCTAGTGCGAGAGCTCAACGCCGATGACCGCAAGGGGGAACGCCAGCCGGCGCCCGCAGACCAGAGAGTACGGCAACTGCGAACCGGGGACATCAACGTTACTTTCGGCTGTACTGGGGAGCTGCTGGGCCTGTTGGACCGAAATCGGGCGATGGAGCTGCGGCAGGAATTGAAAAAAGCTGATAGTGAGGGAGACGTTAGCAAGAGGGATGCGGATAAGAAGTTCCTCGTCTACGACGCATTGCTGAGTTCCCTGCCTCAGGAGATTGGGGCGTCTTTGCCGGGGGATGCCACCCCCTGCTCGGATAGTTCGCTTCCGCAGAACGCAGTGGTGCTGTATGCGAAGCGAGTGATGGGGCGCGAAGAACTTGGGAAGTTGAACTCTGTTGCGGTGGGGACATCGATGGAGATGCTTGGGGCCTAGCATTGGGATCTAGCATTGGGGTCTAGATGCTGGACGGCTCTAGCCGGCATTGATCGGTAATGGTCGGCATTGGTCGGAATCGGGAGGGGAAACCCGCAACGCGAAAGAGCCCGCCACGTGAACCTCGAAGTGGCTCGTGGCGGGCTCTTGGCTAGCGTGGCTGCTGGCCTAGGGCGCTAGCGTGGGGCTAACGCCTGGCGGGGGAGCGCTTTACTCGAAAGCTTCCTCCAGCAGCTGCTTCTGCTCCAGCTGGTGCACCTTCGCCACACCGGTGGCGGTAGAGGACTGTGCACGGCGGGATACGCGCTTCAGCTGGATGCCCGGGATGTGCTCCGGCAGCTGCAGAGCCAGGAACGGCCACGGGCCCTGGTTGGCCGGCTCGTCCTGAACCCAGCGCACCTCGGCGTTCGGGTAATTATCCAGCGCATCCTCGATGCGGTTGAACGGAATCGGGTGCAGCATCTCCACACGGACGATGGCGACATCGTCGCGGCCGTCTGCCTGGCGCTTCTTCTCCAGATCCCAGTAGATCTTGCCCGAGCACATGAGGACGGTCTTGACGTTCTCGTTCTTGCCGTTCTGGTTCGGATCGTCGATCACGGACTGGAACTTCTTCACCTCGGTGAAGTCCTCCACGGAGGAGACAGCCATCTTGTTGCGCAGCATCGACTTCGGGGTAAAGACGACCAGCGGGCGCTTCAGGGAGCCCAGAGCGTGGCGGCGCAGCAGGTGGAAGTAGTTTGCCGGGGTGGACGGCTGGGCGATGGTCCAGGAGCCCTCAGCGGACATTTGCAGGAAACGCTCGATGCGGGCGGAGGAGTGGTCCGGACCCTGACCCTCGTAGCCGTGCGGCAGCAGCAGCACCAGGGAGGAAATCTGGCCCCACTTGGCTTCTCCGGAGGAGACGTACTCGTCGATGATGGTCTGGGCGCCGTTGGCAAAGTCGCCGAACTGAGCCTCCCACGCCACCAGGGCATCCGGGTTACCCACGGAGTAGCCGTACTCGAAGCCCATTCCCGCGTACTCGGTCAGAGCGGAGTTGTAGGCCTCGAAGCCACCGCCCTTGCCGGACTCGCGTGCCAGCTCCTCAAGCGGGCTGTAGCGGTCGTGGTCGGTGTGGTCGAAGAGCACGGCGTGACGCTGGGTGAAGGTACCACGCAGGGAATCCTCACCGACCAGGCGCACGAGCTTGCCACCGTGAACCAGGGAGCCGAATGCCAGTAGCTCGGCGAAGCCCCAGTCGATCTTTCCGTTGCGGGACATTTCCTTGCGACGCTTGATCACAGGCTTCACGCGCGGGTGCGGGGTGATGTGCTCCGGAATGTCAGCGAACGCGTCGCCGATGCGCTCAACGAGCTCGCGGTCCACGGACGTATCCAGACCATGCGGCAGATCCTGGGAGCCGGTAATGCCGCTCTGCTCCTTCGGCGTGGCGCCCTTTTCAGCCTCGCGCACCTGGGTGAACACGGTCTCCAGCTGCTCGTGGAAGTCGCGCTGCACGCGCTCGATGTCTTCCTCGGTCAGGTCGCCGCGGCCCAGCAGAGTCTCGGTGTACTGATCGCGGGAGCTCTTCGTCTCGCCAATCAGCTTGTACATCAGCGGCTGGGTCATCGACGGGTCGTCGGCCTCGTTGTGACCACGACGGCGGTAGGTAACGAGGTCGATGAATACGTCCTTGCCGAAGCGGTTGCGGTAATCCACAGCCAGGCGTGCGACCCACACGACCGCCTCGGGATCGTCACCGTTGACGTGGAACACTGGGCTGTCGAAGCCCTTTGCCAGGTCGGTGGCGTAGTGGGTGGAACGGCCGGCATCCGGGGTGGTGGTGAAGCCGATCTGGTTGTTCACGATGATGTGGACGGTACCGCCGACCTCGTAGGCCTCCAGGCGAGCCAGGTTGATGGTCTCCTGCACAATGCCCAGGCCGGTGAAGGCAGCATCGCCGTGCAGCAGGAGCGGCATGACGGTGTGCTTCTCGTGCAGCTGATCCTGCTTGGCGCGGGCGATGCCTTCCATGACTGGGTTGACGGCCTCCAGGTGGGAGGGGTTCGCGGCCAGGTAGACGTCGATCTCATTGTCGCCGAACATCTGGTGGTAGTGGCCCTGCTGACCCAGGTGGTACTTCACGTCGCCGGAACCACCAGCGGCACCCGGGTCGATGTTGCCCTCAAACTCGGTGAAGATCTGTGCGTAGGGCTTGCCCACAATGTTGGCCAGAACGTTGAGACGGCCACGGTGCGGCATACCGATGATGACCTCATCTAGAGCTGCATCGGCAGCGCGGTCGATGGCGGCATCCATCATCGGGATTAGGGTCTCAGCGCCCTCCAGAGAGAAGCGCTTCTGGCCGACGTACTTGGTCTGCAGGAAGTTCTCGAAAGCCTCGGCAGAGTTCAGCTTCTGCAGGATGTACTTCTGCTCAGCAGGGGTGAATCCCTCCTGGCCGGCTTCGATGCGCTCCTGCAGCCAGTTGCGCTCTTCGGCGTCCAGAATGTGGGTGTATTCCGAGCCGACCTTCAGGGTGTAGGCCTTGCGCAGGTGAGCAAGAACCTCACGCAGCGTCATGGTCTCGCGGCCAGCGAAACCACCGACGTGGAAGGTACGGTCGAAGTCCCAGAGGGTCAGGCCGTGGGACTCGATGTCCAGGTCGGAGTGGTCCGGGATAGGCAGACCCGGCTGCGTCCACTGCAGCGGGTTGACGTTGGCGATCAGGTGGCCGCGGGAGCGGTAAGCCTCGATCAGCTGCATCACGCGGGTGGACTTGTCTACGCCGATATTCGGCAGGTCCTGGCTCCAACGGGTGGGGGCGTAGGGCACGCGCATGGCGTGGAAGATCTCGTCCCAGAATTCGTCGTTGATCAGCAGGCGGCTCATGGTGCGCAGGAACTCGCCGGACTCTGCACCCTGGATGATGCGGTGGTCGTAGGTGGAGGTGATGGTCACCAGCTTGCCGATGCCCATCTCTCCCAGACGATCCTCGGATGCGCCTGCGAACTCGGCGGGGTAATCCATGGAGCCCACGCCGATGATGGCGCCCTGGCCCTTGGTCAGGCGCGGCACGGAGTGGCGGGTGCCGATGCCACCCGGGTTGGTCAGGGAGATGGTCACGCCGGTGAAGTCGTCCATCGTCAGCTTGCCTTCGCGGCCGCGGTGAACAACGTCCTCATACTTTTCGACGAACTCGCCGAAGGACATTTTCTCGGCTTCCTTAATGGCGGCAACCACCAGGGAACGCTGACCGTTCTTGCCCACCATGTCGATGGCCAGACCCAGGTTGATGTGCTCCGGCGTGACGAGGGTCGGCTTGCCGTCTACAACCTCGTAGGAGTTGTTCATGTCCGGGTGAGCCTTGACAGCCTGCACCAGGGCGTAACCGATGATGTGAGTAAAGCTAATCTTGCCGCCGCCACGCGCACGCAGGGTCTCGTTGACCATCGCACGGTTTTCGAACATCAGCTTCGCCGGCATATCGCGCACGGATGTAGCCGTCGGGATTTCCAGGGAAGCGTCCATGTTCTTAACTACGGCCCTAGCGGCGCCCTTAATGGGGGACTCGCCAGGCTCCGGCGCCTCGACCGGCTGCTTCGGAGCAGGCGGAGGGGTGCGCTTCGGGGTGGGCTTAACGCTGTCCTGGCTCTGGGATGCAGAGCTCTTAGGGCTCTTAGGGCCCTTGGAGCCATTAGGCTGCTTACCGCCCGCCGTCGTATCCCGGGTGGGGGTGACGGTGTTCTTGGTGGAGCGTTGGCCACCCGTGGTCGTCTGTGCTCCGTTGCCCGCGGCAGCCTGGGTGTTGCCCGACGAACTTACCGGAGAGGAATTCTTCTCAAAGTAGTCGCGCCATTCAGCGTCGACAGACTTTGGGTCTTCCTTGTACTGCTGGTACATCAAATCGACCAGCCACTCGTTTTGACCGAAATTTGCGCTGCTCACAGCAGGTCCTCGCCTCTTTCCTTTATGACTCTAAGTCTCGTCGTTCCACCCTACTACAAACCCGTTGTTGGCCTTGGGGCGGCATTCCACAATTCGGCATATAATCCGCCGTTTTGTAGTAGGTTGTTATGTTCGCCAATTTCGACGATCCTTCCGTGGTCCATCACGACGATCGTGTCGGCCCGGGCGGCGGTGCGTAGTCTGTGCGCGACGATGAGTGCAGTGCGGTTCCGAGTCACTCGGTTGATCGCTTCGACGATCTGAGCCTCTTCGTCGTCACTGATATTGGCCGTCGCTTCGTCCAACAACATGACCGCTGGCTGAATGTATTCCGCCCTTGCTAGCGCGATCATGTGTTTTTGGCCGGATGATAAAGTCCTCGCTTCGGGGGAGATGCGGGCGCTGAGCCCGCCGGGGATTGTCTGCAGGATTTTCTCGCCGCCGATTCGCCCGACCGCCGCCTTCACTTCTGCCAGGTTCGGTTGGCTTCCGTCGTCTGCTCCGTAGGCGATGTTCTCTGCTACGGTTCCGGCGAACATATGGGGTTCCTGCGGCACAGTACCGATGCAGCGCCGCCATCCGCGCACGTCGAAAGCTTGGATATCTGTTCCGTCCGCTCGCACAGTCCCTTCCGTGGGATCCATGAACCGGTTTATTAGCCGTAGCAAGGTGGTTTTGCCTGCGCCCGTTGCACCGACTACCGCCGTGGTACCGCGGAAGGTGTGGTCGATGTCTAGGGGAGCTTCGGCGTGTTCGCTGTGTCCGCTGTGTTCGCAGGGATTTATGGTTCTGTATTTATATACGACGCCCTCACACCGAATCTCCGGGCGTTTCACGAAGGCTGGTACAGCTGCGTTGGTAGGCGCGGTGACGGCAGGGCGTTCGTTAAGCAGTTCGCGTATCCGGGAGACGCTCACGCTGGCTTGCTGGAACTGATCGAACACCTGGGAAAGCTGTTGGATCGGCCCAAAAAGCATCGTCAGGTAGAGGCTGAATGCAACCAGCGCGCCTTCGGTGGTCTGGCCATTGGCCACGAGAGTTCCACCGGCACTAAGTATCGCGGCCTGTGCGAGTTGTGTGAGCAGGTTTATGCCGGGAAAGTACAGGCTTACCGCAGTTTGAGAGCGAATGCGCAGGCGGAGGTATTCTCGCGACTCGTTTTCTAGGCGGGTCTGCAGTGCCGTGCCGTAGCCAAAGGCTTGGCCTGTGGGGAGCCCCATGAGAGCTTCCTGGAACGTGGCATTGACCTGGCTAATCTGACTTCTTGCCCGGGTGTAGAGGCGGCGGGAGATTATGCGGAACACCACTGTCACCACCACGATCACAGGGAGGAACAGCGCGACGATTCCAGCGAGCGTGAGATCAGTGCTGATGAGCATGCCGAGGATGCCAAGAGCCAGGGAGGTCGACACGATTGTCTGGGAAAGCCCAGATTGCAGGAAGTTGGAAAGAGAGTCGATATCGGTCGTCAGGCGAGTCATGATCCTGCCGCTCGACTGGCTGTGGAACCACAAAAGATCCATTCCCGTGATATGTCGAAACAGCCGGTTGCGCAGCGTAAAAATCAGACGTTCACCAGTCAGCGTGGTGAGTACGGTGTTAGCGACCTGTGCGCCCCAGGAGAGTGCGACCACCATTAGGGCGGATCCGCAGGTTACCCACAGCGCTCCAATGTCATTCTCTGCGACTCCGCCGTCGATAGCGTGGCGGATAAACGTGGGCAGGGCGATGTCGGCGGCGGAAGATAGGAATAGCGTGACGACCACCGCTGCGATGAGTCCCGGGACCATGGCAAACAGGGTGCGAAGGCGGAAGCCCCCGCAGTCGTCAAGATCTGCGATGCGAGGCTCCGCGGCAGAATAGTTCGCAGGATCGGAGGAATTAGAGGTCTCGGCTGCGGCTGGGGTTTCTTCAGGCAGTGCCATCGGTCGCGCCGCGGGTAGGGAAATCGTCTGGTCCGGATCGCGGAAGCCGCCGTCCGCGCGGTGGCTGATGTAAATCACCGTGGGGTGGGACACCGCGGTACGGAGGTTAGCCAGGATCTGGGACTCGGTGGCCTGATCGATGGCCGAGGTGGCGTCATCAAAAATAATTGTGTGCGGGGTGCGTAGCAGTACGCGCGCGATGGCGATGCGCTGGCGCTGCCCGCCGGAAAGCGTGATGCCGCGCTCGCCTACGACGGTATCCAGTCCGCCAGCCTCCCGAATGAACTGATCTGCACAGGCCAGCCGGGCAGCCTCCCAGACCTCCGCTTCAGTGGCTGAATAGCCGAGCAGGATATTCTCCCGGATCGTTCCGGAGTAGAGGAATGCTTCGTCCATCACCAGTGCTGGACGGTCGGCCTCTTGCACCTCCAATAGAGGAATCGGCATGCCGTCTGTGGTGCTCATTACTCGGATGTCCACCGCATCCTGGGTGTTCAAGCCGGCTAAGGCATGCGCCAGGCGAGTCTTTCCCGAAGCCACCGGGCCTTCTACAATCGTCGTGCTCGATGGCGTGATGCTCAGCCGAACCGGAGGTTGTCCCGGTGCGATCGGCACGCTGCCGACAAACCCCATGGGGGCGCGCACAGGAGTGGTTCCGGTGGGGCGCGGCGGGGCGTCAATAATTTCGAGAATACGGTCTGCACACGGTTGGGTGACGTGTATATTGACCAGCGTCCCAGCCGCCATGCGAGTAAGCCGAGCAAGCATCGTGATGTATGTGGAGACCGCCAAGAAGTCTCCAACGCTGATCGCTCCACGCATGGCCAGCCAGCCTCCTAGGGCAATAGCCGCCACCAGTGCCACATTTGGCAGTGCGGAAAGGGCGGGCTGGAAGATCGCGCTGAGTTTGCCCACATGCATGTTAATGCCGTACTGCCGGGCGGATTCTAGCCGGTAGCGACCAATTTCGCGCGGCTCCTGGGCGAAGCTCTTCATCACCTGCACACCTGAAACCGTGCGATCAACCTGCTCCGCAACTACTGCCGCTTGGCGCTGCGAAGCCAGGGACGGGGCATACAGTTTCTTACGCGAGGCATAAGCCACGACGAAAAGCAGCGGGATTTGCAGCGCGATTATCCCGGCGATTGGTGGGGAAATCCACAGCACCACGGCGAAGATCAGCACCAGCTCCAGCATGCTGGAAGCCATCAGCGGGAGCATTGCCACCATGCCTTGTACCTTTGTCAGGTCAGTAATGGTGCGCGAGATAACCTGGCCGGTGCCGAAAGATCGGGCTGTGCCCTCATCGACCGACTGGATTGCCTCAAACATCCGGGTACGCAGGCTGTGTTGAGTACGCACACTAAAAGTGCCAGACAGGAAACGCCGCAACGCCTGCGTTATGAAACGCGCGCAAGCAGCTAGTACTAGTAACCCAATCGCGTGCGTGCTGCCATCCACAGAAGCGCCTGCGAGCAGCGGTAACAGCAGCTCAATGGCGGGTAAGAGCACGGTGAAAACCACTACGGCAGTGAATAACCATCGGTGGCGCCGGGCGGATTCTTGGATGACTCTGAACACGCCGATGATTCTAACGTGAGGGGTGGACAGCCCCGGGCGAGCTAGAAGATCTCTTCGGCCTCGCGGATGAAGACGTGCACGTTGTCGACCATGCGCTCTGCGATCTTCCGGTTGGCCTTCGCACCCAGATAAGCGCCGACGCCGAACGGCAGAACCTTCTTAAACATCGCGCCGCCGAAACTCTTGCGTATCTGACGGAACGCAAAGCGTCCCAGGATGTTGTTGGCTTGCTTTAGCTCAACAGAGCTGGTTTTGCGCAGTTTGCGCGTACCGCGCAGCCGGTTGGCAGCTTGCAGCGAGCTGAAGGTGCGGTCCTCAGCCAGAGCCTGCACCAACTCCTTGGCGGTGGCCCCGGAGATCGCCAGATACACTACCGCGCGGCGAGTCTCCTCCTTGGAAATATCGATGCCATTCAACTCTGCGGAGGCCAGGGCATAGAGGGCACACACCTCAATGAGCAGCGCAGATTCTGCTGCGATTCCTGCCAGTGAAAGCAACGTGCCTACGCCCGGAACTGCCGCCACGCCACCGGTACCCGCGCCGGATCCTGTCGCCAGGTTCTTAAAGTGCGTGTCTAGAACTTCCTGTCGGCGCTGAAGCGTGGCGTCACCATGCTTCTGCTCGATCTTTTCCACATAGGACCGGATGAGCGGTTCCTGGACAGAGACCGTGCGGTCGATTGCCCCGAAGAAACGGCGGGCGATCGGCCCAGAGGGATATGGTGCACGCCGAGCCTGCTGAATGAGCTCAGCTGTAGCCGTAGCCTCGTCGTGCGTTTTATCGGACTTACCGAAATTGAGAATTCCCATGGGCATCAACAGTAGGCGAAAAGCGCGCCGACGGTGGGGAAGACATTTGACCGGCTGCCAGCAGAGTTAGAGCTTAGGATGGTGAAATGATGAATCAGGAAGGCGTGCGGGTAGAGACCACGGGAGGGGTCGTCCGCGGTATTCGGGTAGACGGTGTGCGGACATGGCGCGGCATCCCGTTTGGCTACGCAGAACGCTGGAAAGCCCCACGCCCGGTGCGCTGGCAAGGAGAATGGCCAGCTGAAAAATACGGGAACGTAGCACCACAGACGGCCTACAACTGGAAAGACGAAGTCATCGGCGACGAGGACTGCCTGAACCTGGATATCGTCCGGCCAGACACCGACGCTACGTTGCCAGTTGTGGTGTTCCTGCACGGTGGAGGGTTCTTCGCCGGAGCCTCCCATACCGCAGTGTTGCGCGGACATAACTTCGCCAAAGAATTGGACGTGGTGTACGTCGCCCTTAACTTCCGGCTCGGCACGCTGGGGTACGTGGACATGAGTTCCCTGGACGTCTCCGACGCAGCGAGTTGCGAACCCAACCCCGCTACCCGCGACCAGCTCCTAGCGCTGAAATGGGTGCAGGAGAACATTGCGAGGTTCGGTGGTGACCCGGACAATGTGGTTCTGATGGGTGAATCAGCGGGCGGAACTTCCGCTGCCGTACTGATGACCATTCCTGCTGCACAAAGCCTATTTCACCGGGTAATCCTGCAGTCGGCTCCCGTGATGAGCGTGCACACTAACGCGCAATCGAACCTCTGGGCCCGCAAGCTCACGCAGTATTCCGGGTTGGTCCCGCGTACAACGTCCATCGCAGAGCTACGCGCCTTGCCGTTCGCCGACGTGGTGCGCGCCGGGCAGCAAATGTTGTGGCGCGGCGGTGGATTGCGGGAGATGAATATGGCATTTGGCATCGCTATCGACGGTGAACTGCTTTGCGACCACCCTTTGGGGATCTTCGAACGCGCCGAACATCAGCGGATCCCACTGCTTATCGGGACTAATAACGATGAGCTGTCGGCTGCCCAAATCCTGTTCTTGTCGAAATCTTCGAGGATAAGGGCAGCTCGGACGATGTTGCGCGCCCACGATCCAGCCTTGGCCGAGCAGATCGAGGCCGCCTATGGGGATATAGGGCGTCGCGGGGTTTTCGCTCAGATGCTTGCCGACGCCGTGTTCTGGGCACAGTCCATTCGGCTCGCCGAACTGCACCAAGCCGCTGGGGCTCCTGTGTGGATGTACCGCTTCGACTATGCGCCGGCGATGTTGCGGCGGCTCGGGGTGGGTGCGATGCACTCGATGGAGCTGTCTGCTCTTTTTGGTGACGCCAAGTCCTCGAAGGCCAGCTTTGTTTTGGGGGAGGAGATGGCCGTGGTTTCCGAGTATATGCAGCGGGCATGGAAGAGCTTTATCTGGGGTTCGGATCCGGGATGGCAGCCCTACACGTCGGAGAGCCGCGCGACGCAGGTGTTCGAGAGGGAAATGAGGTTGGAAGAAGATCCCCGCGCGGAGTTTCGCCAGGTATGGGAGAAGTTCGACATGCGGGGCTGGGATGGCGATGAGAGTTCCGTGGCGATGCCCAGGCCGGGGCGCTAGTGCGGATGAGTGCGGAGACGTGTAGTTCGGGATCGGGCTACTATGGTGCCCAAGTCTCGGAATGCACGTTCGCTTCGGACTGAAACACCTCATAAAACACTAGGAAGTACTAGGGAGACGTTGACTGTGGGTTTCTACGAGGACATTGCTCAGGCGCTGGATACTGAAGGTATTGAGTCGCGAGTAAACGACGACATGTTGTTCGTACCGATCGCTCCGGAGCTGGAGATTCATTTCCAGCAAATCGAGCAGACGAGTACCACCGAAGGCATCAACTCGGCGAATGTGTTCATGGCCAAGGGGGAGCTCGACGAGGTCGCAGGCATTGAAGAGTTTGAGGACACGTTGGTCGGCGTGGTGTTCTCCGTGGAAGCTGCAGTGGCTGTGGTGGCTCAGTATATCGCGACGGATCAGTGCATCACCGTGCTGCACGATCTACTGGAGGGTACCGACGATCGCATTTCTGACCTGGAGTTTGAACAGGATTTGATCGAGCCGATGCTAGTTCGCGCAGAGGTAGGCAATGGGTCCCTGCTCACCGTCATGCTGGGGTCCGGGACTGATGAGCCAGAAGCGACCGTTACCTTCGTGACCTTCGGCGAGGAGTATGACGAGCTTGTAGCGCAGGCTGAAGCTGAGCTGGAAAGCGACGAGTCTCTGAGCGACTTCGAGCGTGAAGTGATGTATCAGAATGTCCTCGAGGATGCCGCAGAGATGACTCAGGAGGTTCTGGAACTGGGTACCTTCACGGACTTTGATCAGCTCTTCGACGCACTGGCGGTCGCGCAAGTGCAAGCCACCGAGTGGGAGGAGCTGTTGGTCCCGCTGGAGGATGAGTTCGATTACTACGACGAAGATTTCGATGAAGACTTCGATGAAGATTTTGAGGATGAGGACGAAACGGAGGGCACAGAGGACACGGAGGACGCCGACTAGCTCGTCTCCGTTGTTTTGAGTAGAGCTCCGCTGAGAGGAGGGGGATTATGCGGCACGGGGAGCTGGGGCATTGCGTGCCTGTAGATCCTCCTGAGTCATCAGCGCATGCCAGCTCAGGTTGACCTGAGCTCGGTGGTTGCGGTCCCGAAACTCCTGCGGGTCCTCCCGGACCGTCCACGCCTGCTCCAAGATGAGCTCCAGAACGCGAATGGATTCGTGGAGCATCCAGCGTGGGCACTCTACAGATACTGTGACCAGGAATAATTCCTGCCCCTCGGGGGCTAGCTGCCCGCTGAGCCTGTGCCACATCAGTGAGGTCATGCGCCGCCGTGAAACGTGCACTATGGCAGTAGAATCGCCCGCCGCCACCGCGAAACGAGGCGCCTGCCAGCCGGGGGTAATACGGATCAGACTGCGCGGATGGCGCAACATAGCGCGTGCCTCAGCCGCAGCGCGGTGAGGCTCGCTCAAAGCGAAACTCCGAAGAGTATACGTGTTCGCGCCCGCGCGCTTAGATGCTGGACGATGGGTAGCTGGGTGAGGAACCTTTGGTCGCTGAGTGGTGATGCGGGATTTCATGGTGGCTCACTTCCTTTTTGCGTGTTCTTGTGTGTTGATCAGCTGTGCCGAGCTCCCGTTGTGGAGGTCTGCCAACAGTGGTCTGTGTTCAGGGATGCAGAATAGGCAACGGGTGGGACAGGTGGCGTCACTAAGAAAAAAGAATAGAACATACAATCGAATAGTGAAGGTGTTGCGGGCGACCGAACGTAAAGATCAGTGCGCTAGCATGGGGCGCAGACGGCGCGTGAGCGCAGACGGAAACAGCAGGCGAGCGACGATAGTTTTGGGAGCAGCGACATGGCGGAGAACGTAGCCAACGTAGCCAACGAAGCCAATGTGGCCATCGTAGGAGGCGGGCTAGCTGGACTTGCCGCAGCGCGAACCCTGTACAAGAGTGGCTTGAACTGCACCGTCTTTGAAGCTAGCGACAGTCTTGGTGGACATGTGCGCAGCGAGCGAATTGATGGGGTGACGGTTGACCACGGGCTGCAGACCTTCAACTCGTGGTACCCAGCAGTGAAGGAAATTCTGCAGCCGGGGGAGTATGCCGCTCTAGGGATCCGCTATTTCCAGCCCGCGATCCAAACACTTACGAGCGATGGCTTGGCGCTGATCTGCGATCCCATCCGAGCACCACACCTGATCCCAAGCCTCATGCGCTCGAAGGCCCGCAGTGCACTATCTTTTCGGGATCTATTAGCCTTGCGCCGCTGGTTAAAGTCTGAGCTATCCCACCGCTCCAGCCTGGAGCTTCGCAGCATCAAACAGAAGTACATCGATGAGGATGTGAAGACCTGCGAATCGCTGGATCAGCGAGGCGTTCGCCGACGCACCCGCGCCGTGGCGATTGATCCGCTGCTGCGCGCTTCCCTGTTCGATACCGAGGGCGAGTCTTCCGCAATCTTCGCCAAGTGGATGGTCGCCACGATGCTGCGTGGCAACCTAGCTGTACTGGAAAACGGGATGGGCGAACTGGCGACGACGCTGGCGCGCGTGCCGGGGGCCGAGTTCCGGCTGAACACGCCGGTGACGGCTATCGAGGAGGATGGCGACGGGGTACGGGTGACGGTCAACGGGGCTGAAGTCGAACACTTTTCACACGTCATCGTAGCCGTCGACCCACGGCGGGAAACTGAGTTGCTGGGCTCGCCCGAAGTGCCCACGACCAGTGTTTCATCCTGGTGGTTCGTTTCGGAAGAGCCGGTGATGGACGAGGGGCTGCTAACTGTGGACGGCACTCGCAGCACTCCAATTACATCAGCTACGGAGGTTACGGCCGCCGCCCCGAGCTATGCGCCAGGCAAGCACCTGGTGGCGGCTAACCATGTACACCCGCGCGGTTCGGACCCCGCGATGGGGCCGTCGGTGGATGAAGTGCAGCGCGGTTTAGGCTCGCTGTTTGGTGTGGATTCTTCCAGTTGGGAGCTAGTGAAGGAGCAGAGGTTTATTGACGCTATCCCGCTCAACCTCCCGCAAAGCCTGCATCGCATAGGCAAGGAGCTAGGGGATCGGGAAATCCAGGGTGGTCGCATCGCCCTGGCCGGCGCTCAGCATGCAACACCGAGTATCGACGGCGTGCTGCGCAGCGGGCAACGGGCGGCGCATCACGTGATCGCCCAGCTCGACCAGTAGCCTGAGCTGAAGGTAGCTAAGCCCTGGGGCATTTTCCGGAATGCTCTCGCGAATCAAGACTTTCGCGAATCGCTTTATCGGTCAAGGCAGCGTAGGCTTGGACAGCGATGAGTGATACTGAAAACGTCACCGGCGACGTAAACCAGCCGGTTAATGACGAGTCGGTATCTCAGAATGAACTGCAGGGTGGCATCACGGAGAATTCTTCGCAAGATTCTGCCGTGGTAAATCAAGAGCCACAAGATGTGACTAATGAGGCAGTGGAGTCTGAGAACGCCGAAGCGAAAGTTCCAGAAAAAGACAACCAACAGAGTGAAGAGCAGCAGCCCTCTTTCGACGGGCTGGGATTGCCCGAAAACGTACTAGCTGCAGTCAAGAAGGTCGGCTTCGAAGTACCTTCACCGATCCAGGCAGAAACCATTCCGGTGCTGATGGAAGGCCACGATGTGGTTGGCCTTGCGCAGACCGGCACCGGTAAGACGGCTGCATTTGCATTGCCGATTCTGTCGCGTATTGACGTGTCGAAGCGTCACCCCCAAGCCCTCGTTCTGGCACCGACGCGCGAGCTTGCGCTACAGGTTGCAGAGAGCTTCCAATCTTTCTCCGAGCACCTGGGTGGCATTCACGTGCTGCCGATCTACGGTGGTCAGGCCTATGGCGTGCAGCTGTCCGGCCTGCGCCGAGGCGCGCACATCGTGGTCGGTACGCCCGGCCGCGTGATCGATCACCTGGAGAAGGGCAGCCTCGATATTTCCGAGCTGCGCTTCATGGTGCTCGACGAAGCAGACGAGATGCTGAACATGGGCTTCCAGGAGGATGTTGAGCGCATCCTGGAGGATACCCCCAGCGACAAGCAGGTCGCTCTGTTCTCCGCGACGATGCCATCCGGCATTCGCCGCCTGTCGAAGCAATACCTGAGCGATCCGCGGGAAATCACGGTTAAGGCTACCCAGCGGACCAGTGAAAACATCGAGCAGGATTACTTGTTGGTCAGCCACCGCGACAAGCTGGACGCGCTGACTCGCATCCTTGAAATCACTGAGTTCGAGGCCATGATCATGTTCGTGCGCACGAAGAATGAGACCGAGGAGCTGGCAGAGCGCCTGCGCGCACGTGGTTTCAACGCTGCCGCCATCAACGGCGATATCCCGCAGAACTTGCGTGAGCGCACGGTGGATCAGCTGAAGGACGGCCGCCTGGACATCCTGGTGGCTACCGATGTTGCAGCCCGCGGCCTGGACGTTGATCGCATCACCCACGTGTTCAACTACGACATTCCGCACGACACTGAGTCCTATGTGCACCGCATTGGCCGGACTGGGCGTGCCGGTCGCAAGGGGCGCGCCATCTTGTTTGTGACGCCCCGTGAGCGCCGCCTGCTGAAGTCCATCGAAAGGGCAACGAAGTCTCGGTTGAACGAGATTGAGCTGCCGACCGTGGACGCGGTGAATGAGGCCCGCAAGGAGAAGTTCCGCGACAGCCTGACGGAGTCCCTGGCGGACCCGCAGATCGGTATTTTCCGCGACCTGGTGAAGGAGTACGCGGAGTCCAACGAAGTGGAACTGGCGGACATTGCGGCAGCTCTGGCTGCTCAGCTGCAGGCCGGCGAGGATTTCCTGATGAAGGAGAAGCCTAAGGAGGAGCGTCCGCGCCGCCGTGACCGCTATGGTGACGACAACCGCAGCGGTGGCGGAGCGTACAAGCCCTTCGACGAGCGCTTCAACAAGGAAGCTCCGCGCATCACGGATCGCAATGGCAAGGAGTTGGCCGTGTACCGCCTGTCGGTCGGACATCGTCAACGCGTGCGCCCGGGTGCCATCGTCGGTGCCCTGGCCAATGAGGGGGGTATGAGCTCCCGGGACTTCGGTCGCATCAGCATCTTCGCGGAGCATTCCCTGGTGGAGTTGCCTGCAGATCTGCCGATGGAGGTTTTCCATGCGCTGGATCAGACTCGTGTGTCTGGTCAGCTGATCAACATTGAGCCGGATCCAGGCGCGCCGGAAGGCCGTCCGGGCAGCCACAAGCGCCAGCACCGCAATGACCGCGGGGATCGCGGCGGACGTGGTGGCCGTAGTGGCCATGGTGACCGTGGCGGGCGCAACCGCCGGGATGATCGCGGCGATTCGAACGATCGCGGTGGCCGAGGAGGCTTCGGCGGGCGCAACCGCCGGGATGATCGCGGCGGCCGCGGCTTCAAGTCAGATCGCGGGCACCGTGGAGGCCGCCGCTAGCGGCAGTACAAATAAAAACGCACCCCGGGGAGGGGTGCGTTTTTGCGTATCCGCGGCTTTATCCGCGGGTGCTAATAAAAGCTGCGAGGTTAGATGAACATCAAGATTGCTGTGACCAGCCACAGCAGGTTGAAGATGCCCGCGAACATTGCCGCCTGACCTGGCAGCTTGGAGATGTCTGCATTCGCGGCCTTGGCAGCCTCTGCTTCGGAAGCGGGAGCGTCACCGGCCTCTACAGCGTTCAGCGCTACCAGGCCCTGGCGCTGACGGGGGATAACCAGAGCGATCAGAACACCCCAGGCAGCGATGGCTAGCAGCAGAGCGAAGTGCAGTGCGGTGTTCTTCATCGCGCCGTCAACGACGAAGAATGCGATGAGACCCAGTACCGGTACCAGCAGAGATACGAATCCGTAGGAACGGGTGATGCGGTGTACCAGTCGCAGGGCACCGATAGCAGCCGGGTCACCGGACTGTGCCTTACGGAACTGGGGAGCGTACATGGAAGAAGCAATAGCAACGGGGCCGATCAGCAGGATCGCCGCCAGAACGTGAAGCGCGGTAATAAAAGTAGACATGTCCTCTATCCTCACAGATGAACAGGGGATCTGTCACCTTTGAATACCGCGCGCCCTAAAGGTCGCAGGCTTTCTGTGCCGCCTGTGCGTCTGCTGCCGGCAGCGCTAAGCCATAGTCACCGGCTACCCGCATAAACCGCGCACAGTAGTTGCAGCTGTCCACAGGGGGCAGCCATTCGCTCATGGTGGCATCGGATTTCTCTCGGTTCACTTCAGAGGCCGTCACCACCAAATTCCGCTGTGTGTCGTTGGCGAATGCACGCCGCTGTGCTTCCGGCCATGCGTAGGCCCCCAGGTCCCACGCAGCCGCCAGCGGGACGATGTGGTCTATATCTACGCTGTGGCGGTCCATGGGATGTTTCGTGTAGGGGTCGACGCCCTCTCGTTCGCTCGCCGATCTGTTTGCACTGCCGCTGGCGCATCCACCGGCAGAACCTCCGAAGGTCTGCACTAACAGGAAATGCCTGGTATTGCAGACCCCGAAGTCAGTGACCTGCATTTCCCAACCGTCGCCGAATCGGGCGCGGGAGTACCCCAGCACCCGTGGCCGGCTGGGGATCTGGCGAATGTGTTGCAGGTATTCCCGGACGGTTTTTTGATCCTGTGGGTGGTGACGATGGGGCGTCGTCACCCAAGAAACAACACAGACCACAATGACCAGGAACAGGCAATAGATCGTGAAGGGCTGAGACAGGAAAAAGCGCCGCATGCAGTCTTAGACTGCAGCGGCGCTAGAAAGGTTCGCTCAAGATAGCGGTTGCACTACTTGGCGGTAACCTCTGCGGCTTCCTCGAAGTCGATGTCCTTCTTGATGGCCACCTTAGAGAGCTTGGTTACTTCGTCGAAGGTATCGGTGATCTCCTTGGACGGAGCCTTGGTCAGCAGAGTGACGGCGACCATGACGATGACGTTCAGAGCCACGCCCGGGATCATCTCGTACAGGCCGAACGGCTTTTCGATAACACCGAACTGCGGTAGACCGCCCCAGATGAAGGCGACGATAGCACCGGTGACCAGGCCCGCGGCGGCACCCGGAGCGTTGAGGCGGCGCCAGTACAGCGAAGCCAGAATGACCGGGCCGAAGGAGGCGCCGAAGCCCGCCCAGGCGAACTCGACCAGGCCCAGGATGCCGGACTCCGGGTTTAGAGCAATCACGCCGGCGAAGATGGCGACAACCAGCACGGAGATGCGGGAGAGGTTCTTCAAGGACTGGTCGGATGCGTTCTTGTTGATCAGGCCGTTGTAGATGTCCTCGATCAGCGCGGAGGAGACAACCAGCAGCTGGGAGGAAATGGTGGACATGATCGCTGCCAGAACGGCGGTCAGGATAAGGCCAGCGATCAGCGGGTGGAATAGGATGCGACCCATGTCCAGGAAGATAGATTCGAATTTATCCTGGTCATTGATGGCGATGGAGGGGTCCATGCCGAAGAACGCAGGGCCGATGATGGCAACCATGACGGAGCCGACCATGCACAGGAACATCCAGCCGACACCGTAGCGCATACCTGCGCGGGCATCGGACGGGCTACGCAGCGCCATGAATCGCACGATGATGTGCGGCTGGCCGAAGTAGCCGAGACCCCACGCGGCGTTGGAGATGATGGTGATGAAGGAAACGCCGGTGAACAGGGAGAACCAATCCGGGTTCGGCTCAATGGACCCGAGGCCGTAAGCGTTTTCCAGTTGGTAGGTCCAGATAGCGCCCGGATCATCCATGTGCAACAGTGCCATGACCGGCACCAGGAGCAGGGAGACGAACATGATGCAGCCCTGGACGGTATCGGTGAAGGAGACGGCCAGGAAGCCACCGATGAAGGTGTAGCCCACGGTTACGGCGGCGATGATGATCATGCCGGTCAGGTAGTCGCCCTCGAAGGTGGACTCGAAGTAGACGCCACCGGCGACCATGCCGGAGGCTACGTAGAAGGTGAAGAACACCAGGATGATGATGCCGGCGGCGATGCGCAGGAAGTGGCTGCGGTCGTTAAAGCGATTCTCCAGGAAGGAGGGGATCGTGATGGAGTTGTTCGCCACCTCGGTGTAGGAGCGCAGGCGCGGAGCGGTGACGATCCAGTTCACCGCGGCACCGATGAGCAGGCCGATGGCCATCCATGTTCCACTGAAACCTGATGCATAGATGAGTCCTGGCAGCCCCATGAGGAGCCAGCCGGACATGTCCGACGCGCCGGCTGACAATGCGGCGACGAAGGGGTGCAGGTTACGCCCGCCGAGCATGTAATCCTCATACTCGTCGGTCTGGTTGAAACTATAAAGTCCAATCAGCAGCATGACGACCAGATAGATCACCATGGCTATGACAAACCATGTTTGGTCAGTCACAAACATCATCTCCTCAAGTTGAATGTATAAGTTCTATACGTCAGCTTTCGGGCTCTCTGTGCTCCGAAGTACAGAAGGCGCGCGCATGTGTGACGCGCACAACTCGGTATCCACGTTAGCGAACACGTTCACGTTGCGAAGGGTGTCCGGGGTACGTGGTAAAACTTCCAGCATGGGATTCACGCATCAAATGCACGTTGTTGCACCCACGTCGGGCGGGCTGTGGTTGTGGGTAGAGCGTGTCGAGGGGCACGGGGTGGTACTTGATATTGACGAGCTGGGAACTGGTGATCTACCTGCGGTTTGTATGGATATTCTGGGGTCACGCCCGTGGCGCAATAGGGGTGGGATCTGGCTGTCTACGCCCCGGGGAAGAGTCAAGGAATTGCCGGTGCCGGCGGTGGCTTTAACGCCCGAGGAGTCCGTCGGGCTAATGGGGCAGTTATGCAAGTATGCGAATAAAAAAATCGAAAGTGGAGCTGCTGATAAGCGTGGCTTGATTGACGGACTGGGGCCGGAGCTCAAATTCCTTATGAATTTGTGCTCATTTGTTGAGGATGCCGTGCGGGCCGGGCGCGTGATGGTGCGAATGGAGCGCGTGGACGATCAGTGGTTCCCGCGTTGGACCCTTGCACCCGCAGGCGACCACATACGTGTACTGCAGCAGTTCCGCGAGCGGGTGCCCGGAGTACTGACGCGCAACGGCGGCGCAGACGTAGTGGATCGCATGGCCGACGAATTTGCGCACTGGATTGCGGTGACTCACCTGCGCCGTGAACTGAGCGATTTCACCTCGGATTTTGTGCGGGCTCTGGCGACGGGAACGCCGACCCGGCGAGGTGGGGCCAGCACCGTGGCTAGCCTCAGTCAGTGGCGGCGCGAGGCCGAGGTTCAGGCGGGGCAACTGGTGTTCTTGTTGTCCACACCATCCGAAGTGGAACAAGTCGATTCTGAGCCAACATGGTGGCTGCAGATTGCCTATTCCCAGAACGGCGGTCCCTTCGAGCCGTTGAACCCAGCCGCCATGAACGAAGAGCTGAAGGAGCAGGTTATCCGCAGCCTCTACAGGGTGGAGGACGTGTGGCAGGAGTTCAATCCGCACGTGCGAAACCTGCTGGCGTGGGTAAATATCGGCGCGAATCAGCTGGGGCAGGAATGGTGGCGTCCAGAAGAGCTGCCGAGCGCACAGCCAACACTCGGCACGAACCTGGACATCACCGAACTAGCGAGCTTCCTAGAACACGGGGCGGAGGCGCTGCGCGAAGCCGGATTTAGTGTGATGATTCCGCGTGGGTGGGGCAAGGTGCGCCCGCGGGTAAAGGCTAAGGCCACCCCGGTAGGGCAGGGGCCGGGGTCGGGAAAGCTGGGCATGGATCAGCTGATGAACTTCTCCTGGGAGGTCAGTCTGGGCGGTGACGGCGGCGCGGGAACTAGCAGCGCCGATGGGGCCGAGGAAGCGCTGGACGAGGCCACCCGTCAGGAGCTATTGAACGCTGCCGAATCGATCGTGAGGATCAACGGCGAGTACGTCTACCTAGATCAGGAGGCCCTGTCGTCCGCCCGCAAGTGGTTCGCGGAAGTAACGAAAGAGCAGGACAAGCCGGTGGGGGAAGCCACCGTGAGCGTGCGCGACATCCTGGAAGCCGACCTGTTGAGTGCCAGCGAAACGGTGGATACAGACCACGAATTCCGCGTGGTGGCCGACGGCTGGGTGGAACGATTGCTCGATGGCGAGGCACAGGTGGAACCGCCGGAGCCGGTAGAAGTTCCTGCGGCGGTGCAGACCACTCTGCGCGACCACCAGCGCCGCGGTGTGAGCTGGCTGGCCTGGATGCATCGTCACCGCATCGGTGCGATCCTGGCCGACGATATGGGCCTGGGTAAGACTCTGCAGGTGCTCGCTCTACTGGCCTGGGAACGTGAGGTTGAGGATTGCGCGGGCCCCACCCTGGTGGTCGCGCCCACCACTGTTGTGGAAGCCTGGCGGGCAGAAGCCGCGCTGCACGTGCCGAGCCTGGAGGTCTTGGTTGATCACGGTTCGGGGTTGCTCACCGACGAGGAGTTTGGTGACGCCACGTCCCAGGGGCTGGAGGGAAAGCAAAAGAAGCCGGATCTGGTGGTGACAACCTACGGGCGCGTGGCAAGGAATACTGCACGCTACCAGCAGGTTCAGTGGGGCCGAGTGGTGGCCGACGAAGCGCAGGCCATAAAGAACCCGGCGACGAAGCAGTCCCGCGCGGTGCGCTCGCTGAATGCAGAGACGCACATCGCACTGACGGGTACGCCGGTGGAAAACCGGCTGAGTGACCTGTACGCGATCATGGACTTCGCGAACCCGGGAATCTTTGGCTCCGCTGCGGCCTTCCAGAATCGTTTGGCCATCCCCATTGAGCGCTATGGGGATGAGGAGGCAAAGCGGCGGCTGCGTGGCCTGGTGCAGCCCTTTATTTTGCGCCGGTTGAAGGACGACGATGCGATTGGTCTGGACCTGCCGGAGAAGCAGGACATCGTGGAGCGAGTGCCTTTGTCCAGGGAGCAGGCGGCCCTGTACGAGACCTTTATTAAAGACATGGAAATGCGCCTGCAGCTACCCGGTGGCAAGCGGCGCGCCAATATTCTGGGCGCGCTGGTGAAGATCAAGCAGATCTGTAACCACCCGGCACACTTTGCAGGCGACGGTTCAGGCATTTTGGCTGACGGTAAGCACCGTTCGGCCAAGATCGAGCGCATCTTTGAGATCACTGATCAGGCGCTGGAACAGGGCAAGAAGGTACTGATGTTCACGCAGTTCCCGACGTTCGGCAAGATGCTAGCGCCGGAGTTGCAGAGCACCTTCGGGGTGGAGGTGCCCGTGCTGCACGGCGGGCTATCTCGTGCGAAGCGTACGCAGATGGTCCGCGATTTCCAGAGCGTTGATGGCCCGCCGATCATGATCCTCTCGGTACGGGCTGGCGGCACTGGCATCACCCTGACTGAGGCCTCGGTCGTGATCCACATCGACCGCTGGTGGAACCCGGCAGTGGAGGACCAGGCCACAGACCGGGCCTATCGGATCGGCCAGAACAAGTCTGTGGAGGTTTATAAGCTGGTGGTGCAGGGCACCATCGACGAAAGAATCCACGACATCATCATGAGCAAGCGGGAGTTGGCAGGAGATATCGTCGGCGCAGGCGAGGGGTGGATCGCCAACCTCGACGATGAGGAGCTGAGCGAATTGCTGCAGCTGCGCGAGTCCACTCAGCTGGAGGAAAACGATGGTTAGCAAGCGGCCGAAGAAGCGCACGCGCACGGATGCGACCTGGGGCGACAACGTGGTGCTCGCTGACTTTGGAGCCAAGCGACGCCAAGAGATGAATCGCTTGCGGGATCAGCACGGCACTCACATCCGCGGAGAGGACAGCTGGGCTAGTTCGCAACTGATGGAGGCTATATCCAGATCCGCAGATTCCGGACGACTGGCGCGCGGCCGCGAGTACTTCCGCGGCGGGAAGGTCTTGAGCGTTGAGTTCGCAGAGAACGTGGTTGCAGGGCTGATTCACGGCTCGCAATTGGAGCCTTTCGAAACGTCCATTCACCTGCGGAAGCTCACAGATCGCCAGAGGGATTTCGTGTATCACGAGATGCTCTCTGACAGTTCGCACGTCCGCTCCCTTTTGAGCGGTGGCGCGCCGGGCTTGGACGTTGCCTCGGTGCTGATGCACCCCGGGCAGGTGAATCGTGTGTACTGCAGCTGCCCGGATAAGTCCGCGGTCTGCAAGCACGTGGTGGCGCTGGCTTACTCCGCGGCGGAGAAGTTGGATAGGGACGCCAGCATTCTGCTGAAATGGCGAGGGTTGAATGCGCAGGAGCTGCTGCGCCCAATCCAGGGCTGGGGTGGCGGAGGCGTGGGGGCGTCACCAATCAGGCAACAGCAAGCGCTGGCTCTAGCGGAGGGGAAGGTCGACCAACCGGAGCAAGTGGATTCGGCCGAGTTTTGGGGGACTGCGGCGGAACCGGTGAAATGGGAGCCGTTGCAGTGGGAATCGGGCATGGAACAGGGCGATCAGAAGGCTCTGAAAGAGGCTATGCGTTCGGTGACTTGGCATGCGGTGGATCAACTGAAGGCTATGCATGAGCTGGAGGTTTGCTATGAGACCCTGGAAGCGGTCGAACCTATGTTCTATTATGAAGCTGGCTTGTCTGCAGGAGCTGATAAAACTACAGACGAGACAAGTGGCGAAGTAGAAGGCAACGCTAGCGATTACGGCAACAACGGGCAGGGGTAAGGCATGGCACAACCTATGGCAGCAACAGCGGCGCACCGGGTGCGGATCTTGCACACGTCGGATTGGCAACTGGGAATGAAGCGCCGCTTCTTGAGTAGCGAGGCGCAGTCGCGCTTTGATGAATCGCGGTTGGAGGCGGTCGAGGTGTTGCTGGAGCTCGCGGAGGAAAAGCAGTGTGACGCCATCGTGGTGGCCGGCGACGTCTTCGACGACAACCTGCTGAAACCAGAGATCTACGGGCGTGCGATGGATGTGCTGAAGGGGGCGACGGTGCCGGTATTTTTACTGCCTGGCAACCACGACCCGTTGGACGCGGCGAGCGTGTATCACAGGGAGGAGTTTGCTGAGCTGAGCAATGTTTTTGTGCTCAGAGATACGGTCCCAGTCGCGGTGCCGAACTCCCGCGGTGCAGGTGCGGCCGATGTGGCTTTGGAGATTGTGGGGGCCCCGCTGCGAGGGAAGAACGCAGACGAAGACCTGGTGGCAGCCGCTTTGAGAGATTTGGAGCCGGTGCGGGGCGCGGGTGTTCGCGTGTTAGTGGGCCACGGGGCAGTGAGTTCTTTTGGTGAGAAGGATGATCTAGACCTCATCGACGTGGACAATGCAGCCCGGGCGTGCCGTGAGCGAAAGGTGGACTATGTGGCGCTGGGCGACACGCACTCGACAATGCCGCTGGACGCGGACGCATCCCGGGCGCGGGTGTGGTACTCGGGCGCACAGGAGGTCACGGACTTCGTCGAGCAGGACGGGCGCGGTGAGGCAAACTCCGGCAACGTGTTGGTCGTGGACATCGCGGTGGATCCGGCGCACCCAGAGCAACAAGCGGATGTGCAGGTAGAGGAGGTTCCAGTCGGGCGTTGGGCATTCAAGGCGTTGAACGCGACGGTGAACTCGGCGGCGGATATCGATGAGTTTCTGGAGCGACTGGAGGGCATAGGCGCGAAGCGCACCACCGTGGTGAAGTACGCACTGGAGGGGACGCTCTCCGTCCACGATGCCGCGTACCTGGACGAGCGGCTGGCGAAGATCGCACCGACCTTCGCTGCTCTCTACGAACGTGAAAGGCTAATGAAGCTTCACGTCATTCCCAACGAAGACGAGCTTTCTGAAGGGCTGCTTGCCCAAGGCTTTGTCGGTGAGGCAGTAGAAGAACTGCAGCAGCTAGCGAATTCAGATAGCAATGATCCGCAACAAGTCGAGCGGGCGCAGCGGGCGCAGGATGCGCTGCGGTTGTTGGTGCGCCTGGCGCACCAGGCGGAGAAGGCCAACTAGGGGAGAGGGACGGTAAGCAAATGACATTGTCTACCAAGGCATCGCCAAAGGCCAGCTTCGTGCTGGAGAGCCTGGATGTGCAGAATTTCGCTGGCATCGAATCCGCACATTTCGCCCCAAGCACGACGGGCGTGACCGTTGTCCACGGCAGTAACGAGGCCGGAAAATCGAGCCTGATGAATGCCTTTAGCCTGTTGCTTTCCGATTGGAAGGTCTCGACATCCTCCAAGAAAGTCAGCGGCTTCTTCCCTGTGGGCAGCGGCACCAAACCGAGGATCACCGCCCGACTGCAGCTGGGCGAGAATCTGGTGGAGTACACCAAGGACTTCGAGAATAAGAAGGTGCTCCTAGATGTGCTGCGCCCCTTCGTGCATAACTACACCGGTGACCAGGCCATGGAGAAGTTTAGCGAGCTGCTGAACGACAGCATCGACTCCGCACTGCGCGAAGCACTTTTCGTCAGCCAGGGTCAGCGCCTGGGCGCCCTCGATTTCACAGCCATTCCCTCACTGTCCTCGGCTCTGCGCACTGCTGGTGACGGTGCTGTGGACGATTCTGCCAGCGCCGCCGGAGGAATCAGCGAAGGTGACCAGGGTGCCGCGGAGCTGCTGGTCCGTCTGATTGACGATGAAGACAAAAAGCTGCGGGACCGCCGAGTTAACAGGAATTCCAAGGGAGAGCTGGCCGCAGCCGAGGCAGATTTGGCGAGTGCGCAGGAAGCCCTAGCGACCGCCGAGCTGGAATACAACAATGCGCAGACAGCGATTAGCGAAATCGAATCCAAGCAGATTCAACGCGCTGATGCCGAAGACGACCTCCCGGATGCTCAAAAAGAGTTCGACGAATGCGCTGAGCGCCTGGAAGCTGCGAAGAAGATCGCGGAGGCTTTGAGTGCTCTGGAAGATGAGCTGGGACTGAAGCAGGACCAGGTCGGGCGATGGAAGGAAGCCTCCGAGGCGCGGGAGAGGCAGAAACTCGCGCAAGGGGAGCTAGAGCAGTTGCTCAACACCGCAACGGAGGAGCTACGTGGCGTCCAGAAAAAGGCCGAGGAACAACAGGCCAAGCGGGGCGAGGCGAAGAAAGCCTTCGACAATGCCCACGCCGCGTACGTGCGTGCGGAAAAGCGTGCCAAATTGGCCACCGCGTTGAAGAACGCGGCGGAGGTCCAGGGGCGGCTGGAGTCCGCGACAGAGGAGCGGGAAAGTGCGGTGAAGCTGGATGCAAAGGTCGCGGAGCTGGCGCAGAAGGTGGATCGTAACCCGGCCACGCCCAAGGCGGAACAGCGTATCCGCGAGGCGATGACGGACCTGGACGCGCAGCTAAAGATCCGCGATGCAGGCGCGACCTCCGTGGAGGTCAAGGGGCCGGCTGGCAGCACCATCGTGGACAGCGGGGTGGAGGTTACCCTGGGGGAGAGCGGCCTGGAGAAGAAGGTCACCACCGAATGGGCAGTAGCCCTGGGCGAATACGAGGTACGCGTCACCCCGGCGCAGGATTCCAGCAACCTCGACCGGAATGTCGACGAGGCCCTGCAGAAGGTCAATGCGGAGCTATCGGCAGTCGGGCGTGAGCATGTAACACTCGAAAGCCCCCGTGCGGAGATTCTTGAAGAGTTTGGGCTGGCTGTGCGGGCTCGAAACGAGGACGAGGAAACCCTGCGGGACCAACGCGCAAACCTGAAGGCGATACTAGGTAAGCACACGATTTCCGACCTGAATGGCCAGGTTGAAAGCCTCACCGCCGAGGTAGAAAGGCTGCGGGAAACCGCTAGTACCTTGCGAAGTGACGCCAACGTGGAAGCTGGCGAAAGCATCGACGTGGATGAAGCTGTTGCCGCGCTGGAGGAAGCTACCCGAATTCGGGACGAAGCCAATGAACGGCTGCTTTCCATGCAGAACAACGACGCGATCGAGCGGAGAATCCAGTACGAGGCAAAGGTGGACAATCTGCAGCAACAGCTGGATGGGGCGGTGAGGGATCTGGAAGCAGCCCGCGAGCGCTATTCCGACGAAGCCCTGAACGCGAAGTGCACACAGGCGATACAGGCCGTGGATGTGGTGCGCGACAAATTGGATTCCAAACGCCGGGAGGTGGGCGAGCTCGGCGACGTTGCGGACGTGCAGGCGAGCTTTGAGGGCGCCCAGAGTCGGGTGAACATGCTGAACCAACAGATACAGGAATGCCGCGTGGACATTGCAGCCCTGAACGCCAAGCTCGGGCAGGCCCGCGGGTCCGCAGAAACGAAGGAACAGGCAGAGGCGGAAGTAGAGCGTCTGGAGGGCGTGGTCGCTAGGCTGCGCCGGCAGGCGAATGCCGCGGAGCTACTGCACCAGGTGGTTCAGGAATCGCGGAAGCGGATGCAGGAAAGGTACTCCGAGCCATACCGCAAGGCCCTGAACAAGCTCTCCGGGATTGTCTTCGGTAGCGATGTTGATCTGGGCGTAGATGAGCGGTTCCAGGTGTCGAGCCGAGCCATTGGCAACGTGCGCTTGGATAAGGAGCAACTCTCCGGGGGCGCTCAAGAGCAGGTGGAGATTCTGCAGCTGCTCGCCATCGCCCGCCTGGTGGGGCACGACGGCAGCGGGGTGCCGATTTTCCTAGACGATGTACTTGGATTCAGTGATACCAACAGGGCCAAGAGCATGAATAAGGTGCTCGGCGCCTTGGGGCGGGAGAATCAGATCATCGTTCTGACCTGCGATAAAGATAGGTTCTCGCGGATCCCAGGTGTGGACTACCAGAGCATCGACAGCATTAAGAAGGCTGGAGTTCGTCCCTAGTAGTCGCTGTAATCGTCGTAGTCGTCGTAACCCCCGTCGTACTGCGCATCGTCATAACCGTCGAGGTATCCCTCGTAGTAGGAATCGTCCGGCGCGGGTGCGGGCTCTGCCGGGCGTGCAGCCATCATCTTGTTGGCACAAGTCAACGTCCATCCCGACGTCCCATCGGTAAAGAAAGTTGTGCCGGTCTCGTGCATCGAGGGATTTCCGCAAGAAGCGATCGTCTTGTTCATGACGGATGGATTCGCCTGCCCCGGAGCCTCAGTATGGCCAATGACCACTTCACCGGTGGTATTCGTCTGCTGCGAGCCACCCGGGGTGGGTGCCGGAGACTTGGCATCTGAGTCCTTCTCGGCCTTCTTGTCTTGGTCTTTGTCCTTGTCCTTGGAATCGGAATTATCTGTAGAGGTTTCCGGAGATGCGGTCACGGTAGTGGTCTGCACCTCACCCGAATCGTCCCCACCGAAACCACAACCAGAAAGGGCAAGGGCGGAAGTAAGAGCCAGAGCGATAATCCCTGCGCGACGCATGTTCGAGCTCCTCTGAGTTTATTAAGAATTACCAAGAATTACTTTAAGAATACCCGGCGAGTGCCCTGCAGCGACGTTATTATCGCCACAGTAGACAACGCAAAGGAGTGCTCCCATGAAGTCCTTCTCAAAGCCCTGCTCGAAGCGCCATTCGCTGCCAGTAAAGATAGCTGTGCTAATCACTTCAGCTGCCTTGCTGGGGTCGTGCAGTCTCGTTGCTTCTGAGGAGTCGGATCAGGCCGAAAATTCGGGTCAGTCCGCGGCCGAGGGAATGCAGCGCGTCGAAGAAGGGCGGATCTCCCTCGAAGTTCCAGCAGATTGGGAAGAGACCGAGGACTTCAAACCAACGAAGAATGGTTTCACCACGTCTTGGTCTAACGCGGACAAAGAGGCCGATAAAGAGCCAACGGATGTGATCCGTCTGAGCTCTGACCAGGGGCAAGGTCCCACGGCAACCGCAACGATGGGGTACTTCGAAGTGAATGCCCAGTTCCAAACAACACACGGAAGAGAATTCGAATTAGGCGAATCCCGAGACCTGGACATCGAAAACGCCGACGAGGCCAAGCTGACCACATGGACAACAAACGAAAAGTCCGGCAAGACTTTGCAAGGAGCCTGGGTGTTCGTTTCCGCTGGAGGCGGGGGAGCCGCTGGGGTGGAGATCTTGTCACTCACCCTGTCAGAGGATGAGATCGAGGCGATCATCGACTCAATAGAGTTCGATCCAAATAAATCGGATGAATCCGAATAAAAAAGAGTGCCCTCGGCGAGATTCGAACTCACGACCCCTGGTACCGGAAACCAGTGCTCTATCCCCTGAGCTACGAAGGCGCGTATCGGCGCTTCACTTTGTGTTCACGTCAATACGGGTTGAGAGTCTAGCACTGCACCCGGGCAGTAGTTGAATCACCTCCACCGCTGCGGTGAGGTGTCCGGCCTCACTGCTAGTGTTTAATGCTGTGACTCCTGCTGAATTGTCTGAACTGATTACCGAAACTGCCCGCACGACCCTGGATGCCCACGGTCTGGATTCCTCCGTGGTGCCGGAGAGCGCGACCGTGGAACGCCCGCGCAACCCGGAGCACGGCGATTATGCAACGAACATCGCCATGCAGGTGGCCAAGAAGGCCGGCACAAACCCCCGCGAGTTCGGCACCTGGCTAGCGGAATCCCTCGGCGCGCACGAGGGCATCGACGAAGCCACCGTCGCCGGCCCGGGCTTCATCAACATCCGCCTAGCTGCTGCCGCGCAGGGCAAGATCGTCGAGGACATCCTCACTGCCGGCGCGAACTTCGGCCACGGCGATGAGCTTGCAGGCGCTGCCATCAACCTGGAGTTCGTCTCCGCCAACCCGACTGGCCCGATCCACCTGGGCGGCACCCGCTGGGCGGCCGTCGGTGACTCCCTGGGGCGCGTGCTTAACGCCCGCGGCGCGAAGGTCACCCGCGAGTATTACTTCAACGACCACGGCGCGCAGATCGATCGCTTTGCCCGCTCCTTGGTGGCCGCCGCGAAGGGTGAACCCACGCCGGAGGATGGTTACGGCGGAGATTACATCCAGGACATCGCCTCCCAGATCGTAGAGGCCAACCCGGATTGGCAGAAGCTCGGCGCGGACGAGGCACAGGAGCTATTCCGCTCCCAGGGTGTGGAGCTGATGTTCGCTCACATCAAGCGCACTCTTGCGGAGTTCGGCACGGAATTCGATGTGTACTTCCACGAGAACTCCCTGTTCGAGTCCGGTGCGGTGGAGGCTGCGATCCAGAAGATCAAGGACAACGGCAACCTCTATGAAGCCGACGGTGCATGGTGGCTGCGCTCCACCAACTTCGGCGACGATAAGGACCGTGTGGTCATCAAGTCCGACGGCAACGCGGCATACATCGCTGGTGATATTGCCTATGTGGCCGACAAGTTCGATCGTGGCCACAACCTGTGCATTTACATGCTGGGTGCCGATCACCACGGTTACATCGCTCGCCTCCGTGCAGCCGCTGCTGCCATGGGATACGACCCGCAGCAGGTGGAGGTGCTCATCGGCCAGCTGGTGAACCTGGTCAAGGACGGCAAGGCCGTCCGCATGTCGAAGCGCGCCGGAACCGTCATCACTCTGGACGACCTGGTGGAGGCTATCGGCGTGGATGCTGCCCGCTACGCCATGATCCGCAGCTCTGTGGATTCCTCCCTGGACATCGACATGGATCTGTGGGCCTCGAAGTCCAACGACAACCCGGTGTTCTACGTCCAGTACGCGCACGCCCGCTTGTGCTCTCTGGCGCGCAAGGCCGAGGACCTCGGTGTTACTCGCGAGGGTGCCGATCTTTCTCTGCTGACCCACGACCGCGAAGGCGACCTGATCCGTACCCTGGGTGAGTTCCCGGCTGTGGTGAAGACCGCCGCCGAGCTACGTGAACCCCACCGTGTAGCCCGCTATGCCGAGTCGCTGGCCGGCACCTTTCACCGTTTCTACGATGCGTGCCAGATCCTGCCGAAGCCCAGCGATGATGAGCAGACTGTGGCGGAGAACAAGGCTCTGTTCGCCGCCCGCCTGTCCCTGGCTGCCGCTTCCCGCCAGACCCTGGCCAATGCGCTCGAGCTGTTGGGCGTGGCCGCCCCGGAGCGCATGTAGTTGCTGTTTTCTTTGTGACGCCAGCACGTCCGCCCGCTGCCGAAAACTCACTCACCTAGGAGATTCCCTTGGATCCGGAGACTCACCTGAACTCCACGCCTTTGCGCCGCCGTACGGCCAGCACCGCGGAGTTCAACGCGATTCCCGCGCACGTCTACCCGCAGAGCCTTCGACGCGAGGCGGCGGGGGAGCGACAGGGAGAGGTCACCATCGGCGGCGTACCGATCGCAGAGATCGCCGAGACTTTCGGCACGCCTGCGTTCGTCATGGACGAGGAGGACTTCCGCGCCCGCTGCCGCCGCCTGGCGAAGGCTTTCGGCGGGGGACACTATGTGCACTATGCCTCCAAGGCATTCTTGTCTAAGACGGTCGCCCGCTGGGTGATGGAAGAGGGGCTATCCCTGGACGTTGCCTCCCTCGGCGAGCTGCAGGTTGCCCTGGCCGCGGGATTCCCTGCCGAGCGCATTACCGTGCACGGCAACAACAAGTCCCCGGAGTTCCTGCGCCTGGCGGTCTCCGAGGGCGCAGAGCTAATCGTCGTGGACTCGCTGCAGGAGATCGAGGCGCTGTCCACCGTCGCCGGTGAGCTGGGGAAGTCTCAGGATGTGCTGGTGCGTGTGACTCCTGGTGTGCACGTCGATACCCATGAGTTCATCGCCACTAGCCACGAGGATCAGAAGTTTGGATTCTCCTTGGCTTCCGGCGCAGCTCATCGTGCGGCCATGGCGTGTCACACCGCTGACGGAGTGCGCTTGCGCGGACTGCACTGCCACGTCGGCTCCCAGGTGTTCGAGGCCTCTGGCTTCGCCCTGGCCGCAGAGCGTCTGCTGGGCCTATGGAAGCAACTGTTGGATTCCACCGCGGCGCTTTCGGACGCCCCTACGTCGCTGGATACCCTCGATCTCGGTGGTGGCTACGGTATCGCCTACATGCCGGATCAGGAGGCTTTGGACGTGGAAGAGGTGGCGTCCGACCTCAAGAGCAAGGTGCGCAAGGCGGCAGAGGCAGCCGGTGTGCCCGTGCCGAAGCTAAACGTCGAGCCTGGCCGAGCGATTGCCGGACCGTCGATGATCACGCTCTACCGGGTGGGTACGGTCAAGGACGTCGAAGTGGCTGACGGCATGACCCGCCGCTACATCTCCGTCGACGGTGGTATGAGTGACAACATCCGTCCCGCCCTCTACCAGGCGGAGTACGACTGCCGTGTGGCCAACCGTGAGGTCGCGGGCGAGTTGCTGCCGACCCGCATCGTGGGCTCCCACTGTGAGTCGGGCGACGTGCTGGTCAACGACGCGCTGGTGCCGGATGATGTTCGTCCCGGAGATTTGTTGATGATTGGCGCGACCGGCGCGTACTGCTACGCGATGGCTTCTCGCTACAACATGATGACCCGCCCCCCGGTGGTGCGTGTGGCCGACGGTGAGGCACGGTTGATGATTCGGCGTGAAACCATCGACGACGTGCTGGCTTTGGAGGAGTAACCTCCCTGGATAATGGGCAAAGCAGGGGTAATGGACAGCTTTGTCTAGTCGCAAGGTAGATTGGTGCGATAACCTAAGAAAAACTACCGACTTTTCTCTCATTTGAGACCCTACAGAGGAGCGACAAAGGAGCGACATGACCGAGCAGAAATTTAAGCCAGGCAAGGGAATCGGCCAGACCGTAGGTGTGGCTCTGCTGGGCATGGGTACCGTTGGCGCCGAGGTGTTGCGCCTGCTGGAGGAGCGTAGCGACGAGTTCGCGTCCCGCATCGGTAGCCCGCTGGAGGTTCGGGGCATCGCCGTTAGCAACCTCTCCAAGCCCCGCCCGGGAGTGGATCCGGAGAAGCTAACCGACGACGCACTCTCCCTGGTGGCTCGTGACGACATCGACCTGGTCATCGAGGTTATCGGCGGTATCGACTATTCGCGCGAAGTTGTGCTGGCCGCACTGCGCGCCGGAAAATCCGTCGTCACCGCCAACAAGGCTCTCATCGCCGCTCACGCCGACGAGCTGTCCGCCGCGGCCGACGAGTCCGGCGTGGATCTGTTCTTTGAGGCTGCCGTCGCCGCCGCCATCCCGGTGGTTGGTCCGCTGCGCCGCTCCCTGGCTGGTGACAAGGTGAACCAGGTGATGGGCATCGTCAACGGCACCACCAACTTCATCCTCGACGCAATGTACACCCGGGGCGCCAGCTACGACGAAATGCTGGCAGAAGCCACGGAACTGGGCTACGCGGAGGCCGATCCGTCCGCCGACGTCGATGGCTTTGATGCTGCCAGCAAGGCCGCCATCCTGGCCTCCCTGGCATTCCACACCCGCGTGTCCGGCGAGGACGTGCACACCGAAGGCATCCGCGACATCACCGTCGCCGACATTGAGGCGGCCAAGGCCGCAAACTCCACCATCAAGCTTCTGGCCATCTGCGAACGACTGGTGGATGAGGAAGGTAAGGAATCTGTGTCTGCAAGCGTGTACCCGGCGCTGATCCCCAGTAGCCACCCACTGTCCAGTGTGTCTGAGTCCTACAACGCGGTCTTCGTGGAGGCGGAGTCCGCCGGCCGCCTGATGTTCTACGGCAACGGTGCTGGTGGCGGCCCGACTGCCTCCGCCGTTTTGGGTGATGTCGTGGCTGTGGCCCGCAACATCGTGCTTGGCGGCCGCGGACCAGGGGAGTCCACCTATGCCTCCCTGCCTATTGCCAACTTTGGCGATGTAAGCACCCGCTACCACGTAGACATGCAGGTGGATGATCGCCTGGGTGTGCTGGCCGAGGTGGCCTCCGTGTTCTCTGAGCAGGGTGTGTCGCTGAAGACCGTGCGTCAAGAAGGGTTGAACGACGGCGCGCGCCTGGTCGTCATCACCCACAGTGCGAAGGAAAAGAACCTGGAAGACACCGTCGCGAAGCTAAAGGATCTCGACGCTGTCAAGGCAATTGACTCCGTCATCCGCATGGAAGGCTAAACTCTAAGGGCGCTTTAAGCCAAGACCGATAACAGGGAAGAAACGACAGGGAAGTTATGACGAACAAGGTTCTGAACCACTGGACCGGCCTGATCAACATGTACCGCGATCGGATGCCGTTCGCGAAGGACTGGGAGCCGGTGACCCTCAACGAGGGCGGCACTCCGTTGCTACGCGCGAACTACCTGTCGGAGATCACCGGCTGCGATGTTTACCTCAAGATCGAGGGCGCCAACCCCACCGGTTCCTTCAAGGATCGCGGCATGACCGTTGCCGTCACCGACGCTTACCACAAGGGCCAGAAGGTTCTGATGTGCGCCTCGACTGGCAACACCTCGGCTTCCGCCGCTGCCTACGCAGCTCGCGCCGGTCTGAAGTCCGCCGTGCTGATCCCAGAGGGCAAGATCGCCCAGGGCAAGCTCGCACAGGCTGTCATGCACGGTGCACAGATCATCCAGGTCCGCGGCAACTTTGACGACTGCCTCGAGCTGGTGCGCAAGACCACTACCGAGTTCCCGGAGATCGCCCTGGTTAACTCAGTGAACCCAATGCGCATTGAGGGGCAAAAGACCGCCGCGTTTGAGATTGTGGATTGTCTTGGTGACGCCCCCGACGTTCACTTCCTGCCAGTCGGCAACGCGGGCAACATCACGGCGTATTGGAAGGGCTACTCCGAGTACGCAGAAGATGGCGTTTCCACCCAGCGTCCCGTGATGAAGGGTGTGCAGGCAGCAGGCGCTGCTCCACTGGTCAAAGGCGAGCCCGTGCTGGAGCCGGAGACGATCGCCACCGCGATCCGCATCGGTAACCCGGCTTCTTGGCAGCAGGCAGTTGCCGCCAAGGAGGAGTCGGGTGGCGACTTCCGCGCTCAGACCGACGAGCAGATCCTGGAGGCCTACCGCACCATCGCAGGACGTGAGGGCATCTTTGTTGAGCCGGCATCTGCGTCTTCCGTTGCGGGCCTGCTGGATGCTCATGCCAACGGCGAGTTGACCGCAGGACAGCGCATTGTGTGCACCGTTACCGGCCACGGCTTGAAGGACCCGACGACCGCTCTGTCTCAGATGCCGGAGCCCACCGTCACGGACGTGGATCCGCACGCCGTTGCAGACAAGCTGGGTTTGAAGTAATGGGCGTCGAAATTCCCGTTGGCCGCAAGGCCACCGTCAAGGTACCTGCGTCGACTGCCAACCTGGGGCCTGGTTTCGATACCCTCGGCCTGGCACTGGGCTTGTACGACTACGTGACGGCCGAGGTTATCGAGTCCGGCCTGGAAGTCGAGGTCACCGGCGAGGGCGAGGGCGAAGTTCCGTTGGACGAGCGCCACTTGGTGGTGCGTGCTCTGCGCGCAACGCTGAAGGAAGCCGACGTGACTGTTCCAGGGCTGCGTGTGAGCTGCACGAACTCCATCCCGCAGTCTCGTGGCCTGGGTTCTTCGGCTGCCGCGGCGACGGCCGGCGTGGCGGCTGGTAATGGCTTGGCAGGGTTCACGCTAGATGATCAGGCGCAGGTGCAGATTGCCTCCACCTTCGAGGGGCACCCCGATAACGCGGGGGCTTCAGTACTGGGCGCGGGTGTTGTCTCTTGGACCAATACTCCCATCGACGGGGTATCTGCACCGGCCTACCACGCCCGCCGCATCGACGTGCACCCGGACATTAAGGCCACCGCATTCATCCCGGACTTCCACGCCTCGACGGAGGCGATCCGCCGCGTGCTGCCGTCCGACATTAGCCACGTGGATGCCCGCTTTAACGTTTCCCGCACGGCGGTGATGACCGTCGCGTTGCGCGACGATCCGGACCTGCTATGGGAGGGCACTCGCGACCGTATGCACCAGACCTACCGAGCCGAAGTGCTGCCGGTGACTGCTGAGTGGGTAAACCGCTTGCGCAACCTGGGCTACCCGGCGTTCCTTTCGGGCGCGGGCCCGACGATCCTCGTGCTGAGCACCGAGCCGGTGGACAATGCATTGGTCGAAGAGGCCCGAGGCCGCGGGATGAAGGTCCTGGAGTTGGGTATCGCCGGGCCGGTCGAGGTGGATGTCACCGGATAAGACCGGAAACTAATCCTGGGCGCTAGCCGGAGCGGAGGATTGCTGCCTCTGACTCCGGCTTTTCTGTATCAATCCGAATAGCATCGGGACGACGGAGAAGGCGACGAGACCGAGGAAGATGGCCTCGATATTGTTGCGCACAAACTCTACACCGCCGAACAGTGATCCCAGGTAGACGATGCCGCTGGCCCACAGCACACCGCCGATGATGTTAAAGACAATGAACGTGCGGTAACGCATGCCTGACATTCCAGCTACTAGCGGGGCATAGGTGCGCACGAAGGGCACGAAGCGGCACAGGATGATCGTGATCGAACCGTACTTTTCAAAGAACGCTTCGGAGCGGTGCAGGTGCTCTTGCTTAAAGAAACGTCCGTCCTTCCGATTGCGTAGCGCAGGGTGGAAGCGGTGGCCAATCCAATAGCCCACCTGGTCACCCAGGATCGCCGCGATCGGGGTAATCAGCAGCACCTGCCACAGAGGTGCGAAGCCATCGGGTTGGCTGGCCAGCAGGCCTGCGGTGAAGAGTAAGGAATCGCCGGGCAAGAATGGGAAGAATAGTCCGGATTCGATGAAGATAATCGCAAAAATGGCGGGCAGGATCGCCGCGCCGAAAGGTCCGGAACCCGAAAGCAGATACATCGGGTCGAACCATTGCGGCCCGAGGGCCAGCACAGTTACATCGGTCATGCAGGAAAACGCTACTCTACTTTGCCCGGTAATAGTTAGAGTGGCGCCTGTTAAAAGCTAGCGAATTTACTCTCAACCAGCCCGGAGTGACTCTTGCAGCCCTTCAAGGCGCACCCTAGACCGTGATGATGTCGAATTTCCCCTCGCGGAAGTGCTGGCGCAGGTCCTTCTTGTCGAACTTATCCACGCTGGTCTTGTCGATGTGATCCACGAAGGTCCAGTTCTCCGGCACCATCCAACCGGGCACGCGCTCGCGTAACTCTTTAGCCAGTTCTTGTGCGGTTTCTGCCGTCCACGGGGTTCCTTCGGCCACAACTACCACTGCCAGCGGGCGCTGCCCCCATTTTTCTGATGGGATGCCGATCACCGCGGCTTCGATCACGGCTTCCGGTTCCAACAAGTAGTTTTCCAGCGCTGCAGAGTAGATCCATTCACCGCCAGAGCGAATGATGTCGGCCTTGCGGTCGTGAATTGTCAGGTAGCCGTCCTTATTCACGGTGGCGATGTCGCCGGTGCGCAGCCAGCCATCCTCGGTAAAGCGCGGGCTGTCGTCCTTATAGTACGAGGCTGTCACCGTGTTGCCGCGTACCTGCAGCTCGCCTTCGTTGCGGTCGTTGGCTTCCAGCACATTGTCGTGGTCGTCGACGATGCGGTAGCGCATGCCCGCGTGAAAGCGCCCTTGGCTTTCGCGGTACTTAGCACGAGCAGCGCCGGCCACTCCGGCGGGTGGGTGGGCAACGGTGCCCACCGGGCCGGTCTCCGTCATGCCCCAGGAGTGGATGATGTCCACGCCGAAGCGCTCCTCCCAGGCATCGATCATGGCAGGGGAGACCTGTGAACCGCCAACGTAGATCTCCTGCAGGCTCATCTTCTTCGGGTGCTTCTTGGCGTAATGCACCAGCAGGCCGGTCCATACTGCCGGCGATCCGTGCGCTTGCCGCGGCATGGCGTCTTCGATTACGTGCGCCAGGTGTTCTGGAGTGGCGCTGCGTCCGGTAAACACGATCGGTGCGCCGGCCATAAAAGCTGCCAGTGGCACGCCCCAACTGAGTACGTGATAGATCGGCACGCAGCACAGGAAGCTAGTGCCGTTGCGGATGCTGAAGCTATCGGCGGCGCGCAGCTGCATGGAGTGCAGCCACAGCGCGCGATGGGAATAGACCACGCCCTTCGGCGGGCCCTCTGTACCAGTGGAAAAGCAGATAGCCGCCGGGTCAGTTTCTTCCACTTCGGGCCAGTCGAAGTCTGCGCTACGCCCATCCAACTCGGCCTCCAGGTTTAGGATGCGCAGGTGGCTCAAGCCGGGCGTGCCCTTTTCGCCCTGATCGTCCTGATCGCGCCGTGCTGTGGCGAGCTTTTGTACAGCTTCGGTGTCAGCGAAGTCCGGGCCGATCACCAGCACCGCTTCTACGCAGGGGCAGTCGGCTAGCAGCGGGATGATCTGTTCTTTACAAGCCGGGTCGAGAACCAGCACTTTCGGCGCGGCCTTGTTGATGATGTGCGTGATCTGGGTGTCCATGAGGTGCCGGTTGATGGGGTTAAACACCGCACCCATCGAGGCTACGGAGAGCAGCACCTCAAGGTGTTCGGTGCAGTTCGGCAGGACGGTGCCCACGCGGTCGCCCCGCTCGATGCCAAACTCGTCGCGCAGCATGTTGGCCATCGCGGCTGCGCGGATGCCGATGTGCAGGAAGCTAGTTTGTTCCGCAGCTTCGTCAAAATACGTGGTCACGGTGGTGTTTCGGTGAACGCTGGCCCCGTATTCCAGGATCCTCGCAACGGAAAGTGGGATCTCCTGCATCGTCGACTTCATGCAATTCAGCCTAGCCGTTAGGTACTCGCGGTGTGGGAGGTGCTATGGTTAGCTACGGAAGCCGGATGCGAGGCTCGTTTCTTTCTCTTATCTTTTTTACGACGCCACCCCGCGCTACACCCCGCCGCCAGTCACATCGTGGGACATTAAAGGTGGCAATCTTTCTGGAAGATTCCCGCAATCTTTGGGTTAATTTAAAAACTGTTGTCGAATACGCATGTCCGGCCGACCCTGGGGCTTCGCAGGCTTTTTGAAGGGGCTTTGAAGAAGCCGGACGTGAAAGGACTTTTGTGAGCCTGTCCGATATTTTGGCTCGTGGCCAAGCCAATGGCCTCGCCTCGTTGAAACTGCCGGAGCTGCGCCAGGTTGCAGCGGCACAGGGGCTGAAAGGCACCTCTGGTCTGCGCAAAGGTGAGCTGATCGCTGCCATCGAGTCCGGTGGCGCGTCTAGCGGCGGCGGAGCGCCCCGGAAGCCGCAGCCTGCTGAAGAAGCTGGGCCCAAGGAGGCCAAGGAGGCCAAGGAGCCCAAGGCACCGAAGGAAAAGCCGGTAGAGGAGGCGCGGGAGGGGCGTCACCAAGAAAAGCGACAAGAAGAAGCCGCAGGGGACGCTGAAAAGCGTGGCGGCGATCACGGTAAAGAACACCGCGAAGATCGCGAGAACAACCGCGACGAGAGCGAGCGCGATAACAATAATCGCGATGACAACAACCGCGATGAGAATAACCGCGGCAACCGCCGTAACCGTCGCAATCGTCGTAATCGCCGCAACCGTGGCCGTGACAACAACCGCGACGACAACCGCAACAGCAGCCGCGACAATAACCGGGATAACAACCGCAACAACAATGGCGGTGGCAACGGTGACGGCGGCAACAACGGCAACCACGGCAACAATAACCGTGACCCGAAGCCGGAAGAGCTGGCACCCGTCGCAGGTATCCTCGACTTTGTCGACGCGAACACCGCATTCATCCGCACCACTGGTTACCACGCTGGGGCGACGGACGTGTATGTACCGATCAACACGGTGCGCAAATACGGCATGCGCCACGGCGATGCAATCGTCGGCACGATTCGCCCGAAGAACAACAACAATAACGGCGGTGGGCGCGGACGAAACCGCCAGAAGTACACGCCGATCTACCAGGTAGAGACGGTTAACGGCCTGACCCCGGAGCAGGCGGCAGCGCGCCCGCACTTTGCGAAGCTGACCCCGCTGTACCCGAACCAGCGCTTGCGCCTGGAGACTGACCCGAAGACTCTAACCACCCGCGTGATCGACCTGATCATGCCTATCGGCAAGGGCCAGCGTGCGCTGATTGTCTCCCCGCCGAAGGCTGGCAAGACGACCATCCTGCAGGACATCGCCAACGCGATCTCCACGAACAACCCCGAGTGCTACCTCATGGTCGTCCTGGTGGACGAGCGCCCAGAGGAAGTGACGGACATGCAACGCTCCGTCAAGGGCGAGGTCATCGCCTCCACGTTTGACCGCCCGCCGGGGGAGCACACCAATGTCGCCGAGCTGGCCGTTGAGCGGGCAAAGCGCCTGGTGGAGCAGGGCAAGGATGTTGTTCTGCTGCTGGACTCCATCACCCGACTGGGCCGTGCGTACAACAACTCCTCGCCGGCCTCGGGCCGCATCCTGTCCGGTGGTGTGGATTCCAACGCGCTATACCCGCCGAAGCGCTTCCTGGGCGCTGCCCGCAACATTGAAAACGGCGGCTCCCTGACGATCATCGCCACCGCGATGGTGGAGACCGGCTCGGCCGGCGACACGGTGATCTTCGAGGAATTCAAGGGCACCGGCAACGCGGAATTGAAGCTGGACCGCAAGATCTCCGAGCGCCGTGTATTCCCGGCAGTGGATGTGAACCCGTCGGGCACCCGCAAGGATGAGCTGCTACTCAGCCCGGAGGAGGCGCGCATCATGCACAAGCTGCGCCGTATCCTGTCTGCCCTGGATTCGCAGGCGGCCATCGATCTGCTGATCAAGCAGCTGCGTAAGAACAAGACCAACCGGGAGTTCATGCTGCAGGTTGCCAGCTCCGCACCTCTGGCAGGCGAGGACGAGGAGGACTAAACCATGAGCCAATCACCGTCAGTCATCGATGACATTTTGGCCGAGTATCAGGGCCTGGAGATGCAGCTGAGCGATCCCGAGCTGCACAATGACCCGGCGGCGGCCCGCAAGGTCGGTAAGCGCTTTTCCGAACTGCAGCCGATCATTCAGACGCACCAGAAACTCGAGCAGGCCCGCGAAGACCACGAGGCTGCATCCGAGATGGCAGCCGAGGACAAGGAGTTCGCTGAGGAAGCCAAGCGACTGGAGGAGGAGATCGGCGAGCTGGAAGAGCAGCTGACCGACCTGCTGGCTCCGCGTGACCCGCACGACGGCGACGACATCGTTATGGAGATCAAGTCTGGCGCCGGAGGCGAGGAAGCCGCGCTGTTCGCTGGCGAACTGGCGCGCATGTACCAGCGCTACGCTGAGCGCCACGGATTTAGCACTGAGATCCTGGGCCTGAATGAGACCGACCTGGGCGGCGTGAAGGACATGACCCTGTCTATCCGTTCCAAGCAGCCCTCCCGCGACGGTGCGTGGTCGGAGTTCAAGTTTGAGGGTGGCGTGCACCGCGTGCAGCGTATCCCTGTCACGGAGTCGCAGGGTCGCATTCAGACCTCTGCAGCGGGCGTATTGGTGTACCCGGAACCCGATGAAGTCGAGGATGTGCACATCGACGACAAGGACATCCGCGTGGACGTCTACCGTTCTTCCGGTAAGGGCGGCCAGGGTGTGAACACCACGGACTCCGCCGTGCGCATTACTCACCTGCCAACCAACATTGTGGTGACCTGTCAGAAGGAGCGCTCCCAGATCCAGAACCGCGCCCGCGCGATGCAGGTTCTGGCTGCGCGACTGCAGCAGTTGAAGGAAGAGGAAGCCGAGGCCGAGGCAGCCGAGGGGCGCGCAGCGCAGATCCGCACCATGGATCGTTCCGAGCGCATCCGCACCTACAACTTCCCGGAGTCACGCGTCTCCGACCACCGCATCGGCTACAAGGCCAACAACCTGGATTCCGTCCTGGACGGAGACCTGGAGGCGCTGCTTGCAGCCCTGAAGGAAGCCGACCGAGCACGCCGGCTCGAGGCCGAGGACTAGCCGTTACCTAGCCACAGGTGAGGGCAGAACGGTAGGGCGGTAGGACGGCAGAACGTTGAAGATCAACCAGGCGATCCGCGAAGCCACCACACAATTGAGCGCGGCGGGCATCGACTCCGCTGCGGTCGACGCGCGGCTGCTGATGCGCTACCTGCTCGCGGAGACGGGCCTCTACAATGCTGCGCCCGGAACCGGCGCAGACCCGATGCCCCGCGTCGCCGTCGACCCTGGCGCCCTCTTTATGCGTGCCGACGATCCTGCCCCTAGCGCCTATGCCGACTGGGTGGCTCGTCGCGTCGCGCGCGAACCCCTTCAGCACATCGTGGGCTCCGCCCCTTTTTGCGGCCTTGACCTTTTTGTGGAGCCAGGCTGCTTTGTCCCACGCCCCGAAACCGAGTTGCTCGCCGACTGGGCCGCGCATTTCCTCACTGGCCGGCCCACGCCGCACGTGGTCGATCTATGCTGTGGCCCTGGCACGTTGGGGCTCGGAGTTTCTTTTCTTTATGACGCCCCCATCTCCCTAACCGGCTTCGAAATCTCTCCCGCCGCGCTGCGCCTGGCCGAGAAGAATGCTCGCCTAGTTCCGCAGGTCAACGCTACTTTCGTCCAGGCCGATCTGGCTGTAGATGATCCATTGGAGCCGCCAGCGACAAGGGACGTTTCCCCGGGGGCTTTCGCGCCCGCAGATGTGGTGGTGTGCAACCCTCCGTACGTACCGGAATCCACAGAGATTTCTCCCGAAGTGGCTGCCGACCCGCATGCAGCCGTGTTCTCCGGGGACGACGGGTTGGATCTCATGCCACGGGTACTGCAGTGGGCTGAGGCGCTGGGGCGCGCAGGTGGTGGCGTCGGAATAGAACACGACGACTCCAACGGCGCGCAGGTAGCGGCCATGATGCAGCAACGTGGCTGGCGAGACATTACTCAACACCGCGACCTGGCCGGTCGGCCGCGCTTCGTCACCGCCCTGCTACCGCAGTAGTACCGGCGATGGGGTTAAGGTAGAGCACGTAATAAATCAGCAAGAAAGGGCCGTAATGTCGAGAACCGTTGACGCAACCGATCCGCAGAACCGCGAGGCCGCGCTAGATGCTGCGGCGAATGCGGTGAAGGGCGGACGGTTGGTCGTATTGCCGACCGACACGGTCTACGGCATCGGCTGCGATGCCTTCGATAATGAGGCAGTGGCCGCCCTGCTGCGTGCCAAGGGGCGCGGCCCCGACATGCCCGTTCCCGTGCTGGTTCCTAGCTGGACCACCATCCAGGGGCTCGTACGCGAATACACCTACAACATGCGCAAGCTAGTCGAGGCCTTCTGGCCGGGTGGGCTGTCGATGGTTGTCCATCAGGCGCCCAGTCTGCCGTGGAACCTGGGGGATACCCGCGGCACCGTGATGCTGCGCATGCCCAACCAACCCATTGCGCTGGAGCTTTTGGAACGCACCGGCCCGATGGCCGTTTCCAGTGCCAATATCTCCGGCCAGCCGCCGGCGACGAATGTGCAGATGGCCGAGGACCAGCTGGGCGCGGACGTGACGACCTACATCGACGGTGGGGAAGCACACCACGGTGTGGCCTCCACCATCGTTGACCTGTCTTCCGGTCGCCCGCGCATCCTGCGCGAGGGGGCGGCAACCACCGAGCGCGTGGCCGAGGTTCTGGGCATGAGCAGTGCGGAGCTGCGGGGAGACGTCTAATGACCGTCCTTGCCCAGCCGGCTATCGGCGCAGGAATTCCCCTGCGCGAGTTGGTATTGGTGCTGCTCATTGCCTGTACGGTGACGTATCTGGTGACGGGCGTGGTGCGTTCGGTGATTCTGCGCTACGGGCGGATGGCCGCCCCGCGCGAACGCGATGTGCACCAAGTTCCCATGCCGCGTCTGGGTGGAGTGGCGATGTTTACGGGACTGGTCGTGGCCGTGGTTGTGGCGAACCAGCTGCCCGCGCTGACGCGTGGCTTTCCGCCGGTAACGCCAGATATGACGGCCGTGCTGATGGCCGCCTTCGTGATTGTGGTCGTCGGTGTAGTCGATGACCTCTACGACATTTCTTGGGTGCTGAAGCTCGGCGGGCAGATAGTTGGTGCCGTGGTGATGAGTCTGATGGGCCTCAGTTGGTACCTGTTTTATCTGCCGTTTGGGGACGGCACCACCCTGATCCTGGACCAGGTCCAGTCCACAATCCTGACGGCGCTTCTGACCGTCACCATCGTCAACGCCATGAACTTCGTGGACGGCTTGGATGGTTTGGCTGCAGGTTTGGGGGCGATCGCTGCCGGGACGATTCTGATCTATTCGCTTACTATCCTGCATGACCAGAGTGGCACCGTGGCGGCCTACCCGCCGGCCATAATTTCGGCAGCCCTTGTAGGAATTTGCATGGGCTTCTTGCCTCATAACTTTTCGCCCGCGCGAATTTTCATGGGGGATAGTGGCGCGATGCTGATCGGCCTTCTGTTGTCCGCAGCCTGCACGTCGGCCTCTGGGCGCATTAACGCGGCGCTGTATGGACCGGCGGATATGGCAGCTTTGCTGTCGCCGATGATCGTGGTTCTGGCAGCCCTGTCGATCCCACTGCTGGATCTGGTGATGGCAGTGGTACGGCGCGTGTCCCAGGGCAAGAGCCCTTTCTCGCCGGACAAGAAGCACCTGCATCACCGCCTGCTCCGCATAGGCCATAGCCAGAAGCGCGTGGTTTTGGTTTTGTACACCTGGGTTGGGGTAGTGGCTTTTGGCGCGGTAGGGCTTACCGTGTTGCCACTATCCGTGATGGCGATCTCCTTTAGTTTGTTGGTGATCGTCGCCATGACGGCGACGGTAGTGCCGCTGTGGCGGGAGAATCGGAAGTCGAACACAGCTCGGGTAAGCTAATCGCCATGACTGAGCCGACACAGAATAACGGTGCTGCAAAAGACGCTGTGGTAAACGACGCTACGGCGAACGGATCTGCGGGGGCTAAAGAGCTACCTGAGCTGAACGACGTATCCCAAGCTGGCGACCACGTTGGACCGCTGAAGGCTGCCATGCGTTCCGGAGCTCTTGCGCTGTTGGTGCTGGGCGCGCTTTCCCTATTGGTTTGGGGGCTTATCAGCGGCACTGAAGGACTGTGGGGAGCAGGTATCGGGTGGCTGGTCGGTGGCGGATTTATGCTGCTGACGGTAGTTATCGTGCTATTTAGCTCCAACACTTCGCCATCGATGACGATGGGCTTGATCCTAGGCAGCTGGCTGGTTAAGGCGGCTATGCTCCTGGGGATTCTGTTCTTCTTGAAGGACAAGACCTTCTACGACACTGCGGCGCTGGCCGTGACTGTGATTTTGAGCATGGTTGCCGTGCTGGCTATCGAGACCTTAGCGGTTACACGCACCCAGAAGCTCTACATCAGCTGACGGAAACTAGAGAAAGTATAGGAATGATTCCAAATGTTTCCGGAACCAAAACGTTGAAAACTACGACCAAGCGGGGGGACCCGCAACGTGTTTCACTTAGCGATTATCGAGATATAGCTGATATTGTTCTATCGGGCCATTTATTGGCACACGTATGTGTGAACAGTAGATACGGCACCGGCTGATTATGTAGGGACGTGCGACGGAGTCCCTCAGCGTCAGCCTAACTCTTCGAAAAGAGACCTCCATCGCACCGCAGTGATTCTGTGCAATCTTGCGGCCCAATCACGGGAGAGAACGCTGAGCGTAACAACCTTGGCCATGAAGGGCGAATTCCACGTACCTTCATTGGAACACGAATTCTTCCCGGGGCAAGTGGATAGCAACCAGCTGTGGTTCAGTGAGTTTGCCGGTGGAGCCTTCGCGCTCGACCGCCTCATGGTCATCCGTATTGTGATGATTCTTCTGGTTTCCGCATTCTTCTTCTTTGCAATGCGGAAGCCGAAGCTGATTCCGAGCGGCGTGCAGAACGTCGCTGAGTACTTCTTGGACTTCGTTCGGATTCACATCGCGGAGGATATCTTGGGCAAGAAGGAGGGGCGCCGGTTCCTGCCGATCATCGCCGCTATCTTCTTCACCGTTCTTGCCGTCAACATGTCGACGATCATCCCGTTCATGAACATTTCAGCCAGCGCTCGCGTGGGTCTGCCACTGGTGCTGGCTGTTGTTGCGTATATTGCATTCATCTACGCGGGTGTGAAGCGCTATGGCTTCGGTAAGTACATCAAGTCCTCGCTGATCATTCCTGGTTTGCCTTCTTGGCTTCACTTCATCGTGGCGCCAATCGAGGCATTCTCCACATTCGTCCTCCGTCCGGTAACGCTGACGATTCGTCTTATGGCGAATATGTTGGCTGGACACATCATCCTCGTCATGCTGTTCAGTGCCACGAACTTCTTCTTCTGGCAGATGAGCGGTTGGACTGCGGCTGCTGGCGGCACGATCCTCTTCGCGATCGCCTTCACCCTGTTCGAGCTCATGGTGATCTTCCTGCAGGCATACATCTTCTCCCTGCTGACCGCCGTGTACATCGAGCTGTCCCTCCACGCAGACGAGCACTAATTCGCCCCTTTTTAAGTACGCAAATGACCAAGCCGGACAACAATAGAAAATCTGCAACCGGCTGGTTCTCAGAAAGGTAATGGAAACCAAATGAACGACATCTTCCTCATCGCGCAGGACACCACCACCAAGTTCCAGGGCTTCGGCACCATCGGCTACGGCCTGGCTGCTATCGGCTCCGCTATCGGTGTGGGTAACGTTGCAGGTAAGACCGCTGAGGCAATGGCTCGCCAGCCCGAGATGGCCGGCCAGCTGCGCACCACCATGTTCCTGGGTATCGCTTTCGCCGAGGCGCTGGCTCTGATCGGCTTCGTCGCTGGCTTCCTGTTCTAATTTCAGTGCGATTGGCCGCTCTTTAAGAGCACTTTTTAACCACCGCACCAGAATCGAAAGCTGGAGACTATGACGAACACCTTTTTGCTAGCAGCTGAAAAGCTGCCGATGGAGGAGTCGGTAAACCCGCTGATCCCTCCGCTGTACGACATCGTCTGGTCCATCATTCCTTTTGCAGTCATCCTGTTTGTCTTCTGGAAGTTCGTGCTTCCGAAGTTCCAGGAAGTGCTGAATCAGCGCGAGGATCAGATCGAGGGCGGCATTCGGCGTGCCGAGTCCGCTCAGGCAGAGGCTAAGGCTGCCTTGGAGAAGTACAACGCTCAGCTTGCTGAGGCACGCACTGAGGCTGCACAGATTCGTGATGACGCCCGTTCCCAGGGCCAGAAGATCATCGCGGATATGAAGGCTCAGGCAACCGAAGAGTCCAACCGTATCGTCGAGTCGGGCCACAAGCAGCTCGAGGCACAGCGTTCCGCCGTTGTCACCGACCTGCGCAAGGAGATGGGCGAGAACTCCATCAACTTGGCTGAGCGCCTGCTGGGCGAGCAGCTGTCGGACGACGTGAAGCGCTCGGGCACCATCGATAACTTCCTCGCCGGACTGGACAACGTCGGCGCATCCGGGAAGTGATCGGTATGCACGCAGCGAGCCGAGAGGCACTTGAGCGCCTCGAGCAGACCCTGGACCAGGGTCTCAACGAGACCTCCGACAAAGTGGGCACCGGTGTGAACACCGGCACCGAGCTGTTCGACGTAGTCGAGCTGCTCGACAGTGACCGCGGCCTACGTGTCGCGCTGATCGACCCGGCGAGGGATACCAACACCCGCGTTGAATTGGCCAAGAGCCTGTTCGGCGGCAAGGTATCTGCCTCGACGGAAGAAATCGTGTCTGCTGCTGTATCCCAGTCGTGGTCCAACACTCGCGACCTGCGCGACGGACTGGTGAAGCTGGGCCGCCTGGCCCTGCTGCGCGCCGCCGACGCCCAAGGTCAACAGGATCGTGTTGAAGACGAACTGTTCCAGCTGGCCCGCATCATCGAGCGTGAGCCGGAGCTGGAGCTGAAGCTAGCTGACCGCGCCGCATCCCCGGATGCACGTCGCGACCTGCTGGCCAAGGTTCTCTATGGAAAGGTCACCTCCACGACCGAGGCACTGGCGCTGCAGGCAATTGGCCGTCTGCGTCAGCGTCCAGTCGAGGAACTTGACTCGTTGGTAGACGAGGTAGCTGCACTGGAAGGACGCACCGTAGCGCGTGTCCGTGCCGCAGCTGCCCTGGGTGAACAGCAGAAGTCGACTCTGTCGGACAAGCTGGAAAAGATTTACGGTCGCAAGATTGCGGTCCACTCCGAGGTTGATACCAGCCTCCTCGGCGGTGCCGTGATCCGCGTCGGACACGAAATTATCGACGGCAGCACTGCAGGTAACCTGCGGCGCCTCCGCGCGTCGATCGCTTAGGGCGTCATAAAAAGCGCTCCAAGAAACCGACAAAGACCAAGCAAGAAAATAGATGCTGGAAGACGAAACCGAGAGCAGGAAGAACATGGCGGAGCTGACGATCTCCTCCGATGAGATCCGTAGCGCGATTGCGAACTACACCTCGAGCTACTCCCCGGAGGCCTCCCGTGAGGAGGTCGGCGTGGTCACGGCGGCTGCAGACGGTATTGCCCAGGTAAGCGGCATGCCTTCTGTGATGGCTAACGAGCTACTCGAGTTCCCAGGCGGCGTGATTGGCGTCGCACAGAACCTCGACACCGACAGCGTCGGCGTCGTGATCCTGGGTAACTTCGAGACCCTCAAGGAGGGCGACGAGGTCAAGAGGACCGGCGAGGTCCTGTCCATTCCGGTCGGGGAGAAGTTCCTTGGCCGCGTTATCAACCCACTGGGTCAGGCCATCGACGGTCTGGGCGACATCGAGTCCGAGGAAGAACGTGCCCTCGAACTTCAGGCGCCCTCCGTCCTGATGCGTCAGCCCGTCGAGGAGCCGATGCAGACCGGCATCAAGGCTATCGACGCAATGACCCCGATTGGCCGTGGTCAGCGTCAGCTGATCATTGGCGACCGCAAGACCGGTAAGACCTCGGTCTGCATCGATACCATCCTGAACCAGCGCGACAACTGGGCAACCGGCGACCCGAAGCAGCAGGTTCGCTGCATCTACGTTGCTGTTGGCCAGAAGGGTTCCACGATCGCTTCGATCCGTAAGACCCTGGAAGACCACGGCGCGCTGGAGTACACCACCATCGTGGCAGCACCGGCATCCGACTCCGCCGGCTTCAAGTGGCTGGCACCGTTCACCGGCGCCGCACTGGGCCAGCACTGGATGTACCAGGGCAAGCACGTCCTGGTTATCTACGATGATCTGACCAAGCAGGCTGAGGCCTACCGTGCGATCTCCCTGCTGCTGCGCCGCCCGCCGGGTCGCGAGGCATACCCCGGTGACGTTTTCTACCTGCACTCCCGTCTGCTGGAGCGCGCAGCGAAGCTGAACGACGAGCTGGGTGGCGGTTCCCTGACGGCACTGCCGATCATCGAGACGAAGGCAAACGACGTATCTGCCTTCATTCCGACCAACGTTATTTCCATTACCGACGGTCAGGTATTCCTGGAGTCCGATCTGTTCAACCAGGGTGTCCGACCGGCTATCAACGTTGGTGTTTCCGTCTCCCGTGTTGGTGGTGCCGCACAGACCAAGGGCATGAAGAAGGTGTCCGGCTCCCTGCGTCTGGACCTGGCCGCATACCGCGACCTGGAGGCATTCGCTGCTTTCGCATCCGACCTGGACCCGGCTTCCAAGGCGCAGCTGGAGCGCGGTAAGCGCCTGGTCGAGCTGCTGAAGCAGAAGGAGACCGAGCCGCAGTCTGTCGAGGATCAGATGGTTTCCATCTACCTGGCTGGCGAGGGCGAGTTCGACGACGTACCGGTTGAGGACGTTCGCCGCTTCGAGTCCGAGCTGCTGGAGAACCTGCACGCTACCCACGGTGGCGTGTTCGAACAGATCAAGGGTGGCACCCCGTTCAGCGACGAATCCAAGGCCGAGCTGGCTGGCGCAGTCCAGGACTTCAAGCAGGGCTTCCAGACCACCGACGGCACCCCCGTCATCAACGAGCCGGAAGCTCGTCCGCTTGGCGACGACGAGGTCACCAAGTCTCAGATCACTGTCTCCCGCAAAACTCAGTAGGCGCGGAAGGTAAGTGAGCACAGTGACCACCAAAACCATTAATGAAACAGAAGGGAGGCGATAGTTATGGCTAGTCTTCGCGAGCTGAGGACACGCATCAAGTCCGTGAACTCGACCAAGAAGATCACGAAGGCCCAGGAGCTCATCGCCACCTCGAGGATCACGAAGGCTCAGGCACGTGTAGACGATGCAGAGCCTTACGCGGATGAAATCACCCGCGTGGTTCAGCGTCTGGCCGCCGCCAGCACCCTGGACCACAAGATCCTGCAGGAGCCGACGGATGCTTCCCGCGCTGCGATCCTCGTGGTTTCAAGTGACCGTGGCATGTGCGGTGGCTACAACAACAACGTCTTCAAGAAGACTGCAGAGCTGCGCAAGCGCCTGGAGAACGAAGGCAAGGACGTTGTTCTGTACGTCTCTGGTAACAAGGGCATCTCCTACTACAACTTCCGTGGCGAAGACATCGCAGGCGCCTGGTCGGGCTACTCTCAGGACCCCGATTATGCCGCTACTCACGATGTGCGTCGCCACCTGATTGACGGCTTCGTCGCTGGTTCCGAAGGAACCGCTAAGTGGCGCGAGGGCCTCAAGGCGGAAGAGGGGCAGGCTGTACAGGGATTCGACGAGGTGCACATCGTGTACACCCGCTTCGAGTCCATGCTGAGCCAGAAGCCAGAGGCACACCGACTGTTGCCGATCGAGACTGTGGTTGAGGAAGAGAAGTTCGAGCTCGGCGAGGATCTGGTCTCCGACAAGGTAGACCATATTGCTGCCGACTACGACTTCGAGCCCGACCCAGACACCCTGTTGAAGGCCTTGCTGCCGCAGTATGTCTCCCGAGGCATCTTCGCAGCAATGCTGGAGTCTGCGGCGTCGGAATCCGCAGCGCGTCGTACCGCGATGAGCGCAGCAACCGACAACGCGACCGACCTGGTCAAGCAGCTTTCTCGAGTTGCCAACCAGGCTCGTCAGGCCCAGATTACCCAGGAAATTACAGAGATCGTCGGTGGCGCATCCGCGCTCGCCGATAGCGGAGAAAGTGATTAAGTATGACTACAGCAAACCAGGTTCAGCCTTCTGCTGAATCGGCTGTTGCGGGCCGCGTCGTGCGAGTTATCGGCCCGGTCGTCGACGTGGAGTTTCCGCGCGGCCAGCAGCCAGCACTGTTCAACGCCCTGACCGTCGAGGTTGACCTCGAGGCAGTGGCAAAGACCATCACCCTGGAGGTTGCACAGCACCTCGGGGACAACCTTGTGCGCGCCGTGTCTATGGCACCGACCGACGGCCTGATCCGTGGCGCTGAGGTTACCGACACCGGCAAGCCGATCTCCGTACCGGTCGGCGACGTTGTCAAGGGCCACGTCTTCAACGCTCTGGGCGACTGCCTGGACGAGCCGGGCCTGGGCCGCGACGGCGAGCAGTGGGGCATCCACCGCGAGCCGCCGGCATTCGACCAGCTCGAGGGTAAGACCGAGATCCTGGAGACCGGTATTAAGGTCATCGACCTGCTGACCCCGTACGTGAAGGGCGGCAAGATCGGCCTGTTCGGTGGTGCAGGTGTGGGTAAGACGGTGCTCATCCAGGAGATGATTACCCGTATTGCCCGCGAGTTCTCCGGTACCTCCGTGTTCGCAGGTGTTGGTGAGCGTACCCGTGAGGGCACCGACCTCTTCCTGGAAATGGAAGAGATGGGCGTGCTGCAGGATACCGCGCTCGTGTTCGGCCAGATGGACGAGCCGCCGGGAGTCCGTATGCGCGTGGCTCTGTCCGGTCTGACCATGGCGGAGTACTTCCGCGATGTTCAGAACCAGGACGTGCTGCTGTTCATCGACAACATCTTCCGTTTCACCCAGGCTGGTTCTGAGGTTTCGACCCTGCTGGGTCGTATGCCTTCTGCCGTGGGCTACCAGCCCACCCTGGCTGACGAGATGGGTGTTCTGCAGGAGCGTATTACCTCGACCAAGGGTCGTTCCATTACCTCCCTGCAGGCCGTTTACGTGCCGGCCGATGACTACACCGACCCGGCACCGGCAACGACCTTCGCCCACCTGGATGCAACGACCGAGCTGGATCGTTCCATCGCTTCGAAGGGTATTTACCCCGCAGTGAACCCGCTGACCTCTACCTCTCGTATCCTCGAGCCGGGTATCGTCGGCGAGCGTCACTACGAGGTTGCCCAGCGCGTGATCCACATCCTGCAGAAGAACAAGGAACTGCAGGACATCATCGCCATCCTGGGTATGGACGAGCTCTCGGAAGAGGACAAGATCACCGTTCAGCGTGCACGTCGTCTGGAGCGCTTCCTGGGCCAGAACTTCTTCGTTGCGGAGAAGTTCACCGGCATCCCGGGCTCCTACGTGCCGCTGGCCGACACGATCGACGCCTTCGAGCGCATCTGCGACGGCGAGTTCGACGCTTACCCGGAGCAGGCCTTCAACGGTCTGGGTGGCCTGGACGATGTCGAGGCTGCTTACAAGAAGATGACCGAAAAGTAAGGGGTTAAGCACATGGCTGAGATTGCCGCACAACTGGTCTCCGTGGAACGTCCGCTGTGGGTTGGTACCGCAACGTCCGTTACCGCGCAGACCACTGAGGGCGAGATCGGCGTGCTCCCTGGTCACGAGCCTCTGCTCGGCCAGCTGGTCGAGAACGGCGTCGTTACCATTCGGACGAACACCGGTGAGAAGCTGGTGGCCGCGGTACAGGGCGGGTTCCTGTCCGTGTCCTCCGAGAAGATCACCATTCTGGCGGATTCTGCAACGTGGGCCAGCGAGGTCAACGTTGCGGATGCCGAGTCTCGCAAGCAGTCTGCAGAGACTGAGCATGACAAGGCTGTCGCAGAGTCCGAGTTGCGCGCTGTGAAGCGTATGGAAGCTTAAGAGCTAACTAGCTTTAAACTTCCCGACAAACGGGTTCCACTGTTTTCACGGTGGGGCCCGTTTTGCTTTTTCGAAACCCACTTCATGCCTGTAAGTTAGGTATATGGCGTGGTTGTTGTATTTTCTTGCGGCGGTGGCGCTGTTCGTCGTCACCGCCGTTGTGTGGCGCTTCTTTACGCTGCGTTCCCAGGGGTATCCCGTGGTTGTCCGGCGCCTGCCGAATTCCGATGGCAGGCACTGGCGCCACGGGATTTTGAAGTATTCGGGCCACTCCGCCAAGTTCTACAAGCTGCGTAGCCTGCGCCCGGCCTCGGACGTGGTGCTTACACGCTTGGGCACAGCAATCGTTTCTCGCCGCGAAATCACCCCGCGCGAGTCCGCTTTCTTGGAAGATAACGTCCACGTCGTCGAGGTAGTTCATCGCAAGACTCATTGGGAAATCGCCCTGGATAGTGCCGGGGATACTGCGCTTGTGGCCTGGCTCGAGTCGGCCCCTTCGGAGCGCCGCATACCCCGCCGTTGAGTCGCCGCCGGCTTCGGTAGCGTAGGCTGAACAACCATGCGCTTAGTCATTGCCCGCTGCTGTGTCGATTACGTCGGACGCCTGGAGGCCCATCTGCCGCCTGCAGACCGTTTGATCTTGCTGAAGGCCGATGGTTCGGTCTCTATCCACGCCGACGATCGCGCGTATAAGCCGCTCAACTGGATGATGCCGCCGTGTTCCCTTGAGGCCGTCGAGGCTAGCTCTTTTGATGGTGATGACGCCCCTACGGAGTATTCGGAGCTTGGAAATGAGGGGGTCGAGCAGTTGTGGATCGTTACGAATCCAAAGGGGGAGCAGCTGCGGATCCAAATCTTCGAGATCTATTCAGATACGGAGCATGACCTGGGGGAGGACCCAGGACTGGTTAAGGATGGCGTGGAGGCGCACTTGCAGGAGCTGCTGGCCGAGCAGATTGAGATCTTGGGTGAGGGCTACTCTTTGATCCGCCGCGAGTACCCGACAGCTATCGGCCCAGTAGACATATTGTCTAAGGACTCGACGGGCGCGACGGTGGCTGTGGAGATCAAGCGCCGTGGTGGGATCGACGGGGTTGAGCAGCTAACGCGATATGTGGAGCTGCTGAACCGGGACGAGCTCCTGGCGCCCGTAACGGGCGTGTTTGCCGCCCAGGAGATCAAGCCGCAGGCTCGCACACTGGCGGAGGACCGCGGCTTCCGTTGCGTTACTCTGGATTACGAAGCAATGCGAGGAACCGACTCCTCGGAGCTGCGGCTCTTCTAAAAGACCTAGCTCCGTTGGTTGGCCCTAGCCCCTTATCCGGCAAAGTAAGCTCTCCCGCGCGGCCGCCGCGCTTGAGGGCTATCAAGAAAGGACACTTAAAAGGTGACGAATCCTTCTAATATCCCTCCGTCCCGCTTTGTTGCTGGGGCAGTGGACCTGGGTGCAGTAAAGCAGCAGGCCGAACAGCGGGCGCAGGCGCAGGCTCGCGCCGCTCAGGCGGGCGCGGCTGGCACTGGCGCCGCCGCTGGAGGTATTGGCGCGGCAGGCCAGCCGGGTGCGGCGGCCGGTGGAACCGGCGCAGGAGGCACCGGGGCTTCCGTAGCTTTCGTAAGCACTATCACCCCGGAGAACTTCGAGCTTGACCTTGTGGTCCGCTCCACGCAGGTTCCGGTGATTACGCTGCTGGGTTCTGCCCGTTCGGAGGCATCGGAGCAGATGCGCCAGGACTTCACCAAGCTAGCTGAGTCCCAGCAGGCACCGACCAAGTGGCTTTTCCGTTATGTCGATGTGGACGCCACCCCGGAGGTCGCCCAGGCCTTCGGCGTGCAGGCAATCCCCACCGTCATTGCGCTGGCCGCCGGCCGCCCGCTGACCAACTTCGAGGGAGGCCAGCCTGCCGCGCAGCTGCACGGCTGGGTAGATGCGGTAGTTCAGGCCGTAGACGGCAAGTTGCGTGGCTTGGCTCCGGAGGAAGACCCGGCTAATGCGGCCGGCGGTGGCGCGGGCGCTGCTGCGGCCGGTGCTGACGCGGACCAGGATGCGGGCGACCCGCGCCTGGCTGCTGCCGCCGAAAAGCTCGAAGCGGAGGATTACGCGGGCGCAATTGAGGATTATGACGCCATCCTTGCCAACCCCGCGCAGGCCGACGACGAGGTCGTAGGGGAGGCCCGCGCGGCGCGTGCCAACGCGCTGCTGATGCAGCGCCTGTCCACGGGTGGGGACGAGTTCGCGGAATCCGACCGCCTGCTGCTGGCGGGCGACAAGCCTAAGGCCTTCGACCTGCTGATCGAGGAGCTGCGCCCGTCCGCCGAGGGGAGCGCGGATCACAAGAAGCAGGCGAAGGCTCGCCTGCTGGAGCTGTTCAGCCTGTTCGACCCGGCGGACCCGGAGGTCATCACGGGCCGCACCCGCATGGCCTCGGCGCTGTTCTAGCCGGGGTTAGCCCTCCAGCACGAACCAGCGTGCGGTGTGCGCCGGGATCTGCAACACCGCAGAAGCTTGCATGCCGTGGGAGCCGGTGGGCTCCGTGTGCAGGTCGCCGTTCACGCGCCCGGCACCCTCGTACTGCACGTCGTCGGTGTTTAACACCTCGCGCCACGTACCGGCCTGCGGCAGGCCGATGCGGTAGTTCTCCTGGGTGGTACCCGAGAAGTTAATGACACACGCCAGTTCGCGTCCACGGTGGCGTCGAATAAAGGAAAGAACGTTATTCGTCGAGTCGTCGCTGGCGATCCATTGAAAGCCTTCCGGCGCGTGATCCTGCCCCAGCGCGGGCTCGGAGTGGTAGAGCTTGTTCAGCTGGCTGGTCAGGGCGCTGATGCCGCGGTGGAATTCTCCCTCCCAGCCTTCGAGGTCGTGCCAATCCAGACCGCGGGACTCGTTCCACTCCTCGGTCTGGCCCCATTCCTGGCCTTGGAAGAGCAGCTTCTTGCCTGGATGCGCCCACATGAACGCCAGGTAGCTGCGCACCATCGCAGCCTTGTCCCAGGCGGAACCGGCGGGCATGCGCGACCACAGGGTGCCCTTGCCGTGTACTACCTCGTCGTGGCTGATCGGCAGCACGTAGTTCTCGGAGTAGGCGTAGACCATCGAGAACGTGATTTCGTTGTGGTGGTAGCTGCGGTAGGCGGGATCGCGCTGGATGTACTCCAGGCTGTCGTGCATCCAGCCCATGTTCCACTTCAGGCTGAACCCCAGGCCGCCCTCGCTGGTGGGGGCGGTCACACCCGGCCAGGAGGTCGACTCCTCGGCGATGGTCAGCGAGCCCGGGCACTTGCGGTGCACGGTGGCGTTCATTTCCTTCAGGAACTCCACCGCATCCAGGTTCTCGCGCCCGCCGAACTCGTTGGGCAGCCAGTCATCGCGGGAGTAATCCAGGTACAGCATCGAGGCCACGGCATCCACGCGCAGGCCGTCGATGTGGAACTCCTTGCACCAGTACAAAGCGTTCGCCACCAGGAAGTTGCGTACCTCGTTGCGCCCGAAGTCGAACACGTAGGTGCCCCAGTCCGGCTGCTCGCCGCGGCGCGGATCCGGATGCTCGTAGCAGGCCTCGCCGTCGAAGCGGCCCAGAGCCCAGCCGTCCTTGGGGAAGTGGCCGGGAACCCAGTCCATAATTACGCCGATGCCGGCGCGGTGCAGCGAATCGATCAGGTAGCGCAGGTCGTCCGGGCCGCCGTAGCGGTTGTTCGGCGCGTAGTAGCTGGTCACCTGGTAGCCCCAGGAGGGCTCGAAGGGGTGCTCGGAGACGCCCATGAGCTCTACGTGGGTGTAGCCCAGCTTCTGCACGTACTCCACCAGCTCCGCGGCCAGCTCCCGGTAGTTGCGCCCCTTGCGCCAGCTGCCTAGGTGCATCTCGTAGATGCTCATGGTCTCGTCCACGCCCACGGCGGCGCGGTGAGCCAGCCACTCGTCGTCGCCCCAGGCATAGTCGCTGTCCGCCACGACGATGGAAGCGGTCGCGGGGGCGGGCTCTGCCAGGCGCGCCATCGGGTCGGCCTTGTCCAGGCGTACGCCGTCGCCGGTGGTGATGGAGAACTTGTAGTGCGCCCCGGCACCCACGCTGGGGATCCACAGTTCCCAGATGCCGCTGCTACCCAGCGCGCGCATGGGGTGTTGGTTAGCGTTCCAGCCGTTGAAGTCGCCGATCACGGAAACACCCGCGGCATGCGGCGCCCACACGGAAAAGGACACGCCGCCGTCCAGCACGTGCGTGCCGAGCACCTTCCACAGCTCCTCGTGCCGCCCCTCTCCGATGAGGTAGCGATCCAGGTCGCCGACGGTAGGCAGACGCCGGTAGGGGTCTTCCAGGGTGGCGGTGGTGCCGCCGGCCCAGGTGACTTCGAAGACGTAGGTGTCTACGAAGTAATCCACGGTTGCGGTGAATAGCGCCGGGTATTCCTCTGCCGGCTCCATCTGCACCGGCTCGCCGCCGTTGATGCGCACGGCGACGGACTCCGCCCCGCACTGAACCGTGCGAATGGTGGTGGTTCCGTCTCCGTTTTCGTGTGCCCCAAGCACGTCGTGCGGGGCGTGGTGCCTACGTTCTGCGAGCCGGTGGTAATCGTGGTTCATACCCGCCGATTCTACCTGCGGGGATCGTATTCTTCCTGAGCTCGCATGCAGACCCGCTCGCGCTCACCCTCACCGAGGGTGGGCAGCCGGAAGATGTGCGCAACCTGGAAGTCCGGATCCAGACGCACGTAGTTGCTGGCGCCCCAGGTGTAGGTCTGGTTCGTCGGCAGGTCGGTGACCTCGAAGTGCACCTCCTCCGGCGCGCCCAGGCCAAGCGCTTCGGTATCCAGGTGCACAGAGCCCTCGACGATCGCGTTGGGGTTCAGGTTCACCACCACGAGCACCGCGTTGCCGGTAACACCGTCGACCTTCGAGTACGCGAGGAGGTCGTCGCTCGTGGTCTCGTGCAAGCGCAGGGTGCGCTGTTGTTGCAGCGCCGGGTTTTCTTGACGCCACAGGTTCAGATCCCTGATCCATTCAGCGCAGTTGTCCACTGAGTAGTCGCGCGGACGCAGCTCGTACTTCTCGGAGTCCAGGTACTCCTCCGAGCCCGCGTGAACCGGCGTGGATTCGTAGATCTCAAAGCCGGAGTACACGCCCCACAGCGGGGAGAGGGTGGAGGCCAGAGCGGCGCGGATGGCGAACATGGCCTTGCCGCCGGTCTGCAGGGATTCGTGCAGGATGTCCGGGGTATTGACGAACAGGTTCGGGCGGAAGACATCGGCGTAGTTGGCGATGTCCCCGGCGAACTCCTCCAGCTCCTCCTTGGTGGTCTTCCAAGTGAAGTAGCTGTAGGACTGCGTGAATCCCGCCTTGGCCAGGCCGTAGAGGCGTGGCGGGCGGGTGAAAGCCTCGGAGAGGAAGACCACGTCCGGGTCGGTGGCGTGGACCTCGGCGATCAGCCACTGCCAGAAGTTCGTGGGCTTGGTGTGTGGGTTATCCACGCGGAAGATGCGCACGCCGCGGCCGATCCACAGGCGCACAACCTTCAGCACCTCGCGGTACAGACCCTCCGGGTCGTTGTCGAAGTTCAGCGGGTAGATGTCCTGGTACTTCTTCGGAGGGTTCTCGGCGTAGGCGATGGTGCCGTCCGGCAGCACGGTGAACCACTCCGGGTGTTCCTTAGCCCACGGGTGGTCGGGGGCGCACTGCAGCGCAAGGTCCAGGGCGACCTTCAGACCCTGCTTGTTGGCGTCGGCGACGAAGTTCTCGAAGTCCTCGACGGTACCGAGGCGTGGGTGTACGGCCTCGTGGCCGCCGTCCTTGGAGCCGATGGCCCACGGGGAGCCGACGTCCTCCGGGGTGGGGGTCAGAGTGTTGTTCTTACCCTTGCGGTTGATCTCGCCGATCGGGTGAATCGGCGGCAGGTACAGCACGTCGAAGCCCATGTCCGCGATGCGCGGCAGGTCCGCGGCAGCGGTGGCGAAGGTGCCGTGCACCGGGTTGCCGTCGGCATCCCAACCGCCAGTGGAGCGGGGGAACATCTCGTACCAGGCGCCCACGCCGGCGGTCTTTTCCTCCACCAGCACGTGGAACTCCGGGCCGCGGGTCAGCAGGTCGCGCAGCGGGCGCTTGTCCAGGGCCTCCTTGATTTCCGGAGACAGGGCGGTGGCCAGGCGCTCGTCGATGCTCAAGGATTCATCGCGCAGCTGGCCTGGCACGGAAGCCACCAGCTCCCGGTGCTTACGGGAGGCCTTCTCCGCCGCCCGCTCGAACAGGCGCGCGCCGAGCTCAAAATCATTGGCCAGCGCCTGGGCATCCTGGCCCGCGGCTACCTTCTTGGTGATTGCGTTGAACCATGTGGCTGCTGGATCCGACCAGGCGTCAACACGAAAGGTCCACATACCCGGCACATCCGGAACGAACACGGCATGGCGACGGTCGACGTCATCGGGGTCAGGCGACATCGTGATCTTCGCGCGGCCACCCTCAGCGCCGGCGGGGCGGCGGACGACGAGGGTGGCAGAAATAGCGTCGTGCCCCTCGCGCCAGACGCTTGCGCTGACCGGGAACACCTGGCCGACGATGGCCTTGGCGGGGGTGGCTCCGTGGGAGATGACGGGGGAGATGCAGTCGATGCCGAGGCGGCCGGTCATGGGAAAGCTCCTTTTGGGTGGCAGTGGGGATCCGTTGGCGGTTCGCTTTGGTGCTTACACAGCAAGCCTATGTTGTTGGCACACTTCGCGCGGATCTTGAGGCACCATGGGGGAGTGAGCGAGAACGTGACGAACTTGATTTCCACCCCGGCCACCGCGCAGGCCGATGAGGACGACCTGATCGTAAATATGCGCAACGTTTCCGTCGTACGTGACGGGCGGGCCATCCTGGCGCCAATGGATTGGCAGATGGAGCTGGACGAACGCTGGATCATTGTCGGGCCCAACGGGGCGGGCAAGACCACCTTGATGCGCCTGGCGTCGGCACAGATGTTCCCAACCACCGGCACGGTAAAGCTGGTTGGTGAGCAGATGGGAAAGGTGGATCTGCGCGAGCTGCGCACCGCCATCGGAATGAGCTCCTCTGCGCTGGCGCAGCGCGTGCCGGGAGATGAGAAGGTCGCGGACATCGTGATTTCCGCCGGCTATGACGTGCTGGGCCGCTGGCGCGAGGATTACGACGAGCTGGACTACGAGCGCGCCATTGAGATCCTGGAAAGCGTCGGCGCCTACCACCTGGCCGAGCAGACCTGGAGGACCCTAAGCGAAGGTGAGCGCAAGCGCGTGCTGATCGCCCGCGCACTGATGAACGACCCCGAGCTGTTGCTGCTGGACGAACCGGGCGCAGGCCTGGACCTCGGCGGCCGCGAGGACTTGGTGGCGCTGCTTTCGGACCTGGCGGCGGATCCGGACTCCCCGGCGATCGTGATGATCACCCACCACGTGGAGGAGATCCCGCCGGGGTTCACCCACGCTCTGTTGCTGGACGAGGGCGAGGTTGTGGCGCAGGGCATCCTGGAAGACGTAATGACCAGCGAGAACCTCACCCGCACCTTCCACCAGCCAATCGAAGTCAAGCACGAGGACGGTCGCTGGTTCGCCCGCCGCAGCCGCCAACGCCGGGGCAGCCACCGTTCCAATGGAGCCGGTGGAGCCAGTGGCGCCAGTGGAGCCGGCCACCGCCGACAGGAAGATCGGTAGACTCTGACGCATGAAGGAAAACCGTTTGGGCCCAGTGCAGCCACGTCACGCGTCAACGGTGATTCTGTTGCGCGATACGTTGTCGGGGATCGAGGTGTACGTCCAGGAGCGCGCCTCGACCATGAAGTTCTGCGCGGAGATGACGGTTTTCCCAGGCGGCGGTGTGGATTCCCGAGACATGCCGGGAGACGTCGACGGCGATGGCCACATGTCGCCGGCCATCAATTGGCAGGGCGCGGAGGTCAAATGGTGGGCCAAGCGCCTGCAGAAGCCGGAAAGTATGGCCCGCGCCCTGGTGTGTGCCGCGGTGCGCGAGACCTTCGAGGAGTGCGGCACGCTGCTGGCCACCCACCGCGATGGCTCCCCAGTCGTGGACACCACGCCCTACCAGGAGGAACGCAAGCTGTTGGAGAACCACCAACTGAGCTTCTCCGACTTTATGAGCAACAACAACTTGGTCTTGCGTTCCGACCTGCTGCGCCCCTGGGCCAACTGGGTTACCCCGGTGGAGCAGCCGATCCGCTACGACACAGCCTTTTTCGTGGCCGCCATGCCGGAGGGGCAGGAGACCAGAGCCGATACCCCGGAGGCTACCTCGACGGGTTGGTTCCGTCCCTCCACGCTGTTGGACGGGTGGCGCTCCCGCAAGATCTCTCTGATGCCGCCGACGTGGGCCCAGCTGAAGCTGCTGGATACTTTCCGCACTGTCGAGGAAGTGTTGGATTTTTCCTCCAGCCTCTCCGTCGATCCGGTGCTCGAAGAGCCCGTCGACGAGCCGTACATGGCCGAGTACTACCTGATGGAGCAGCAGATGTATGGCGCACCTGCCCGCCAGTTCGCGCCGGGCATGAAGTTCGTCGTAGACCCCGCCGAGATGCCGGAGAACCCTTTCGCCATTCGTCCCCACTCCTACGAGCAGTAGCGCGCAACGATGGCCTTTTCTGCCGCCGAGCTGGATTTTCTGCTCGCTGATTGCGCCGCTGGCTCGCCCCTTATTAATGACGCCACCACGTACCAGCTAACCAAGAAAACCCTCGTGCAGGACCTTTCCCACCTGCGTAAGGCACACGGCGAGCACGCTCGCGCCCTAGTGGAACTGGTGCAGGCCCGCCGTGCGGGCAAGCTGCCGGATAGCTGGCTGATGGATAGCGAATCAGTTCAGCAGGCCACCCCGCCGGTAGTCGCCGAGTGGCGCGCGGAGGTGTTGAAGGGTGCCGGGGTGGAGGCTGCCGTGGATGTCACGTGCAGCATTGGCACCGAGCTGTACGCGCTTTCTGCCGCGGGGCTGCGCGCACTGGGCGGGGACCTAGATCACCAGCGGCTGCGCATGGCCCGCTTCAATGTGCCGGAGGTCCCGGTAGTGCGCATGGATGCGCTGCGACCCGCGTTCGCTGGTGACCTGAAATCCGGTGCGCTGAAATCCGGCGTGGTGGTGGCAGATCCCGCTCGCCGGAACTCCTCGGGCCGCATTGCCAAGCTAGAGGATTTGCAGCCGCCGCTGCCGGAGCTTTTGGACTGCTACGACAAAATGGTGGTCAAATGCGCACCGGGGATCGACTACTCCGAGTTCGACGGCCACGTGGAAGTCGTTTCCGTCGATGGAGGAGTAAAGGAGGCGTGCCTCTATTCACCCGCGATCCTTGGGCGGGGGCGCCGGGCGGTCGTGATGGGGGCGTCATCAGTTAAAGAAATAGTGACAAGCGATGAGCCCGAGACTGATCGTGTGGGCGGGGTAGGGCGCTACATCGTGGACCCCGACGGCGCCATCGTGCGCGCCGGGCTAGTGCGCCAATACGCGGCGCGGCATGGGCTGTGGCAGTTGGATCCACACATCGCGTACCTGACTGGCGACGAGCTACCAGCGGGCGTGCGCGGCTTCGAGGTTGTGGAAAAAGTGCCGCTGAAGAAGGCGCGTTCTGCGTTGGTGGGGTTGGGTGCGAAGAGCGTGGAGATCCTCGTGCGCGGCGTGGATGTGGACCCCGATGAGCTGCGGAAGAAGTGGAAGCTGAAGAAGGGCAACGCGGGCGGAAATGGTGGCGCGAGCGGTGCCGGAGTGGCGGATACTGCTTACTCTGTCGTGGTTACGCGCATCGGTGAGGGCGGCGCTGCCAAGGCTGTGGCATTTATTTGCCGGGCTCGTCGCAGCTCGCGGGGGTAGTTCTAAAACAATATAGGAAATTTGTGGCGGTGGTCACCCAGTGGTAGGTACTATGGTGCCAAATCACAATACCCAAGCAGGAAGGTCAACGAATGTCGAACATCGTTGTTCTGGTTAAGCAGGTGCCGGACACCTACTCCGAGCGCAAGCTCACCGACGATGACTTCACCCTCGACCGCGACAGCGCAGATGCTGTCCTGGACGAAATCAACGAAAACGCTGTTGAGGCTGCACTGCAGCTGAAGGAAGCAGATAGCTCCCGCAACGTCATCGTTCTGTCCGTCGGCCCGGAGCGCGCAACCGAAGCGCTGCGTAAGGCACTGTCCCTGGGCTGCGACGAGGCCAAGCTGGTTGTAGATGAGAACCTGGCTGGCTCCGACGCACTGGGCACGGCATGGACCCTGTCCAACGCCCTGAACCAGATCGAGGACATCGAGCTGATTATCGCCGGCAACGCCTCCACCGACGGTGGCGCTGGTTCCGTCCCGGGCCTGCTGGCTGAGTACCGCCAGATCCCGGCTCTGACTCACATGGAAGAGCTGAGCGTTGAGGGTGGCAAGGTCACCGGTAAGCGCGTCACCGAAGAGGGCGTATTCGGCCTGGAGGCTCCGACCCCGGCCATCGTGTCCGTGACCGAGAAGTCCAACACCCCGCGCTTCGCTGCCTTCAAGGGCATCATGGCTGCCAAGAAGAAGACCATCGAAGAGCTGTCTCTGGAAGAGATCGGCGTGGACGCTGCAAACGTTGGCCTGGCAAACGCCACCACCTCCGTTTCCGCTTCCACCCCGAAGCCGCCGAAGTCGGCTGGTGAGATCATCAACGACGAGGGCGAGGGCGGCAAGCAGCTGGTCGAGTTCCTGGTCAAGGAAAAGCTGGTTTAAGGGAAGTAGGGATTTAAGGACATGACCAACGTACTAGTACTGGTTGAGCACGGTGAGGGTCAGCTGAAGAACTCCACCGTCGAGCTGATCACCGCTGCACGTGTGTTCGGCACCGTCGGCGCCGTTGTTGTTGGCGCTCCCGGAACTACCGAGAAGCTGCAGGGCGCACTGGCCGAGGCTGGCGCAGAGACCATCTACGCCGCTGAGTCCGATCAGGCAGAGTCCCTGCTGATCACCCCGGAGGTCGACGCACTGTCCGGCCTGGCAGCTCAGCTGCAGGTTCCGGTTATCGTCTCCGCTACCGCAACGGGCAACGAAATTGCAGGTCGCGTTGGCGCCCGCGTTGCTTCCGGCGTTCTGTACAACACCAACAACATCACCGCTGAGAAGACCGCTGAGATCAGCATCTTCGGTGGCGCTTACACCGTTACCGCTTCCGCTGCCGGCGCATCCCCGGTCTTCACCCTGGCTCCGGGCTCCCTGGATCCGGAGCCGCAGGCTGCTGCTGGCAACGTCCAGCAGGTTGAGCTGCCGGGTGCTGGCCCGACCGCCGTCACCATCACCTCCTTCGCCCCGGCTGAAGCCGGCGATCGTCCGGAGCTGACCGAGGCCAACATTGTGGTTTCCGGTGGTCGTGGCGTGGGCGGCTCCGAGGGCTTCACCGACGTCGTCGAGCCGCTGGCCGACGTCATGGGTGCCGCCGTTGGTGCTTCCCGTGCAGCTGTGGATGCCGACTACTACCCGGGTAAGTTCCAGGTTGGTCAGACCGGTGTTACGGTCTCCCCGAACCTGTACATCGCACTGGGCATCTCCGGCGCTATCCAGCACAAGGCTGGTATGCAGACCTCCAAGACCATCGTTGCTGTGAACAAGGACGAAGAGGCTTCCATCTTCGAGATCGCAGACTTCGGTGTTGTCGGCGACCTGTTCAAGGTTGCTCCGCAGGCTACCGAGGAGCTGAAGAACCGCAAGTAGTTCTTCACCCTAGGCTTTTACAGCCGGCGCCCTTTCGCTTAGCTCTACGCTGGCGGGAGGGCGCCGGTTTTTCTTGTGGCTTGTTCGGCGCTACCCGTCCTGCTGCCGGATGTACTCGTCCATGTAAGGCAGCGTGAAACGCACGCGACCGAATCCCGCTGGCTCGATCAGATCCCGGGTAATGAGGCGGCTCCGCCACGTGGACAGGCCCCTCGGCTCCACGCCCAGGTGAGTGGCGATGTCGCCAGTCTTGACAGCTCTCGTTGCCGGTGCTGCTGCGCTCACCGATTCTGGTTCGGACGCCCCCTCGTCGGCACTAATCGCAGCCATCGCGCGGAGGAAGTTCATTTCCCCCTCCGGCAGACGGCTGAGCGCGGGCCGGTGGACGTGGCTGGTCATGCGGTCGATTGCCCGTCGGGAGGCAGTCTCCACGTGTGCGGCCTCGATGGTGCCCGAATCATCGATCCCGGCAGCCGCCCAGGACAGTGCGCCGACCACTTGGATGAGGTACGGGTATCCGCGGCAAATGTCGGTGGCGCGGCATAGGGCGTCATCAGTAAAAGGACGGCCAGAATCCGCGGCGGTGATGGCGAGGGTCTTCGAGACTTCCTCGGTCGGCACAGCGTGGAGGTCGACGCGGAAGGCGCGGCGGAGGAACGTGGTGCCCTCGTGCTGCAGTAGCGTGTCCACGCCGTGGGGCAGGCCCGCGCAGACGAAGGCGATGTCGCGCTCGTCGCGCATGAGGTCCTGGACCGCTGTGGCCAGGCGGTGGAGCTGGTCGAGGTCGGCGGATTGCAGCTCGTCGAGGGTGATGAGGATGCCGGTGCCGGTGATTGCGTCGGAGAGTTCGCGTAAGCGGGTGATGAGCGTTGGTACGCTGCGGAGTTCTTCGGCTCTTGAGTGTGCTTCAGTGCGGAAGCTGCCCACGCCGGTGATGGATGCGCCGGAGAGTTTGCGCTCTGGTGGCTGCTCGATACTTGTGATGGCGGTGGGGATAGTCGTTTCGACCAGCTCGGAGATCATGTCGTTGTTCGGGTAAGCGCGCAGGACGATCCAACCCTGGACGCGGGCTTTGTCCTCGATCTCGTTGAGTAGCACCGTTTTGCCCACGCCACGCAGACCACTGGCCAAGATCGTGCGGTGCGGGGAGCCGGGGCCTTCGGCGAGGCTGAGCTCGAAATCCTGCAGCAGCTCCGCTCTGCCTGCGAGGTAGTACGGCGACGTGCCGAAGCTGGGGCGGAAGGGGTTGCGCTGGCCGGGCACAGCGGACTGGCGTGAGGGATCGGACATGCCTCACAGCATAGTGGAGCTTTGCTAGATTTTGTTAGATCTGTTAGATCTCTGTGGACTTGTTAGAAGTGTTAGATCCGGGATCTTCCGATCCAGCTGTGTCCTTGTCTGTGTCCCTGTCCGTGTCCTTGCCCTTATTGTTCTTCCGGAGCAAATGGATGATCATGATGAGCACACCAGGAACTGCTAGGACAAGAAACGCGATCAGGGGCATAAACAAAAATCCTGCGAGCCCCATTGCTATCGCTTCTGTAGATATCAGCTCTGAGTACCTGGATAATACCAAGAGGCAAAGGTCCCGTGAGCGATGTTTGCTGACCAAGAAGTAGGGTAGGGGCGTGAACAAGACCAACCACGCAGCGAAGAGTCCAGTGCCAGGCGCGTCGGCTGAGGCGACGGGCGGCGGCGCAACGGCCGCGCGGGAGCGCCTGTACGTGGACAATGCGGCGTCCCAGGCCCTGCGACCCGAAGCGCAGGAGGCGATGGAGCGTGCCGCAGGGCTGCTGAACCCCGCAGGCCAGTACAAGACCGGGCGCGATGCCCGTCGCAGCCTCGAGGACGCCCGTGAGCAGATCGCCGAACTCCTCGGCGCGGATGGAGCAGAGGTGATCTTCACCGGCTCCGGCACGGAGGCCGATAACATCGCCATCCAGGGGCTCGCGTTTGGTTCGAAGGCCCACCGCGGCGCGCACGTGATCGCCAGCTCCGACATTGAACACCCCGCCGTGGTCGAGTCCGTCGACTGGCTCACGGCCGGGCCGCTCGATCTGGGGTTTGAACGTGCGGTCCTTCCTGTGGACGCCGCCGGCCGCGTCCGTGCCGAAGACTGGATTGCCGGTCTAGAAGGTAGCGCGGGCGCGCCGAGCGACCTGGCGCTACTGACCTGCATGTGGGCCAACAACGAAACCGGCGCGATCCAGCCGGTGGAGCGACTCGCCAGTTTTGCCCGCGACAACGGCGTGCCTTTCCACACCGACGCGGTGCAGGCCGTCGGCCACGTCCCCGTCGACTTCCACGCCCTCGGTGCCACCACGCTGGCTGCCAGCGCCCACAAGTTCGGCGGTCCGAAGAACACGGGCCTGCTGCTCGCCCGCCGAGACGCGGACATCTTAAGCCCCGTGCGCGGAGGCGGCCAGGAGCGAAAGCTCCGCTCCGGCACCGTGAACGTGCAGGGTGCGGTGGGATGCGCGGCGGCGTTGGCGTCATCAATCAAGGAACTAGAACAAGCAACCGCCAGAATGCGCATGGCGCGCGAGAGGCTACGGGCGGCGGCGCAGGGCATCGACGGCGTGCGGATCTGGACTCCCGAGGTCGGCGCGCTGCCCGGGCACCTGCACATGAGCTTCCCTGGTGCGGAGGGTGACTCACTGATCATGCTTTTGGACGCCGCCGGGGTGGACGCATCGACGGGCTCTGCCTGCAGCGCCGGGGTGAACCGAGCCAGCCACGTGCTGACTGCCATGGGCGTGCCAGTGGACGTGGCCCGTGGTGCGCTGCGGATAACTCTGGGCGCGGACATCACTGACGACCAGGTCGAGTACCTGGCGAGCATCCTGCCGCGCGTGGTCGAGCAGGCCCGCGCCGCAGGAATGGCCTAACCCGCCGGTACCCGAGTAGGGTGCCAAACATGCGAGTAGTAGCAGCAATGAGTGGCGGTGTGGATTCCGCCGTGGCGGCCTCCCGAGCGCTTGAGGCCGGGCACGAAGTGATCGGCGTACACCTGGCGCTTTCCCAGTCCCCCGAGGCTGTGCGGGCGGGCTCGCGCGGGTGCTGCTCCCTGGAGGACTCCGCGGACGCACGCCGCGTGGCCGATAAGCTGGGGATTCCGTTCTACGTGTGGGACTTCTCCGACCGCTTCAAGGCCGACGTCATTGACGACTTCGTGGATTCCTACGCCATCGGCGAGACACCCAACCCGTGCCTGCGTTGCAACGAAAAGATCAAATTCGAGGCGCTGCTGGACCGCTCCATCGCGCTGGGGTTTGATGCCGTGGTGACCGGGCACTACGCCCGCCTGCACGACGGCGTGATGCGCCGCGGAGTGGACGCCAACAAGGACCAGTCTTATGTGCTGGGCGTGCTGACCGACGAGCAGCTGGCACACTGCATGTTCCCGGTCGGTGACACGATCAAGCCGGAGATCCGCGAAGAAGCGAAGGACCACGGTTTCGGCGTGGCCTCCAAGCCGGACTCCCACGACATCTGCTTCATTCCCGACGGGCAGACGCAGGCGTTTCTAGGCAAGAAGATCGGCCTGCGACCGGGGCTGATGAAGGACCAGGACGGTTCGACCGTCGCGGAGCACGACGGTGTGTATGGCTTCACCATCGGCCAACGGAAGGGCTTGGGACTTCCGCGCGAGGGGCTGGACGGCAAGCCGCGCTATGTGACGGATATTGACGCCGCCACGGGCACCGTGACCATCGGCCAGCGCGACGACCTACGGGTCGGTGGGATTACGGCCGATCGGTTGAAGCGCCTGGACCCTGCCGTGCACGGCCGCGAATTCGAGTGCGAAGTGCAGGTGCGCGCTCACGGTGGGGTAGTGCCCGCCACCGCACGGCTGGTGGACGACCCGGAGAGGACCACGCCGGCGGGGCGCGTCAAGAAGGAAGGCGAGAGCCCGTGGCGCCTGGAGCTGGATCTGCACGAGCCGCTGCAGGGCGTGGCGCGCGGGCAGGCCGCCGTGGTCTACCAGCCGGACGCCGAAGGCGACATCCTGCTGGGCAGCGGCACCATTCGCGCCACCGCACCGTGGAGCGATGCGGGTGCCGCTGGTACCGCGGGTGAGCGCGCAACGCCGGCAGAGGCGTAGCACGGCGATGGCAGAAAACACCGCACAGCCGGAGCCGATCGGGCGCCTGGGCTGGTGGGAGAGCACCGTCACGGATCACGCGGAGGTGCGCGCCGCAATCCAGTCCGCACTGACCCGCACGTGCGACGTGGACGAGGACACGGGCGTGCCGCCGGTTTTGTCGTTCCCGCGTTGCGGCCGGGCGGGGGATCTCACAGCGTTGACGGCCAGCTTCGCGCAGTTGCCGATCCGCGCTAATACCCGCGGGTGGGAGCTGACTGCCCATCCGAGCCTGGAATCCCGGCGCATGGATGGTTGGGTACGCGAGGCGACGGATGCCGCTGAGGAGCTGCTGGCGAGCAAGGTCGAGCGGCTGATGCTGCACGTCACCGGGCCGTGGACGTTCGGCGCCGAGGTGGAGTTCCGCGGCCACCCCGTGTTGCGCGACCGCCCGGCGTTTAAGGACTGCGCTCTGCACCTGGGCTTCGGCGTGGAGCAGGTCGCGGGCGCGCTGTCAGCGGCGCTCGGCTGCGAGGTCATCATTGCACTCCACGAGCCGCGCGTCCGCGAGGTCATGGGCGGACTACCCGGGGCCACCCGCTTCGACACGATCCCCGCCGTCGACCGCGAGTTCATCTACGGGGTGTGGCAGCGCTTCCAGCAGCAGGTCGCGCGGCCGGTGGTGCTGGATACGGGATCTTTTATCGATGACGCCCTCTCGCACGCGCCTGGCTTCCACCGCATCGTGGTGCCCGTGGATCAGTTGCAGACAACCAGCGGCAAAGACCTGGTTGGCGGGATGATCGGTCGCGGCCAGGGGATTGGCTGGGTGGTGCCCCAGGCGGCGCCGTCGGTGGGCGGGGAGATTGCGGGCGCCCGAGGGCATGCTGCTGCGCATCCGGAGTCAGCCGGCGTGGAGAGTGCCGGCGACCCGGCCGCAGATCTCAGCGGGGCCGACGTGGAGGCCGTCGCGGGCGACATCGCCCGCGCCGTCCTAAGTCAGTGGACGCAGTGGACGCTGCCAGCCGACGAGCTGCCGGGGCTGGTGGACATTGTGGTTCCCGAGCGCAAGCGCACCGCCGCGCAGGCCTCCGTGGCGGCGGCTCGTGCCCGCCACGCGGCGGCCCTGCTTTGGCGTAATTGATAGTGCAACTGGTGCTGCTCTAGCGCGGACCCGGCGCGCCTGAGCGAGGCCTGCACCGCTGAACGCGGCCTGCACCGCTGAACGCGGCCTGCACCGCTGAGCGCGGCGTGCACCGCTGAACGCGACTGAGCGCGGTTGAACGCCAGTCGCGCTAGAACTCCTCGTAGACCGCCGGATCCTGGTTCTTCCGGCGCCCATCCGGACGGCCCAGCGCCGTGATGGCCTCGATTTCTGCATCACTCAGGGTGACGTTCAACGACTCCAGGTTCTCGCGCTGCCGCTCCTCCGAGGCAGCCTTCGGGATCGCCAACACCCCGCGGCCGCGGTGCCACGCTAGGACGACCTGCCCGGGGGTTGCGGAGTGGGCGTCAGCAATCTCGGCAATGACCGGCTCCTCCAGAACCGCGCCGCGCAACAGCGGCGACCAGGCCTGCGTCACGATGCCAAGTTCGCGGTGTGCCGCGACGGCCTCGGCCTGTGGAAAGTGCGGGTGCAGCTCGATCTGGTTGACCACGGGGTACTCGCCGGTGGCGGCGTGGACGGCCTCCAGGTGCTCGGGCAGGAAATTGCACACGCCCACGTGGCGGATTACCCCCCGTTCGCGCAGCTCCAGCAACGTTTCGAAGGCCTCCACGTAGTGACCCTGCTTGGGATTCGGCCAGTGGATGAGATGCAGGTCGATGCGGTCCAAACCCAATCGGAAGAGGGATTCCTCGACGGAAGCGATAGCGTCGTCGTGCCGCTGGTAGCGGCCGGGCAGCTTGGAGGTGACGATCACCTCGTCGCGGTGGATCCCGCCGGCGCCGGTCGCAGCGCGGATGCCCGCGCCCACCGCGCCCTCGTTTTCGTAGTTGTAAGCCGAGTCGATCAGACGGTAGCCCGCGCGAATGCCCGCAGCCACGGAGTCCGCGCCCGCTTGGCCCTGCATCTTGTAGGTTCCGAGCCCAATCTCCGGGAGGGAAAGTGCTGTGGTTTCAGTCATTCGGTCCTGCCTCTCTACTCAGTTCGGTTTTGCGCCGTTCGGTTTGCGCCGCTTTCCAGCAGCTCCTTAAAGCCTGCCTCGTCCAGCACGGGCACGCCCAGGTCCTCGGCCTTCTTCAGCTTGGAGCCGGCCTTTTCACCTGCCACCAGGAAGTCCGTCTTCTTCGACACGCTGCCCGCCGCCTTGCCGCCGCGAGCCTCGATGGCTTCCTTCGCTGCCGTCCGGTCGAAGTCCTCCAGCGAACCGGTGACTACGATCGTCAGGCCCTCCAACAGCGCGGAATCCACGCCATCCGCCTCTCCGGAAGCTTCCCCGGCCTCCTGGTGCATCCGCACGCCAGCAGCCGCCCAGCGATCCACGATCCGGCGGTGCCAATCCACCGTGAACCAATCCGAAATTGACTCCGCGATCGTCTCCGCCACACCGTCGATGCCGGCCATCTCCTCGACTGAGGCCGAGGCGATGTCCTCCACGGACTCGAAATGCTTCGCCAAAGCCTTCGCCGCAGTCGGACCCACGTGCCGAATCGACAGTGCAACCAGCACCCGCCACAGGTCCGCCTCCTTCGCGGACTGCAGCTTCTCCAGCAAAGTCTCGCCAGATTTATTCAGCTTCCCGGCCTTCGTCGCATAGGAACTGGTCTTCTCCAGATCCTCGGCGCTCAGGTCGAACAGTTCCGACTCGTCGGCCAGCACGCCGGAGTGGATCAGATCGTAAGCGCCCTTTTCCCCCAAAGCGTCGATATCAAACGCCTTGCGGGAAGCCAGGTACGTCAAGCGGGTATGCAACTGGCCGGGACAGTATTGAGTGTTGGGGCAACGCCAGTCGGCGTCACCAACCTTCGAAGGAGCCAAACGGGTGCCGCACTCGGGGCAGAACGTCGAGAATAGGAAAGGCCGCTCCGCACCCGTACGCTTGTCCTCGACCGGGCCCAGCACCTCCGGGATGACCTCGCCGGCCTTGCGGATGGTGATCGTATCGCCCAGCATCACGCCCTTGCGGTGGGCCTCCGTCGGGTTGTGCAGAGTGGCCATCGAGACCGTGGAGCCCGCTACGTACTTCGGCTCCATGACCGCATAAGGCGTGGCCCGCCCCGTGCGGCCGATGCCGACGCGGATGTTGTGCAGCGTGGTCATCGCCTCTTCCGGCGGGTACTTATACGCGATCGCCCAGCGCGGGGCGCGGCTGGTGTGGCCCAGCTCCAGCTGCTCTTCCAGGGAATCGACCTTGACGACCAGCCCGTCCATCTCGTGCGCTGCGTCGTGCCGGTGGTTTCCCCAGTACTCGACCTGCTGCTGGACCTCCTTGGCGGAGTGAACTTGCTTGGTGTACGGGCTAACCGGCAGCCCCCACGCGGCAATCGCGCGGTACGCATCGTGCTGGGAAGCGGGGGAGAAGCCCTCGCGCGCGCCGATACCGTGGCAGATCAACTTCAGTGGGCGCTTGGCCGTGTCCGCGGAATTCTTTTGCCGCATCGCGCCGGCAGCGGCGTTGCGAGGGTTGGCGAACATTTTCAGCCCCTCGGCCTGGCGCTGGGCGTTCATGGCGGCAAAGTCCTCGACGTCGATGAATACCTCGCCGCGAATCTCTACCAGTTCGGGGACGGGGAATTCATCGGTGCCGTGGAGGGTATCCGGGATGTCGTCGAGGGTCCGCGCGTTGTGGGTGATGTCCTCGCCCGTCGTGCCGTCGCCGCGGGTCAGCGCGAGCTCCAGCTGGCCGTCGATATAGAGGAGGTTTATTGACGCCCCGTCGATCTTCAGCTCCGTCAGATATGTCTTCGCGGGGGTGCGGTCCAGCCAGCCGGCGAGTTGCTCGGTATCAAAGACGTTGTCCAGGCTGAGCATCTGCTCGCGGTGGTCAACATTGCGGAATGGACTGCTGGTGGGCGGGGCGGGCGCGACTTCCTCGGTGGGGGACGCGCCGGTGACGACCTCCGGGTGGGCCTGCTCTAGGTCTTTGAGCTCCTGCAGCAGGGCGTCGAAGTCCGCGTCCGAGATCTCCGGTTCGCCGTAGTAGTAGAGCTGCCGGTGGTGGCGCACCTGGTCAGCGAGTTCTTGCCAGCGGGATTGAGTACTCACCCCCGCTAGTCTACTTGCGGCGGATCTACTTGCGGCGGACGGCGGTGAAGTAGACGGCCACTGCAGCGAGCACAATGAGGACTAGGACTCCCAGGCCGATGTATAGGATCGTGTTGCTCTGGGAGGCATTGTCGATGTCCTTGGCTTGGGCGTTGGAGTCGTCGCTGGAGTTTCCGTTGTTCTCCTGTCCGTCGTTGCCGTCGTCGTTGGTTCCTGGTGCCTCGGGGGTGGGGGTTGGTCCGGGCTCTAGGGTTTGACGCCACTCCGGTCCATCGACTTTGTTTCCTTCTACTGCGGTGGACAGGCGGAACTCGATGTCCTTTGCTTGCTTTCCGTTATCGTCGTAGCCCTCGAGGGTGACCATGACATACCACTGACCGGCATCCGAAGCTTCCTGTTCCCCAACGTTTCCTTCACGGTTGCGGTAGAAAACGTACGGCGTACCCACAGCACGTGCGGTGGTGGGGACATCCTTGTCGAGGGTCCGAATTGTCTGCTCGGAAGTTACTTCGCGGCGCGGCGACGCCACGTAAATGTCGCCGTTACGGGAATCGTCCGTGTTCTTCTTATCGAATTCAACCTCTGCGATGGGGCGCTGGCCCCAGTCGACGTTCATGCGGTAGAACTTCGTCTCACCGGGCACCAAGGTGTCGGATACCGTGCCCGGGGTGATCTCGGTTGCGTTGTTGTAGGAGTTGCCGCCGGGGGTCGGCTTCGGGGAGGTGCTCGGCACCTTGACTTTATCCTTGTCGTCGCCTTCCGGAGTTTCGCGATCGTTCTCCGGGCCGGCATCGGCGCCGTCGACCTGAGGCGCGAACCCGACCATGATTTCAACCGGAAGGTCGTGGTCAATTTCGGTACCGGTATGGTTCAGCTTCACGCGATACTTCGTCGGGTCGCAGTCCTCATCCGGTTCGATAGTGACGGACTCCGCCTCCGGTGGGCCGGGCCAATTGGAGGCTCCGAAGTAGCCGGAGCCCTTGTCGCTGCAGCTGTCGTTCTTGTATTCAACGTTGACGTTGTAGTAAATGTGGTCGCCGCCTTCGAAGCCGACGGGAACCAGGTTAGCGGTGATTTGAGCCTTCTTGCCTTCGGGGACGCTGATGCTGAACCACTTGTCAGCGCCGTCTTCGTTAGTCTTCTGCGGTGCCGGCAGTGTGCTTTGGTAGAGGCCTTCGCCGAGGTAGAACCCATCGGTGGCGTTGTCAGCTAATTGGACTGGGGTGCCTGCGGATTCGTAATTTCCGGCGACGCGTTGGGCGGCGTCAGTCAGTGCTTCGGTGAGTGCTTCGGTGTCGTCTGCAGACGTGTAGGTGCCGCCGGAGACTTCGGAGATGCATTCGAGTTCTTTTTGGGCTTTGTCGTCGACTTTGAATCCGACGGTGTGGATGGCTAGGTCGATGCCGTCGCCGGCGATGTCTTCGGCGACGTCGCAGACTGGTGGTGGGGCGCAGGTGTCGATGCCGTCGGAGACGAGGATGATGTTGCGCTTGCCGGAGCTGCCGAGTTCCTCGGCGGCTTTCTTGATGGCATTGCCGATGGGGGTGTAGCCCTTGGGCTCTAGCCCGTTGATCTTGTCCTCGAGGTCTTCGGGCTTGTTGTTGCCGAGGGAAGCGAGGGTGGTGATGTCTTGGCAGCCTTTGTCGCGGTTGTCCGGGGCGTTGGATTCTTCGGAGCCGTAGGCGATGACTGCGGTTTGGGCTGAATCGGCGAGGGTGTCGATGGTGTCGTTGGCGGCTTTTTTGGCTGCGTCCATGCGAGTGCCGCCGTCGCCGGTATCTTTTTCGGCCATGGAGTCGGAGGCGTCGAGGACGACGGCGACTTTGCTGTCGCCGCCGGTGGCGTCATTGCTGCTAGTGCTTCCATCGCTGCCGTTGTTGTCGTCTTCGGCGTTGGCGTTGACGGCGAGGATGGGCAGGAGGGCGATGATGGTGAGGAAGGCGAGTAGTGCGAGGGTGAGGCGCCAGGGTGTGGGGTGTTTTGCTGAGGTTTGGGGGGTGGGGCTAGCTGGGTGCAAGGGGGATCAGCGCCTTTCTAAGTACTGCGAGGTTTTGTTTTACAAGGGTGGGACGCAACGCGGCCGCATAATGTTCCCAGTGCGGAAAAAGTTCCCCGCTGAGAAAAATTGTGGTGAAGAAAATAATAGGAAATAAAGCTCTGACCCGCATGAAGAGCGTTCTGATTTGAACGATAACGAGGGGTGTCCGGGGGCACCTATAAAGTGGTCACCATGACTGCACCGCATTTTGACCCGGCACACATGCTGAGCTTCGACCTGGAAACCACTGGAGTAGACCCGAAGACCGCCCGCATCGTCACCAGCGCACTTGTGACCATCAAAGGGCGCGAGCGAAACGACATCGAGATGCTCGCCGATCCCGGCGTGGAGATTCCCCAGCAGGCCTCCGACGTCCACGGCATCACCACCGAATACGCCCGTGAGCACGGCCAGGATCACGGCGAAGTGTTGGCCAAAACGATCGAGGGTATCCGCGCAGCCTGGCGCTCTGGTGCGACGTTGATCGTCTACAACGCCGCCTATGACCTCAGTGTCCTGCGCGCTCTGGAGCCCAGCTTTACTGTCGACGGGCCGGTATTCGATCCCTATGTTGTTGATAGGGCAAAGGACCAGTACCGCAAGGGTAAGCGTACCCTGGAAAGCGTGTGCCAGCACTACGGTGTGACTTTGGACAACGCTCACGAGGCGACGGCGGATGCGGTGGCCGCAGCCCGCGTGGCATGGATGCTGGCACGCAAGTATCCCGAGATTACCCAGATGTCAGCGGATGAACTGATGCTGTCCCAGGCAACATGGTTCTACGAGTCCCAAAAGGGGCTGCAAGAGTGGTTCCACAAGAAGGGCAAGGACGTGCAGGTCAACACCGCTTGGCCGCTCGCTGAGTAGTCTGGCGAAAACTTATCGCAGCGGCCATTTGTTTCTTATCTTCCCCAAGTAGCACAATAAAGGTGTTAGGGTCCTTTTCCTGTTTCTTTTTGACGCCCACTCGGCCCCAGCCGAACCCGAAGGGAAGTCACTGTCGCGGCAGGGGATGAGGGCCGACGCTTCAAGAAGACATCTGAAAACAGAGAACATCTGAATACACCGAAATGGGGCACTAGGGATCCATGGACGATAAAAACAATCCCCAGGGCGCTGCTCCTGGATACGCAGTCGCTTCCACTCCACAGATCGCGGAGTCTAAGAGGGAGAAGAAGGACAACACCCACTGGCTGTACATTGCCGTGATCATCGCCGTGATCGCCGGTATCATCTTCGGCCTCGTGGCCCCGGATACTGCCAAGGGATTCAAAGAGCTGGGCACTACCTACGTCAGCCTAATCAAGATGATCATCGCTCCGGTGATCTTCTGCACGATCGTGCTGGGAATTGGCTCGGTGAGGTCTGCGGCGTCAGTAGGTAAAGCAGGCGGCCTGGCGCTGACATACTTCGTTACTATGTCCACCTTTGCCCTCGCAGTGGGCCTGGTGGTCGGTAACCTCCTGCAGCCTGGCGATGGACTGAACCTGAGCACCGGCGGAAGCAATACTTTCGGCAACGGCGAAGAGCAGAAGGCCGAAGGCCTGGTGGGCTTTGTCCAGGGGATCGTCCCGGACACCTTCTTCAGCGCCTTCACTAGTGGTCAGATCCTGCAGGTGCTGTTCATCGCCTTGCTGGTGGGCTTCGCCACACAGTCGATGGGCAAGGCCGGCGAGCCGATCCTTGGCTTCGTAGCTACGTTGCAGAAGTTGGTATTCAAGATCTTGTCCTGGATCCTATGGCTCGCACCGATCGGTGCCTTCGGCGCCATGGCTGGCGTGGTCGGCGGTACGGGCATCAAGGCCGTCCTGCAGTTGGGCGTGCTGATCCTTGGTTTCTACATCACCTGTGTGATTTTCGTGTTCGGCATCCTGGGCCTGATCCTGCGGGTATTCACGGGATTCAACATCTTCAAGCTGGTGAAGTACCTGGGCCGCGAATTCCTGCTGATCTTTGCCACCAGCTCCTCCGAGTCGGCGCTGCCGAACTTGATGCGCAAAATGGAGCACATTGGTGTGGATAAGTCCACGGTGGGCATCGTCGTGCCGACGGGCTACTCCTTCAACCTGGACGGCACCGCCATCTACCTGACGATGGCCGCCATCTTCATCTCGGACGCCATGAATATCCACATGGGACTCGGCGACCAAATCAGCCTGCTGGTGTTCATGATCATCGCCTCCAAGGGCGCAGCGGGCGTGTCCGGCGCGGGTATCGCCACGCTAGCAGCTGGCCTGCAGTCCCACCGCCCGGAGCTGTTGGGAGGCGTGGACATCATCGTTGGCATCGACCGCTTCATGTCCGAGGCCCGCGCGCTGACCAACTTCTCCGGCAACGCAGTGGCTACCCTGCTGGTCGGCAAGTGGACGCACACCGTCGACAAGGAACAGGTCAAGCGCGTGCTGAACGGCGAGGACCCGTACGTGGAGGCCGCGGACGACCACAACGTCAACCTGAAGTACCCGTCGGTAAAGAACCCCGCCACCGAGCACCTGCAGCCTACTCCGCAGGTCAACCTGGACGACTACCGCCAGCAGTAGCCCGCCGGTCAGTAACCCCTCGGGGCTAGAAGGCAGCGGGCGGTCGACGGTTGGTGGGGAATTGCAGCACAGGGAGCGGCAGCGGGGACTGCCGCGTAAGGGGGATCACCGGCGGGTCTATACTGAAGCGCATGTCACATGAAGCTTCACATCCTGCAAGCGAGGGGAACGGCCCGGCGGACAGCGAAGGCACGGCAGATAGCCAAAGCACGGCAGAAAACCTAGGTACGGCGACCATTTCCGGTGCGGAGTATCTGAAGAAGATCGTCTCCGCACCTGTCTACCGCGTGGCCACGAACACTCCGCTCGAGCACATGGAAACGCTGTCGAAGCGTATCGGCAACGAGGTGCTGGTCAAGCGCGAAGACCTGCAGCCTGTGCACAGCTTCAAGATTCGCGGCGCATTCAACCGCATGTCCCAGCTCACGGACGCAGAACGCGCCCGCGGAGTCGTCGCCGCTTCCGCCGGCAACCACGCCCAGGGCGTAGCGCTTTCCGGCACGGAACTCGGTATCCGCACCGTTATCGTCATGCCGGAAGTGACCCCCAGCATCAAAATCGACGCTGTCCGTAGCTTCGGCGGGGAAGTGCTGCTGCACGGCGCGAACTTCGACGAAGCCAAGGCCAAGGCTATGGAGCTCTCCGAAGTTGAGGGCATGGTGTGGGTCGCACCCTTCGACGACGAAGCTGTCATCGCCGGCCAGGGCACCGCCGGGTTGGAGATCTTCCAATCCCGCCCCGACGTCGACCGCGTCTTCGTACAGGTCGGCGGCGGCGGACTGGCCGCCGGAATCTCCGTGCTTCTCAAAGAACTAGACCCCAACATCCAGGTCATCGGAGTGGAGCCCGAAGAATCCGCCTGCCTCACCCACGCGCTAGCCGCCGGGCACCCCGTGGCCCTCGACCACGTCAGCCTCTTCGCCGAAGGCGTGGCCGTCAAGCAGATCGGCAGCGAAACCTTTCGAGTCTGCCGCGAATACCTCGACGACGTCATCACCGTCAGCTCGGATGAGATCAGTGCCGCCATCAAGGATATCTTCGACGACACTCGCGCCATCGCCGAGCCAGCCGGCGCCGTCGCACTGGCAGGCCTGAAGCGTTACGCCGCCACCCACCAGGTCGAAGGGGAGACCCTGGCACACGTCCTCTCCGGTGCGAACGTGAACTTCCACTCCCTGCGCTATGTCTCCGAACGCGCGGAGATCGGCGAGGGCGGCGAAGGCATCTTCGGCGTGAGCATCCCCGAGCGCGAGGGAGCATTCCTCGAGTTCTGCAAGATCCTCGGCCACCGTGCCGTCACAGAATTCAGTTACCGAGTCGGCCAGCGCGATGGGGAAAAACCCGCCCGCATTTTCGTGGGCGTCAAGCTCAAGAACGGTGAAGACGAGCGCAAGGCCATCGCCGACGACCTCCGTGAGGCAGGCTACGGCGTGGTGGACCTGTCGGACGACGACGTGGCCAAGGAACACGTCCGTTACATGATTGGTGGCAACCCCAGCCAGCACGTCGATGAAACCGCCTACAGCTTCGAGTTTCCCGAACACCCGGGAGCCCTGTTGCACTTCCTGGAGGTGCTGGGAACCCGCTGGAACATCACCGGCTTCCATTACCGCAGCTTCGGCATGGATCACGGGCGTGTTCTGGCAGCGTTCGAGGACGTCTCCGGCGACGCGGAATTCCAGGAGCACCTGCAGCAGCTTGGCTACCACGCCACGGACGTGACAGACAGCCCGGCCTACGACTTCTTCATCAGCGCCGAATAGTGGACAGCCGGTGCGCCGGCGTGCATAACGCAGCGCTAGCTGAAGAACGCGCCGAAGATCGCGCCGAGCTGGCGCAAATGCTCAACTTCAGTGAGCAGGAAGTCCGGTCCACCCGGGCGCCCGATGATTAGCAGCAGGCTCGTGCCTTCGATCGGCGTGCCCGCCAGAGCAGAGTCCATGACCGCCCAGTTTTCGGGGATCCAATCCTCGCGCTCTGGGTTCAGCACGCGCGCTTCGTCTAAAGGCGGGTGATCCAGCTCCTGCCCGTTGTCCGCCGGAGCGGCAGACGAGGCTGCCACCCGGTGCGTACGCGGCAACGTATCCAGCACGACCGCCCAGCCTGCCGTCATGGAGCGCGGCAGGTCCTGCATCATGATCTCTAGCGCCGTTTCTTTGTGACGCCGCTTCTCCGCCACCCCGGACAGCATCTGAATCTGACCGCGTCGGTCGATAGAACCTGAAAAGGGGCGGATCGAGTCGACGTAGAATCCGTCGAGCTCCTGCGTGGCCGTGATCAGGCTGTCGGGCAGATGCCCGGGCGGCAAAGAGACGACAATATCATCCATAACGGAGTTGGGCTCATCCTGTTCCGCTTGGCCGACGATGTCCACACCGCGAATGTCACCGCCGACAGTCCCCAATGCCATGGCCAGCAGGCCGAGGGAGCCGGGGGTGTCGGGCATACGCACACGCATTAGAAAAGACATGGAACCGATACTAGCGCCACCTGAAGACCACGGGGGATAGATGCCTTGGCTAGAGTAGAACCCATGTCTGAGATTTCGCGCGAAGATGTTGCCCACCTGGCCCGCCTGGCTCGCCTGGACCTGGGGGAGCAGGAATTGGATGAATACGCAGCTCAGATCGACGGGATTGTCGATCACGTAGCCGCGATCGGGAAGGTAGATACTGAAGGTGTCGAGCCGTTGAGCCATCCCACCCAGAACGTTGACGGCGATGTTGCCGTGATGCGTGAAGACGTGGTCGTGCCGAGCCTCACCGCAGAGCAGGCCCTGAACCAGGCGCCGAAGCAAAGCGAGCAGCGCTTCGAGGTTCCGCAGATCCTCGCTGACTAGGCCAGCTGCCGCGGGTGGCGTCAAAAAGCCAAAAGACCGTTAGACGAACGAACGCTAAAGACACAAGCTTTAGAGAAAACCTTTAAAGAAAAGCAAGGAACTGTAGGAACACTCATGGCTGAGAACAAGTACATCGTCGGTTCCCGGGACGACTCGGACTTCACCACCTGGACCGCCGCGGAATTGGCGGAGAAGATCCACGCGCGCGAGATCAGCTCCCAGGAAGTAACCCAGGCCCACCTGGATCGCATCGGTGAAATCGACGGCGACATTCACGCATTCCTGCACGTGGGCGCCGATGAAGCGCTAGCGGCGGCCTCGAACGTAGACGACGCACTGGCCGCCGGGGACCAGCCGACCAGCAAGCTGGCAGGCGTGCCACTGGCCCTGAAGGACGTCTTCACCACCACCGACGCGCCGACCACGTGCGCCTCTAAGATGCTGGAGGGCTACATGAGCCCCTACGACGCGACCGTCACCATGCGTCTGCGCGCCGCCGGCATCCCGATCTTGGGCAAGACGAACATGGACGAGTTCGCCATGGGCTCCTCCACCGAGAACTCCGCCTACGGCGCGACGAAGAACCCCTACGACCTGGAGCGCACGCCAGGCGGCTCCGGCGGTGGCTCCTCTGCAGCGCTGGCCGCCGGCATGGCTCCGCTGGCAATCGGCACGGACACGGGTGGCTCCATCCGCCAGCCGGCCGCACTGACCAACACCGTCGGCGTGAAGCCGACCTACGGCACCGTTTCCCGTTACGGCCTGGTGGCCTGCGCCTCCTCGCTGGACCAGGGCGGCCCGACGGCGCGCACGGTTCTGGATACGGCGCTGCTGCACGAGGTTATTGCGGGGCATGACGCCAACGACTCGACCTCTTCCTCCCACGCCGTCGCGCCGGTTGTCGAGGCCGCGAAGCAGGGAGCCTCCGGAGACCTGAGCGGCGTGAAGCTGGGCGTGGTGAAGCAGTTTGAGAAGGCCGAAGCCTTCCAGCCGGGCGTGCTGGAGACCTACCACGCCAACCTGGAGCAGCTGAAGTCTCAGGGAGCTGAGCTGGTGGAGGTCGACTGCCCGAACTTCGACCACGCGCTGAACGCCTACTACCTGATCCTGCCCTGTGAGGTCAGCTCCAACCTGGCCCGCTTCGACGGCATGCGCTACGGCCAGCGCCGCGGAGACGACGGCACCCGCTCCGCCGACCAGGTGATGAGCCTGACCCGCGCCGAAGGCTTCGGTCCGGAGGTCAAGCGCCGCATCATGCTGGGCACTTACGCCCTGTCCGTCGGCTACTACGACGCCTACTACCTGCAAGCTCAGCGCGTACGTAACCTGATTTCCCAGGACTTCGCCAAGGCCTACGAGCAGGTAGACGCGATTGTCGCACCCGTGACGCCGTCCACCGCCTTCAAGCTCGGCGAGAAGGTCGATGACCCGTTGGCGATGTACATGTTCGACCTGTTCACCCTGCCGCTGAACCTGGCGGGTGTGTGCGGCATGTCCGTGCCGGGTGGTTTCGCCAGCGACTCGGGCCTGCCGACCGGCCTGCAGATCATGGGCCCGGCGCACGGCGACGACCGCCTGTACCGCGTTGGCGCTGCCTTCGAGGCCGGTCGCTCCTAGCTGGCCGCGCCTAGCCAGCCACTCCTAGCTGGTTGCCCCAGAGTCGGCGGGCAGCGTGGCGGTCCCAGAGTCGGCGGGCAGGGCGGTCAGTCTGGCCTTGCGGTTACCCAGCCGCATAGTTCTGCCGAGGACGGGGCGCTGAAATGGTCAGGGCCGGGCGACCCGCGGCGGAGTCTGGGGATCCGCGTATGGTGGGGGACATGGGTAAAATTCCCGAACTTTACACAGGCGACGGCCTCGTCGAAGACCCCGACGGGTCCCGACGCTGGGGAGTCCTCGGCGCGGCGGGGCTGTTCCTCGTCACCGACGACCGCCACGTACTGATGCAGCACCGCGCCAAGTGGACCAACCGTGGCGGAACCTGGGCTCTGCCTGGCGGCGCCATCGACGTCGGCGAATCACCCACCGACGGCGCCCTCCGCGAAACGTGGGAAGAGACAGGCGTGGGGGCGTCATCGGTAGAGGTGCACCAAGAAATCGTCACCTCCACCGTGCCCGTCAAAACCGCGTACTGCCGCCTGCCCGTCCGCGACGACGAATGGCACCTCTTCGCCGACGTCGAGAAGATCGTCGAACGCAGCGGAGACCCCCGCCAAGCCCTGCAAGACTTCCCCGTCCGACACCCCAGCCTCGACGCATCGCTAGACGCCCACGGAATCTTCGGACTCGGCGGCACATTCTGGTGGCAATACGAAAACCCGGAAATCAACGAGTGGACGTACACCACTGTCCTGGCCACCTGCTCCGAACACCTGGAACTGCACCCGACCGCCGAATCACTGGAGCTACTGTGGCAACCCATCGACCAGCTGGAGGATCTTCCACTGATGCCGGAGTTTAAGGCCAGTTTGCCCGTCATCCGGGCGGCAGTAGACTCCCTTTAATGAATTCAGCTCAGTCCCAGAGCCGCGCTCAGATGAGCGCACAAGATCGGCAGAGCCAGCTGAGCGACGGGAGTTACCCCGTGCTGCCGCTTCCACTGCCGCAAGCATGGCGCGCCCTCGTGGCGCTGTGCATCGGCTTCTTCATGATCCTGCTGGATCAAACGATCGTCGCCGTCGCAACGCCCGCATTCCAAGCCGACCTGCACGCCGACTACGGCAAAGTGCTGTGGGTCACCAGTGCTTACCTGCTGGCGTTCGCGGTGCCGCTGATGGTCACCGGCCGGCTCGGCGACCGCTTCGGCCCGAAGAATCTCTACATCGCGGGAATGACGATCTTCACGCTCTCGTCGCTTGCCTGCGGACTGGCCGGCAGCATCAATACGCTGATCGCCGCCCGCGCCGTGCAAGGTATTGGCGGATCTTTATTGACGCCCCAGACCATGAGCGTGATCAACCGCATCTTCCCGCGCGACAAGCGCGGGGCAGCACTGGGCATCTGGGGTGCCACGGCGGGAATCTCCACGCTCGCCGGGCCGCTGCTCGGAGGCCTCATCACCCAGTACGCAACCTGGCAGTGGGTGTTCTTCATCAACGTGCCCATCGGCGTGCTGTCCGTGGTGATGGTCGCCCGCTGGGTGCCGCGGTTCCAACCAACCGAGGACCGTATCAACGTGCCGTCGATCTTGCTTTCCATGGTGGCGATGACGATGGTGATCTACGGCATCCAAGAAGGCGATCCCGCCGGCTGGGCGCCATGGATCTGGGGGCTGCTGCTCGGAGGCCTGGCGCTGCTGGTGGCCTTCGTCTGGCTGCAATCCCGCCTGTCCGCAGGTAGCGCGCTGGTGCCGATCGCCCTATTCGCACGCCGCCACTTCGCATTCGGCAACGCCTCCATATTCACGATGGGCTTCACCGTCGCCGGGATGATGGTGCCAGTGATGATGTACCTGCAGGAAGTCCATCGTTTCAGCCCGCTGAAGGCATCCCTCGTCGTCACTCCCATGGCCATTATCGCTGGAATTATGGCGCCGTTCGTCGGCCGACTGGTCGACCGCTACGAACCCCGCCGCTTCGCCGTCACCGGGTTCTGCCTGATGGCCGTGGGCGTGGCTGCATTGGTGTTCTCTATGCGACCTGAGCGGCCGTTGTGGATGATGATCGGGGCTTTCGTGATCCTCGGATTCGGAAACTCCTTCGTCTGGGCTCCAAACTCCACCACCACCCTGCGCGACCTGCCGCCCCAGTTCGCCGGAGCGGGCTCTGGAATGTACAACGCCACCCGCCAACTCGGCGCCGTCACAGGGGCCGCAGTTATCGCCGCCGTCGTCCAAGCACGGATCGGCGTAGCTGGCCCCCAAGCCTTCGGCGACTCCCTACTACCCGCGGCCATCATGCTGATCCTCGGCGCAGTGGCTTCCGCCATGGCTAGGCCAGAGGTCAGCCGCGGAGACGAGTAGGCGTCAAAAAATTCAACAAAAAAGACCGGCAACGGCCAGCAAGACCCGAAAAGAAAAACCGTGCGGGCGAAGCCCCGGGAAATGCAACAAAACATGCCGCCCGGCACATCCGGCGGGGTATCGCTAAACTTTAAAACATGCGTATTGCGACCTTGACCAGTGGTGGAGACTGCCCAGGATTGAACGCCGTTATCCGAGGCATCGTGAGGACAGCGGCCGGGGAAGGCCATACCGTCGTCGGATTCGAAGATGGTTGGCAGGGGCTGCTGGAAGACCGTCGTGTGCAACTGTATGACGACGACTTTATCGACCGGATCCTGCGCCGCGGAGGCACCATCCTCGGCACCGGACGCCTGCACCCCGACGACTTCATGGCCGGCATCGACCGCGTCAAAGCCAACCTCGCGGATGCAGGTATTGACGCCCTGATTCCCATCGGCGGCGAAGGCACTCTGAAAGGCGCGCGCTTCCTGCACGACAACGGCGTGCCAGTAATCGGCGTGCCGAAAACCATTGACAATGACGTCAACGGAACCGACTACACCTTCGGCTTTGACACCGCCGTCGCCGTCGCTACCGATGCAATCGATCGACTGCACACCACCGCCGAATCACACGACCGCGTGATGATCGTGGAGGTCATGGGGCGCCACGTCGGCTGGATCGCGCTGCACGCGGGCATGGCCGGTGGCGCGCACGAGATTCTGATTCCGGAGTTCCCCTTCGACATCGATGACGTCTGCCGCCGCATGGCTCGTCGATTCCAGCTGGGGGAGAAGTACGGCATCATTGTCGTAGCCGAAGGCGCACTGCCAAAGGAAGGAACTCTGGACGTCGCAGAACGCGAGGTGGACCAGTTCGGCCACGAGAAGTTCCAAGACATGTCCGCGCTGATCGCCAAGGAGATCGAAAACCGCCTGGATACTGACGTGCGCTCCACCGTGCTGGGGCACATCCAGCGCGGCGGAACCCCCACCGCGTTCGACCGCGTTCTGGCAACCCGCTTTGCCGTGAATGCTACCAAGGCCGCCATTCGGGGAGATTTCGGCAAGGTGGTTGCGCTGAAGGGCGGCAGCATCGAGCTGATCGACTTTGAAGAGGCCGTCGGCACGCTGAAGGAAGTTCCCGAGAAGCGCTACGAAACGGCACGCTCGCTGTTTGGCTAACGTCCGACAGCGGACGCCAGCCTGGGGGCAGCGGCGGTTCGGCAACTGCGTCTGGCACATCCAAAGCTAGAGGCAGGGGCTGGACGGTGTCGCGAATATCAGGGCAGTGCTGTGTAGTGCTAGGCGGGGGCACACTGCTTGCCTTGTTTGAAGCATGGCTTGTGGGGACGCACCCAGTCAGGATATGCCTTGTCGGGGATTGTCAAGGGGGAGTTGAAATGCTTGTGGAAAACGCTTCCGAAGGGAGCGAGTTATCCACAGGCGTTTGCGCCGGGCGGGGCAAAAGATCGGCGCATGATTTAGCGTTCGGGGCATGGAAAAGTTGCAGCAGCTTGCGAAGCTTAAGCGCCAAGTGGTGGACGCACAGCGCCACGGCGTGGAGCTGCTGACAGAAGCCATGGGCAAGCCCGCTGAACAGCTGCCGCTGGAACGCGAGTATGCGCGGAGTGTGGCGCGGGCCGCGGAACACTTCTCCGGGGCGGCGTACTCGCGTTACAAGAAGCGGGCACTGGAAGCTGCCCAGCGCAACGGACATGGGCTGGACGTGCTGATACTAATCGCCGAGCGAGCACGGACGCTGAGGATCAAACAGCGTTACGTGTTTACCGAAACGCTCTGTAATACCGCTGGAGATTATGCGGCGATTTCACGCCGTGCGACGCAACTGCGGCGCGAAATGCAGGGGCCACGTGTGCCCGATGACGGAGGACGCCGCATTATGCACGGTACGAAGACCACCCTCCAGTTCACCGGCCCGTCGCATCGCATGTCAGAGATCTGGGAGTCCGCACGCCTGGACCCACTGGCATGGCTCACGGAGAATCGCATCGTTCAACGCAGCACCCTGACTACAAACGTAGTGGTCAGCCTGGATGACTATATGCAGGTGCTCAGCGGCGAAGGGGATGAGATCGAGCTGCGGGCCACCAATGGGGCTGTCCTCACCGGAGCGGAATACGTCGCCCGTCGCCTAGAAGACGCCGGGTTTCCCCGCCAGCTATCCACGCCAATTGCCGACGCTTCAATTGCCGAGGGCCCAATCGCCGACGCCTCAGTCGCCGACGCAATGGCCGGCCCAGCTGGAGTTGCCGACGCCTCAGTCGTCGGCGAGGTAGCGGTCGGCGAGGTAGCGGTCGGCCCAGCCGGAGTTGACCAGGCCGGAGGCTCCGACGCGACGGTGACACCGAGGCTTACGCCTGATAGTGCTGCTCAAGCTGAGCCCTTTGGTAAAAGGCGCGGAGGCGGCGTGACCGACGGGGCGGGCGGCGCGGCAGGTGTTGCGGACGCGGCGAAGACGGCAAACGTGATGCTGAAGGATGGAGACCGCATCACCCTGGTAGCCCCGGAACGAGGGCCGGTGAATTTATACCGGGTGAAGCGGTTGGCGTCACCAAAACAACGCCGAATGCTGGAAGCCGAAACGACGCGATGTGCCTGGCCGGGATGTGGGCGTCCGGCGAGCGAATGCCAAGTTCACCACCTGCAGGAGTTTGCGAAAGGCGGAGAAACCAATCCTGAAAACATGACACTCTTATGCGCGTATCACAATGGCGTGAACGGGCAACGCGGCCGCGGGAGGATGGCGCGCATAAGTGGGCGCGTCACCTGGCTGCCGCCAGGCTCGCCGGGCTGTGTCGAAACGACGGGACGCGGCGAACCGCCGAACCCGCCGGGACGCGGCGAACCGCCGGGGCACTGAAACGCGAGGCAGACGCGGAGCTGCGTTGCCGTGTTGCCGTGCTGACACGTACACGTCGCGAAGATGTCGAGGTTTTCGAAGGCTGGGCCGGCGCGGTGCCGGCATGCAGTGCAACCGCGTTGGGGGTGCCAGGACGTATAGAGCCGGGACAGCCTTTGGCGCCCGGCGGGGCAGTGCCCAGCGACCCTAACGCCACACAGCCACGGGGACGTATTAAGATGGCTGGCATGACTGCGCCTGTCTACGATTACTCCGATGATGTGATGGACTTCGACGAAGTGCTGGAGCACTTCGACCCGGTAATGGGCATGGAAGTTCACGTCGAACTTGCCACGAAGACGAAAATGTTCTCCACGTCCTCCGCGGAATTCGGCGACGCGCCAAACAGCAACGTTGACCCATGCAGCCTCGGCCTGCCAGGCGCACTGCCAGTCGTCAACAAGCTCGGCGTGGAGTGGGCCATCAAGATCGGTCTGGCGCTGAACTGCGAAATTGCTCCGAAGTCCCGCTTCGCACGTAAGAACTACTTCTACCCAGATCAGCCGAAGAACTACCAGATCTCCCAGTACGACGAGCCCATCGCCTACGACGGATACCTGGACGTCGTGCTGGAGGACGGCACCGAATGGCGCGTGGAGATTGAGCGCGCGCACATGGAAGAAGACACCGGCAAGCTGACCCACCTCGGCGGCGCAGACGGCCGCATCCACGGCGCCACCGCCTCCCTGGTGGACTGCAACCGCGCAGGCGTGCCACTAATCGAGATTGTTACCAAGCCCATCGAGGGCGCCGGCGAACGCGCGCCAGAAGTTGCGAAGGCATACGTTTCCGCGCTGCGCGACCTCGTCAAGGCACTGGGCGTTTCCGATGCACGTATGGATCAAGGCTCCATGCGCGTGGACTCCAACCTGTCCCTGCGCCCCGTCGGCACCACCGAATACGGCACGCGCACCGAAACGAAGAACATCAACTCACTGAAGTCCGTCGAGCAGGCCGTGCGCTTTGAAATGCAGCGCCAGGCAGCTTGCCTCGTCAACGACGTGGAGATCGTTCAGGAAACCCGCCACTACCAGGAAACCGACGGCACCACCTCCAAAGGACGCCCGAAGGAAACCATGGCGGACTACCGCTACTTCAACGACCCGGACCTGCCGCCCGTACTCGCACCCGCCGAGTGGGTCGAAGAAATCCGGGCCACCCTGCCGGAAATGCCGTGGATCCGCCGCGCCCGCATCCAGGAGGAGTGGGGCCTGAAGGACGAAGAAATGCGCGACCTAGTCAACGCCGGTGCACTGGACCTCGTCGTCGACACCGTTGAAGCAGGCGCCAAGCCCGACGAAGCTCGCTCCTGGTGGGTCTCCTACCTCGCAGGCAAGGCAAACGAACAAGGTGTAGAGCTTTCCGGTCTCGACATCACGCCGACTCAGGTGGCGCGGGTGGCGTCACTAGTAAACGAAGGCAAGCTCACCACCAAGCTTGCACGTCAGGCAGTCGACGGAGTGCTCGCGGGCGAAGGCGACGTCGACGAGGTCGTCGCAGCGCGCGGTCTGGAAGTTGTGCGCGATGACGGCGCCATCGAAGCGGCAGTTGACGAAGCCCTGGCCGCAAACCCGGACATCGTTGAAAAGTACCGTGCAGGCAATAAGAAGGTTACCGGTGCGATTGTCGGTGCTGTCATGAAGGCCACCAAGGGCAAGGCAGACCCAGCACAGGTCAACCAGCTGATCGCTAAGAAGCTCAGCTAGCGGCGCGCATCCGCCGTCTGCTCGGAGACATGCCGAGTGACCTCCCGCACAAATCGTGCTGGTCAGAATAGTCTGGGGAGCGTGAATAACAACGCGAAGCCCAACAATCCAGACGACGCTTTGTTCGGCAACTCCGCAGACGATCTAGCGGACGACCTGAACAACGATATTGACGTGCCCGTCTACCGTCGGGATGCGCAAAAGCCCGCCGGCTCCGCAACTCCCGCTAAGGCGACCAAAATTGAGAAGCCCGGCGAGGAAGCTGACGGCAAGGAAACAGTCAGCGAGGAAACAGTCGGCGAGGAGATTGTGGAATCGTCAGCAGCAGGGGATGCCAAGTCTGATGTCCGAGAGCCGGACAAGGCCTCCGGAGTAGCTGCGGAGCAGCCGAAAACGTCAGCGCCGGTCGAGGCGGACACTCCAGAGGCTGGGACTCCGATTGAGGAGAAGCCCGCCAAGCGGGACATTTACGCTGTGCTCGGTCGGGCGCGTCCGCAGCGCATTGAGAGCCGTCCGTCTGAGCCGGAAGTAGATCTCTCGAAACTTGACGCCTCTCAGCCCGCTGCAGGCGCTGGTCCGGCTGGGGCTGACTCAAATGCCGGCGCACGCGTTGATTCTGGGCATACCGACGGTCCGTCCGATCGTTGGGGCAAGGTTGATGACGCCAAACCGGCGGAGCGGGACAACGCTCCAGCCAATGATCAGGCCTTCAGCCGGCCGGCGACGAACAACGCGGGCACTGGCGTTGCCGCCGCTGGAGCCGGAGCAGCGGGCACTGGCGTTGCCGCCGGCACTGCCGCTGACGCTGACACGGCTGCTGATGCTGGTGTCGCTGGCGATGGCCGCGACGCGGCCAACGGAGACCGCAACGCGGCGGCTGCGGCGGGCACAGATGCAGCCGGTGCAGTCGCGGAAGTTAAGCGCGGGACCACCAGTTTTGGACTATTCATCCTGCGCGCAGTGCTGGGCGCGTACCTCCTGGTACGCGGCCTGCAGACACTATTCGCGTTCGGAGGAGACCCGGGCGTTGACGTATTCCAGAGCCAACTGGAGAACTACAACTTCACCGACATCCTTGCCATTGGAATCCCCGTCGCTGAAGTTGTCGCCGGCGGTTTGCTGCTCCTCGGTCTAGTCACGCCATTCGGCGCGGCACTCGCCACCATTGTGAGCGGCTTTATGGCATTCCATAACCTCGATAGCTTCCAGGGAACCCTATGGCCATACGGCCTGAACCCTTACGTCCAGCTTTGGGCGGCGCTGACGGTGGCGTCAATAAGCCTCATCTTCCTCGGCCCCGGCCGGATCAGCCTCGACCGCAGCAGGGGATGGGCAACCCGACCGTTGGCTTCTGCATGGATCTTCTTTGTCGTCGCAGCGGCGGCTACCGCCGCGCTTTGGCTCGGCGTCGGCGGAGGAAACCCGTTCAACTAGCTAGAGCTCCTTTCCGCTAATACTCGCCCCGTCGCGGTGTCCGTTTGAGCCACTGTGGCGGGGCTTCCGTCTGCCACAACCTGACCACCCCGCGCGCCGGCTCCCGGGCCCATTTCCAGAACCCGGTCTGCCTGTGCGGCAACCCGCATGTCATGCTCCACAACCACCACGGTGTTGCCGTTGTTGACCAACCGCTGGAGTTCCGTCATCAGCAAATCCACGTCTGCGGGGTGGAGGCCGGTGGTCGGCTCATCCATGAGGTACACGGTATGCCCCCGCTGAGCCCGCTGCAGCTCCGTGGCCAACTTGATTCGCTGGGCCTCGCCGCCGGACAGCTCCGTGGCCGGCTGCCCGAGCCGGAGGTAATCCAACCCGACAGCCGACAGAGCTCGCAGCGCCCGGGCGATTGCCTCTTCATCGGCGAAGACCTCCCGCGCTTCAGCGACGGTGAGCTCCAGCACGTCCGCGATCGTCCGCCCGTTCCAGGTGACTTCCAGCGTTTCAGAGTTGTAGCGTGCGCCGTGACAGTCGGGACAGGGAGTGTAGCTGCCGGGCAGGAACACTAGCTCGACTTCAATTTGCCCTTCTCCACTGCAGGTGGGGCAGCGTCCTTGGGTGACGTTGTACGAGAACCGGGAGACGGTCCAGCCACGCCGTTTCGCTTCGTCGGTCTGTGCGAAGAGTTTCCGTACGCGGTCGAATAGTCCGGTGTAGGTTGCGAGGCAGGATCTGGGTGTCCGGCCGATGGGCTTTTGTGAGATTTGCACCAACCGGTTGATGGCAATGTCTGAGTTGAGGTCTGCGCTGAGTTCGACCGTTGTTGCTCTTGCGGAGCCTGTTTTTTCTGCGGGGCCCTTACTTTTTGACGCCACGTCTCCGTCGTCGACCGATGTCTTCACCCGTTCGCGCAGTGAGTTGGCCAGCGTGTACAGAAGCGTGGACTTGCCGGAGCCCGAGACGCCCGTGATCGCGGTGAATGTGCCGAGGCCGAATTTCACGTCGAGGCTTTTCAGGGTGCGTTCGTTGATGTCCGTGAGGCTGAGAGTGCCGGAGGGGGTGCGCGCTTCGGCGTCAGTGGTCAGTTTCAGTGGCCCGGCGGCGAGGGCCCGCCCGGTGGGGCAATCCAGCCCGGCCAGGCCCGCGCCGCCGGCGACGTCCGGACCGCCAGCGTTGCCGGCGACGTCCGGACCGCCAACGCCGCCGGTTTCAGAGCAACGGCAGTCTTTAGCACGGCAACCATCAGCGTGGTCGGCAGCCTCCATACCAGTCCCGGCTGCATTCGCGTCCGCGCTGGAATCCCCGGCTGGGCCGGAGTAGAGGATTTTGCCGCCGAGTTCGCCCGCGCCCGGGCCGACGTCGACGATCCAATCGGCCTCCGCCACCAGGTGCATGTCGTGCTCCACCAGCAGGACACTATTGCCTGCGTCCAGGAAACCGCGAATCAGCCGCATCACGGCTCGGCGCTCCTCAGGGTGCAAGCCCGCGGACGGCTCGTCCAAAACGTATGCCACTCCGAAAAGCCCCGACCGCAGCTGAGATGCCAACCGCAAACGCTGCAGCTCACCTGCCGACAGGGTAGACGTGGCACGATCCAGGCTCAGATGCCCCAAACCGAGATCCACCACTGACTCCAGCGTAGGAATCGCCTGGCTCAGCAGGATTCGCTCCGCTTCCGCGGCCGCGCTGGAATCCCCGCCGGCTGGCGCGTGCTGCGCTAGTCTTCGCCCAGTTGTGGCGTAGATATCGGCCTGTCCGCGGGCAGTGTCTGCGGGCATAGAGGCACGGCGCTCAGCGAAGCGAGAGAGAACGTCTTCCAGAGGAAGCGCCCCAAGGCTATCGATGGGAAGGCCGAGGTAACCCACGGAAAGGGCGTCGACAATAAGTCGACGACCATCGCACACCCCACAGCGGGAAGACTTCATAAACGACAAGACGCGGCGTCGCGTGGAATCGGAACCCGTCTCTGCCAACGTCTTCCGCAGATAAGAGGCCACCGAACGCCAAGTGCCCTCATACGTCCGCTGAATCTGATCCGCACCCCGGTGAGGGTGAATCGTCACCACCGGCCGCTCATCGGTGTAAAGGATCCAATCTCGGTCGGCCTTTGGGATCTCCCGCCACGGAATGTCCATAGGGAAACCGAGCTCCGCGACGATATCGCGGAAATTCTTCCCCAACCACGCGCCGGGCCAAGCGGCGATAGCCCCTTCGTCGATGGAAAGCGACGGATCTGGGACCATGGACTCCTCCGTCGGCTCATGCACGACTCCCGTGCCCTGACACTCTGGGCACATTCCCGCCGTCGTATTAGGGGAGAAGCTATCTGAATCCAGTCGCCCGCCGTGGCGTTCGCGAACGCCCGCCGGGTACTGGCCGCAACGCGAATACAGTAGGCGGATCGTGTTCGACAGGTTTGATACGGTTCCCACCGTCGAACGCGCCCCGCCCGCTTGCGCCCCCTGTCGTAATGCGACCGTCGGCGGGAGCCCTTCAACGGACCCCACGCGTGGGTCGACGGCCCCGCCGATCAGTCGGCGGGCGAATGGCGCAACGGACTCTAGATACCGCCGCTGAGCCTCACCGTGCAGTGTGCCAAACGCCAGCGAGGACTTTCCCGATCCAGATACGCCCGTCACCGCCACCAGGGCGTTACGGGGCAGCGAAACGTCCTGGTGCTTGAGGTTCCGCAAGTGTGCGTCACGGACGCGGATCATTGCATCGGGCTGGAGGTGTGAAACATGCATGCCCTCCACCCTACGGCCCCGCGCACCGGCGGCAGGGCGGGGTGGCTACTTCACTTCGCGGACGGCTCCGCGGTCAGCGGAGGTTGCCATCGCGGCATAAGCGCGCAGCGCCTTGGTGACCTTGCGCTGACGAGTGGTGGGAGTCCAGGGCTTATCGGAAGCTTCCATTTCGGCACGGCGGCGCTCGATCTCCTCGTCGGAGATGTTCAGTTGCAGAAGGCGCTCGTGAACGTCGATCGTGATCGGATCCCCGTCGCGGACCAAGCCAATCAAGCCGCCGTGAGCAGCCTCAGGGGAGATGTGGCCGACGGACAGGCCGGACGTGCCGCCGGAGAATCGACCGTCGGTGATTAGCGCGCACTCCTTGCCAAGCCCTGCGCCCTTGAGGAAAGCGGTCGGGTGTAGCATTTCCTGCATTCCCGGTCCGCCGGCGGGGCCTTCGTAGCGTACGACTACCACGTGGCCCGGCTTGACTTTCTTGTCCAGGATCACGCGCACGGCTTCTTCCTGGGATTCGACGACTAGCGCTTTGCCTTCGAAGTGCCAGATCGACGGATCAACACCCGCGGCTTTGATTACGGCGCCGTCTTCGGCGAGGTTGCCGCGGAGGACAACCAGACCGCCATCGGCGGTGTACGCATGTTCCACATCACGGATGACGCCACCTTCTGCGTCGGTGTCCAAGCTGGACCAACGGTTCTCAGTACTGAATGGATCGGTTGTGCGGACTCCGCCGGGGGCGGCGTGGAACAGCTCGATAGCTTCCTCGGTTGCAGCCCCGGAGCGGATGTCCCAGGACAGGAGCCATTCCTTGAGCGTGGCGGAGTGAACGGAGTGTACGCCTTCGTTCAGCTTGCCTGCTCGGTAAAGCTCACCGAGGATGGCGGGGATGCCGCCTCCGCGGTGGACGTCTTCCATGTGATAGTCGGAGTTCGGGGACACCTTTGACAGGCACGGCACTTCGCGGGACAGCTGGTCGATAGAGTGCAGGTCGAAATCGACCTCACCCTCTTGGGCAGCTGCGAGGATATGCAGCACAGTGTTGGAAGATCCGCCCATGGCCATGTCCAGCGCCATTGCGTTTTCGAAGGCCTCACGGGTGGCGATGTTTCGCGGCAGGACGGAGGCGTCTCCCTCGCCGTAGTAGCGGCGGCACAGTTCAACGATGGTGGTGCCAGCCTTGGTGAACAGGTCTCTCCGCTTGGCGTGAGTCGCCAAGGTGGAACCATTGCCCGGCAGGGACAGGCCCAGCGCCTCGGTCAGACAGTTCATCGAGTTGGCGGTGAACATGCCGGAGCAGGAGCCGCACGTCGGGCAGGCAGCGGACTCAACTTCCAGCAGTGCCTGTGCGTCGACCTTGTCGGATGCAGAGGCGGAGATGGCGGTAATCAGATCCGTCGGAGCTTGCACAACACCGTCAACGGCCACGGCCTTGCCGGCCTCCATCGGACCGCCGGAGACGAACACCACCGGGATGTTCAGACGCATGGCAGCGTTCAGCATGCCGGGCGTGATCTTGTCGCAGTTGGAAATGCACACCAGCGCATCGGCGGCGTGGCCGTTGACCATGTACTCGACGGCGTCAGAAATAATTTCGCGACTAGGCAGCGAGTAGAGCATGCCCGCGTGTCCCATAGCAATGCCATCGTCGACGGCGATGGTGTTGAACTCGCGAGGAACGCCACCAGCTTCGCGGATGGCGTCTGCGACGATGTCTCCCACGTCCTTCAGGTGCACGTGGCCCGGTACGAACTGTGTGTACGAGTTCGCAATGGCGATGATGGGCTTTTCGAAGTCCTGATCCGTCATGCCTGTCGCACGCCACAGGGCGCGGGCGCCGGCGGCGTTGCGTCCCTGGGTGGTGACGGCGGATCTCAATGGGATGGCGTTCATACTGTTCACGGTTCTCTTCTCGTCGTTCTAGTCTTCGTACTCTAGTGTTAGTAGTTCTCTTCGGTTGTGTTATCTGGCCTGTGTTATCTGGCTTGGGTTCTTGGATTGTGTTTTCTATTTGCGCCGTTTTCTAGTCGCCGTTTGTCGGTTAGAACTTGCAGCCGTTGATCTGCCGGGCGTTTGACACCTTTGGTTCAACGGCTATCGTCTGGCGACTCTCGTCCCGCGCGCCCGGAGTTCCGGGCAGCTAGCTGTTAGCGTCGTCCGCGTTTGCTTTCGGCGCGTCTGTGTCTGGCACATCGACTCCCGCTTCGAGGCGGCGCTGCTTTTCGTATTCCTTGTACTCGTCCTTATCCATGAGCACGGCGTAGCCGTCCTTGTTGACGACCTGCACTTTGTCGTCCGTGGCTGCGCGCGCTGGGCTGACGGGGTCGGGGATACGTCCGCCACTGACCTTGTGCAGGTCGATCAGGGAGTTAAAGGTCACGCCCGGTAGCCAGATGGTGTTCTCTTGGTTGTCTACGGCGTAGGCGCGTCCTGCTCGGTTGAAGCGGAGCGCGCGGAAGTCTTCCCATTGCATGGTTTTGCCTGCGCGGAAGAGGTAGCGCGTGGTGATGGCTTTGTCAGTGACGGTGGTTCGCACCCACAAAGTCCACAAAATAAACACTAGTGGTACTAGCGGAACCCAGAAAAACCAGGCGACCTTATAGCCCGTGAATAGCAAGCAGATCAGGAACATGACGAACCCGCCGAGGATGTGTTCGCGGCTGGGGTGGAAAACCTTCGAGTTCATGGTGTTCATTTAATCAGCCGTGGGTGGTGTCGGTTGCATTGGGCGTACTCGTCGCACCCATAGCGCGAGGTGCAGCGCCGTTCATACTGTTGCCGCCGGTGCCACTGTTGTTGGAGTTGTTTTGGACGCCACCATTTCCACTATTGGGATTGCCATTGGAGTTGTTGTTCGGCTCATTGGCGGTCCCGCTGCGTGATCCGTCGCCTCCGCCGGAGGTCGAGTTGGCGTTTTGATCGGAGTTTGCACCGGAGTTTGAGCCGCTATTCGCGTCAGAGTTTGCGTCGGTGTTTGTGCCAGGGTTTGTTCCATTGCTTGTTTCAGCGTTTGAGTCAGAGTTTGAGCTGGAGCTTGAGTCAGAGTTTGAGTCGGAGCTCGGGTCAGAGGTGGGGTTGTTCTGGCTGGTGGAGCTTTCGTCGGATTGTTTGTTTGCTTCGGAGTCCTCAGTGGATGCGCTGTTCGAAGGGCGGTCGCGCCAGTAATCGGGAGAAAGCCAGCCGGTGTCCCCGCCTTCTGGGTTCGAGGAGGCCAACGCCAGGCCGCCGACTAGCAACAACGCCAGGATTAGTCCGGTGGTGGAGGGGCGGGTGCGCCCGCCGACGCTCATGATCCTCTTGAACTTGGAGGCGTACTGTTCGCTGCGCCAGATGCCCTGGAACTTCTCACCCTTTTCGGCGTCATCAGCACCGTCAGTGTCATCAGCACCGTCAGTGTCATCAGCACCGTTAGCACTGTCCTCGGCACTGTCCTCGGCACCTGCGCCAGCGTGAGCGTTCGCACCAATGCGAGCTGTCCAGTCGGTGGTGGCGTTGCCTGTGTCGGCGTCGCGCTTGTCTGCTAGGCCGGAATCTCCGCCAGAACCGGAGCCGGAGTCGGCGGTTGCGGCGGATTGGGTGTGCTCCGGGGAAGCTGATCGTGTCCGACCAATGGTTCCATCGCTGTCGAGAGGGCGAACTCCAGGTCCATCAGTCGTGGGCGACTTCGCGCCCTGACTAATCTGTTCGGTCTGTGCAGCCTCGCCGGCCGGTCCAGCTTGTGCAGCCGCCTCGGCCGGTCCAGCCTGTGCAGCCTGGCCGGGCTGTGCGAGTTGGCTAGCCCGGTCTGCCCCTTCAGCCTGGACCGCATCCTTGGCAGCGGCTTCGTACGCCGAAGCCGTCCCGCGTGGCGCAAGCCCGCTTTTTGCTTCATCGCTCGCAGAATCAGCGATTCCCGCGGAATTGCCGGAAATGCTCTGTGACGCTGGAGACGCTGGAGACGCTGGAGACACTGGAGACACTGGAGCGGCTGAAGTGCGCCGATGTTTTGAAGTGTCTTGGGCAGGCAGGACCTCCGTAGGCGTCAGCCCGGAATCCATTGCCACAGCCTTGATGGGATCGAGGGCGGTGGAGGATTGGGCGTCACGGCCATCGCGAAAGACCCGCGGCATGTCATAGCGGTCCCAGAAGACATTCACCAGCGCCGAGCGCAGAACGCGCTCCACCGCCCACTGGCGCGCCGGGTTCACCACGACCATCACTCGGAAGTTCACCTGCCATGATTGCCCTGCCGCAGTGGGGGCGACGATATCCGTAGCTGGCAGAACTTCTAATTCTCCGGTGACGTCCCCGGTGATAGTCGGATCCTGCAGTGCCTTCGCAGCTGTGACCTCAACGCGCTCGGTCAACTGCGACATGGACTCTCCTGGCTGCAGCGGGACTGCCAAGTCCACGACCGCCCGCGACCAGTCCTGGGAATAGTTCGTGATCACACCCGCGGAACCGTTCGGGATCGTCACCACTTCACCGGAGGCTGTGCGCACCTTCGTTGCCCGAAGGGTCAGAGCCACAACCGTGCCCGAAATGTCACTGGAGGTGCCATCGAAGGCAACGAAGTCTCCCACACCGAACTGCCGCTCCGAGATGATGAAGAATCCCGCGAGGAAATCGCCGATCACGTTCTGCGCGCCGAAACCAATAGCAGCTGAAACGACGGTTGCCGGCAGGGCAGCACCCATAGCGGGGACACCCAGGTTCGTCAGGCCCAGCATGATGATCGCGAAGTACGCAATCGCCTGCAGTACGTATACCAACGCGCCGACCAGGGCGAGGCGGGATTTGGTGGCTTCCTCGCCTTCATTGAAGCGGCTGCTGACAATGCGAATCGCCAAACGCCCCACACGCGGGATCAAAATTGCGATAATTACCAGTGCAGTCAAGGGAATGCCGTGGATAACCAGCCATTCCCAGAGCTGGAAAGCATAGAACTTCAACATGCTTTCCCACCGTAGTCCCGAAACCAGTTGGGGAGTTTGGGCTTGCACGGATTCGGCACGGATTCTAGCCGGATTCTGACGGAATTCTGACGGGATTCCAGCCGGGTTCACGGCTCGCGTTCAGGCGCAGAGGGTTGTGGATGGAGCTCCGATGTTGCGTGGGTGCCGGGGTATTCCCCGGTGCTGTGCAGGGTGCTGAAGGCTCCCGGATTTTGCCGGGCGCTGGGGCGTGGCTCGGTGGAAAACCGGGGGGAATGGGCGGATTGAAGCACAGGTCGGGGGCGTTTTAACCTGTCCAATAGGTGAGATATTGGCATCATACTTTGGGAAACCTGTGGTCAACGGCTTGACTACTTTCGCAGAAGTCGCTAAATTTAGAGCCATGGAATTTACGCAACTAGTACGAGTACTCATTATCGAGGGGCGCCACTAGCTACCTCGTTGAGCTCGACACGGCGCCCCCAGCAACCGACGCAACAGCGTCGGTAAGTTGGGGGCTTTTGTTGTGTGAAGGACATGCACCCAACCGAACAAGCGATTCCACACCGAAGATTCTTCGGCTCTATCGCTTCCAGGTAATGCCAGCTCGCCAGAGCGCGAACGCTGTGGCGGGCTGCAGCGCGGACTATGCGGCGCTGAAACACGTAGCAATGCGTGGCGCGCTGTGTTGATGCGCAGCACGTGCTGAGGCGCGAACTGCGCAGCACGTGCTGAGGCGCGAACTGCGCAGCGCGTGCTGAGGCAGACGTTGAGGCGCGTAACGTGCGCTGCGACGCGGCGCGACGGCGGGCAACCGGGAAGCGGAGGGGGCGGAGAATTGAAGGCAGGACGGATTCAAGGACTCAAGGAGCGAAGACAACGTGACACACACATCACGCTCGCAACCCAGCCCCGCCACCTTGGCGAATAACACCCGCGGCAAGCGGCCAGAGCGAATTAACGGCGCACAGGCCGTAGTCCGCTCCCTAGAAGAGCTAGGAACCGATGTCGTATTCGGCCTGCCCGGAGGTGCTGTGCTGCCGCTCTACGAGGCGCTGTACGACTCCGAGAAGCTGAACCACATCCTTGTCCGCCACGAGCAGGGCGCCGGCCACGCCGCCACCGGCTACGCCCAGGCCACCGGCCGCGTGGGTGTGTGCATCGCAACTTCCGGCCCGGGTGCGACGAACCTGGTCACCCCTATCGCCGACGCCAACATGGACTCGGTGCCCTTGGTCGCTATTACGGGCCAGGTTGGAAAGGGGCTTTTGGGTACTGACGCCTTCCAGGAGGCGGACATTCGCGGCGTCACCATGCCGATCACCAAGCACAACTTCATGGTGACCCGCCCCGAGGACATCCCCGGCGCCATCGCCGAGGCTTTCCACGTGGCCTCCACCGGTCGCCCCGGCGCGGTGCTGGTGGACATCCCGAAGGACGTGCAGAACGCAGAGCTGGAATTCAACTGGCCGCCGAAGTACGAGCTGCCCGGCTACCGTCCGGTCACCAGTCCGCACCCGCGCCAGGTGGAGGAAGCCGTGCGCATGATCAGTGCAGCGAAGCGCCCGACGCTGTACGTCGGTGGTGGCGTGATCAAGGCGGAAGCACACGCAGAACTGCTGGAATTTGCAGAGGCTAACGACATCCCAGTTGTCACCACTCTCATGGCGCTGGGCAGCTTCCCGGCCTCCCACCCGCTGTACATGGGCATGCCTGGCATGCACGGAAGTGTCCCGGCAGTTGCTGCCCTGCAGCGCTCCGACCTGCTGATCACCATCGGCGCCCGCTTTGACGACCGCGTTACCGGCCACGTGGATAGTTTCGCGCCTGACGCGAAGGTCATCCACGCTGACATCGACCCGGCGGAAATCGGCAAGATCCGCGAAGCCAACGTGCCTATCGTCGGCGACGCCCGCGAGGTACTGGCCGCACTCCACCAGGCGATGCGGAACCTGGATCTGAAGAAGCCCGCCACCGCCGGCTGGCTGAACTATCTGAACAAGCTGAAGCAAGACTTCCCCCGCGGCTACGACGAGCAGCCTAACGGCAAGCTCGCCCCGCAGTTCGTCATTGAGACCCTGTCCAAGACCGTCGGCCCGGACGCCATCTACGTCGCCGGCGTGGGGCAGCACCAGATGTGGGCGGCACAGTTCGTGGACTACGAAAACCCGCGCACGTGGCTGAACTCTGGCGGCCTCGGCACGATGGGCTACTCGGTGCCCGCCGCCATGGGTGCGAAAGCTGGCAAGCCGGACACCTCCGTCTGGGCCATCGACGGCGACGGCTGCTTCCAAATGACCAACCAGGAGCTCGTTACCTGCGCGGTGGAGAAGCTGCCGATCAAGGTTGCCCTCATCAACAACGGGAACCTTGGCATGGTCCGCCAGTGGCAGACGCTGTTCTACGACCAGCGATACTCGCACACCAACCTGAAGCCGGGAGAAACCTACCTGCCGGACTTCCTGATGTTGGCTGAGTCCATGGGCTGCGCGGCGTTCCGCGTCACCAAGCCAGAGGATGTAGAGCCGACCATCCGCAAGGCGGAAGCGATCAACGACCGGCCCGTCGTCATCGACTTCATTGTCGGCGAGGATGCGCAGGTGTGGCCGATGGTTGCCGCCGGCACGTCCAATGAGGAAATCCAGTACGCACGCAACCTGCGGCCGCTGTTCGACGAGGAATCCTCGGCGGCAGAATCGCCCGCGGAGATCCACGAGGTCACCCAGGAAGGTGAAGAAGACTAATGAGCACGAACAAGGTACAGGTCCACACCCTGTCCGTCCTGTGTGAGGACGTCGACGGCATCATCTCGCGAATCTCCGGCATGTTCACCCGCCGCGCGTTCAGCATCATCTCGATCAGCTCTGGCCGCACGGAGGTTGAGGGCATCAACCGCATCACCATCATCGTCGAGGGCGAGGATCACGTGGTGGAGCAGATCACGAAGCAGCTGAACAAGCTGATCCCCGTTATTAAGGTCACGCGCCACGACCCGGAGTCAATCGTCTCCCGCGGCCTGATGATGGTGAAGGTTTCTGCTGACAACTCGAACCGCACGCAGGTGGTGGAGTCCGCGAAGCTGTTCCGCGCGCACGTCGTGGATGTTGGGCCGGAGTCGGTGATCATCGAGTGCACCGGCACGCCGTCGAAGCTGCAGGCTCTGCTGGACGTTCTGGAGCCGTTCGGTATTCGCGAGCTTGTCGAGGCGTCGCCGACTGCGATCAGTCGCGGTCCTCGCGCCATGTACCCGGCGAATCTCTAGGTTCTTTGGTGACGCCTTGGGCTTGCAGCCGGGTGGGCGTCACTACCTACGAAAGAGGGCAACAGCCCGCAACAGTTCACGGAGTTCACTATGTGGACGCCAAAATCTCACCAAATGAAATAAAGTTTGCTATAAAGGTAGACAGTCAACGAAAGGAAGCTCCCCATGGCAATTGATGTTTTTTACGACGACGACGCTGATCTGTCGATCATCCAGGGTCGCAAGGTAGCCATCATCGGCTACGGCTCCCAGGGGCACGCACATGCCCAGAACCTGCGCGAGTCTGGCGTGGAGGTCGTTATCGGCCTGCGCGAGGGCTCCAAGTCCCGCGCCAAGGCTGAGGAAGCTGGCTTCACTGTGAAGACCAATGCGGAGGCTGCGAAGTGGGCAGACGTGATCATGCTGCTGGCTCCGGACACCTCCCAGGCGAAGATCTTCACTGAGGATATCGAGCCGAACCTGAACGACGGCGACGCGCTGTTCTTCGGCCATGGCCTGAACATCCACTTCAAGCTGATCGAGCCGGCCGACAACATCATCATCGGCATGGTTGCCCCGAAGGGGCCGGGCCACCTGGTTCGCCGTCAGTTCGTCGACGGCAAGGGTGTTCCGTGCCTGATCGCCGTTGAGCAGGATCCGAAGAACAACGGCCGCGACCTGGCGCTGTCCTACGCAGCTGCCATCGGTGGTGCACGCGCCGGCGTGATCCCGACGACCTTCGAGGCGGAGACTGTTACCGACCTGTTCGGCGAGCAGGCTGTTCTGTGTGGTGGCACCGAGGAGCTGATCAAGACAGGCTTCGAGGTTTTGGTGGAGGCTGGCTACGAGCCGGAGATGGCTTACTTCGAGTGCCTGCACGAGATGAAGCTGATCGTGGACCTGATGTTCGAGGGCGGCATTGCCAACATGAACTACTCCGTGTCTGACACGGCTGAGTTTGGTGGCTACCTGTCCGGCCCGCGCGTCATTGACGCGGACACCAAGAAGCGCATGAAGGACATTCTGACCGACATTCAGGACGGCACCTTCACCAAGCGTCTGGTTGCCAACGTTGAGGGTGGCAACAAGGAGCTGGAGGAGCTGCGTGCTTCCTACAACGATCACCAGATCGAGAAAACCGGCGCTAAGCTGCGCGACCTGATGAGCTGGGTCAAGGTCGACGCTCGCGCCGAGACCGCCTAAAGCGGCCTGGTCACAACGGCCTGGCCGAAACTGCCCGACCGAAACTGCTCGGCCGAAACTGCTCGGCCGAAACTGCTCGGCCGAAACTGCTCGGCTGAAGCGGCCTGCTTAAAGCGGTCTGGCTGAATAACTGAATGCTTTAGATTTCCAAGTTTATGGATTCTGAATTTGGAATCTGTTTAGCGGGGAGCCCATGTTCCGGCCGCCAATGGCGAGCCGTTCTGGTCCCCCGTCTTTGTTTTCAGTAAGTTGCCAATAAGGGATGTGGCTGCCTAAAGTGAGGGTATGAACGACCCCGCAAGCGTAGCTCAGCAACAACCACAGGACCGTGGTGGTGCCGACGTGCGCCGCCACGGTTCTGCGCGTTCCAGCGAGTCCGCGCCTGCGGCTGGCGGCGCGCCCGCGTCGACCGCTGGCAGCGCGCCCGCGCCCGCCGGCGTATCTGAGGGGGGCCATGCACATTCGCACGAATCCGGCCATGCACAGTCCCACGACTCTGGCCACGGGCATTCGCACGGGCATTCGCACTCCCACGCGCCGACGGATGCTCCGCTGCGCGCGCTGCTCATCGTGCTGGGCGTCACTGGCACAGTTTTCTTTGCAGAGCTGATCGGCGGTCTGATCACCGGCTCCGTCGCGTTGCTCGCCGATGCGATGCACATGCTTTCGGACGCCGCCGGCCTAATCATTGCGGTCGTCGCCATTTTCATCGGTCGCAGGGCCGCAACTGCGCAGGCGACCTTCGGCTATCGGCGGGTGGAGGTGCTCGCTGCGCTCGTCAATGCGGTCACCGTGTTGGGAATCTCCGCTTGGATCGTGGTCGAGGCGTTCCAGCGCCTCAGCGAGCCGGTGGAGATTATGGCCGGCCCGATGATGATCGTCGCGGTGATCGGCCTGCTAGCCAACATCATTTCCGCGTGGATCTTGAACCGCCAGCGGGAGCATTCCGTCAATGTCCAGGGTGCATTCCTGCACGTGCTGGCGGATATGTTGGGTTCCGTCGCGGTGCTAGTGGCGGGTGGCGTGATCATTCTGACCGGCTGGCAGTATGCGGATGTTATCGCCTCGCTGGTGATTGCCGCACTGGTGTTGCCGCGCGCCTGGCAGCTGATGATGCAGGCCTTGCGCATTCTGCTCGAGCAGGCGCCTCCGGGCTACCGGCCCGCTGAGGTTGATGCTTTGCTGCGGCAGGTCGACGGCGTGCTGGACGTGCATGATCTCCACCTGTGGTCGCTGGATGGCACGAGCGCGTTGGCTTCCGTGCACTTGGTGGTTCCGGAAGGGCGCGATCCGGCCGCGGTGCTGTGTGCTGCACAGGCCGCGCTGCAGGAGCGGGGGATCGCGCACGCCACCATTCAGGTGGAGCGCGCCAGCCACGCCGACCACGAGGGTCCGCAGAACGTCTGCTAGCGGTTGGGACAGCAATGTGCACTAACGGTGGGGGAACAACGTCTGCTAGTGGCCGAGAAAGCAACGTGCGCCAACGGTGGGGCAGCAACATTCGCTAACAGGTGGGAAGAATCTCGGCAATCGCCCTAGACCTGGCAAGGTAGGTTTACCTTGCTTAGGTGAACCTAAGTCCGGTAGTGTCTGCGGAATGATGAATTCTCGAAACTCTCAGCGCGGCTCTTTACGTCGCGCCCTGGCTCTCCTCGTCGCGACGATTCTCGGAGCCACGGCCCTTGTTGCCTGTGGCGCCGGTGACGGTAACAACGGTGGAGGCGGTAAAGACGGCGAGCCAAGGGTGGTCGCGTTGGACTGGCGATATGAGGAAATCCTCGAGGCGCTGGGCGTAAAGCCTGTCGGCATTGTAGAGATCGGCAAGTCCGCCGGGCCGAAGACTCTGGAGGGCAAGCTCGAGGGCATCGAATCGGTTGGACAGGCAAAGCAGCCGAACCTGGAGGTCATTCAGTCTCTTGAGCCCGATCTGATCCTCGCTAGCCCAACGCGGCAGGAATCGATCATGCCGCAGCTGGAGGAAATTGCAGGGACGAAGTCCTACAGCGACTCCAGCTACACCGACGTCCTTGACTCCATGGATGACATCGCAAAGAAGCTGGGCAAGGAAGATAAAGCTAAGGAAGTGCGCAAGCGTATCGAAGACAAGGTCGAAGAGGCAAAGAAGCTCGTCAAGCCGAACACTCGTGCAGCGCTGGTCGGATGGTCGAAGGGCACTCTCTACACCTGGATCAAGGATTCCTTTGCAGGCTCTCTTCTTTCTGACGCCGGCTACGTCTACGGCTACGACGGTTCCCGTACCGCTATCGAGTCCAAGACTGACGTTGCCGAAATGACGGGTGATAAGCTCCCCTCAATGAAGCTGGATCGGATGTACTTGTACAACGACATCGAGGGCTTTAAGTCCAGCCCATATAAGGGTGTGGTGAAGGATATCGTGGACGTGGAGCAGGACACCTGGTCCCGTTCTCGTGGCCCGCTGGCCGCAGAGGCAATGCTGGATCAGATCATTGAAACGGAGAACGCTCGTAAGTAGGCGCACCTTCGTGCGTTTACGACCGAAGGAAGTTAAGTGCAACGAGGGCTAAAACCACGCCTTACACAACTAGCGATTCTGCTGGCGCTGGGATTGGCTGTCATTCTTGCGGTATGGGTCTGGCGCATGAGCAGCGTGGAGGTGCCGACTAACGCGCCAGAACTCGCGGGGGAGATGCGCTCCGTCATGCGCGACCGGCTCTTGGCAGCGACGGTGATCGGCATGGCTTTGGGCGCGGCAGGCGTGCTGCTTCGCACGGCTACAGGCAACCCGCTGGCGGATCCGGAAATCACCGGCGTGAATTCCGGTGCGGCTTTCGGCGCTGTGCTGTGCACGACGATCACGGGATCTGTGTCGGGCGCAGCTGTGTTGCCGGGGGCGTTGTGTGGTGCAGCGCTTGGAGCTGCGATCACGGTAGGTATCGGGATGCGTGTGACGGTGGGGGATCCGACTGGTGCTCAGTCGGTGCAGCGGATGATTTTGCTCGGCATAGCCGTTTCTGCATTGTTCTCGGCGTGTACCGCGATCATTTTGGTCATCGATGAGGCTCAGCTTTCGACCGTGCTGTCGTGGCTTTCGGGCCGCTTGGGTGGGGTTCGTTTCCCGGATGTAGTGCCCTGCATTATTGCTGTGGCGGTGGTTCTGCCGTTTACTATTGCTGCTGGTCGGGGGCTGGATACGCTTTTTGCTGGTGACGCCCTCTCGTCTTCCGTCGGCGCGAACCCCCACCGTCTGCGCATTTTGGCAGTGGTGGGCGCAGTGCTGTTGATCGCGCCGGCAGTTGCGGCTGCTGGACCCATTGGTTTCCTTGGCTTGATGGCGGCGGTCGTCTCGTATCGGGTGGCAGGCCCGCGTCACCGATTGAGCTTAGTGATCGCCCCAGTGGTGGGCGCGGTGGTTCTGCTGGTGGCGGATTCCGTTGCGCAGGCTCTGTGGGCGCCGGCGGAGACTCCAGTGGGCGTGGTTACTGCCATTGCAGGCGTGCCTTTGCTGCTGTGGGGTATTAATCGGCTGCGACCAGGAGGTGGGCGCTGATGAACCGCAGGCTGAATCGCAAACGAATCCTCCGGAGGGGCGTTTCCCAGCCGGGAACTGCAGCGCCGAGGCGTGACACTGCAGCGCCGCAGAGTGACACTGCGGCGCCGCAGGGTGATACTGCGGCGCCGCGGGAAGTTGCTATAGCGCCACGGCGTACTAATGCCGGCGCGCCCCGCGTTATAGCCGTGTATGCAGCGCTGCTGGCTTTGCTGGCGTTCGCGATCGTCCTGGGATTAAGCGTCGGCGCCGTCATGAAGCCCCCGGCAGAGACGATCCACGACCTCTTCACCGGTGGGAAACTCATATGGCGCTACCGGATGCCCCGTGTGCTCGTGGGAATCCTCGCTGGTGCAGCGATGGCGGTCTCCGGCGCGTTGCTGCAGCTAGCCCTGCGTAATCCGCTGGCAGCTCCGGACACTGTGGGTGTCACCGCAGGAGGGGGCTTGGCTGCCGTGGCAGCTCTGTTGAGTGTCGGTTCCTTGCCTGCGCAGGCACTGACTCCCGTGGCTTTTATCGGTGCACTGGTGGGTGCAGGCCTGGTGCTGGTGCTCGCGGGCCGAGGAGCAACGGATCCGGTGCGGCTTACCCTCACTGGCGTAGCGGTCTCTGTGGGTCTGGGCGCGCTGACTCAACTGTTGTTGGTCAAGGCTGCTCCGGAAGCGGGCGCGGCGATGACCTGGCTTAAGGGGTCGCTTTACGCCCGCACTCTCGCGGATGCGCAAGTAGTGGGGCCAGTGGTGTTGGTAGTCATCGTGGTAGCCATCGTGCTCTCGAGGCACCTGGACATGCTGAACCTGGACTCTTCTGCCATGGCGGGAGTAGGTGTCAGTGAGCGAACGTGGCGCACCGTGGCGGTGCTGTTCGCGATCCTGTTGGGAGCTGCCGCTGTGGCTGCGGCGGGGGTGTTGGGATTCGCAGGACTAATCGTGCCGCATGCTGCTCGACTGCTGGTTGGTGGTGCTGCCAGGCGAGTGTTGCCAGTGTCTGCGCTGGCTGGCGCGGGGTTGGTCGTTTTCTGTGACGCCCTTGGCCGCTGGGCATTTGCACCCACCGAAATCCCTGTGGGTGCGTTGATCTCCGTTGTCGGCGCCCCGTACTTCATTTATCTTCTGCTGCGTATGTCTCGCACCCCTGCGGGAGCGCCTGCGGTGCCCACGACAGATGAAAGGAGCTCCCGATGAGTGTACCTGCCTTGCACGCCGAGGCCATCACGGTAGGCTACGGCGGCCCGGATGTCTTGCGAGATGTTTCTCTCCAGGTTCCGGAGGGGAAGATTACCGCCCTCATAGGCCCGAATGGCTGCGGAAAATCTACGCTGCTGCGAGCGTTGGGGCGTCAACAACCAATCTCGAAGGGACAGGTCTACCTAGGCGATCGCTCCATCCGCAAGATGAGCGCGCGTGAGTTTGCCCGGCACGTTGCGTTCTTGCCGCAACAGCCCGTTACTCCCGAAGGGGTGAGTGTGCGGGAAGTTATCGCGTACGGCCGGTACCCGTATACCGGGGCGTTTGCGTCGTTGGGAGCGGAGGACCACCGCGCGGTAGAGGAGGCGGCGGAACGCGCCGGGGTGACCGCCCTGCTCGACGTTCCAGCGACGGATCTGTCCGGCGGTCAGCGCCAGCGAGTGTGGGTAGCAATGACCGTGGCTCAGCAGACTCCCGTGCTGCTCCTTGACGAACCAACGACGTACCTGGATCCCGCCCATCAGATCGCGATTCTGGATTTGGTGCGGGATCTCAACACTGCTGGCCGGACTGTCGTGATGGTCGTGCACGACATGACGCACGCGGCCCGTTTCGCCGACTCCATCGTCGCTATGCGTGACGGTCAGGTGCTAGCGGCGGGGGAGACGGAAGACGTTATGTCTGCGAAGCTCGTTGAGGATCTTTTCGGAATTTCCTGCCTGGAGGTTAAGGATCCGGAAACGGGGAGAGTCTTGCCGATTCCGTATCGCTAAAGACGTTAAAGACGCTAAAAGCGCTAAAGATAGGGCCGTTAGAGGTATTTCGAAGTGCACTCCCGGCGTCACTAATGAAAATAGGTTGCAATAGCGTGTAGGGTAGCGGGCTATGAGACACGCACATAGCCATTCTTCCGGCCGCACGCCCTCTGAAACCACGCCCACTGCCGATGCTCCACGACGGGGGAGTGCACCCGCCGCCGCGCCTGCGTCTGCCACCACCGCGAGCGCCACGCCCGTCACGGTGTTGTCCGGCTTCCTCGGCTCGGGCAAGACAACACTGCTGAACGACCTGCTCGCCAACCGAGGCGGCCGCCGCATCGCGGTGATCGTCAACGACTTCTCGGAAATCAACATCGACGCCGCCCTCATCGCCGGCGAAGGCCACCTCACGCGCGGCGAGGATCGCTTCGTCGAGCTCACCAACGGCTGCATCTGCTGCACGCTGCGCGAGGATCTGGTGGAATCCGTCGGCACGCTCGCGCGCAGCGGCAGCTTCGACCACATCGTCATCGAATCCACCGGCATCTCCGAGCCCATGCCCGTCGCCGCAACTTTCGAATGGCGTTGGGAGGACGGCACTCGCCTCGCCGACGTTGCGCCGATCGACACTATGGTCACTCTTGTTGACGCCGCCCAGTTCCTGCCGCAAATAGGGCAGAAGAAGCTGCTTACAGAAGCGGACTTGCAGGCGACTGCGGACGATGAACGCACCATCGCTGATCTGCTAGTCGATCAGGTTGAGTTCGCGGACGTCATCTACGTCACCAAAGCGGACCTCGTCAGCGAAGAACGTTACCGCGCGACGCTAGCGTTGCTGCGGCGGATGAACCCGCGGGCGCGCATCGAAAAACTCCTCCACGGCCGCATCGTCACTGCTGGATCGCTAGATGGGGATGGGGCCCGTGGTGGCTCGTCGGTCAGCGCAGCAGACGACGCGGCTGAGGCGACGGATACTGCGGCGGTTGGCGGGCGGTCGGCGGTAGATGACATTCTCGGCGCGCACCTCTACGACGAGGCGACGGCCCGCGCCTACGAGGGCTACCTCGACGAGCTGGAGAACCCGCACACCCCAGAGACGGAAGAGTACGGCATCAGCTCCGTTGTCTTCCGCGGGGACCGTCCCTTCGACAGGGAGCGACTGATCAAGGCTCTGCGCTCCACAACTGGGTTGGTGCGTTCGAAAGGATACTGCTGGATTGCCGACCGTCCGGAGCTCGCTCAGGTGTGGCACCAGGCTGGCCCTGGCTTGCGGATACAACCGGCCGGCGGGTGGCGCCAGGTGGGGCTAACTCCCTCGAGTGAGGTGGTACTGATTGGCGTCAATTTCGATGCAGACAGAGCGGTACAGCAATTCTCTAATGCAATGCTGAGTGACGCAGAGGTAAGAGTTATGCTGTAAGGGTCGCACGTCACATTTGGATGGCGTGGTCCCTTCCCGCGTCGGCGCGGTCGTTTCGGCGTGGGCGAGGCAATGTCGCACTTTAGGGAGAAACATTCGTGAGTAACACCCGTCCGGTAGTCCTCATCGCCGACAAACTGTCCCAGTCCACCGTCGATGCCCTCGGCGATTCCGTCGAGGTTCGCTGGGTCGACGGCCCCAACCGCCCCGAGCTGCTGAAGGCAGTCGCAGACGCAGACGCGCTGCTGGTCCGCTCTGCAACCACCGTTGACGCAGAGGTGCTCGAGGCAGCACCGAAGCTGCAGATCGTAGGCCGCGCAGGCGTGGGCCTGGACAACGTTGACATCGACACCGCCACCTCCCGCGGCGTGATGGTCGCAAACGCTCCGACCTCCAACATCCACTCCGCCTGCGAGCACGCAATCAGCCTGCTGCTGTCCACCGCCCGTCAGATCCCCGCCGCCGACAAGACCCTGCGCGACGGCGAGTGGAAGCGCTCCTCCTTCAAGGGCGTGGAGATTCTGGGCAAGACCGTCGGCATCGTCGGCTTCGGCCACATCGGCCAGCTGTTTGCACAGCGACTGGCAGCTTTCGAGACGGACATCATCGCCTACGACCCGTACGCCAACCCCGCCCGCGCCGCACAGCTGGGCGTGGAGCTAGTGGAGCTGGAAGAGCTGATGAGCCGCTCTGACTTCGTGACCATCCACCTGCCGAAGACCAAGGAAACCGCGGGCATGTTCGACGCGGACCTGCTGGCAAAGTCCAAGAAGGGGCAGATCATCATCAACGCCGCCCGCGGCGGCCTGGTGGACGAGACTGCCCTGGCAGAGGCCATCAAGTCCGGCCACATCCGCGGCGCCGGCTTCGACGTGTACGCTTCCGAGCCGTGCACCGACTCCCCGTTGTTTGAGCTGGAAGAGGTCGTCGTTACCCCGCACCTGGGCGCTTCCACCGTGGAGGCACAGGACCGCGCGGGCACCGATGTTGCCGCTTCCGTTCTGAAGGCCCTGTCCGGCGACTTCGTTCCGGACGCCGTGAACGTCTCCGGCGGCAAGGTCTCCGAAGAGGTTGCCCTGTGGCTGAACCTGGCTACCAACCTGGGTCGCGTTGCCTCCGAGCTGCTGAACAGCGCCCCGAACACCGTGACCGTCACCGCCCGCGGCGAGCTGTCCACCGAGTCCGTTGACGCGCTGGGCCTGGCTGGCCTGCGCGGCGTGTTCTCCGGTGTGATCGACGAGCAGGTCACCTTCGTCAACGCCCCGCAGATCGCTGAAGAGCGCGGCGTGGAGCTGGACGTGCAGACTCAGGACGAGTCCGTCAGCCACCGCTCCATCCTGGAGGTTCAGGTCGTCGCTGCCGATGGCACCACCGCTACCGTCGCTGGTGCGCTGACCGGCCTGGAGCACGTGGAGAAGATCGTCCGCATCAACCACCGCGGCCTGGATCTACGTGCCACCGGCACCAACCTGTTCCTGGTCTACCCGGATCAGCCGGGTGCGCTGGGCAAGGTCGGCACGCTGCTGGGCAACAAGGGCATCAACATCGACGCCGCCGCACTGTCCCCGACGGACGATGAGCAGACGGCAACTCTGGTTCTGCGCGTGAGCGAGGAACTGGATCAGCAGCTGGTTGAAGAGGTCAAGGCAGAGCTGAACGCCTCCAACGCATTCGTTCTGAACCTCTAAACCGCGAGGCTGGGCTTCACGCCCAGTACGTGTGAGGCCGGGCAGTTGTTGCCCGGCCTTTTCTTGCGTTCTTGTATGGATTGATCTTTTATGGACACCCCATGCCGCGCGGCTACAGGTACTGCTGCACCTTCTGCGCGATATCCGGCCACTCGAGGTCGAGCCGGCGGGAGGCGCGACGATTCATGATCCATGCGGCGCCGACGACGATGCCCCAGTGCAGTAGCACGCCCAGCCAGCTGAGCAGGGGAATGGCGGCAATGCTGTTGCTAGTTCCGTCGGCCATGGCCAGCGGAATCAGCGCTAGCAGCCCGCCCGGCAGGAAAGAGACGGTAAGGATCAGCATCGTCACCAGCGCGGAAATCATGGCGTTGCTGCCGCCGTTACGCTGCTTGAACGAGTTTGTGCCCGGCGCGGTGGTTTGAGCGGGGAAGCGTGTGGCGCTGAAGTTCGCCATCGCGGAGGCGACGACAATGCACCCCAGGGTGAGAAGGCTAACCAGCAACCAGGTGGCGCTGAAGCCGTCGATGGCTCCGGCAGCGATGCAGACGACAAGCCAGATCGGCACCAGTACTGTCGCTGTGGAGAGGCTGCGGCTGGCGACGATCTGCTTGCCGCGCACTCCGGCGACCATGTGCACCCAGTTGGATGGGCCGTCCATGCCCAGGGAGTTGCCTGCGACCTGCTGGGGACCAAGGGATACGAAGAACAGTGCGAACCACAGCATCCAGCGGTTGGCCTCGTTAAGTATCCCCATCAGGAGGTACAGCCCGCAGAGGACGACCACGACCATCAGGCTCATCATGAAGCGGTTGTCCCGGCGCCAGAAGCGAATCTCGCGGGAGTAAAGGGCGCCAACCGGGGATCCCGGGACACGTGGCAGCAGCAGGCTATCGCCCTTCGCAGAGCGGGTGGCGTGCTGCGGCGGCAGTGGATTGTTGAGGTCGTGCTTGACGGCCACGCGCATTATGTAGGCCACGGCGAGGATCGCCACGAGGCAGATCGCGCCCTTGGCGAGGCCGGTACCGACGCCACCATTATTGACGCCATCTTCTCCGATGCCGGCCATGTCAGCAGCGGCTCCGGCCGCGGCGGCGAAGGGTGTCCAGGACAGGATGTCGGCGCTGGTCTTGATGGCCGCGGTGGGGTCGGTTCCGTCGGCCAGCAACTGCGGTAAGAGGTACAGAGCCAGGAAGCCGAAGGTGACGACGAACCCGGCGATGTTGCCCCACAGTTCGTTGAATTTGGTGGCGATGCCGCTGAGCGCAGCTGCTAGTGCCTCGCCCGCGAGCAGCGTGATCACCAGCTGGAGTACGCATGCCAGCACCCACAGGGCGCCGGTGCCCGCGGAGGCTACCTCCGAGAACGCGAGATATCCGAGGATAGCCATGATGATGGTGTTCACCAGCGAGAGCGCCGCCCGAGAGTTGATGAACATGGCGGTGAGCATGCCCGGCAGAATGTCGCGTTCGGTCAGGGGCAGGGAGCTGAACATGCGCGGATCCAGCATCCGTTCCTCGCTGGGGAAGATGGCCGACATGGCTAGGTAGAGCACGCTGCCTAGCCCCATCGTCAGCACAAACATCGCCGGGTCTCCGTCGATGACGAGTGCCCCGTAGCTGCTGAACCCTAGCCAGACACAGCCCATTACCGCGATAATCGTTACAGCCACGGACGGGATGATCATCTGCAGGTTGCCTAAGAAGGCGTGCGCCCACAGTTTGCAGTGGAGTTTGAGGAGAGTTTTAGTCTTCGACACTGGCCTGCCCCTCTTGACGGGCGCTCGGCTGCTCCGCGCCGCGTAGCCAGCCGAAGGATTTCGTGTCCAGCTGCTTGCCGCCCACGGCCTCGACGAAGCGCTCGGAAAGCGACTTACCAGCGCGGACTTGCTCGGTGGTTCCGGCGGCTACGACGGTGCCCTGGTTGATGATTGCCACATGGTCGCAGAGTCCTTCGACCAGCTCCATCACGTGCGAGCTGAGAATCACGGTGCCCCCGGCATCCACGTAGCGTCGCAGGATCGTGCGGATCACCTCGCCGGATACCGGGTCCACGGCCTCGAAGGGCTCGTCCAGAATCAAAACTCCCGGGCTGTGCAATAGGGCGCCGGCCAGTAGGATCTTCTTCTTCATGCCCGCGGAGTAGTCGGCGATGTACTTCTTGCCCGCGTCCTCTAGGTCGAGTGCCTGCAGCAGGTCTGCGATGCGCTGCTGCAGTTCCTCGCCGGGGATGTCCCGCAGGTAGCCCAGGTATTCCAGATACTCCTTGCCGCTGAGGCGTTCGAACACGGGGAGGCCGTCGACCAGCAGCCCGTAGCTGCGCTTGGCTGCCAGCACTTCCTCCTCCGCCTGCATGCCCTCGGCGGGATCGGCCCACAGTGGGTGACCGGCGACCCAGGAGTTGCCACTGTCGGGCCGAATGATGCCCGTTGCTGCGAGGATGGCAGTGGTCTTGCCCGCCCCGTTGGGGCCGACGATGCCGTAGAAGCTGCCCTTCGGCACAGTCAGGTTGAGGTTATTCACCGCGACTTTGTTCGCGAATGTCTTTACGAGATTGCGGATGACCAGCGCTGCGTCGCCAATTTCCGCGTTGGGGGTTGAGTGTGAGGGATATGGCTGAAAAGTCATGCGCGCCATTTTATGTTGGTTCGCAGGCGGTGTCCCGGCGACATGCTATTGTTCTAAATGACCAACTAGTGAGACAAAGGAGTTCATACAGTGAAACTCGCAGTGATTGCCGGCGATGGTATTGGCACCGAAGTGACCGCCGAGGCCCTGAAGGTTCTGCACGCTCTGCGTGACGACGTGGAGACCACCGATTACGACCTCGGCGCCCGCCGCTACCTGCGCAATGGTGAACTCCTGACTGACGCGGACCTGGACTCTCTGCGCGAGCACGACGCTATCTTGCTCGGCGCCATCGGCGACCCCCGCACCGTGCCCGCCGGCGTGCTGGAGCGCGGCCTGCTGCTGCCGCTGCGCTTCAAGCTGGACCACGCGGTGAACCTCCGCCCGTCGAAGCTGTACCCGGGATCTTCCAGCCCGCTGGCCAACCCGGGCGACATTGACTTCGTCGTCGTGCGAGAGGGAACCGAAGGCCTTTACTGCGGCAACGGCGGCACACTGCGTGAAGGAACTGACCACGAGGTGGCGTCCGAAGTATCCCAAAACACCTACTACGGCGTGGAGCGCGTGGTGCGCGATGCGTTCGAGCGTGCGCAGGGCAGGCGTAAGAAGCTGACCTGGGTGCACAAGACGAACGTGCTGGTGAACGCTGGCTCTCTGTGGCAGCGCGCCATCGAAACGGTGGGGCAGGAGTACCCCGAGGTGCAGGTGGATTACAACCACATCGACGCGGCGACGATCTACATGGTCACTAAGCCACAGGAGTACGACGTGATCGTTACGGATAACCTGTTCGGCGACATCCTGACCGACCTGGCGGGTGCTGTCACCGGCGGTATCGGCCTGGCGGCTTCCGGCAACATCGATCCTTCGCGGAAGAACCCCTCTATGTTCGAGCCGGTGCACGGCTCCGCGCCGGACATCGCGGGCCAGGGTATCGCCGACCCATGCGCGGCGATCCTGTCGGTGGCGCTGATGCTGCGTCACCTGGGCGACGATGCCAACGCGGAACGTATCGAGGCCGCTGTGCTCGCCGAGGCCGGCTCGCGCGACGGCGGACCGGTGAAGACCGCGGAGGTCGGCGACCGCGTGGTCGCTAACCTCTAGTAAGCCGACGACTCGCTGGTGGCAGCCTGCGCCCGCTCGCGGTGCGCCCTACTACCACGCCTACAGCTTGTGACTACTGCGCGCGCAGCGTCTTCGACCACAGCTCCTTGCCACGGGTGGTGAACAGGCGGACGGTCAGGTCCTTCGACCCGCCGTCGATGTCCACCTCTCCGAAGTGCTGGAAATCATCCAGCGGCGAGGAGTTTTGCTTATCCTTCGCCGGGGCGTGCACGTACACGACCTCCGGGCCGAAGGTGCCGTCCATGTCGTTCGGGCCGAAGCCGCCGGCATTCAGCGGCCCGGTGACGAACTCCCAGAACGGTGCGAAATCCTGGAAGTCCGCACGATCCGGCGAGTAGTGGTGGGCGGCGGTGTAGTGCACGTCAGCCGTCAGCCACACCACGTTGCGCACGTCCTTGATGCCGCTGAGCACGCGCCCGATCTCCGCCTCGCGGCCGACGGCCTTTCCACCCTTGCCGTTGGATACGCCCTCCTGGTCGTCCCCGTCCGGCACCACGATGCCCAGTGGCAGGTCGTTGGCGATGATCTTCCACGTGGCGGTGGAGTTCTTTACTCCCTCGACCAGCCATTTTGCCTGCTTTTCTCCCAGGATCTGTCCCGGCTTGGTGGCAGAAGCTCCGCTGTCCGGGTTGCGGTCCTTGTAGCTGCGCATGTCCAGCACGAAGATGTCCAGCAGGGAACCATAGGAGATCTTGCGGTACACGCGGCCATCCACGGCCATTTTTCGGTCCAGCGGCTGCCACTCGTGGAACGCCTGGAATCCGCGCTGGGCCAGCAGATTCACGTCCTTGACCTGGTACTTGTCGTCCTCCAGGATCTCGCCGGGATACCAGTTGTTCGTCGTCTCGTGGTCATCCCACTGCACTACCTGCGCGACCTGAGAGTTGAAGCGCTTGTAGTTTTCGTCCAGCAGGTTGTAGGCGTGCTGGCCGCGGAACTCCTCTAGGGTTTCGGCCACCTTGTTCTTGTACGGGCTGGTGAGGTTTTTAAATACCCGTCCGTCGTCCATCTTGTGGTTCGCCTCGATTGGCCCGTCGGCGTAGACCGTATCGCCGGAGTGGATAAACAGGTCCGGGTTGCGGTCTGCCATCGTCTTCCAGCAGTACATGCCGCCGATGTCCGGGTTGATGCCGTAGCCCTGGCCCGCCACGTCGCCGGACCAGTGCAGGCGGATGTTCTTCGGCGCCTGGCTGGTGGAAGGGGCGGTAGTGAAGCTGCCGATCACCGGCACGGAACGCGCGGCAGTGTGCTGATCCTCCATGGTCACTCGGTAGTGGATCTTCTGGCCCGGCTCCATGCCAACCAGGCGCAGCCGCCCAGTGCCGTCACTATCCGGGGTGAGCGTGGCGCCGCGGAAGGTCTTGGTTTTGTGTCGCGGGAATGCTGGGTCCGTCGATGCCTCTACGACCATTCGAGCCGGTCGATCGACGCGCGCCCATACGAGGCCGCCGTCGGGTCGCACATCGCCGGTAGCGACGCCATGAGTGATTACTGGCCGGGCGCGCTGCAATCCAACTGAGCCGATTGCCCCGCTGGAACCTACCGACGATCCGGCAGCGGAGCCAGCCATGCTGCCGGCCTGCGAGCCGAGAGCGCGCGCTGCACCTGTGCCCAGCAGAGCGGCGCCGGTGGCGCTGGCGCCGGCCAGGAAGGTGCGACGGGTGGTGCGGCGAATGGTGCTGTGGGAGTTGGAAGGAGTTGCGGAATGCGAAGGGGTCGAGGAATTGGGGGTTTGAGGATTAGCACTGCGATTTGTCATAGCGGCCAAGCTAACGGCTAAAACTGTCGGAGCCGTGGCAAGCACGTAAACCGCGGATTACGTGAAACTAAATTCATGGTTAATGGGCGGGGGAGGAGTGGGCGTCATAAATAAGCATAGGAACGTGACCGACAAGAAGGGTCGTAAAGAAGGGGCTGTAAAGAAAGGGGCATAGCAAGAGGTAGAAGGGGCAATAGAGTAGGGTATGAAAACATGCGTATTGCTCGAATTGCACACCCCGAGGGCATGGCCTTCGCGATCGTGGAAGGCGGCGAGCCGGACGGCACCGGCGCTACACTCCGCGAGATCGCAGGCCACCCGTTCGGACAGCCCGAATTCACCGGAAAATCCTGGCCTATCGAAGACGTTCGACTGCTGGCCCCGATCCTGCCGTCGAAGGTTATCGCCGTCGGGCGCAACTACGCTGACCACGTCGAGGAGGTGTTCAACAAGAGCGCCGAGCACCTGCCGCCGACGATCTTCCTGAAGCCCCCGACAGCCGTCATTGGCCCCGAGGCTCCCATCCGCATCCCCGAATGGGCCACGCGCGTGGAGTTCGAAGGTGAGATGGCGATCGTCATCGGCCGTCCGTGCAAGGACGTCAACCGCAACAACTGGAAGGACGTGGTGCTGGGGTTCACCGTCGTCAACGACGTTTCCTCCCGCGACCTGCAGTTCCAGGACGGTCAGTGGTCCCGTGCGAAGGGCCTGGATTCCTTCTGCCCGCTGGGCCCGTGGATCGAAACGGCTGTGGACAGCATCGACATCGATAATCAGCCGATCCTGGCGCACCTCACCCACGAGGGCAAGACGGAAACCAAGCAGGATTCCAACTCCAACCAGATGATCAAGTCCATTCCGGAGATCGTGGAGTGGGTTTCCTCCGCATTCACGCTGCTGCCGGGCGATGTGATCTGCACCGGCTCGCCCGCCGGCACCGCAGAGATGGTTCCGGGCGACCGCATCGAGGTCGAGATCCCGGGTCTGGGCAAGCTGGCCAACCCGGTTCAGGCCTACGGCAACTAGGCGGAGCTCGCCAGCCGCGTGTTCAGCACCGGCCGGCTATGGCTGCTCCGGGCGCTACACTTCCCGCAGCGCTGCAGGCACGTTGAGTGCCCGCAGCGCTGTTTGCAGCTTCGCGGACGTTTCCTCCGCCTCCATGGCGGGAATCGAATCCACGACAATGCCTCCGCCAGCCCAGGCGCGGGCGGTGTTGTCCTCCACGATGGCGCAGCGGATAGAGAGCATAAACTCCCCGTCGCCGCTGGAGTCGCACCAGCCCACGGCACCGGAGTAGAACTCTCGCGGGGACTTCTCCTGCGCAATAACCCCCAGCGCATCGTCCGTCGGGGTGCCGCCGATGGCTGGGGTGGGGTGCAGCATCAAGGCCAGATCCAGCGCGGAATACTCGTCGTCCTTTAGCGTGCCCGCGATCTGAGTGCCCAGGTGGATCATCTCGTTGGTCTCGTGGATCTCCGGGGTGGCGGGGATGTCCAGCGTCTCGCACAACGGCTCTAGCACGCGGCGGTAGTGCTCCACCACAAAGCGGTGCTCGCGTAAATCCTTGTCGGAGCTTCCGAGTTCGCGGGCTGTGGCGTCATCAATAGAAAGCGTTCCGGTGCGCGGCGCGGAACCGGCCAGGGGGAAGGCCGAGATGTGGCGGCCATCGCGGCGAATCAGCATCTCCGGCGAACTGCCGACGAACATCGCGCCCTGGTACTCGGAGCGGCCCGTGGCGGAGAGATCCACGGCGAAGCCATCGCGGTAAGCGGACAGGTCGATCAGGCGGGCGGCGATTAGTAGCGGGTCCACGGTTTCGGCGTAGGTGATGTCCACGGCACGGGCCAGCACGACCTTCTCCAGGCGGGACTGCTGGATCGTGGCAACGGCGGCGGCGACCATTGCCGTGTGTTCCTCGGCGGTGGTCTGCGCTTCGACGGACTCGACCGTCAACGAGCGGGCGGCATCCTTACCACGGAAGAAAGCCGGCGGCTCCAGCGGGCCTTCGGCGCGGACGACAGTCTCCGGTTCCATGAGTGCCGCGCGGAGTGAGGTATCGAAGGGGAAAGCGCCGACAATCAAGTCTGCTTCCTTGTTTCGAAGCGCAGTGGAGGCTTCGAAGGGGTCTGGGAAGGTCGCCTTGCGCCCCTGGGTGCGGATGCTGCGATCTGGGCGGGAAAGCAGGAAATCCGGGGCGGTGGCCGGTCGCTGCTCGTGGGTCATGGGTGCCATTTTACTGCCCGGCAAGACAACGGGCTGCCTCGCCCCGGTTTGTGCTCTGGCTTGTGTCCTGGTTTGTGCTCTGGCTTGTGTCCTGTGGTGTGCCCCGGGTTCGGGACGGGCAGGGCGCGAGGGTTGTACCGCAAGGGGCTGATTCCAATTCTGGATTAGCGCCTCTACGTGGAATGATGATGCTTATGAATACAGAATCAGGTGCATATCAGGTGGATTACGCCACCGCGATGAACTACTCCCTCGGCGCGCCGACCGGCGCGGATGCTCTTGAATCCGTTGCGAATTCTCCCTACGACAAGGTGGAGCTGTGGTGGCCGTGGAATACGCCCCACCCGTCCGAGCAGCAAATGCGTCAGCTGGTAGATGCGCTGGCTAAGGGGCGACAGGAGAATCCGCGTCAGCTTGTAGCGCTGAATCTGTGGGCCGGCGACCTGGCGGCGGGCGATCGGGGAGTGTTGCATCTGGTTGGCTCGGAGGGCGGTGCTGATGGTGCAGGCGCCGGCGCCGGCGACGTGTTTGCCGACGGCGACCCCGCGATCACAGAAGAGCTGATTGAGCACCTCAACGTCATCGAGTATCTGCACCGCCTGACCGGCGTGCGCCGCTTCAATGTGCTGGTTGGCCGTGGTGGTCGCGTGTTGCAACGTCGCCAGGTTCGGGCGTTCGCTGCGGTAGCCAAGCGCCTGGCAAGCTTTGGTGGTGTGGCCTTGGTAGAGCCGCTGAGCGGCATCGAAAACTACCCTGTGACCAGCATTAAGGAGGCCGCACCCCTGGTTGCTGCAGGTGGCCGCCTTCTTCTGGACGCCTACCACCTCGCCGCGAACGGTGAAGACTGGACCTGGCTCGCCGACCGGGGGCCGGGGAGTGAGCTGTGGCCGGAACACGTGCAGATTGCGGACTTCCCAGGCCGTGGGGCGCCGGGGACTGGCGAAGCCCCGTTGGAGGAACGGATTAACCAGTTGCGCGCGGCTGGCTATGAGGGTGAGGTCGTTCTCGAGCATCTCTAACGCGCACTCAGCTGAGTAAGTGCTTAAAAACTTGCGCAGATTCCGGCGTGTTAAAGCATAAGAGCAGCGAAACTTGTGTCTAATGTTACATTTGTGACTTATGTGACTGCCGTTAAGAATGTTAAAGCTGTTGGCTCCGTAATCGCCGGAAGAGTTACGCGTTTCGCTCTGCTCGTAGCTGTATCCGTCGCGATGACGCTAGTGATGCTTGCCGCCACGCTCTTCGGCGGAGCTGGCGCGGCCAACGCGCAAGAAGCCCCGGCCCCCGCACCCAAGCCAGCACCGGCACCGAAACCAGCACCAGCACCGGCGCCTGCCCCGGCCCCCGCACCCAAGCCAGCACCGGCACCGAAACCTGCACCGGCGCCGAAGCCGGCGTCAACAATAGATCGGGCGCAACCCGGGCAACCAGAAAACATCGAGTTCACCCGACCTGACGGCAGCATCCGCAGCGCAATTGTCAGCGTGACTTCCTCCTACGACCCGCACAAGCCTGCACCTGTGCTGCTTGGTTTTGGCGGGCGCGACGATACGCCAGAAAACTACCGCAGTTACTCGCGCTTCTCGAACACCGGTGCGGCCAACGAGGCGATCGTGGTCTATCCGCGTGGCATCAACAATGCTTGGGAGGGTGCCCCGTATGCCACCAGCAAGCGCGGCCAGGACGTGGACTTCGTACGGCAGATCGTCAACGAGCTGGACAGGAAGTTCAACATCGACCGTAACCGCATTTACGCTGCGGGAATGTCTAACGGTGGCGGGTTTGTGATGAACCTTTCGTGCCAGGCGCCTGACCTGATCGCCGGTGTGGTCAGCGTCTCTGGTGCTTTCTACAATCCCGTTAATGAAGGCTGCGCTCCGGAGTCGGTGCCTACGTTCGTGATCCACGGCCAGCAGGACGAGCTGACCCACTACGAAGGTGGCACTCTGCACAATGCGCCATATCTGCCAGCACCGCGCCTGGTCCACTCCCGTGCACTGCGCAACGGTTGTGCTCCGCAGCCAGTGGTGGAGCAAAAGTCGAACAATGTCACCCAGTTTGGCTACCCGGGCTGCCGTGATGAGGCAGTGTTCTGGCGCATCAATGACCAGGGGCACAACTGGCACTTTGCCCCTGACGTGGCCAACGAAGCCTGGAACTTCCTAGCCCGCCAGAACAAGACTCTGCCAGGTGCGGCCAGCTAGAGCTATGGCAAACTTTAGGATTTTGTAAGAGAAAGTTCCTAAAAACAGCCCAACCGGTGTATGTTTGAGCGGTGCAAAAATTCTCGTCACGTTTTACTCACACGAAAGCCGCGAACGCCCACTCTTTTTCCGCGGCTACTCACACTGATTCTGTAGATTCCGCAGTTTCTGGCGCTTCCTGTGCATCCCGCCCGGTCCGTCGCGGCGGCCGCTTCCGCAAGCTCACGCTGTCCCTGGCTGTAGCCCTCGGTATTGGCGCAGGCACCCTGGCAGGCCCGGCCCTGGACACTGCTGCTGGCAACGAGTCCGCAACCCCGCAGGCTAGCGCGGCCCCGAATAGCCTGGTAGGGAGCCTCTCTGGTGGTGTCAGTGGTATCGCTGGCGCCCTGAGCCCGCGTCCGGCGAACAACTACCAGACCTTTAACGTCAAGGGGAAGACCCGCACTGCGATTGTTGACGTTCCGGTGAACTCGGCGAACCGCAAGAAGCCGATCCTCTTTGTGTTTGGCGGTCGCGGCCAATCTGCGGCGGACATGAAAAACACTTCCCGCCTCAATGCGGTGGCTGGTCGCCAGGCTGTCATCGTCCACGCAGAGGGTATCGACCGCTCCTGGGAGGGGGCTCCGTACTCCAAGACTCGCCGTGGCGAGGACGTTGCGTTCGTCCGCGAGATGGTGCGTTCCCTGTCCAAGCGCTACAACATTGACACCCGCCGTGTGTACGCGGCTGGCCTGTCCAATGGTGGCGGCATGGCTATGAACCTGGCTTGCCAGGCTCCGGATCTGGTCGCCGGTGTCGTGTCTGTTTCTGGTGCTTACTATGACGCCACCATGAACAACTGCCGTGGGCGCAACGTGCCGACCATGCTGATCCACGGTGTGCACGACACTCTGCTGCACTACGGTGGCGGAGTGCTCCACGGTATGCACTACTACGGCGCCCGCGCTGCTTTCGACAACGCAGCACGCCGTAATTCCTGCAACATGCAGACCCTGCACGGTGCTCCAGCCCACGCCCTGACCAGCGGATTCACCTACAACGGTTGCCGCGCTTCCACCGTTCTGTGGCGGGCGGACTTCGGCGGCCACAATTGGCACGCCTTCGCCCCGGACGCTCCGCAGGCTGCGTGGCACTTCCTGTCGCGCCAACGTCATGCCTAGACGGTGACCTGCACCCCCGCCATTGCGCGGGGGTTTTGCTTTGCCGGCACAGAGCCGGCACAGTGACGGCACAGTGACGGCACTGAGACGATACAGAGCAAGCGCGAAGGCTGGAAGCCGAAAAGGTACAGTTAAATACCATGAGTGAAGTTAGCGAAGTTCGCGTTCGATTCTGCCCGTCGCCCACCGGCACCCCGCACGTCGGCATGGTGCGTACGGCACTGTTCAACTGGGCTTATGCTCGCCATACCGGCGGCAAGCTCGTCTTCCGTATCGAAGATACCGATGCGAAACGAGACTCTGAAGAGTCCTACCAGGCCATCATCGATTCCCTGAAGTGGCTGAATCTCGGCTGGGATGAAGGCATTGAGGTAGGCGGCCCCCACGAGCCCTACCGCCAGTCGCAGCGTATGGACATCTACGCAGACGTTTTGGAGAAGCTGAAGGAATCCGGCGACGTCTACCCGGCGTATTCCACCAATGAGGAAGTCCAGGCTCGCCACAAGGCTGCAGGCCGCGACCCGCAGTTGGGGTACGACAACTACGACCGCGACCTCACTGAAGAGCAGATCGCGCAGTTCAAGGCGGAAGGCCGCGAGCCGGTCTGGCGCCTGCGCATGCCCGACAACCGCATCTACGAGTGGCACGACCTCGTCCGTGGCGACATGAGCGTGGACGGCAAGACCGTCCCGGACTTCGTAGTCGCTCGCTCTAACGGTCGGCCGCTGTACACCCTCGTTAACCCGGTGGACGACGCGTTGATGGAGATCACGCACGTCCTGCGAGGCGAAGATCTGCTGCCATCCACACCGCGACAGATAGCACTCTACGAGGCGCTGGTACGGGTGGGCGTCGCTAAACAGGTACCTACATTCGGCCACCTACCGTTCGTGATGGGCGAGGGCAACAAGAAGCTCTCCAAGCGCGACCCGGAATCCAACCTGTTTAACCACCGCGACAACGGCATCATCCCCGAGGGCATGCTGAACTACCTGTCGCTGCTGGGCTGGTCGCTGTCCGCGGACGAGGATATCTTCACGATGCAGCAGCTCATTGACAACTTCGATGTGGCGGACGTGAAGCCGAACCCGGCGCGCTTCGACCAGAAGAAGCTGGAGGCCATCAACGCCGACCACATCCGCCTGCTCGAGCTGGGCGACTTCACCGAGCGCCTGCGCGCCTACCTGGAGGAGTACAAGGACTTCCCGGCGGACTATCCCGCGGACAAGTTCACCTTCGCCGCGGAGCTGGTGCAGACGCGCATCAAGACGCTCTCGGACGCTGACGGTCTGCTGCGCTTCCTCATTACTTCTGACGCCGACTTGTCCCTGGATGAGAAGGCTGCCAAGAAGAACCTGAAGGAGGACGCGGTGGAGGTTCTCGAGGTTGCCATCGCGCAGTTGGAGGCCATCGCGGACGGGGAGTTCAAGACTGACGTCATCGAGAGTGCGCTGCAGTCGAAGCTGATCGAGGAGATGGAGCTGAAGCCGCGCAAGGCCTACGGTGCCCTGCGCGTGGCCATCAGCGGCGCGGCTGTGTCCCCGCCGCTGTTCGAGTCCATGGAGCTGCTGGGCAAGGAGTCCACGCTGGCGCGCCTGCGGGCTGCCCGCGAGCAGACTCCGTTCGCGCCTGCGCAGCAGTAGGTGCAGAAGGGGCGCAGCGGTAGGTGCGCTTGCGAGTGCCGTCCTGGCAGTGAGGGAGCGGCGCAGCGAGCTTACTATGGCCGGAAAATGTGCGTTTACCAGCTGATTTGCTTGTAATTCACTGTTCTGGTTATAGTATTCCTCGTTGCGAGCGAGGTTCGCAGTGTTCAACGACCTGGTTATCTGGGGAGTGTCACTTGCGGGTTTTGTTCGACGAACGATGGCCTATGGTGTAATTGGCAACACTACGGTTTCTGGTACCGTCATTCTAGGTTCGAGTCCTGGTAGGCCAGCGCCCCGTTCGTCTAGCGGCCTAGGACGCCGGCCTCTCACGCCGGTAACACGGGTTCAAATCCCGTACGGGGTACAAATAATGAATACGATGACCTCCGGTCAGTTTCACTTCTCAGAAGCTGGTCGGAGGTTTTCGCTATCGTAGGGTTAAAGGACAAAATGTGTGTCTTTCCCGGGTGTGTCGTGGTTATTTGACCCAGCCTTTTTGGATGCCGAGGTTGTGTTGGTAGCTGGTGTCGATGGCGGTGTCGTATTCTGCTGGTGCACCGATGTCATTGGTAGTGGCTGTGGTGTCGTGGGTGATCAAGTTTGTTGCTGTGGAAAGTGCGTCTTGACCCCATCGCTGGTCCCTGGCGATCTTGACCGGATCGTCAGGGACTTCTGTATGTAGGTACAGCCACCAATCCATCACTGTGCGTTGATGCGGTAGTGATAATCCGCGGTGTCTGCGGGCCAGTTCTTTTATTGGGGCGTTGATGCCGCCTTCGAGACTGTTTGTTGTCGCTGCTAGTCCGTCAGGATTGATGGTTGTTGGTGGTGGTTGCAGGTAGGTAAACAACAGGTCCCTGCGGTGTAGGGATAGTAATGACTGATAGGCCGCTCGGACGCGTTGGTGGGTGTAGACCCTGCTGTAGGCACCGGTGGCAGGGTCGCGGATGGTGGTTTTCTCGTTCATCCACACCTGGTAGGTGTGGTTGAATTCGTGCAGGTGGGTGACCCATTCGGCTGCGTGGTCAAGGTCTGTGATGCGAGTGAGTTTCAGGGCTAGGCGGTAGATGGTTTTGCCTGCGTCGGTGCGGGGATTGCTGGTGGTATGGCGGCGGACTGTTCGTTGGGCGTGGACGAGGCAGCGTTGGATGCGTGTTGTCGGCCAGCAGTGGTGGATGGCTGATTGGGCGCCTTGTCCGCCGTCTGTCACTGCGACAAGTGGTGCGGCAATGGGGCGTAGTAGTTCGGTGTAGGCGGCGGTGGTTTCTTGTCTGGCCCAGGTCCAGTTGATGACGTGGGTTTTGCTGGCAGCGATAAGGAGGCAGCCGGACCTTAGGTAGGTCGCGTCCAGGAAGATCTGGTCGTAGATACGGAAAGTATCGATGGTGGGTGTGGGGATGATCCACCAGCACCAGTGGAAGCGGCGTTGCAGTGTTTTTGCTGAGACGTTTTGTGTAACTGCAATCTGTGTCAGTGGTTGGGTGCCGGTGATCCATTGGATGAACCAGGTCATGGTAGCGGCGTTTTTGTTGTGTGTTTGGGTGCTGCGGGTAAAGGAGTGTCCGCATTTGGTGCAGCGCCAGCGGGTTGTTCCTTTGCTGGTGGTGCCGTTTTTCTTTGTGTTGTTGCTGCATAGTGGGCAGCTGGGTCGGTTGGTGGTCATCCTTTAATCCAACCGGTGTGCGTTTAGCACAGATGTGGCCGGAGGTGTGGGATGGTGTGGGGAATAGCTTTCGGGGAGCTATTATGCGGTGATTTGTGGGGTGTGTGCTGCGGTTATGCTGGGATGCGGACACACTTTTTGTCTATTAACCCCTATCGTAGGTGGCTGCTGTCCTCGAATGTAGTGCTCCGAGCCGACCCGGAAGCTGGCGAACTGGCGGAGCTCGCGCACATCTCGAAGCGGTTCGCGTGGTTTAGCACCAGATACGACGTGGATATGCGCCGGAAGAAATGCGCGAGAGCTAAGCGCGGGTGCCCGCGTTGCCGTCGGACATGAGCGGCGCGCCGTCGGCATTGCGCTGCACGGGGAAGCTCTCCGGCAGGAAGAGGGATACGCCGTCCTTGGCGGTGAGAACATCCCAGTGGTTATCGTGCACCCAGAACATCAGGGGAGAGACGTTCACCGGGTGCTGGCGCAGCTCGTGGCGGGTCTGAGCCATCTGCTGCATGATGTTGTCCGCCGGCTGGTTCGGCACCACTGGGTGAACCAGAACCGTGCTGCCACCGGGCATGGAAACCACGTGGCCGTGGCCGTGGTCAGGAATCCTGGTGATCTGCAGGAAGCGATCGAACATTAGCGCGAGCGTCGCGCCGAATGGAAAGTCAGACTTAACCTGGAAGAAGACATCGCCAGCGCGTGCAATCTTCAGCGTTTCGAGGGACTTACGCTCTGTGGCTCCGGAAGCGACTGCCCAAAAGGTGTAGTTGGTTGCGGGCTGGTCTGTGCCCGGGAAGTTCGCGTCGCCGAGAACCGGCTGATCCACGTTGAAGCCCTCCGGCAGATCAGCGTCGGAAAGGGGTTTGAAGCCGGAATCTACGGTGGCGAGGAAGCGGTAGACTCCCGGCAGGATCTGGTCGGCATAGGAGTAGTTCTCCACATCCTTTGGGGTGGGGGAGATGATGCCGTAGACCAGCTCTCCATTCGGGGCGGTTAAGGTGCCGTAGCCTTCGCTGCCGAGCTGAAAGCTCAAGCTGCCGTGCTGAGCGGCTGCTTGCTGATCTGCTGCTTGCTGGGTTTCTTGTTGTGCTGCGGTGGTGTTGTTCTTCTTTTTACCGAATAGTCCAAACATGGCAGTGAGAGTACGCAAGTTTTGGAAGCTCCGCATGGCTTTGCTTCGGAAACTCTGAATGGCTTTCATTGGCACCTCCACAGTGCCGAGGCCAAGGTGCCTTATGGCATTGTCCTTGAACTCGACGAGGTCGATGACGACTTCGGGGACATCGACGCGGTGCTGGTCATCGGCACGAACGACACCGTCAACCCAATTGCTGAAGAGCCGGGTTCCCCCTGGGGCCTGCCAGAGCTCTGCCCGGGGGGGGAGGGGGAATGTCCCAAATTCCAGGTCTTAGAATATAACTATTCTGTTTCTGCAGGTCAGCGCGTTGCAATAATTAGCTGCACACCCGCTACTTTTAATAACTCGAAGATTTGGGACATTCGCCTGGAATAGCAGGCGGGATTTGCCTGCCTACCTCACCTTGCCCAGGCGCAGGAAGACGGTCTCGCCGGTCGCATCCTCCAGCGCGTCATTATCCGTCACCGCGTACATCTGGCCATCCGCCGCGATGGTGAAGCCTTCCAGTTTCTCCTGCGTCCAGCCATTGGTGGCACGCAGCTTCGGCAGCACGTCCACGGCCAGCTCCTTCTTGACCATCGGCAGCTCGCCACCATTCGCGCCAGTGGCTTCACCCTCAGCGCCGCCCTCGGGCAAAGTCACCTTCATCACACGTTTGACCTTCGCGTCCGGGCCGTTCAGCTTGTCCCGCTCAACTACCAGCAGGTGCTTATCATCCAATGCGGTGATCTCCGACAGGCCCATCCAGTCGCCTTTGCCGGCTGGCTTCTCCAGTTCGTAGCCAAACCACTGCCACTGCTTGGTCTTCGTGTTGTACTTGCCGATGCGCGTGGTGTTCTCACCTTCCAGCGCCTCGAGCTTCTTTGCCTCCGGGTCCTTCCACAGCGGCCGCTGCACGGCGACGAAGAGCTGTTCCACGCCGTTTTCGTCCTTTGTGGAACTGACGCCCTCTAGCCCCCACTTGCCGATGTGCTCAGCAACGTCGGCAGGGAGTTCGACCGTGGAGGTGATATTGAGGTCCTTATCGGTGTGGAAGAGACGGTTATCCTTGCCCTTCTTGCCCTCGGAGGCAATCCAGAAGCCACCGTCGGCGGCAACGGAAATGCCCTCGATGTCCAGATCCTCAGCCGGGGCACCGTCGCGCTTCACGGCGCGGCGTTCGGTTATTACGGCGGGCTGCTTGGAGGCATCGATCGTGTAAACCCAACCGTTGGCGTACGCGGAGTCGGAGGCCGCGTACAGGCGGTTGGCGTCCTTCGGGTCGGCAGTAAGAGCACCCAGCGCACCCCAGCCGATCGGTGCATCGCCCTCGTCGGCGGAAACAATGGAGGGCTGGGATTCCTGGCCACCCAGACGATATAGCGTCACCGCGCTACGCACGGCGTTGTCCGGCTCGTCGACCTCACTGGAAACGGCTAGCATGTTGCGCTCCGGGATCGGCAGGATTCCCTCCGGGCCGTTGGTGGTGAACAGCATCTGCACGAACTGAGGGTTCGCCGGATCGTTGACGTTGTACACGGCCACGAAGTTGGAGCGCTCGGAGCCGACGAAGGCGTAGTTGGTGCCATTCATCTTGGCGGTGGCGATGCCCTCGATCTCCACGCCCTTCTTCTTGGCGCGCTTGTTGTTGTGCAGGCCGTGGCGGATGGCCAGGTTCTCCACGGAGTTGCCGGCATCCCAGATGATCTTGCCGCTGGTATCGAAGACGGTCCAGCCGCGGGTTCCGCCCTTCCAATCGCCCTCGTTGGCGGTGGCTACGTGGTTATCGTCGATCCATGCGATGGCGTCCGGCTCGCGCGGGGTGGCGGGCAGAGTATCGGTGGGGTTGATGAGCTTATCGGACTGAGTGTCGACGCCCTTGACCTCAGTACTGCCTGCACTGAACACGTTGGTGATGCGGTTGGTCTGCAGGTCGATGATGGCTACGCCGTTGTTCTCCTGCAGGGTGACGGCCAGCTGGTTCTTGCTGTTGATGCTGACGTACTCCGGCTCCAGGTCCTCGGGGGTATCCAGCCCGGCCTTCTTTACTTCGTCCAGCAGCTTGCCATTTTCGTCCTCGAAGCGGATCGGGGTGGCCTTCCAATCCTTGGCATCCCCGGACAGGTCGATGGTCTGCACAAAGCCGGTGGGCAGCTGCGGCAGGTTGCCGTCGTTGTGTTCCTCGTTGCGCTGGTTCTCCATGGCGATGGCGGCCTTGGGCTTGCCCGGCGCGCCAGCGGGGGAGATGGCGATGGAATCCGGCTGCCCCTGCAAGTCGATGGAGGAAACGCGGGTGCGGTCGGAGACCCGCACGATGTCCACGCGGCCCTTCGGGTTGGCGAAGTCGCCTCCCGTCTCGTCGATAACCACCAGCAGGTAGTCGCCGTACACAGCTACGGAGGTCGGCTCGTCCTTGGCGTGCCCCTGTGCCTTCAGATCCAGGGTGCCCAGGCCCTTCGGAGCGTTCGGGTTGCTGATGTCGATGAAGCCGATGCGCTGCGCCAGGGCGTCCGTGTGGATCAGCGTCTTGCCGTCCTTGGAGATCGTGGAGATCTCCGCCACGGTCGCCGCGGACTTATCCTCGCCCTCGGGACGGTTTTCGTACACCGGGTAGGTCGCAGTGCGTTCAAATGTGGACTGCGCGCCCGGAGCCTCTGGGGTGCCCGGCTGCGAGGAGCCGGTGGAACCAGCAGGACCCTTAGACCCAGACAGGGAAGAACCCGTCACAGAAGACCCAGCCGAGGAGCCGAAGCTGGAAGATCCCAGGGTGGATCCGACCACGGTCTCGGAGCCTGCGGTTGCGTGCGCTGCGGGAACCGCGGCGAAGGGAATCACCGCTAGAGCCAGGGAAATCCCTGCGACCTTGCGTTGGGAGCGCCGAGCACGCTGTGCACGCTGGGAGACCGAGTTTTTGAAGTTGTTGAGCTGCATGAAGAGCCGCGCCTATCTATGTGCGAATTATGAATAAAACCAGACACATGTTTCCACCTCTTTTTTGCGCTAGGTTTACGGCAACATGGCCGTCAGGTGAACTCATTCGCGGTGTTGGTTGCCCCTTCGCCGGCGCTGGCGGCACCCCGTCACAGTATCAGGCGGTAGCCGATGCCCGTCTCGGTCGTGAAGTACTGTGGGTTACTCGGATCAACCTCCAGCTTCGACCTCAGCTGAGAGACATAGACCCGCAGGTAGTTCGTCTCCTTTTTGTAGGCCTGCCCCCACACCGCCTGCAGCAGCTCCACCTTTGTCACCAGAGTTCCGCGGTGGCGGATCATATGCTCGGCAATGCCCCATTCCCGCGGGGTCAGATGCACGTCCTGCCCGTCGACGGTCACCCGCTGGTTCGGTAGATCAAACACCACGCGCCCGTCGGAGGTCTCCACCACGGGCTCCTCCGGAATCGGCGCGCCGGGCGCCCTTCGCAGCGCCGCCCGCAGCCGGGCCAGCAGCTCGCCGACGGAAAATGGCTTGGTCACGTAATCGTCCGCGCCCTCATCCAGTGCGTTGATCTTGCCCGATTCGTCGTGGCGTGCGGAAACCACCAGCACGGGAATATCCGTCCAATTCCGCAGCGCGCGCAGCACCTCCAGGCCACTCAGATCGGGCAGCCCCAGATCCAGCAGCACCGCCTGCGGGTGCCACTTCGAGGCCACCTGAATCGCCTTCGTCGCCGTCGTCGCCACCTGTACGTTGTAGCCACGCGCCCGCAGAGTCACTAGCACCGCGTTAGCCAGCGCCACGTCGTCTTCGACCATCAAAATCTTTTCGCCGCTCATGGCGCTTCTCCTTGTACTTTCTTCTGGACGCCACGTTCTTCACCGTCTTCAAGTTCCCCCGTTGCCGTTGGAAGGGAAAGAACCAGTGTGGCGCCTCCACCTGGGGTGTTACGGGCTTCGAGGCATCCGTTCATGGCTTCGGCAAAGCCACGGGCGACAGCCAAGCCCAAACCCAGCCCGTTGTGGTTGGCCGACTGATCGCCGAGGCGCTGGAAGGGGGTGAACACGTCCGTAAGGTGCTCCGAGGGGAAGCCTGGGCCGTGGTCGACAATTGCAAGCTCCACGGCGCCTGTTTCTGCGCCAGTCCGATCGTCGGCACCTGCCAGATCGTCGGCACCCGCTGCAACCTGCTGGGCGTGCAGTTCGATCCGGGAATTCGGCGCGTAGGTGCGAGCATTAACCACAATGTTCGCAATGATGCGTTGCACTAGACCGGCATCGCCTAAGACGGGCGGAACGGTGGCGTCAATAAAAGAATCGACGTGCTGTGTTGCCTCGGGCAGCTCCGCCAGAACTGCGTCGACCACGGTGTTGTAGTGCACCTTGGCGCGGTGCACGGCGACGGTGTTGGAATTCACGCGGCTCATGTCCAGCAGGTTGCCGATGACGGTCTCCAGCCGATCGGTGCTGGATTCGATGGTTTCCATCAGCAGCGATCGGGATTCTTCATCCAACTCCATGTCGTCCATGTTCAGCGCACTGACTGCGGCCTTGATACCGGCCAGGGGAGTGCGCAGGTCGTGGGACACCGCGGTGAGCAGAGCGGTGCCCACACGGTTGCCGGCCTCCAGCGCGGCCGTTGCCCGGCGCATTGCATCGATCTCCTCGCGGTCGTAAATCGCGGTGATGCGGGCGCCGTGAGCTTCGATCATCGCATCCTCGGCAGGGGTCAGGTCGCGCCCGTCGAGGACGAAGCGCATGCCATCACCTGCACCAACATGCGACGGTGCCTTTTTGCTAGGCCACGGCACACCGATACCACCCGGATCGGTGGTTGCCATCGTGACCCACTTCTTGCGTTCCTTCGAATACTGCTGCAGGTCTACCCGCTCCAGGTTGAAGGTTTCCCGCAAGCGAGCAAGCAGACTGCGGATGTCGTCGCCTTCGTCCAGCGCACCGCGTGCTAAGTCGGAGAGCACAACGGCCTGGCCGAGGCGCCGGTTGGCAATGGCGCGGCGCCTCTCTGCAATATCCACGACCACCGCCACCGCTGCAGAAATGACAAAGAACAGGACTATCTGCACAAGGTTCGCCGGCTCGGTCACCGTGAGGGTGTGATAGGGGTGTGTAAAGAACCAGTTGGCCATGACCGAGCCGATGATCACCGCCACGATAGCCGGGCCGAAGCCACCGGCCAGGGCTGCGAAAACTGCGATCGTCAAATAGCCCAAAAGGATGGAACCCAAGGCCCCGCTTTCGCGGAAGAACGGCAGCACGAGGAGCGTTAAGAGGATGGGGCCTGGCACGGCCAGCAACCACCCGATCCAGCGGCGCGTGGGGCTGAGCTGCTTCGAAGTATCCAGTCCCGTCCCGCGATCCCGGGTGAGCCCCATTAACTGGGAAGCTTTCCGAAGCACTCTCTTAGACATCTTCGTGGCATCGTCGTCGGACGAGACACTAGATGTAGAAACGATGTGCACGTCGATGCGTCCGGAACCGTCGATGATCTTGTGGGCAGTGGAGCTAAACAGCCGGCTCATGCGCGTGCCCAGGCCGATCACCAATTGTGAGGCGTTGACGGTCCGCGCGAACTCTAGCAGGGTGTTGGCAATGTCATCGCCTTCGATCACGCGCCATTGTCCGTCGAGGGATTCGGTGAGTTCCTGTAGGCGCCGCAGTCGCTCGGGGAGATCAACCCCCAAGGCTTCGTCGGCGCCGGAGACGTAGACCACCAGCATCTCGCGCCCGGCCACGCGCTGGGTGATGCGAGCCCCGCGGCGGATCAGCGCTTCGGAGACATCATCGCCGCGCACGGCGACCACCACGCGCTCCCGGGTCGGCCAGTTTTCCTTGATCTTTTTGTCTTCGCGGTATTTCGCCAGCCCCTCGTCGACCTTGTCGGCCAACCACAACAGACTCAGTTCGCGCAGGGCGGTCAGGTTGCCTACGCGAAAGTAGTTATTCAGCGCGGTCTCGGCCTGTTGCTGGCGGTAGACTTCACCGCGGGCCAAGCGGATCCGCAAAGCGTCGGGGGAGAGGTCCACCAGCTCGATCTCGTCGGCGTCCCGAAGAACCTGGTCCGGCACCGTCTCTAGCTGGCGCGTACCGGTGACGGCCGAGACCACGTCGTTGAGGGATTCCAGGTGCTGGATGTTCATCGTGGAGATGACGTCGATGCCGGCATCAAGCAGCGCGTACACGTCGTGCCAGCGCTTGGCTGCCTCGGCAGGGCGGCTGCCGTCCGTATCTTGCGCGCCCACCACGGTGTGCGCCAGCTCATCGACCAGAATGATCTCCGGGTGCGCCTCCAGCGCCGCCTCGAGGTCCAGCTCCTCGTAGTTGCCGCCACGGTGTGGGACCGTTTTGCGCGGCAACATGGGCAGCCCCTCGGTGAGCTTGCGGGTGCGTTCGCGCCCGTGGTCTTCCACGATGCCGACCAGCACGTCCCGCCCGCGGTCGTACAAGTCGTGCGCTTCGCTGAGCATGGCACACGTCTTGCCCACGCCTGGGGCGAAGCCGAGGTACACCTTCAGCGTGCCACGCTTAGTCATTGTTGTTGTTACTCCTGTTGTTTATCTTGCGCTGAAATGTTTGGACGCCACGCGTCCGGGCGCTAGTGCCTGTTTTACACCTTGAGACCGACCGCGCCTGGGTTTTGCGGGCACGTGTCCGCGCCCGCTGCGGCCTCGCTATAGCTCGCCTGTTACAGCTCGCTCAGCGCCTTGTTCAGCTTCACCACGTTCACCGGCGCACCGTCGGCACTACCGGTGTAGTTGCCCTCGGTGGCCTCCGATACCAGCTGCTCCACTTTCTGCTGGTCCAGTTTGCGCTCCTTCGCCACACGCGGAGCCTGCAGCTTCGCATAGGCGGTGGAGATGTGCGGATCCAAGCCGGAGCCGGAGGAGGTCACGGCGTCCACCGGAACCTCATCGGGGGAGACACCCTCGCGTTGGGCAACCTCGTCGCGCTTGGAGGCGATGGCCTCCTGGTACTCCTTGCTGTAGGGGGACAGGTTGGTGGCGGAGGACGACATGGCGTCATAACCATTATCCCCAGCAGCAGAAGGGCGAGGGAAGAAGAAGCCCGGCTTCGTGACTTCCTGAGCGATAAGGGTGGAACCGGCGGTTTGGCCATCAGCGTTGGTGATCATCGATCCGTCCGCCTTGGCGGGCATGATTCGCCCCACACCGACCATGAACGCAGGGTAGATAATTCCCAGGATCAACGTCAGCAGGAAGAAGATGCGCACCGTGGTGGAGGCCAGACGCAAGCCGTTGCTAGATGTTGCGCGTGCCATTGTTCTCTGTGTTTCCTTTCAAAGCGGGCCGGCGGTTGCCAGCCCAAGAGGGTTAGAGCCCGAAGACTCCGGAGATAATCAGGTCGATGATCTTGATGCCAATGAACGGTACGATCACGCCGCCCAAACCAAAGATGGTCAAGTTGCGTGACAGCAGCGAGGCTGCAGAACCCGCACGGTACTTCACGCCCTTCAGCGCCAGCGGGATCAGCGCGATAATGACCAGCGCGTTAAAGATCACGGCAGAAAGGATCGCGGACTCGGGGGAGTGCAGGCGCATGATGTTCAGCGCCGACAGGCCTGGGAAGGCAACCACGAACATCGCGGGAATGATGGCGAAGTACTTCGCAATGTCATTGGCGATACTGAAGGTGGTCAGTGCACCGCGGGTGATCAGCAACTGCTTGCCGATGGCCACGACGTCGATGAGCTTGGTCGGGTCGGAATCCAGATCCACCATGTTGCCGGCTTCCTTGGCCGCGGTGGTGCCGGTGTTCATCGCCACGCCCACGTCGGCCTGGGCCAAGGCGGGAGCGTCGTTCGTACCGTCGCCGGTCATGGCCACCAGGCGCCCCTTGGTCTGCTCCTTGCGGATCAACTCCAGTTTCTGCTCCGGGGTTGCCTCCGCGAGGACATCGTCCACGCCCGCCTCTGCAGCGATGGCTTTCGCGGTCAGGGCGTTATCGCCGGTGACCATGACGGTGCGGATGCCCATCTTGCGTAGCTGCTCGAAGCGCTCCGTCATGCCTGGCTTTACTACGTCTTTGAGGTGGATGACGCCCAACACCCGGCCGGTGACGTCTTCACCCTGGGAGTCCAGGGCGATTTCTGCCACGACCAGTGCGGTGCCACCGCTGTTGGAGATGTCGTTGACGACGTCGGTGATGGACGGCGGGACGTCTCCGCCGAGGTTCGTCACGAGCTTCGCAACTTCGGAGGCTGCGCCCTTGACGATCTTGCGGTGCGCGGCCTGGTGGCCTGTGGACCACTCCGTGTGCTCTCCGGCGCCGGCGGGCAGCTGGATGCCACTCATACGGGTCTGCGCGGTGAAGGGGATGAACTCTGCGTTGCGGAAGGTCTCTTCCGGGATGGCCAGGCCGGACTGCTTCTCGGCGAGCTGCACGATGGAGCGGCCCTCCGGGGTCTCGTCGGCCAGGGAAGATAGCTGGCAGGCGTAGATGAGTTCTTCCTGGTTAATGCCCTCCATGGCGACGAACTCGCTGGCCTGGCGGTCACCGATGGTGATGGTGCCCGTCTTGTCCAACAGCAGGGTGGCTACGTCACCCGCGGCCTCGACGGCGCGGCCCGACATGGCCAGGACGTTGTGCTGCACCAGGCGGTCCATGCCCGCGATGCCGATGGCGGACAGAAGCGCGCCAATGGTGGTGGGGATCAAACAGACAAGCAGAGCGACCAGCACCACGGGGGACTGCTCGGCACCGTTGAACGCGGCCATCGGGGCAAGAGCCAACACCACGATCATGAAGATGATCGTCAGCACGATCAGCAGGGTGCCCAGGGCCAATTCGTTCGGGGTCTTCTTGCGCTCCGCGCCCTCGACCAGGCCGATCATGCGGTCCATAAAGGACTCGCCCGGCTTGCTGGTCACGCGGATAGCAATCGCATCAGAGAGCACGCGGGTACCACCCGTGACGGCGGAGCGGTCACCGCCAGATTCGCGGATAACGGGTGCGGATTCGCCGGTGACGGCGGACTCGTCCACGCTGGCGGCGCCCATGATGACGTCACCGTCGGCGGGGATCACGCTACCGGCGCTGACCAGCACGATATCGCCCGGCAGCAGGGACTCGCTGGAGACCTCCTCGGTGACCTCCTGCATGCCCGCGCCGGAGTTTTCCAGCGCCGGTGCCAGGTGGGGATCGTTCACGTCGGAACCGGTGAACTTCAGGGCGTTCGACTGGGTGCGGGTGGCACGCAGGGCGTCCGCCTGCGCCTTACCGCGACCCTCGGCCACAGATTCGGCCAGGGTGGCGAACAGAACGGTCAGCCACAGCCACACGGTGATGGACCAGGTGAACAGGGAAGGATGCGCGATCGCCAAAACCAAGGTGAACAGCGCGCCGACCTCCACCAGGAACATCACTGGCGTTTTGTACAGCAGGCGCGGATCCATCTTCTTTAGCGCCAGCGGCAGAGCCTGCTTCAACTGGGCTGCGGAAAAAGCGCCCTCGTTTTTCTTCTTGTCGTGCGTGGCCGGAGCCGTCGCACGCTTCGCTTCAGTGCGCGAAGGAGCATTTAGGGTTGTCATGACAGAGCCTCCGTCAACGGGCCGAGGACCAGGGTGGGCAGGAAGGTCAGCGCGCCAACGATGATGGCGATACCGACCATCACTCCCACGAACTGCGGGCGGTGGGTGGGTAGAGTACCGGCGTTTTCGGCAGCCGGCTTTTGCTTAGCGAAGTCTCCGGCCAGTGCCAGCGCGAAGACGATCGGCAGGAAGCGGCCCAGCAACATGCACAGACCCAGGGTGATGTTGAACCACGGGGTATCTGCACCGAAGCCGGCGAACGCGGAACCATTGTTGTTGGAGGCCGAGGTGTAGGCGTAGACAATGTCGCTGAAGCCGTGCGGACCGGCTGCGGATACCGAGTCGCGGGTATCGGGCAGCATGGCGGAAATACCCACACCGGCCAGCACCAACGTCGGCATGACCAGGATGTACAGGCTGACCTTCGTGATCTCGGAAACGCCGATGCGCTTGCCGAGGTACTCCGGGGTACGGCCGACCATCAGGCCCGCGACGAACACGCTGAGCAGGGCGATCATGAGCATGCCGTACAGGCCAGTGCCCACGCCACCAGGGGAGATCTCGCCCAGCATCATGTCCAGGATCAGCATGCCGCCAGCCAGCGGGTGGTAACTGGAGTGGAAGGAGTCCACCGCGCCCGTCGACGTCATTGTCGTGGTGACGGCGAAGAAGGAGGAAGGCAGCACGCCCAGGCGGTACTCCTTACCTTCCATGCCACCGCCCTGGAAGGCAGCCAGGGAGGTTTCGCTGGACATCACGACTGCCAGGGAAGCGAAGTACAGCACGGCCATGGCGGCCAGAACTGCCCAACCCTGACGGGTGTCGTTCACCATCTTGCCGAAGGTGCGGGTCAGGCTAACCGGGATCACCAGGATGAGGAAGATCTCCAGCATGTTGGTCCATGCGTTCGGGTTCTCAAACGGGTGGGCGGAGTTGGCGTTGAAGTAGCCACCGCCGTTGGTGCCCAGCTCCTTGATGACTTCCTGCGAGGCCACTGCACCGCCCGGAATGGTCTGCTGGCCACCCGTGATCGTCTCCACAGTGGTCGGAGCGTGGAAGTTCTGGATCGCACCCTGGGAAATCAGCAGGATCGCACCGATGATTGCCATCGGCAGCAGGATGCGGAAGACCGCGCGGGTCAAGTCGACCCAGAAGTTGCCGATTTGGCCGTTGCCCATGCGGTTGGCCAGGCCGCGGATCAGCGCGATGGCCACGGTGATGCCCACCGCGGCGGACACGAAGTTCTGCACTGCCAGGCCCGCCATCTGGGTGAGGATGGTCATGGCCGTCTCACCGGAGTAGGACTGCCAGTTGGTGTTAGTCGTGAAGGATACGGCGGTGTTCCACGCCTGGTCCCAGTGCACGGGCTCCTTGCCGTGGTTCAGGGGCAGCGCCTGCTGCACGCGCTGCAGCAGGTAAACGAACACGACACTGAGGGCAGAAAACGCCAACAGGCTTGCGCAGTAGCGAGTCCACTTTTGCTGGCCGTCGGGGTTTACGCCGATCAGGCGATAGAAGCCACGTTCGAAGGCATTGTGCCTCTTGGATGTGAACGTGGCGGCCATGTAGTTGCCCAGCGGCACGTAGAAAGCCGCGAGGGCAATGATGACCATGATGACAGGGATCCACCCTGTGATGGCCCCGCTCATGAGAACTTCTCCGGGTTCAACAGGGCAACCAACAGGTAGATGATGGCCAGGATCCCCAGGATCCCACCGACGATCAGTTCCCAGCTCATAGCTTGTCCACCGCCTTCAAGGCGGCACCCATTGCGCCGAACAGCGCGCAGGTTACTGCAACCATTAAAAAGTCATAAAGCATGTAGATATAACAACACCGGTGGTGCCCCGTGCTAATGACTCTTTACGGTTTCTTAACGCCCCTCTTTTACACCCTTTTTTGACGCCCCGACCTGCGCCGGTGCAGGTCGGGAACTATTTGTTAATCGGCGCGGGCTCCAACTTCCAAACCTCCGTTGCGTAGTCACGGATCGTGCGGTCGGAGGAGAAACGCCCGGATTCGCAGATGTTCACCCACGCCTTCTGCGCCCAGCCCTGCGGGTCGGCCGCGTAGTCCGCGGCCATGCGGTCGCGTACGTCGCGGTAGTCCGCGAAGTCGCCCAGCACGTAGTAAGTGTCGGAGGCGCCCTCGCCGTAGCCGTGGATCAGCGACTGCTTCAGGTCGTAGAACCAGCCGGTGAAGTCGTCGTGCAGGGTGCCGTTATCCAGCGCGTCCAGGGCGCGCTTCAGGCCGGGCACGGATTCGTACAGCTCGTAGGGCTTGTAGTCCGCGCGCAGCTCGGGCAGTTCCTCCACGCGGGCGCCGAAGATGTAGGCGTTGTCCTCACCAACGGAATCCACGATCTCCACGTTCGCGCCATCCATGGTGCCCAGCGTCAGCGCGCCGTTCATCATGAACTTCATGTTGGAGGTGCCGGAGGCCTCCTTGCCCGCGGTAGAGATCTGCTCCGAGACATCGGAGGCCGGCAGGATGTGCTCGGCGGGGGAGACGTTGTAGTTCTCCACGAACACGACCTTCAGCAGCGGGGAAACGACCGGATCGTTGTTCACCAGGTCCGCGATTGCGTTGATCAGCTTGATGATGGCCTTTGCCCGCGTGTAGCCCGGCGCAGCCTTCGCGCCGAAGATGACGGTGCGCGGCGGCAGGTCGCGCTCGTGGTCCTCCTTGATGCGGAAGTACAGGTCCAGCACGTACAGGGCGTTCAGTAGCTGGCGCTTGTACTCATGCAGGCGCTTGATCTGTACGTCGAAGATGGAGTTCGGGTCGATGACCACGCCCTGGCGCTCGGCGATCCACTCGGCGAAGTCGTGCTTGTTGGCGGCCTTGATCTCGCGGAGTTCCTGCATGACCGCCGGGTCGGAGGCGAAGCTGCGCAGTTCCTTGAGGTTGTCGAGGTTGGTGACCCAGGCGTCATCACCAGAAAGGCGAGTAAGCAGCGCAGACAGGCGAGGGTTAATCATCCGCAGCCAGCGGCGCGGCGTAACACCGTTGGTCTTGTTGTTGAACTTCTCGGGCCACAGCGCGTGCCAATCGGCGAGGGTTTCGCGCTTGATGATCTCTGTGTGCAGCGCGGCCACGCCGTTGATGGAATACGCGGCGTAGCAGGCGATCCACGCCATGTGCACCACACCGTGTTGGATCGGGGCCATTCTTTGGATGGTGACGCCATCAATCCCCTCCGCCGAGCGTTCGATGCGGAAGCGACGGTCGATCTCGGCGATGATCTCCCACACTCGCCAGAACAACTGCTGGAAGATCTGCTGGTCCCACTGCTCCAGGGCCTCGGTGAGGACGGTGTGGTTGGTGTAGGCGAAGGTGTCGGATACGATCTCCCAGGCTTCCTCCCAACCCATGCCGTGCTCGTCCATCAGCAGGCGCATGAGCTCCGGGATGGCCAGCACCGGGTGGGTATCGTTCAGCTGCACGGAGTGGAAGTCCGCGAAGTTCTTCAGATCCCCGTGGTGGGCCAGGTGGCTGCGGATCATCGCCTGCAGGGAGGCGGAGGTGAAGAAGTACTGCTGGCGCACGCGCAGCTTCTTGCCCTCGTAGGTCGTGTCGTTCGGGTAGAGCACGCGGCAGATGTCGCTGACACGCTCGCGCTCGATGATGGCATCGGTGAAGCGCTGGGAGTTGAAAGCGTCGTAGTCGAACTCCTCCCACGGCTCGGCCTTCCACAGGCGCAGGGTGCCCACGTTGCGGGTGCCGTAGCCGGTGATGGGCATGTCATAGGGGATCGCGCGGACCTTCATGTCGTCGAAGTGAACGACTAGCTGGTCGGAGGCGCGGCGGATAGTAAAGGGGTATTCCTCTTCGCGCCACGGGTCCGGGCGCTCCACCTGGAAGCCATTGTCGAAGGACTGGCGGAACAGGCCGTAGCGGTAAAGGATGCCGTAGCCGGTGACGGGGTAATCCTGGGTGACGGCGGAATCCAGGAAGCAGGCGGCCAGGCGACCCAGGCCACCGTTGCCCAGGGCGGCATCGTTTTCAATTTCTAGGACGTCCGCGAGCTCGTGGCCGAGCTCCCGGGTGGCGGCCTGAGCCTCTTCCACCAGGCCGAGGTTGGTGAGGTTATTCAGCAGCGCGCGGCCCATGAGGAACTCGGCGGAAAAGTAATGCTGTTGGCGGGTGGCGGCGTAGGCTTCGCGGGTGCGTTCCCAATCGTCGGCGATGCGCTCTTGGATATTGCGGGAAAGGCCGGTCCAAAACTTGCGGGTGGAAGCGTGCTGGGGCGGGGTGCCGGCGGCGGCGCGGACGTGGCCGCCGACGGTGGTGGAGTTCAGTTCGTGGCTCATAGTTCCCGATTCTATGGTGCCTGCGGTGAACTCGCTGGTCGGGTGCGGGGCAGGGGGCTAGTGTTTTTTGGACGCCGCTTCGTTTCGCAACTGCGAAGACTGTTCCTCAATGCTGTCGTGGAGGTGGCTGAAGCTCTCCACCGCTGCGGAGGAGCGCGGCGGAACCTGGATGATTCGCTCGGATTCCATGCCGGCCTGCAGCTCGCGCGTGCGGGCGATCTCCGCATCCAGCTTCACGCCGAGGAGCAGCAGGGAGTTGCTTAAGACCAAGCCGAGGAGGCCGACGATGATGCCTCCCAGCGCGCCGTAGATACCGATGTAACCGAAGTTGTTTAGATAGGCGCGTAGCAGCAGGCCGACGATAGTTATGCTGATCAGCGCGAATGTGGAGCCCACCGTTAGCCACCGCACGCGCCCGAAGCGCACGTTCGGGGCGACATGGTAGAGGATGGCGATGAGGATCGCCGACACGAAGAAGATCACTGGCCAGCGAAGGTACTGCCAGACCGGCAGGAAGTGCTCCAGGACGAAGGTGGTGAAGCCCTGTATCCTAAGCGGCTCGGCGACCTTGTCCAGCAGTGGCCGGGCGATATCCTCCCGAAGAAAGTATGCGCCCGCGATGAAGACCAGTCCGATCACCAGAACAAGGGTGACTGCCCACATGGTCGTCCACCTCCTGATGAGGCCACGTCCTTCGCGCCGCCCGTACATTTCGTTGGACATACGGGAAAATGCGCGGAGGTACGCCGACGAGGAAAACAGGGCAAGCAGCACGCTGATCACCAGCATGACGATGGATTGCTCCGTAGAGCCGATGACCGTGGAGACAATGCTCTGCGCATTGTCTTGGAAGTTGGTGGGGATGTTTTTATCGATGAATTCGTCGGTGAGCTCCGTGACCTGGTTGCGGTTTTGGTCAAGGAACAGCGTGATGATCGCATAAAAGGCCAGCAAAGTCGGCAGTCCGGTGAGCAGTGTGAAGAAGCTCAGCGTGGCGCCTTTGTCTAGCAAAGCGTTGAAGAAAACCTCGAAATAGAGACGCTTGGCGATGACCTTCCAAGTTGAGGGTTCCAGCCAGCGGTGCTCCCGCACGACTTCCTCGTGGTACGCCTCAGAGGGCAGTGCCGGTGTGACCTGCCCTCCGAGGGTGGGAACGATGCGCTCATCTGAGGGGCGTTCGTTCTGGGGTTTTTCAACACTCATTAGCTACTGAAGATACCTGGTAGGTGGGAGTTTGTAGCGGTGCGGACTGGGGGGCGTCGAGAAAAGAAATCGAACAAGGACACGCGAAGGGGAGGGGGTGTCCGGGGGATTCTTATAGTCAAGAGTGTTCCCGGGAAGTGCCGGGCTGATTGGAAAGAAGGTAGACGATGACTGACGCAACGACTCGCGCAGAAGTGGGTGCGCAGCTGCTGGATGTGGCGACTTCGCCGCGACTGCTGAGCGCCATCAACGTGGCGGCGTACGCGCACCGTAACCACACCCGCAAGGGCACTGACATTCCGTATGTTTCTCACATCTTCGGCGTGATGCACCTGGCCAGCACGGTTACGGATGACGAAGACGTGCTGATTGCTGCGCTGTTCCACGACATTTTGGAGGACGTGCCGGAGGAGTATTCCGAGGCGCAGATGCGGGAGGACTTCGGCGATCGCGTGGTGGAGCTAGTGCTGGGCGTGACGAAGGATGACAGCATCACTGACTGGCAGGAACGCTCCGATGCTTACCTGGCGCACCTTTCCGGCGCCGATGAGGGCTCCGTGATTGTTTCTGTGGCTGACAAGCTGCACAACTTGCTTTCGATTCTGGCCGACCACTCCGAGATCGGCGACGAGCTGTGGGGTCGTTTCAACTCCGGTAAGGACAAGCAGCAGTGGTGGTACGGCGCGGTGAGCGAGGTGGCGGCCAAGCGGATTCCGGACAACCCGTTGGTCGCGGTGCTGGAAGAGAAGGTCGCGGAACTGCGTGCGCTGTAGGTGCTGCTCCGGCGTGGCTGAAAAATGCCACGCCACCTGCGGATTAGGTAGGTAAAGGAACTACTGTGTAGAGTTCTTTCTTGCTGCTTGCAAAAGCACGCGCGCCGATCATGTGGCGCACGCGCCCCGTTCGTCTAGCGGCCTAGGACGCCGGCCTCTCACGCCGGTAACACGGGTTCAAATCCCGTACGGGGTACAAATTTTTTTAGCACGGCTTTCGGGCCGTGCTTTTTGCCGTTTAGTCCCCGATTTAGGGTTAAGGGTCAAAATGTGGGTTAAGGGTCAAAATGTGTGTCTGGCTCGGCGTGTCGCGGGGGTTAGATTTGGCCTTTTTGAATGCCGATTGAGTGGGTGTAGTCGGTGTCGATAGCGTTGTCGTAGAGGGCTGGGCGTCCTGTTTCGTGGTCGGCTTGGTTCTCGGTTTGGGTCAGGGTGGATACTTTGGCGAGTTGGCCCTGGCCCCAGTCGGACTGCCTGGCGATTCGTACTGGATCGTCAGGCAGTTCCGTTTTTAAGTAGAGCCACCAATCCAGCATGCGGCGTTGTCGTTCGCCTGATCTGCCGCGGTGGGTTCTGGCGAGCAGTTTGAGCTGGGCGTTGATGCCGCCTTCTAAGCTGTTGGTGGTGGATTTGATCCGCTCGGGCGCAAGGACTCCTGCTGGCGGGTTGAGGTAGACAAACAGCATCTCGGACCGCCAAAGATGGTTGAGGCTGTTGTAGGCCTTGCGCACGTTGTGGTGGGTCCACACGCGGGTCCATGCACCTGTTTTGGGGTCTTTGATCATGGTTTTCTCGTTCATCCATTCCCGGTAGATCGTTGAAAACTCGTGCAGTTGCACACCCCACGCGGCGGCTTCATCCAGTGTGGTGATCCGGGTCAGTTTCAGCGCAAGTCGGTAGATGGTGCGCCCGGCATCGGTGCGTGGGTTGGTGGTGGTGTAGCGGCGGACCACGCGTTGGGCGTGGACGAGGCAGCGTTGAATTTTCGTAGTCGGCCAGCACTTTTTGATTGCGCTGTATGCGCCTTGGCCGCCGTCGATGACGGCGATGAGTGGGGCTTCGATGCGTTCAAGCAGCAGTTGGTAGTCGCGGGTGGTTTCGTGTTTGCACCAGTGCCAGGCGATCACGTGGTCGATGGTCGCCGCGACGATCAGGCAGCCACCGGCGGTGTAGGTGCCATCGAGAAATACCTGGTCGTAGATCCGCTTGTGGTGGCCGGCGGTGGGGTCAGGCACATCAACGAGCCAGCACCACTTGAAGCGCCGCTTCATGGTGGCGCGGCTAACACCGTTTCGTTTGGCTAGGTCGTCGAGTGATATTGCGGTGGTGCAATGCTCGATGAACTGGGTGAACACTGCCGCGTTGGTGATGTCGTTTCGACGTTTGACGCTGGAGGCGCCGCATTGTTTGCAGCGCCATCTGGTGGTGCCTTTGCTGGTGGTGCCGTTGCGTTTCATTTCACCGCCGCAGTGGCAGCGTGGTTGGTTCTTCGACATTGCGACACCACACCACGCCGCGCATAGCACATCACGGCTGCCACACCGAGGATTTCCCGTCGGGGGCTAGATATATGCTTCCGGAGCATATACTTTCCGGAAACCTACAGGTCAATCCGTGAAAATCCGCGATTCCGGACACACTTTTTGACCCTTAACCCCCGATTTAGCTGATGAGGGGTTAATGGGGGTTAAGTAAAGAAAAGTGTGTCCGCATGCCACCATAACCCCAGACCACACACCACAAATCACCAAAGAATAGCTCCCCGAAAGCTATTACCCACACCATCCCGCACCTCCGGCCACATTTGTGCTAACCGCACACCGGTTGGATTAAAGGATGACCACCAACCGCCCCAGCTGCCCACTATGCGGCAACAACACAAAGAAAAACGGGGACCTGACCCCTGTTTGGTAGACACCTGATATCCAGCCCGGTTGGGTTGGGAAGAAAGGTAATCTACCACCATGCCTAGGTATTCCGAACAGTTCAAACGTGATGCTGTGGCCCTCTATGAAAACAATGAGGACCTTTCACTTCGCGGCTTCAGCAGAGCTTGGAGTCAATCGTTCCTCGCTTTTCTCCTGGCTTCAGCAATACGGCACCGGCAAACGTGCCCGCACGAAGGCCATGCGCGACAACGCCAAGGAGACGACTGATTCCGAGCGAATCCGCCAGCTAGAAAAAGAGAACGCGAAGCTGCGCGAAGAACGCGATATTCTGCGCAAGGCCGCGAAATATTTTGCCGAAGAGACACGCTGGTGATCCGCTTCCAGTTTGTCTATGACCACCGAACCGAGTACTCGGTCAAGCGGATGTGCCATGTGTTAAAGCTCAATCGCTCCTCGTTTTATAAATGGGTCAACACCCACGAAAATCGCAGGTTAAAGATATGTTCCGATGCCCTTATTGGTGCAAGAATCAAGGCCATCTTTGATGATGAGAACGGGCTTTATGGTGCTAAACGCATCGCTGCAAGCCTCAACGACGATACGGACTTCGGCCCGATCAACCATAAGAAGGTTGCGCGCATCATGAAATCCATGGGGCTAAAGGCTTTAGCAAACGGCGTCGATGCATCACCACCCGGCGCAAGCCTGGTCACCGTGTCATGCCAGATTTAGTAGGCCGTACATTCACCGCTGACGAGCCGAACCGTGTTTATGTAGGCGACATCACCTACCTGCCGTGTAAGGGCGGTAAGAACATGTACCTGGCCACGGTCATTGACACCTATTCACGGAGACTTGCAGGTTATGCACTCGCAGACCACATGCGTGTCTCACTGGTCATCGAGGCTTTGTCCCATGCCAGCACAGTCCGCGGAAGCCTTGACGGGGCTATTTTCCATTCTGATCATGGAAGTGTGTACACCTCACAGGCGTTTAGGGACCACTGCGCCCAACTTGGTGTACGCCAATCCATGGGCGCGGTGGGAACTAGTGCCGATAATGCCCTGGCAGAATCATTTAACGCCACCTTAAAACGTGAAGTGCTACGTGATCGGAAAGTCTTTGATAATCCCATTATCTGCCGGCAGGAAGTCTTTCGATGGTGCATGCGCTACAACACCCGCAGACGGCACTCCTGGTGCAACCTTCTAGCCCCCAATGACTTCGAAGCACTCACATCAGCTACACTGACCCAAGCAGCATAGCTAACCCCCGACGTGTCTACTTTCCGGGGGTCAGGCCCCGGCACCACCAGCAAATCAACCACCCGTTGGCGCTGCACCCACTGCGGACACTCCTTTACCCGCAACACCCAAACCCACAACAAAAATACCGCCACCATGGCTTTGTTCATCCAATGGGCCACCGGCACCCAATCTCTAACCACCTTCGCCGCACACCATGGCGTAACCAGGCAAACCATGCACCACCGATTCCGATGGTGCTGGTGGATCATCCCCACACCCACCATCGACTCATTCCGCATCCATGACCAAATCTTCCTCGACGCGACCTATCTAAAGTCCGGATGCCTCCTGATCGCAGCCAGTAAAACCCACGTCATCAACTGGACCTGGGCCAGACACGAAACCACCGCCGCCTACACCGAACTCCTACGCCCCATTGCCGCACCACTAATCGCAGTCACAGACGGCGGACAAGGTGCCCAATCAGCCATCCACCACTGCTGGCCAACAACACGCATCCAACGCTGCCTCGTCCACGCCCAACGAACAGTCCGCCGCCACACCACCAGCAACCCCGCACCGATGCCGGCAAAACCCTCTACCGCCTAGCCCTGAAACTCACTCGCATCACCGACCTTGACCAAGCATCCACATGGGTCGCCCACCTGCACGAATTCGACCACACCTACCGGGAATGGATGAACGAGAAAACCACCATCAAAGACCCTGCTACCGGCGCCTACACCAAGGTCTACACCCACCAACGCGTCCGAGCGGCCTATCAATCATTGCTATCTCTGCACCGCAGAGACCTGCTGTTACCTACCTGCAACCCCACCAACAACCATCGACCCCGACAACCTTGCAGCAACAACAAACAGCCTCGAAGGTGGCATCAACGCCCCCATAAAGAACTAGCCCGCAGACACCGCGGACTATCACTACCGCATCAACGCACAGTGATGGATTGGTGGCTGTATCTACATACAGAAGTCCCTGACGATCCGGTCAAGATCGCCAGGGACCAACGATGGGGTCAAGACGCACTTTCCACAGCAACAGACCTGATCACCCACAACACCACAGCCACTACCAATGACATCGGTGCACCAGCAGAATACGACACCGCCATCGAGGTTAAGGGTCAAAAAGTGTGTCCGGAATCGCGGATTTTCACGGATTGACCTGTAGGTTTCCGGAAAGTATATGCTCCGGAAGCATATATCTAGCCCCCGACGGGAAATCCTCGGTGTGGCAGCCGTGATGTGCTATGCGCGGCGTGGTGTGGTGTCGCAATGTCGAAGAACCAACCACGCTGCCACTGCGGCGGTGAAATGAAACGCAACGGCACCACCAGCAAAGGCACCACCAGATGGCGCTGCAAACAATGCGGCGCCTCCAGCGTCAAACGTCGAAACGACATCACCAACGCGGCAGTGTTCACCCAGTTCATCGAGCATTGCACCACCGCAATATCACTCGACGACCTAGCCAAACGAAACGGTGTTAGCCGCGCCACCATGAAGCGGCGCTTCAAGTGGTGCTGGCTCGTTGATGTGCCTGACCCCACCGCCGGCCACCACAAGCGGATCTACGACCAGGTATTTCTCGATGGCACCTACACCGCCGGTGGCTGCCTGATCGTCGCGGCGACCATCGACCACGTGATCGCCTGGCACTGGTGCAAACACGAAACCACCCGCGACTACCAACTGCTGCTTGAACGCATCGAAGCCCCACTCATCGCCGTCATCGACGGCGGCCAAGGCGCATACAGCGCAATCAAAAAGTGCTGGCCGACTACGAAAATTCAACGCTGCCTCGTCCACGCCCAACGCGTGGTCCGCCGCTACACCACCACCAACCCACGCACCGATGCCGGGCGCACCATCTACCGACTTGCGCTGAAACTGACCCGGATCACCACACTGGATGAAGCCGCCGCGTGGGGTGTGCAACTGCACGAGTTTTCAACGATCTACCGGGAATGGATGAACGAGAAAACCATGATCAAAGACCCCAAAACAGGTGCATGGACCCGCGTGTGGACCCACCACAACGTGCGCAAGGCCTACAACAGCCTCAACCATCTTTGGCGGTCCGAGATGCTGTTTGTCTACCTCAACCCGCCAGCAGGAGTCCTTGCGCCCGAGCGGATCAAATCCACCACCAACAGCTTAGAAGGCGGCATCAACGCCCAGCTCAAACTGCTCGCCAGAACCCACCGCGGCAGATCAGGCGAACGACAACGCCGCATGCTGGATTGGTGGCTCTACTTAAAAACGGAACTGCCTGACGATCCAGTACGAATCGCCAGGCAGTCCGACTGGGGCCAGGGCCAACTCGCCAAAGTATCCACCCTGACCCAAACCGAGAACCAAGCCGACCACGAAACAGGACGCCCAGCCCTCTACGACAACGCTATCGACACCGACTACACCCACTCAATCGGCATTCAAAAAGGCCAAATCTAACCCCCGCGACACGCCGAGCCAGACACACATTTTGACCCTTAACCCGCCATCGACACCAGCTACCAACACAACCTCGGCATCCAAAGGCTGGATCAAATATACATAACACGCCCGGAAAAGACACACTTTTCTTTACTTAACCCGTTAATGGACAAAAACGTCCGCATCCCTATCAGCCAAGCGCGGCGGTGACTCTTCATTCCATCGGGCAAAATTGCCCGGACCCTGCAGGCTAAGCCTGCTTTCTCTGTGGTGATGAAACAACGGGGAATTCGTCTCCTTCTATCCGACCTCAGGGACTTCCAGGGCGTGTCCTCAGTGACACCCTCACATGAACTCGAAGTAGTGGATACGCCAGCACGTAGGTGAGAGGTTGCCTCCCTTAGAATAGAAGAAGATGGGAGCCTGTCGCGCTATGTGAGCCTACGTTCTACCCCTACCCACAAATTGGCGTTCTGTACTGACGTTTTACGTGGGGTGGAGGCTGCTGTCGGTTCACCGTACTCACGCTAGGCGCATCCAAGTTCGCTTGTAGATAGGACCGCCACCGGTCCGAGAAGAGAGCTCGCGAGCTTCCTCCTCGGTGCCGAGGTAGTCCTGCAACGTTCCCCATTTGAGGTCATCAACAACCCAGCCCACGTAGCCATCCAGGTCGGGGTGTCATTGGTTGTGTGCATGCGCTGGAATGTATCCGCGACCCCTTGCGGCGGGCAGAATCTGCGCACACTGGAGTGGATAGACCTTTAGGGGACGGGGTAGGCGAACGCACGAGCGAACCGAAAATGTAATGGGCGCCTAGACTGTAACCATCAAACGATTTATAAAACACCTGGTCAAAGTATAATTGCACCATTGGCAGCTGCACGCCGTAGAGGCTCATTAATCCCTCGGAACCCTGATTGAACCTCTTCGACGGGTACTGCCCGGCATTCGTGTCTGAGTCGGTCAGTAATGTCGGTATTAACTAGAAGATTAACCACGTTCAGTGGAGGAGACGAACAGCATATGACCTTAAGAGCCCAGGGTAAGAAGTTAGTGGCCAAGCTGCCGAAGGTGGTGGCATGGTAGTGGCTCTCAAAAAGTCTGATCTTTATAGCTCCCTCTGGAAGAGTGCCGATGAGCTGCGCGGCGGCATGGACGCCAGCCAGTACAAGGACTACGTCCTAACGCTGCTCTTCGTAAAGTACGTCTCGGATAAGGCCAAGAGCGATCCTTACAGCCTGATCGAGGTTCCCGAGGGTGGCTCTTTCGATGATCTGGTTGCCGTGAAGGGTGCCCCGGACATCGGCGAGAGGATGAACATCGCCATCCGCCGGCTGGCTGAGGAGAACGACCTGCAGGGCGTGATCAACAACGCCGACTTCGATGACCCAAACAAATTGGAAGGCAAGGCGATGCAGGATCGCCTGACCAACCTCATTAGCATCTTCCAGGACATCGACTTCACTGGTTCGCGTGCTGAAGGTGACGACTTGCTCGGGGATGCGTATGAGGTACCTCATGCGGCATTTTGCGACAGAGTCCGGCAAGAGCAAGGGCCAGTTCTACACCCCGGCTGAAGTTTCCAGAATCATGGTCTCCACGAACACGACCTTCAGCAGCGGGGAAACGACCGGATCGTTGTTCACCAGGTCCGCGATTGCGTTGATCAGCTTGATGATGGCCTTTGCCCGCGTGTAGCCCGGCGCAGCCTTCGCGCCGAAGATGACGGTGCGCGGCGGCAGGTCGCGCTCGTGGTCCTCCTTGATGCGGAAGTACAGGTCCAGCACGTACAGGGCGTTCAGTAGCTGGCGCTTGTACTCATGCAGGCGCTTGATCTGTACGTCGAAGATGGAGTTCGGGTCGATGACCACGCCCTGGCGCTCGGCGATCCACTCGGCGAAGTCGTGCTTGTTGGCGGCCTTGATCTCGCGGAGTTCCTGCATGACCGCCGGGTCGGAGGCGAAGCTGCGCAGTTCCTTGAGGTTGTCGGGTTGGTGACCCAGGCGTCATCACCAGAAAGGCGAGTAAGCAGCGCAGACAGGCGAGGGTTAATCATCCGCAGCCAGCGGCGCGGCGTAACACCGTTGGTCTTGTTGTTGAACTTCTCGGGCCACAGCGCGTGCCAATCGGCGAGGGTTTCGCGCTTGATGATCTCTGTGTGCAGCGCGGCCACGCCGTTGATGGAATACGCGGCGTAGCAGGCGATCCACGCCATGTGCACCACACCGTGTTGGATCGGGGCCATTCTTTGGATGGTGACGCCATCAATCCCCTCCGCCGAGCGTTCGATGCGGAAGCGACGGTCGATCTCGGCGATGATCTCCCACACTCGCCAGAACAACTGCTGGAAGATCTGCTGGTCCCACTGCTCCAGGGCCTCGGTGAGGACGGTGTGGTTGGTGTAGGCGAAGGTGTCGGATACGATCTCCCAGGCTTCCTCCCAACCCATGCCGTGCTCGTCCATCAGCAGGCGCATGAGCTCCGGGATGGCCAGCACCGGGTGGGTATCGTTCAGCTGCACGGAGTGGAAGTCCGCGAAGTTCTTCAGATCCCCGTGGTGGGCCAGGTGGCTGCGGATCATCGCCTGCAGGGAGGCGGAGGTGAAGAAGTACTGCTGGCGCACGCGCAGCTTTGCCCTCGTAGGTCGTGTCGTTCGGGTAGAGCACGCGGCAGATGTCGCTGACACGCTCGCGCTCGATGATGGCATCGGTGAAGCGCTGGGAGTTGAAAGCGTCGTAGTCGAACTCCTCCCACGGCTCGGCCTTCCACAGGCGCAGGGTGCCCACGTTGCGGGTGCCGTAGCCGGTGATGGGCATGTCATAGGGGATCGCGCGGACCTTCATGTCGTCGAAGTGAACGACTAGCTGGTCGGAGGCGCGGCGGATAGTAAAGGGGTATTCCTCTTCGCGCCACGGGTCCGGGCGCTCCACCTGGAAGCCATTGTCGAAGGACTGGCGGAACAGGCCGTAGCGGTAAAGGATGCCGTAGCCGGTGACGGGGTAATCCTGGGTGACGGCGGAATCCAGGAAGCAGGCGGCCAGGCGACCCAGGCCACCGTTGCCCAGGGCGGCATCGTTTTCAATTTCTAGGACGTCCGCGAGCTCGTGGCCGAGCTCCCGGGTGGCGGCCTGAGCCTCTTCCACCAGGGGGGGGGGCCGAGGTTGGTGGAGGTTATTCAGCAGCGCGCGGCCCATGAGGAACTCGGCGGAAAAGTAATGCTGTTGGCGGGTGGCGGCGTAGGCTTCGCGGGTGCGTTCCCAATCGTCGGCGATGCGCTCTTGGATATTGCGGGAAAGGCCGGTCCAAAACTTGCGGGTGGAAGCGTGCTGGGGCGGGGTGCTTACGGCGGCGCGGACGTGGCCGCCGACGGTGGTGGAGTTCAGTTCGTGGCTCATAGTTCCCGATTCTATGGTGCCTGCGGTGAACTCGCTGGTCGGGTGCAGGGCAGGGGCTAGTGTTTTGGACGCCGCTTCGTTTCGCAACTGCGAAGACTGTTCCTCAATGCTGTCGTGGAGGTGGCTGAAGCTCTCCACCGCTGCGGAGGAGCGCGGCGGAACCTGGATGATTCGCTCGGATTCCATGCCACTGCAGCTCGCGCGTGCGGGCGATCTCCGCATCCAGCTTCACGCCGAGGAGCAGCAGGGAGTTGCTTAAGACCAAGCCGAGGGAGGCTGACGATGATGCCTCCCAGCGCGCCGTAGATACCGATGTAACCGAAGTTGTTTAGATAGGCGCGTAGCAGCAGGCCGACGATAGTTATGCTGATCAGCGCGAATGTGGAGCCCACCGTTAGCCACCGCACGCGCCCGAAGCGCACGTTCGGGGCGACATGGTAGAGGATGGCGATGAGGATCGCCGACACGAAGAAGATCACTGGCCAGCGAAGGTACTGCCAGACCGGCAGGAAGTGCTCCAGGACGAAGGTGGTGAAGCCCTGTATCCTAAGCGGCTCGGCGACCTTGTCCAGCAGTGGCCGGGCGATATCCTCCCGAAGAAAGTATGCGCCCGCGATGAAGACCAGTCCGATCACCAGAACAAGGGTGACTGCCCACATGGTCGTCCACCTCCTGATGAGGCCACGTCCTTCGCGCCGCCCGTACATTTCGTTGGACATACGGGAAAATGCGCGGAGGTACGCCGACGAGGAAAACAGGGCAAGCAGCACGCTGATCACCAGCATGACGATGGATTGCTCCGTAGAGCCGATGACCGTGGAGACAATGCTCTGCGCATTGTCTGGAAAGTTGGTGGGATGTTTTATCAATGAATTCGTCGGTGAGCTCCGTGACCTGGTTGCGGTTTTGGTCAAGGAACAGCGTGATGATCGCATAAAAGGCCAGCAAAGTCGGCAGTCCGGTGAGCAGTGTGAAGAAGCTCAGCGTGGCGCCTTTGTCTAGCAAAGCGTTGAAGAAAACCTCGAAATAGAGACGCTTGGCGATGACCTTCCAAGTTGAGGGTTCCAGCCAGCGGTGCTCCCGCACGACTTCCTCGTGGTACGCCTCAGAGGGCAGTGCCGGTGTGACCTGCCCTCCGAGGGTGGGAACGATGCGCTCATCTGAGGGGCGTTCGTTCTGGGGTTTTCAACACTCATTAGCTACTGAAGATACCTGGTAGGTGGGAGTTTGTAGCGGTGCGGACTGGGGGCGTCGGAAAAGAAATCGAACAAGGACACGCGAAGGAGGGTGTCCGGGGATTCTTATAGTCAAGAGTGTTCCCGGAAGTGCCGGGCTGATTGGAAAGAAGGTAGACGATGACTGACGCAACGACTCGCGCAGAAGTGGGTGCGCAGCTGCTGGATGTGGCGACTTCGCCGCGACTGCTGAGCGCCATCAACGTGGCGGCGTACGCGCACCGTAACCACACCCGCAAGGGCACTGACATTCCGTATGTTTCTCACATCTTCGGCGTGATGCACCTGGCCAGCACGGTTACGGATGACGAAGACGTGCTGATTGCTGCGCTGTTCCACGACATTTTGGAGGACGTGCCGGAGGAGTATTCCGAGGCGCAGATGCGGGAGGACTTCGGCGATCGCGTGGTGGAGCTAGTGCTGGGCGTGACGAAGGATGACAGCATCACTGACTGGCAGGAACGCTCCGATGCTTACCTGGCGCACCTTTCCGGCGCCGATGAGGGCTCCGTGATTGTTTCTGTGGCTGACAAGCTGCACAACTTGCTTTCGATTCTGGCCGACCACTCCGAGATCGGCGACGAGCTGTGGGGTCGTTTCAACTCCGGTAAGGACAAGCAGCAGTGGTGGTACGGCGCGGTGAGCGAGGTGGCGGCCAAGCGGATTCCGGACAACCCGTTGGTCGCGGTGCTGGAAGAGAAGGTCGCGGAACTGCGTGCGCTGTAGGTGCTGCTCCGGCGTGGCTGAAAAATGCCACGCCACCTGCGGATTAGGTAGGTAAAGGAACTACTGTGTAGAGTTCTTTCTTGCTGCTTGCAAAAGCACGCGCGCCGATCATGTGGCGCACGCGCCCCGTTCGTCTAGCGGCCTAGGACGCCGGCAGCTCTCACGCCGGTAACACGGGTTCAAATCCCGTACGGGGTACAAATTTTTTTAGCACGGCTTTCGGGCCGTGCTTTTTGCCGTTTAGTCCCCGATTTAGGGTTAAGGGTCAAAATGTGGGTTAAGGGTCAAAATGTGTGTCTGGCTCGGCGTGTCGCGGGGGTTAGATTTGGCCTTTTTGAATGCCGATTGAGTGGGTGTAGTCGGTGTCGATAGCGTTGTCGTAGAGGGCTGGGCGTCCTGTTTCGTGGTCGGCTTGGTTCTCGGTTTGGGTCAGGGTGGATACTTTGGCGAGTTGGCCCTGGCCCCAGTCGGACTGCCTGGCGATTCGTACTGGATCGTCAGGCAGTTCCGTTTTTAAGTAGAGCCACCAATCCAGCATGCGGCGTTGTCGTTCGCCTGATCTGCCGCGGTGGGTTCTGGCGAGCAGTTTGAGCTGGGCGTTGATGCCGCCTTCTAAGCTGTTGGTGGTGGATTTGATCCGCTCGGGCGCAAGGACTCCTGCTGGCGGGTTGAGGTAGACAAACAGCATCTCGGACCGCCAAAGATGGTTGAGGCTGTTGTAGGCCTTGCGCACGTTGTGGTGGGTCCACACGCGGGTCCATGCACCTGTTTTGGGGTCTTTGATCATGGTTTTCTCGTTCATCCATTCCCGGTAGATCGTTGAAAACTCGTGCAGTTGCACACCCCACGCGGCGGCTTCATCCAGTGTGGTGATCCGGGTCAGTTTCAGCGCAAGTCGGTAGATGGTGCGCCCGGCATCGGTGCGTGGGTTGGTGGTGGTGTAGCGGCGGACCACGCGTTGGGCGTGGACGAGGCAGCGTTGAATTTTCGTAGTCGGCCAGCACTTTTTGATTGCGCTGTATGCGCCTTGGCCGCCGTCGATGACGGCGATGAGTGGGGCTTCGATGCGTTCAAGCAGCAGTTGGTAGTCGCGGGTGGTTTCGTGTTTGCACCAGTGCCAGGCGATCACGTGGTCGATGGTCGCCGCGACGATCAGGCAGCCACCGGCGGTGTAGGTGCCATCGAGAAATACCTGGTCGTAGATCCGCTTGTGGTGGCCGGCGGTGGGGTCAGGCACATCAACGAGCCAGCACCACTTGAAGCGCCGCTTCATGGTGGCGCGGCTAACACCGTTTCGTTTGGCTAGGTCGTCGAGTGATATTGCGGTGGTGCAATGCTCGATGAACTGGGTGAACACTGCCGCGTTGGTGATGTCGTTTCGACGTTTGACGCTGGAGGCGCCGCATTGTTTGCAGCGCCATCTGGTGGTGCCTTTGCTGGTGGTGCCGTTGCGTTTCATTTCACCGCCGCAGTGGCAGCGTGGTTGGTTCTTCGACATTGCGACACCACACCACGCCGCGCATAGCACATCACGGCTGCCACACCGAGGATTTCCCGTCGGGGGCTAGATATATGCTTCCGGAGCATATACTTTCCGGAAACCTACAGGTCAATCCGTGAAAATCCGCGATTCCGGACACACTTTTTGACCCTTAACCCCCGATTTAGCTGATGAGGGGTTAATGGGGGTTAAGTAAAGAAAAGTGTGTCCGCATGCCACCATAACCCCAGACCACACACCACAAATCACCAAAGAATAGCTCCCCGAAAGCTATTACCCACACCATCCCGCACCTCCGGCCACATTTGTGCTAACCGCACACCGGTTGGATTAAAGGATGACCACCAACCGCCCCAGCTGCCCACTATGCGGCAACAACACAAAGAAAAACGGGGACCTGACCCCTGTTTGGTAGACACCTGATATCCAGCCCGGTTGGGTTGGGAAGAAAGGTAATCTACCACCATGCCTAGGTATTCCGAACAGTTCAAACGTGATGCTGTGGCCCTCTATGAAAACAATGAGGACCTTTCACTTCACGCGGCTTCAGCAGAGCTTGGAGTCAATCGTTCCTCGCTTTTCTCCTGGCTTCAGCAATACGGCACCGGCAAACGTGCCCGCACGAAGGCCATGCGCGACAACGCCAAGGAGACGACTGATTCCGAGCGAATCCGCCAGCTAGAAAAAGAGAACGCGAAGCTGCGCGAAGAACGCGATATTCTGCGCAAGGCCGCGAAATATTTTGCCGAAGAGACACGCTGGTGATCCGCTTCCAGTTTGTCTATGACCACCGAACCGAGTACTCGGTCAAGCGGATGTGCCATGTGTTAAAGCTCAATCGCTCCTCGTTTTATAAATGGGTCAACACCCACGAAAATCGCAGGTTAAAGATATGTTCCGATGCCCTTATTGGTGCAAGAATCAAGGCCATCTTTGATGATGAGAACGGGCTTTATGGTGCTAAACGCATCGCTGCAAGCCTCAACGACGATACGGACTTCGGCCCGATCAACCATAAGAAGGTTGCGCGCATCATGAAATCCATGGGGCTAAAAGGCTTTAGCAAACGGCGTCGATGCATCACCACCCGGCGCAAGCCTGGTCACCGTGTCATGCCAGATTTAGTAGGCCGTACATTCACCGCTGACGAGCCGAACCGTGTTTATGTAGGCGACATCACCTACCTGCCGTGTAAGGGCGGTAAGAACATGTACCTGGCCACGGTCATTGACACCTATTCACGAAGACTTGCAGGTTATGCACTCGCAGACCACATGCGTGTCTCACTGGTCATCGAGGCTTTGTCCCATGCCAGCACAGTCCGCGGAAGCCTTGACGGGGCTATTTTCCATTCTGATCATGGAAGTGTGTACACCTCACAGGCGTTTAGGGACCACTGCGCCCAACTTGGTGTACGCCAATCCATGGGCGCGGTGGGAACTAGTGCCGATAATGCCCTGGCAGAATCATTTAACGCCACCTTAAAACGTGAAGTGCTACGTGATCGGAAAGTCTTTGATAATCCCATTATCTGCCGGCAGGAAGTCTTTCGATGGTGCATGCGCTACAACACCCGCAGACGGCACTCCTGGTGCAACCTTCTAGCCCCCAATGACTTCGAAGCACTCACATCAGCTACACTGACCCAAGCAGCATAGCTAACCCCCGACGTGTCTACTTTCCGGGGGTCAGGCCCCGGCACCACCAGCAAATCAACCACCCGTTGGCGCTGCACCCACTGCGGACACTCCTTTACCCGCAACACCCAAACCCACAACAAAAATACCGCCACCATGGCTTTGTTCATCCAATGGGCCACCGGCACCCAATCTCTAACCACCTTCGCCGCACACCATGGCGTAACCAGGCAAACCATGCACCACCGATTCCGATGGTGCTGGTGGATCATCCCCACACCCACCATCGACTCATTCCGCATCCATGACCAAATCTTCCTCGACGCGACCTATCTAAAGTCCGGATGCCTCCTGATCGCAGCCAGTAAAACCCACGTCATCAACTGGACCTGGGCCAGACACGAAACCACCGCCGCCTACACCGAACTCCTACGCCCCATTGCCGCACCACTAATCGCAGTCACAGACGGCGGACAAGGTGCCCAATCAGCCATCCACCACTGCTGGCCAACAACACGCATCCAACGCTGCCTCGTCCACGCCCAACGAACAGTCCGCCGCCACACCACCAGCAACCCCCGCACCGATGCCGGCAAAACCCTCTACCGCCTAGCCCTGAAACTCACTCGCATCACCGACCTTGACCAAGCATCCACATGGGTCGCCCACCTGCACGAATTCGACCACACCTACCGGGAATGGATGAACGAGAAAACCACCATCAAAGACCCTGCTACCGGCGCCTACACCAAGGTCTACACCCACCAACGCGTCCGAGCGGCCTATCAATCATTGCTATCTCTGCACCGCAGAGACCTGCTGTTTACCTACCTGCAACCCCCACCAACAACCATCGACCCCGACAACCTTGCAGCAACAACAAACAGCCTCGAAGGTGGCATCAACGCCCCCATAAAAGAACTAGCCCGCAGACACCGCGGACTATCACTACCGCATCAACGCACAGTGATGGATTGGTGGCTGTATCTACATACAGAAGTCCCTGACGATCCGGTCAAGATCGCCAGGGACCAACGATGGGGTCAAGACGCACTTTCCACAGCAACAGACCTGATCACCCACAACACCACAGCCACTACCAATGACATCGGTGCACCAGCAGAATACGACACCGCCATCGAGGGTTAAGGGTCAAAAAGTGTGTCCGGAATCGCGGATTTTCACGGATTGACCTGTAGGTTTCCGGAAAGTATATGCTCCGGAAGCATATATCTAGCCCCCGACGGGAAATCCTCGGTGTGGCAGCCGTGATGTGCTATGCGCGGCGTGGTGTGGTGTCGCAATGTCGAAGAACCAACCACGCTGCCACTGCGGCGGTGAAATGAAACGCAACGGCACCACCAGCAAAGGCACCACCAGATGGCGCTGCAAACAATGCGGCGCCTCCAGCGTCAAACGTCGAAACGACATCACCAACGCGGCAGTGTTCACCCAGTTCATCGAGCATTGCACCACCGCAATATCACTCGACGACCTAGCCAAACGAAACGGTGTTAGCCGCGCCACCATGAAGCGGCGCTTCAAGTGGTGCTGGCTCGTTGATGTGCCTGACCCCACCGCCGGCCACCACAAGCGGATCTACGACCAGGTATTTCTCGATGGCACCTACACCGCCGGTGGCTGCCTGATCGTCGCGGCGACCATCGACCACGTGATCGCCTGGCACTGGTGCAAACACGAAACCACCCGCGACTACCAACTGCTGCTTGAACGCATCGAAGCCCCACTCATCGCCGTCATCGACGGCGGCCAAGGCGCATACAGCGCAATCAAAAAGTGCTGGCCGACTACGAAAATTCAACGCTGCCTCGTCCACGCCCAACGCGTGGTCCGCCGCTACACCACCACCAACCCACGCACCGATGCCGGGCGCACCATCTACCGACTTGCGCTGAAACTGACCCGGATCACCACACTGGATGAAGCCGCCGCGTGGGGTGTGCAACTGCACGAGTTTTCAACGATCTACCGGGAATGGATGAACGAGAAAACCATGATCAAAGACCCCAAAACAGGTGCATGGACCCGCGTGTGGACCCACCACAACGTGCGCAAGGCCTACAACAGCCTCAACCATCTTTGGCGGTCCGAGATGCTGTTTGTCTACCTCAACCCGCCAGCAGGAGTCCTTGCGCCCGAGCGGATCAAATCCACCACCAACAGCTTAGAAGGCGGCATCAACGCCCAGCTCAAACTGCTCGCCAGAACCCACCGCGGCAGATCAGGCGAACGACAACGCCGCATGCTGGATTGGTGGCTCTACTTAAAAACGGAACTGCCTGACGATCCAGTACGAATCGCCAGGCAGTCCGACTGGGGCCAGGGCCAACTCGCCAAAGTATCCACCCTGACCCAAACCGAGAACCAAGCCGACCACGAAACAGGACGCCCAGCCCTCTACGACAACGCTATCGACACCGACTACACCCACTCAATCGGCATTCAAAAAGGCCAAATCTAACCCCCGCGACACGCCGAGCCAGACACACATTTTGACCCTTAACCCGCCATCGACACCAGCTACCAACACAACCTCGGCATCCAAAAAGGCTGGATCAAATAACCGCAACACGCCCGGAAAAGACACACTTTTCTTTACTTAACCCGTTAATGGACAAAAACGTCCGCATCCCCTATCCCGCCGGCGCGGCGGTGACTCTTCATTCCATCGGGCAAAATTGCCCGGACCCTGCAGGCTAAGCCTGCTTTCTCTGTGAGTGATGAAACAACGGGGAATTCGTCTCCTTCTATCCGACCTCAGGGACTTCCAGGGCGTGTCCCTCCGAGTGACACCCTCCACACATGAACTCGAAGTAGTGGATACGCCAGCACGTAGGTGAGAGGTTGCCTCCCCTTAGAATAGAAGAAGATGGGAGCCTGTCGCGCTATGTGAGCCTACGTTCTACCCCTTACCCACAAATTGGCGTTCTGTACTGACGTTTTACGTGGGGTGGAGGCTGCTGTCGGTTCACCGTACTCACGCTAGGCGCATCCAAGTTCGCTTGTAGATAGGACCGCCACCGGTCCGAGAAGAGAGCTCGCGAGCTTCCTCCTCGGTGCCGAGGTAGTCCTGCAACGTTCCCCATTTGAGGTCATCAACAACCCAGCCCACGTAGCCATCCAGGTCGGGGGTGTCATTGGTTGTGTGCATGCGCTGGAATGTATCCGCGACCCCCTTGCGGCGGGCAGAATCTGCGCACACTGGAGTGGATAGACCTTTAGGGGACGGGGTAGGGCGAACGCACGAGCGAACCGAAAATGTAATGGGCGCCTAGACTGTAACCATCAAACGATTTATAAAACACCTGGTCAAAGTATAATTGCACCATTGGCAGCTGCACGCCGTAGAGGCTCATTAATCCCTCGGAACCCTGATTGAACCTCTTCGACGGGTACTGCCCGGCATTCGTGTCTGAGTCGGTCAGTAATGTCGGTATTAACTAGAAGATTAACCACGTTCAGTGGAGGAGACGAACAGCATATGACCTTAAGAGCCCAGGGTAAGAAGTTAGTGGCCAAGCTGCCGAAGGTGGTGGCATGGTAGTGGCTCTCAAAAAGTCTGATCTTTATAGCTCCCTCTGGAAGAGTGCCGATGAGCTGCGCGGCGGCATGGACGCCAGCCAGTACAAGGACTACGTCCTAACGCTGCTCTTCGTAAAGTACGTCTCGGATAAGGCCAAGAGCGATCCTTACAGCCTGATCGAGGTTCCCGAGGGTGGCTCTTTCGATGATCTGGTTGCCGTGAAGGGTGCCCCGGACATCGGCGAGAGGATGAACATCGCCATCCGCCGGCTGGCTGAGGAGAACGACCTGCAGGGCGTGATCAACAACGCCGACTTCGATGACCCAAACAAATTGGGCGAAGGCAAGGCGATGCAGGATCGCCTGACCAACCTCATTAGCATCTTCCAGGACATCGACTTCACTGGTTCGCGTGCTGAAGGTGACGACTTGCTCGGGGATGCGTATGAGTACCTCATGCGGCATTTTGCGACAGAGTCCGGCAAGAGCAAGGGCCAGTTCTACACCCCGGCTGAAGTTTCCAGAATCATGGCTCAGGTACTGGAAATCCCGAAGGATGCTCCCCGCTCCACCACCGTTTATGAAACTTTCATGCCACGCTGGATACAAACGCGCGCGAACTACGATTTAGCCGCCTGACTGGTTCACTTACGTAACCTCGTGCGCTATTGGACGTCGAACGACTTTGACTGTTGCTCGTTATCTTCGACCCAGTGCACGATGAGCTTTGTGCCTGCGGTGTTCATCGAATGCAGGACTGGCACTTTCCAGATGACTCCAGGTTCCAGCGTGACTGGCTGATTATCCACAAGGAGTCTCATAAGACCCGATGCAGCTTGGCCTTCGAAGGTCACCGACTCAGCAGCGAGATCACCAGTATTGGTAACTTCGTACCAGCGCTTAGTTTCATACTTCGCCTTACCGGACTTGTCGATGCCTGTTTGCAACCGCTCGCTGTTGGAGGCGACTCGGAACCTGACACCGACTGGAGTGTCTTGACTCGCTGCCGTGAACGTATCCATCCTGGCCAAGTCAAGCTCAATGGCTGCCCAGATCTGGCTTTCAAGCTGGCGCGCATCGTCAAACTCGCCAAGCAGACCCCGCTCGCTTATTTCCTGCCTAAATTGACGAAGCCCGTCCAATTGAGAGGTGTCTACGTCGTGCGGTAGTGGAGCTGTTGAGAAGTACAGGTGCACTGGCTTCCCGCTATTGACGGCACGCTCGATCTCTTCAACGGTTCCTGAAACCGCTTCGCGAGTGGGAGAACCAAGACGGCTGCCGAACAACGCTACGATGATGTCGGCCCCGTCGACCCCTTGTTCATTGATGATTGACTGTGGATGATCACCCAATAGGGGCACAGAAGAGCTTTCCCAACGCCATGGGAGTAGCACGATACTTCGCGTAGCAGCATGGCGGCTGTTCCATGAATGAATTGCGCTCTCAACGGCGTCACGAGCCTCAGGAACATCGGAAGGCGAAGCAACCAGCACACGTAAAACTGTTGCAGTAAAGCTCATGCCCAGATCTTAGTTGACTGCTCGCCTCTCCGGGGTGATGAGGGACCGACGGCGGGTATGGTGCTATGCGCCATCTGATGGCTTGATGGCGACTACTTGGGTGCTGCCGTCGCGGAATTGAAAGGTGACGTTGCCGTCGACGTCGACGGTGCCTTTTTCGAGCAAAGCTACGCAGAGGTATGGGCTGAAGACCAACTGTTCAAGATCAAGGTTGGCGGTCTCTTCCCTGTAGTAGTGGTAGGCGGCCAGTCGGTTGTTCTTGTTCTGGATCTCGGCGACCACGGCAGCGTGCTCAGCTAACAGCGCCTGGTGCTGCTCGTGGCTAGCGTTGAACGCCTTCTCGTAGGCTTGCTGGTCTTGAGCGACTCGTGCATTGTGGGCGATCATCGATTGGAGCTTCTTTGCCACCTCGTTGATCTGAGCGAGAAGCCCGGCGGCCTCAACCTCCAGGTCACTTGTGTCGAGGGCGTCGAGAACGGCTTGGCTGACACCGGTGTCGGTCGGTGAGCCGAATCGAAGGCGAATGGCCTCCAGGAACATGTCCTTGAGTCGCTGATCACTGATGTGCCCGGTGGCGCATTTGTCCTGGCCTGCGTATTTGTGGCCGCACCGCCAGATGACCTTTTCGTACTTACTGCCCGCGTGCCAGGTTTTCGAGCCGAAGAAGTGCCCGCACTGGCTGCACTCGAAGGTCGATGAGAAGGGGCGGGTGCGGTGCTGGGTTCGCTGATCCCTAGCGCCTTTAGCTATCTCGGCTTGGACGAAGTCCCACACTGCGGGGCTGATGATCGCCTCATGGCTGGCGGTGACGTAGTACTGGGGCACTTCGCCTTGGTTGATGACTTGACGTTTCGTCAGGTAGTCAGCGACGTACGACTTCTGCAGGAGAGCGTCACCCTTGTATTTCTCGTTGGTGAGAATCGCTCGTATGGATCGGTAATACCAGGTCTTGTTGCCTGCAGCGGTGAAGGTCTCTGGCTCGTCGGTGAGGGTGCGGGCGATCGTTCCGATGGACATGCCGCCTAAGTACATGTTGTAGATCCGGCGCACGGTTTTGGCTTGCTCGGGGTTGATGACGAGGCTTCCGTCTTCACCTTTGTCGTATCCAAGGAACCGAGAGTATGGGACGGTGACCTTGCCGTCGGCGAAGCGTTTGCGGTGCCCCCAGGTGACGTTTTCCGAGATGGAGCGGGCTTCTTCTTGCGCCAGCGAGCTCATGATGGTGATGAGGAGCTCGCCTTTGGCGTCGAAGGTCCAGATGCCTTCTTTCTCGAAGAAGACCTCCACGCCTTTGTCTTTAAGCGCTCGAACGGTGGTCAGCGAGTCGACGGTGTTGCGGGCGAACCGGGACACGCTCTTGGTGATGATCAGGTCGATCTTGCCGTCGAGCGCGTCGGTCACCATCTGCTGGAACCCAGCGCGGTGTTTGGTTGAGGTACCGGTGATGCCTTCATCGGTATAGACCTTGACGAACTGCCAGCCCGCGTGGTCGCTGATGTAGCGGGTGTAGTAGTCGACTTGGGCTTCGTAGGACGTCACCTGATCGTCGTGGTCGGTGGACACGCGGGCATACCCGGCGACCCTGCGCAGGGTTGTCTGTCCAAGTGGAGCACCCGTGTGGAGCGCTCGGGTGGCGGGGATTGCTGTGACGGTGCGGGCCATTTAGCGTTCGCCTCGCTCGGCGCGCAGGCGCTCAGCCTCTGCCTTGGCCACGGCCCGGTACTTCGCCAATGCTTCTGGCGGTGTTGGTGCTTGCCGTGGATTGTCCAACCCGAGCCTTTTGGCTTCGGCCCAGCGGGCACGCACGAGTTCACCCCAGGCGGCTTTTCTTGCTGGGGTCCACGAGCTCTTCTTCAGGTTTGGTCGCCACGTGTGCGAGCTGCTGGTGCCATCGGTGTACTGAAACGTGTAATGGTCTTTTCCCTGCACGTCAATGTGGTCGATACGCTCGTTGAACACATCCTCGTCGAAGGCCTCGATACCCAGAACTTGAGCGATGAAGCCTTTGAGCGCCGTGTCAGAGATTTCGCAGGTGCCGCATCCGGTTTTGCGGCCTTTCTTCCGTTCGGTGCAGATCCAGTGCTCGGTGGAGATCGAGTTTTGGGTTTTCGGATTGCGTACGTTGCGCACAAACGAGCAGTTGCAGGACACGCATTTGATCTTCGACGTCAACGCCACAGTTTCTATGGACCAGTTCGCCCGGGCCCCGAGTTCACGTCGGCGTGCAATCTCGGTTTGGACCGCGACGAAAGTGTCGCGGTCGATGATCGCGGGGATCGCGTTTTCCACCAGGTACTGGGGCAACTGGCCGGTGTTGCGCACTGCTCGTCCAGGTCTACCCTCCGGAGTGGACCATCGCCCCAACAGGAGGTCGCCGGTGTAGTGCGGGTTCTTCAGGATGTGACGAACCCATTCGCCGGGCAACTTGTTGTCAGCCAGATGCGGAACCCTGCCGTCGGCGATGAGCTGCGCGGCCATCTTTTCGCACGAGGTCTCCTTCATGTACTGGGCGAAGATCCAGCGCACCACGGCTGCTTCTTCTTCGATGATCTGCACGTCGGTGCCATCAGCGGAGTCGGTGTAACCGTACAAGTGGAAGCCGTTCGCTTTTCCTTCTTCGAAGCCTTTCCAAATGCGCCACTTCACGTTTTGGCTGATTTGCTCTGATTCTGCCTGCGCGAAAGACGCCAGCAGGGTGAGCATGAGTTCTCCGTCAGCGCTGGTTGAGGAGATGTTCTCTTTTTCGAATCGCACCTCCACCCCGAGGTCTTTCAGCTCGCGAACGGTTTCGAGCAGGTCGACGGTGTTGCGAGCGAAGCGCGAGATCGACTTGGTGAGGATCAGGTCGATTGCCCCTTCCCGGGCAAGGGCCAGCATTTCTTGGAACTGGGGTCGATGCGTGGTGGTTCCAGAGATTCCAGAATCGGCGAACACTCCGGCGAACGTCCAGCCAGGAGTGTCGTGAATGAGTTGCTGGTAGTAGGAAACTTGGGTGGACAAACTCAGCGGTGTGCGCTCGGTTTCCATGCTGATGCGGGCATACGCTGCCACTTTCACAAGCGGAGAAGCACTGATCGGTGGCGGGGTGATTTGCTCCATTCTCTTCAAGGTATTTCTCCTAGTCAGACAGGGTTTCAGGTTGTATCCATACATCACTCAAACCCTCGAGATAGTCAACGAAACTGGCTCTTTGTAGGGCGGCCAGTGGCGCATCTGGGGCGTCGAGGCGCTGGCACACGGTGATGGCTTCGCGTGGGGTGAGGATGCCGCGTTCGAGAAGCTGCTTGACCTGCGTGAGCTGGTGATGAGCCGTCAGCTCGGCTGCCATGTTCATCGTTTACCGCCACGGGTGTTGAAACGGTGCTGGATGTAGCACGGGTGGCAGCAGTACTTGCGTTTCGTCTGGTTCGTGCGAGCCACAGTGACCTGTCGGTGGCAGTTCGCGCAGACCAGTTCTTCGGTGACCACTCTGCGGTGGGTGGCCCACCAGGCTCGTCGGCAGGAAGTGGAGCAGAACTTCGATCCTTGCCGGAGCTCGATTGGCTTGCAGCAGTGCAAGCACCACACTCCAACTGGGTCCGTGACCTGCTCAACGGCAGGGTCGACGGTGATGCCGTGTCGCAGACAATAGGTCTTGACGCTGTTGGCGTTGAGGTCCAGGTGCGCGGCGATACGAGAGTAGGCAACTCCTGCAGCGCGCATCATCTGGATGTGATGGCGATCAGTCTGGTTCAGAGCCATGAGCAGGCCCTCCTGGCAACGAGGCGAAAGGTGGTCGCCCATACGCCGGTTGCACCAGACGAAACCGGACAGCAGAAACAAAGCCTCCCTGCCGAGTTCGCACCCATGTCTGGGATCTGCGCCTCTATTCGGATAAGGCAGCTATTCTTTGCTCAATTCACAATCTGGAGCCATCGACGTGTGAACCGTGACCAGAGCAAGGGCGGGTGAAGATGACTGACGACGACGGTGAACTCCCGGTGTTTCTCGACGACCAGTCGTACTGAACCTGTTCAGAATGCGGCTCAGATTGTGTCCCTGACCCGTTTGTTGCAGGCGAAGGTGAAGGAATCCGTATCGCGTTCATCTGCCCGAGCTGTGGAGTGCAGTCCGTCATCGACCCGTTCGAAGACCTGCGGTAAACACCAGCTGCGCAAACGCAGAAAAGGGCCCCGCCACCACCTCGATGAAGGTGATGACGGGGCCAGAGAGTGTTCTCGTGTGGGTTAGCCGATGCCGAGCTTCTCGTTGACGCGCTTCTGCACGGCGGCGTAGTTGGCTCCGAGTCGGCGCTTGCGTTCCTCGCCGTTGCCGTAGTCTCCACGGATCACCGCATCAGCGAGGGCATCGATGTTGACGGAGGGCTTGGCGGGGCTTCGTCCGGCGAGCTTTTCGTTGACGCGTTTCTGCACGGCGGCGTAGTTGCCGCCGAGTCGGCGCTTGCGTTCCTCGCCGTTGCCGTAGTCTCCACGGATGACCGCATCAGCCAGAGCGTCGATGTTGGCGGAGGGCTTGGGTGCGGGCGGTGTGGGCTTTGCCGGTGGTGTCGGGGCGGGCTTGGTGCCGCTCATGCGGTCGTACCAGTACTGGGCGCGTGCCATGTAGGCCGCATGCTGGCTTCCTGCAAGGGAGGCCGGGCATTCGGTGGAAGAGAAATGCTTGTGGCCGAACACGTTCTTGCCCCACACGGGTCGTCCGAGCTTGTAGTAGTGGCAGATGGCCGCGACGAGGTGGGCACCGTTGTCGAGGCAGGCCTCGGAGATGCGCCAGGGCTTGGAGGAGATGTCGGCGTGTTCGATACCGATGGAGGTGGTGTTGGCATCCCAGTTGCCTGCATGCCAGGCGGTGTCGCGATCCCACACGAGTTGGCCGATGCGACCGTTGGAGTCGACCTGGTAATGGGCGGATGCTTGGCGGGTCTGCCACACGTCCCAGATGGACTTGATGGTGAGGTTGCCTGCGTTGTGGTGGATGATGACCTTGTTGATCTTCCGTCCGCTTCGTCCGGCGCTGTAGTGCTTGTTCATCAGCCGGTTTTCGTCGGCTTCGAGGGTGGCCCAGTTCTTCATCAGAGGTTCTCCTTTTCTGCTGAGGTGGTGGTTTGGTTGGGGTGGTGTTCGAGGTCGGGTTTGCCGGTCACGTCACGGGTGACCAGGTCCAGGGCGCGGCGGATGTGGGCTGGTACGGGCAGCCCGAGCCGGGTGGCGTTTTCGATCAGGGAGATGCCTTCGTTGGACAGGTAGAACACGACGGTGGCGGTGCGTAGTGCTCCGGGTGTTCCGATGACGTGCACGTCGAGCAGGTGGGCAAGTCCGATCAGGGTAAAGATGAGGATCTTGCGGGAGATGCCCCGGAATCCGATGGCTGAGGAGACGCGGCGTTCGGCGATCGCGGCGAGTACGCCGGTGATGTAGTCGAATACGATGAAGGCGATGAGCGCGTACACCAGGCCGTCGAGGCCTCCGAGGAACGCGCCGATGACGGCCCCGACCCCGGCCAGGCCGGTTTGGATCGTGGCCCAGATAGCTTTGAGCGACATAGAAAGTGGGTTCCTTCCCGTTTGTGGGCACACGACAAAGGCCCGCACCGAAGTGGTGTGGGCCTGTTGGGAGTGCGGTTTGGGGTTAGAGTTCCGGGCTGGTGAGGATGTCCAGGATCGGCTCGTACAGGTCGATCGTCCCGGTGTGTTCGGTGGGCGCGGCAGGCGGTTGATCAGTGGCCGGGGTGGCCGAGACAGTGTGGAGGGCTTTCGGGCCGCTGCCGATGACCTCGACGATCCCTTCCTCGTCGTCCTCACCGGTCACGGGTGTATCGATTGGGGTGCTCATGGGTGCTACTCACCCCCGGCGAGGGATTCGGTGATGGCGTCGTAGAGCGCGTCGTAGGCAGCTGCCGCGCTGCCGGAGAGTTCCATCTCCAGCGCGTCGAGGAAGCCGACGACGTCGTGGCCGTGATGTTCATAGGTGGGGCCTTCGACTTCGACGCGCTGGGCCAACAGCGCCTGGTGCTGGGTGTGGAACCCGGTGGCGTGATCCGGGTTGGCCAGGGTGAGGGTCCCGTCGGCATCGATGACGGGTTGACCGTCCTCATCGCACACAGCGTGGGCGCGCACGAGCTCGTATTCGTCTTCGGCGAAGCTGGCATAGGCCTGCTCGAGGAGCCGGATGAGTTTGCTGCGTGCCCGAGACGCGCTACCTGTCAACGGCATGTCATTAAGCAGCGCGATCGAGGGACGGATCTGGTGTGCCGGTAGGAGGAAACGCATGTGTGGTCCTTTCTGTTCGGTTAGCTCAACGTGGTCGACATGGACGACAGCCCGGTGTTGCTGAAGTAATTCCAGGTGATGTTGCCGTTTGCGCCACTGTTGATGTTTTTCACCCAGCCTTGGTTCAGCAGCGAGATCAGTGAGTTCATCCGTGACATGAGGTCTTTGACTCGGTTGAACACGCTGGTCATGTTGTAGAAGGTGTTGCCGCTGATCACGTACAGGTCGTTGGTGTGGAACACGACCTTGGATTTGCCGCTACTTCCTGCCCAGCCGGGGTAGGTGCCGACCCCGTTGAGGGTGCAGTCTTGCGGGATGATGATGCGGTTGCCTTGGGTGTAGAAGTCGTGTCCGTGGGTGCGTAGCGCGGCACCGAGGTGGATACCCGACTGGCCGTAGAACTTGCCCCTGGGGTCCAGGGTGAGCATGGTCGTGTAGGTGGTGCTCGTCGACGTCGTTTTGTACGACCAGCTGATGTAGTCGCCGGTGTATTCCAACGAGTTCGAGATACCACGGATGTCCGCTGCACCGGCTTTCGATTGCTGCCCGGTCCACCCGATGAAGCGAGAGCCGTAGTAGAACCGCATCCCCGACGAGGTGATGGTCCCTTCCAGCGTGGACCCGTTGTACCAGGCGATCTGCGTGGGGCTGATGCGGATGGAGTTCGTCCACCCCGCCAGCCCCACCTGGATGGCGTTGGTTGCGAGCTTGTCCGCCGTAATCGACCGCGCCCCGATACGCGAAGCACTAAGCACACCGGTGGTGATCTTGCCCGCGTCGAGCGCACCGATCTTCGCCGAGGTTATCGCTGCATCCGCGATCATTCCGGTTTGGATGAACCCGGTGGCGATCCTGAGCTTGTCGCTGGTGATCGACCCGGCCGCGATCCGGGCAGCCGACAGGGTGCCGGTGGTGATCTTCGAGGCCGACAACGAACCGATCTTCGCGTCGGTGATCGCCGCGTTAGCGATCATCGCCGTCTTAATAAACCCATCAGCGATCGTGAGTTTGTCACTGGTGATCGACCCGGCCGCGATCCGTGCAGCCGCGAGCGTGCCGGTGGTGATCTTCGACGCTGACAGGTTGGCGATTTTCGCGTCGGTGATCGCGGCGTTTGCGATCATGGCCGATGTGATGAACCCGTTGGCGATGGTGAGTTTGTCACTGGTGACGGCCCCTGCCTTGATGGTGGCAGCGGTAATCGCACCGGCGGCGATCTTGTCGGTCGTGATCGCCCCATCCTCGATCAGGGTCGCCCCGCTCATGGCACGCACACGGATTCCGCCGATACGGATCACCGCGCTATGCTCAGTGCCGTTGGGGTGATTGAAGAAGGCAGCACCGAGCCGGATCTGTGTCGTGTCTTTGGCCATGGTGTAGCGGCACGAGAACCTCGTCCACGTGGTGGGAACGAGCTGGTTGGCGATCGCGTGTACGCCGCCACCGGTGGCGTGGTCGCCGTCGTTGACCACTTCTCCAGCGGTTCCTGCGTGTGCGCCCTTCTGGTTACGCAGATCCAGATAGAACCGCGAGTCTGGTTTATCTGCGTGCAGCCACACTTCCACGGCATACACGGCACCTGGGGTCACGGGCACGAGCCGACTCGCATCTGAGGTTAAGTGAACGGTGCCTTGTCCTGCGCTGGTTTCCAGGCATGCTTCGTAGCCCGGTGGCGGGTCAGTTGTGACCCGTTGCAGGCTGGCTGGCCACCACACGGGCTCGGGTGCGATATCGCCTCCCGGGATGATGTTGTCCGGGCTCGACACCAACAGTCTGTTGGTGGTGAGCTGCTTGAAGAACGCCGCATCACCGATGATCTTCTTGACCGCCGCTTCGTTCATCCGTGCGGTGCCGGTGACCAGCAGTGCGTTGACATCAACTGAGGCGATCACCTCGTGGCGGAGCTGGGTTGCCAGCCACGTGGTGCCATCCCACGACCATTGACCGATGATCACTCCACCAGAGCGCCGCCACCACGTATCCCCAACCCGTTTGCCCGACCCGGACGGGCTGGCCGTGGACAGGGTGATGGTGTTTTTCCCGTTCGCCGAGTTCTGGATCTCGGTGGTGATTTCTGCTCGGGCTGCGGCCAGTGCCGCGTTAAGGGCTGCTTTCGCATCAGCGAGAGCCTTGTTCGCTTTGGCTGCCGCGTCCTGGCTGGCTGCAGCGATGGCTTGGGCTTTCGCGGCATCAGCTTTCGTGGACGCATCACTGGCAGCAGCTTTGAGCGCGTCGGCTTTGGCCTGGTCGGCTTTCGCTTTCGCGTCCGCTTTCGCTGCCGTAATCGCTGCCTGCTGCGCCTGATCTGCCAGTTGGCGCACCTGGGCGTCGGAGGGTTTGGTTTCGGCAAGACTGTAGGCCGCATCGGCGCGTTGTTGTGCCGTGGTCGCTGCACTGGATGCTTGGGTGGCGCGGGTTGCCGCATCGCGGGCGGTCTTATCTGTCACGGCCACCCACGCAGTTCCGTTCCACCGTTTCGGGGTGTTCGCCCCACTGGTGGTGTCGATCCACAAGGTGGTGGCTTTCTGGAACTGTTGCGCTGGCGCGCCAGTTTGGATGAGCACATCTGCTTTGCCGTCCGCGATGCCTGCCGCGCGGGCGGCCCGGGTTGAGGCCTGCTGAGCCTGGTTGGCAGCGGCGGCAGCAGCGTTGTGTGCTTCTTGCGCATCAGCCGCGAGATCACCGACCTGCTGGTCGATACCGTCAAGGCGCGCATCCAGGGTGACGAGTTCACGAGCAGCCTGGGAGGCGATCTGATGGGTGGTCGCCAACTGGGAATCCAGTCCCGCTACCGCTGTGACAGCCTGGTCGAGTTCATCTTCGGCCTGGCCGAGCCGCTCATCAATACCGGCGGCGGCTTGTTGCACCTGCTGCGCGGTGGCTTCGGCCTGGCTGGCTGCCTCGCGTGCATGGCCGATCTCGGCTTCGGCTTCGGTGAGGCGAGCACCGACAGCGGCAGCGGCGGCTTGGGCCTCTTCTGCAGCGGTTTTCGCTGCCTCCACCTCAGCGCGAGCCTCAGCAAGCTCAGCACTGACCTGGGCATGGTTGAGGTCCGTGGCAAGGGCGACCCACCCGGGCTCGCCGGTGTCGGTGAGCTGGTAGATCCAGATCTCGATGCTCTCGCCATTGTCCTTGAACCACGTGTCCCCAAGGCGGGCGGCAGCGGGCTGTTTCGGCCCGTAATGGTTGGTGGATTTCCCGTCCGCTGATGCCAGCGCTACGCCAGCGAGATCAGCAGCCATCTGGGCGGCCGTCTGCGCGGTGGTGATGGTGCGGGTGATCGAGGTGAACTTCCCTGCAACCGACCCCAACTCCACCGAGACATACGCCTGCCGGAGCGGGTCGTATTCGTAGCCGACAACCCGTGCAGAAAGGGACACGCCCAGGTCGGCGTGCTGGACGGTCACCGTGTCGCCCAGCAGGACGGTCTCCAGCTCAGCGAGGTCGGCGTACTCGCTCGTCGAGGCGAGATCAACGAACGAGACGGTGTAGCTCGCGGCAGGCGTATCGACGTGGTTGGTGGCGTACTCGGCCTTGGCGGCTTGACGAAGCAGCGCGTGCGCCTGCGGCAGGGGCACCTCGTCCTCACGGGGGTTCTCCGCGTCGGCGATCGCTTTGATGTCCGGGTAGCGCATCACCTTGATATGCGGGATCGCGTAGTGATCCACGTGTGGCGAGTCGACGTAGAGCTCGGGCAGGGTGATCCCATCAAACCCGACCGGCACAATCCGGGTGACCACGCTCGTCAGATCGATGGTCGAGGTGTAGCCGGTGAGGTTCTTGCGATCCCGGATCACGACACCACGATCTGCGCCGCGTGTGGCGGCGTGGTGGATGTGCCAGTTATCGCGCGTGAGCTCTCCGGCCCACCGGGAGGCGAACGTGTTGTCCGAGCCCTGGTCCATGATCGCTGCGGCCAGGTTCATTCGCACCACACGCGCAGAGGCCCTGGTGGCCGTATCGGAGCTGGTCGCGGTAAACCGGTGCTTCGTGGTCGCAGCACCAAGGAGCTGGTCGAGGGCCGCCTTAGGAGTCTTGTTGACCACGAACGTGTCGGCGATAAAGTTGCCTGCCAGGTCGTAGAACAGGTGGAAGGCCGTGACCTCCAACAGCCTGTCCAGGCTCGTGGTGACCTCGTGGATACGAAACCCCTGCCGGATGGTGGTGCCAGGAACAGGGGCTGCGATAATCGCCTCGACTACAAGCTTCGAGGCCAGCGGCCCATCGGCTGGGTAGGTGACGGTCAGCTGGTAGGCCCCGCCGAGCTCCTCCACGACCCGGGCGTCGATGAGTTCAGGGTCGAGGACACCCTCGCCGGTGGCGGTGAACGTGGTGGCAGTCGAGGCATGCACGGTAAGCATCGGTGGGGTTCCTTTCACAGACGTTTTGCCCGCAGCCGAGAGCAAAACGGCTACGGGCGCATTGAGGAGCAAAGAAATGGGCCGGGTTAGGGGTTTCGCCAGTTCCCGGTGATCTCGACTCTGGAGACGCCACTACCGAGGGTGACCCGGTTAACCCCTGGGGTAAGCAGTGGGAACGTGCCGGTCAGAGCGTCGGTTTGCACCCGGCCCGCGACGTGTGCGACAAGCCGGGCCGAGTCCAGGGTGATCTGCCCTGCCGGTGACTGGACGCGGTAGGTAGTTCCGTTGATCGTCAGCGTCAACGCCCCGGTGCCCTTGATCGTGATGATCGGTGCCGCATCCACCAGACCGGGGTTGGTGATCTGTCCGGAGGCGGTGAGCGTGTGGGTGGTCAGCCCAGAATCGAGGTAGCTAAACGGCTCGCACACCAGGTGCGCCTCGAAAAAGCCCCACGAGGACATGTCCGCGCGCAGTGGGCTAATGGAGGCGTGTTTGACCTTGTGGAACGCCCCGGGCTGGTGGGACAGGTGAATGGTCGCCGCCCGCTCCAGCGCCAGTGCGGCCTTGTGGTAGGCGGCCAGGCCGCCTGTGATCGCCAGCGGCAACGTGATCGACGTGTCATGCCAGCCGCCCAGGCGGGTCAGCGTCCCGGCTCTGCCCGCCACCTCAATATCGTCGGTGACCCGCTCGGCGACCGGCAGGTCGACCGGGCCTGTGAGCCGCAGGCCCAGCGACGTCGAGGACACTGACTTGTCGAGAGTGAAACCGTGCATTAGACACCTCCTCCAGTGGCGAGCACCGTGTGGTGGGAGTTGATACGAGCCAGCTGGCGGTTGATGCCGGGGGCGAGTTTGCCCACCAGCGTGCCGTCGTTGAGCACGACCTTGATGTCCATGGCCTCCAGCAGTGCCCGGGCGGTCTGGTCGACGATGCCCGCCACCTCTCCTGCGCGCCCTGCCTCTTGGCCGACAGCGCTGTGGCTGGTGGTTGCAGGCGGTGGTTGCAGGTGGGTTGGGGCCAGATCGACCGGGTCCAGGCTGGTGGTGATGGGAACGTCGATACCGCTGGTGAGCTCACCCATGGCCGCCAGGGTGTCAGCGGCAACATCTTGAGCTGCGTCGATGGCGCGGTCGCCGGTGTCTTCGATACCTCCGGCCAGGCCTCGGGTGAGCATGTCACCGACCCACGCCATTTCCTTGGACGGCGAGTTGATGCCGAAGAAGCCGGTGATGCCGTCCCAAATGTCAGAACACCAGCTTGTAACCCTGTCCCAGAGCCAGCCTGCCAGCGACTGGATGCCGTTCCACAAGCCGCGCACCAGGTCCGCGCCAGCAGAGGCCATCTGGCCGACCCCTTGACCGACCGCGCCAACGATTCCGGTGATGATCTGCGGGATCGCCGCCACGATGGTCGAGATGATCTGCGGCAGGTTCGTGATCAACGCGGTCAGCAGCTCAACGCCTGCCATGACCAGTTGCGGGATCGCCCCACCGATCGCCGAGACGATCGCTGCGATGATCTGCGGCAGCGCGGCCACGATCGTGCTGATGATCTGCGGCAGCGCCCCAATGAGCGCGGTGAGCAGTTTGACGCCAGCCTCGATGAGCTGCGGCAGGGCCGACAGCAGCGTGGTGATGATGCCGGTGATGATCTGTGGCAGCACCGTCACGATCGCGGTGATGATCTCCGGGAGCGCGTCGACCAGGGAGGTCAACAACGCAATACCGGTCTCGATGATCTGCGGGATCGCCCCGACCAGGAACTCCACGATCGAGGTGATGATCTGCGGCAGTGCCTCAATGAGCACCGGGATCGCTTCCAGCAGACCCTGGGCGAGCCCGAGGATGAGCTGCAACGCCGCCTCTAGGATCATCGGCAGGCTATCGACCAGGCCTTGGACCAGGGCGACGATCATCTCCACGGCCGCCGGGATGAGCTCCGGGAGTGCCTCACCGATCCCGGTGACCAAGGTGGTGATGATCTGCAGGGCTGCTTCCAACAGTGACGGCAGCGCCTCGATGATCGCCTCCACTAGTGCGACGATGAGCATCACCGCTGTCTCGGCAACCGACGGCAACACCTCGATGATGCCTTCGAGCAGCGCGGTCAGGATCGACATGCCGGTCTCGACGACCATTGGCAGCTGCTCGGCGATGAACCCGAGTGCTTCTTGCAGGATCTCGCCGAGCTTGTCGATCAATGCCGGGGCTCCGCCTTGTTCGAAGGCTGCCGTGAGCTCATCGATCCATCCGTTGACCATCGGCATGACCGTGCCAGCCAGCGCGTCGGTCAGACCTTGGGCGAGCAGGCCTTTGAGGTTGTCGATGCCGTCGCGCATGGTCGACAGCTGGCCGGTGAAGGTTTTCGACTGGGCTTCCATCGCCCCGTGGAAACGGCCGCCTTCCTCGGTTGCCGAAGCGAACGCGTCAGCGACCATGTCCGCGCTGATCGCGCCCTTGGCCATCTCCTCTTTCAGCTCGCCGATGGACTTACCCGTCTTGCGGGAGATCTCCTCCAGCGGGTTGAACCCGGCGTTGATCATCTGGTTGAGGTCCTGGCCGGTCAGCTTGCCCGTCGAGGACATCTGGGCGAACGCCAAGGTCAGTGACTCCATCTTCTGCGCGTCACCTTGGGAGATGTCACCGATATGCATCAGGTGCTTCTTCGCATCCTCCAGGCTGATGCCGAAGGCCAGCAGGGTTTGCATGCTGCCTGCGAGATCGCCCATGCCGAACGGGGTCTTCGCGGCCTGGGTTTTCAGGTCGTTGACCAGCTGTTGGGCTTTGGCCTGATCGCCGAGCATCGTGGTGAAGCTGGTGGTGTACTGCTCCATGCGGGCGTTGTACTCCACCCCGTCCTTCAAAGCATCGGCCATACCCCGGCCGATACTCGCGATCGCCTTGCCGATGCCCTTGACACCAGCGACGATCGCCTCGGCGGCCAGGTTCGCTTTGAGCACGTCACCGAAGACGCGGGTCTTATCCCCGGTGTCGTCCATCTCGTCGCCGAGATCATCGACCGCGTCCTCCAAGCGTCCGGCGCCCTTGGCAGCGTCCTTCGCATCATCGCCTGCCCCGTCGGCCTCGTCCCCGAACTCGCCGAGCGCATCGTTGTTGGCCTTGAGCTCTTTTTCCAGCTCGTTGAGCTCGGCACCGGCGTTGTTGAGCTGGATCTGCCAGTTCTTCGTGCGCGAATCGTTCTCCCCGAACGACGCGGCCGAGTTCTCGAGTGCGGCCTTGAGTGTCTCGATCTTGGACTTTTGGTTCTCGATCTCTTTGGTCAGCACCTGGTTGCGGGAGGCCAGTGCCTGGGTGGACTTGTCGTTCTTGTCGAACTGGGAGGCCACCAGTTTCATCTCCGAGCCCAGCACCCGCATTTCACGGTTGATGTCGGTGATGGCCCGCTTGAACTCGCGTTCACCTTCCAGACCGATCTTGAGACCAAACGATGAGTCAGCCATGAGGATTCACCTGCCTGTCAGTGGGGTTAGATGCCGGTCGGGATGATGTCGTCGATGAACCACACCCGTGCTGGTTTCGCTCGTCCTGTCTCGATCCGCCAGCAGTCCACCAGGTCAAGGAGCTCACCAAAGACCATCAGGCCCACCTCGTCTTGTCTCAGGCCGAGGTGGGCTAAACCGATGTAGGTCAGGCGGGTGAACACTGCCCGGTCGGATTCGACTATCCGTCCGCTGCCGGGCTCGCTTTTGGGGCTGGCTCGGTGAGGATGTCGCGGCGGGTGCCTCGCTGCAGTGCCTCAGCGATCGCACCCCGGTAGTCGGCGATATCGGCAGGAACCGTCAGCAGCTCCACCTCGTCCTCCGTCAACTGCGGGCGCGGGTTGTCGCGGTGGGTGAGGTTGTGGATCTGCACTGACTGGTTGGCCAGCAGTGTGATCAGCCAGATCACCTCGGTCAGTGTCTGACCGAGGTCCTCGGAGGTCTCCAACGCGGTGCCGAGGTTGTCCAGCCCGCCGTAGCGCTCAGCAATCAGCCGGGTGGCCTTGGTGGTGAGCACCAGCTCGTACTCGCTCCCACCAATCGTCACGGTCGCACTGCGAGCGGTGTCACGCGATGGTGTGTCAGTCATGGGGGTGCTCCTTTACTTGCCGGGGCTGGTGGCGGCGGGCTCGTAGACGGACTGGTACCAGCCGGTGATGATCTCGGCCTTGACCTTGGGGTCGCCTTCGGTGGCTTCGGCTTTCCACGGGTGACGGCCCTTCGCGTCTGGCTTGTTGCGACGCAGGATGGTGCCCTCGATGCTCGGGGTGGAGAACGTGATCGAGTCGGCCTTGGTGGCAAGCGTGGTGCTTGGTAGGGCGAACTTGACGCGGTAGAGCCAGAAGTACTGGAAGGTGCCGTTGGAGCGTGCGGCACGGAACCCGATCGCTACCGGTGTGCCGCCGTCTTCCGAGGACGAGATGAGTACCCCGTTGGCATCCAGGGTTGCGCCGGTCAGTGCCGCTGCGGCTTCTGCTCCCAGGTCGTCCACGCCGAGGGTGAGCGTGCCGGATTTGAATTCCTTGACGATCTCGCTGGGCCCGTCGTCGGCATAGAGGATTGCCTCGGCGACTTCGACGGACAACTCCGCTGAGATCGCTTTGGCCAGTGGCTTCGGGCTGGCGTAGGTTTCCTCGCCGGTGGTGGGGTTTTCGGTGATCGTGGCGTAGTAGAGCTTGTCAAGACCAATCGTGGCCATGGGGATTGCGTCCTTTCGTTAAAACGGGTGGTGGCAGCTGGTATCGAAGCTGTAGTGGTGGTAGCCGGTGTCGTCCTCGAAGCCGATGTAGCGTCTGGCCGTGACCACCAGCCCCGCGTCGACGAGAGCACGGGTGAGCGTGTCCCGCCAGGTGAGGTAGTTACCTGCTGTGAACAGGGAGAGGCGGACTTCTTCGATTTCGACGTGTGGGGTGTTGTCGGCGAACACTTCCAGCGTGTCGGCGATCGGGGTGGCAACTAGATAGGTGTCCGGTGCGGGCGAGGCGCTAAACAGGCTCACCGCGATGGGCAGATCAAGCTGGTCAGCGATCGTGGTGAGGGTTTCCAGCAGCGGGATGGTCATGGTGTGATCCCGTCGAGTTTGGCTGCCAGCACGGTTTTCATCGCCTCCACCGCACCCCGCCTGGTCTGGGAGCGTGTCGGTGCCAGAAACGGGCGTGCGGGCTGGTTGCTCCTGCCGTGCTCTAACACGTTGGCGATGAGCGCGTTCGACCTGCCGTCGCGGCGGTTTTCAGCGAAACCGACTTTGACGTTGTGGGCACCTTTGCTGTTGACCTTCACGCTGGTAACACCCAGGGCTCCGATGAGCTGGCCGGTTGAGCGGGACGGCATCGTGGTCGCCCGCCCGATCGCGGATGCGAGGTTGGCTCTCATGCGTGGTTCGACCACGTTCGCGCCAGCGCTCAAGACTTCGTCGGCTGCAGTGTCCAGCAGGCGTGAGGTGGCCTCGAGTGCGTCGATGTACTTATTGGGCAGTCGGATCTGGACGCGCGCCATGATGGGCTCCTTCCGGTTGCAGACGGTGGGCAAGGATCTCGATGTAGCCGCCGATGGGCTCGACGGTGTCGATGACGTAGCGGCCATCGCAAGCGGCGATCTGCATGACCTCCGAGACGGTGAGCCCGGGGATGGTGCGGATGCGGAATAAGACGGTGGCCTGCGTGTAGGCGGCACGGTTGACCCACGCTGAGCTGGCGTGCCTCATCTCCCTGTAGGTGCGCACCGAGGCGACCACCTGCTCGGCGCTAGCGGTGAACCCCGCAGCGTCCCTGCGGGCTACGGGGGTGATGAGGTCGATGGTTTCTCGCATACTGCCGATACCAGCCATGGGTTAGACCTTCCATTCGCGCTCGAGGCGCAGCAGCGTGTTCACCGCGCCCCACATGGCTTTGGCGGCATCGGGTTTGTCGGACCAGAACCCTGCCGTGGACCCGTCACGCGACTCGTAGAAGTGACTGGCGAGCATCACGATCGCCTGCCGGGTCGAACCGGGCATCTCGTGGGCCTCGTAGTAGTCCTCGGGTAGGTGCTGGTAGGCGGTGGCATAGGAGGTGGCAGCGGCCACCAGGTGGGCGATGAGCTCGTCGTCGGCGTCGTGGGCGAGGATGAGGTTGGCTTTGACCTGGTCGATGAGCTGGTGGTTCATGGCTGCCACCTCCTATTCGTTGCGTGCGGGGAGTTTTAGGCTCCGGCCTTCTGGGTGAGGATCTTGACGGCCTCGGGCAGGACGAGCTTGCCGTCCAGGCGCTGGGAGGCGAGGAAACCGACCTGGCCGGAGGTGGCGAACAGTTCGTTCAGGCGCTTGAACGAGCGTCCCTGCCGGTCAGCGATCCAGTAGTAGGACAGGTCACCGAACGCCACGGTCTTCGCGCCCGCCTTGATCTCGGGTGCGAACGTGGAGGTGTGCACGGGCTTGCCCAGGATCATGTCCGGGGCACCAGCGGCCAGTGCTGGCTGCCACAGGTACTGGCCCTGGTTGTCCTTGAGCTTGCGCACGGTCTTGACGGTGGCGTCGTTCATCAGCCACACTGCCCGGGCCCGATACGGTGCGCGCAGGCTGTAGTGCAGGTCGATGAGCTCATCGGCGGTGATGTCTGCGGCCTTCGCGGTGGTCACATCCGAGATGCCACCACCGGTGGGATCGAAGATGCCGGTCGGCTTGCCCTTGCCGTCACCGACGAGGAAGGCCTCCTCTTCGGCGGCACCGATGCGGCGGGCGAACTCGGCGGCGAGGTAGGCCTCGACGTCGAAGACCGAATCGCCGAGCAGTTCCTCGCTGATCTTGAGGAACGTGCCGAGCTTGAACGCCGAGAGCGTGATCTGGGAGAAGGTCTCGTCGGATTCGGTGTAGGGCTTGCCCTCATCGAGCCACCCGGCGCTGCCGTGGGTGGATACGACCGGGATCTTGCGGTCCCCGCTGGTGGTCTGGATGACGTTGGCAAGGCCTCGCATGATGTTCTGGTCGGCCAGCGACTGCATGAGGGTGTGCTCGAACTCGTCCGGCACGAGGTAGCCGCCTTCGGAATCGACCCCCTCGGACAGGGCGTTGCGCACCTCCATTGGGGAGGCGTTCAGGCGCATCGCGTCCCAGAAGGCCCGCTTGTAGGACGCGGAAGCGCGACCCATCTTGGACGGTTCGCTCTCATCTCCGGTCTGGCCGGGCATCGAGAACAGCGGCGAATGGGTGGCCCGGGCAAGATCAGCGTCCAGACGCTGGGCGCGCTCAGCCCGGGCAATCTCGTTGGTGAGCTTGTCGATATCGGCTTCCATGCGGGCGTAGGTCTGGTCGTCCTCGGCGGACAGGCAGCCGGTGGTGGTGTCGCGGCGCTCGTCGAGGAAGGCCTTGGCCTTCTCCCAGGTGTCGGCGCGGCGGGTACGCAGATCAGAAATCGTCATCGTAGACATGGGTTCTCCTTCAGTGTTGGTGAGTGTGATTGATCAAGGCGGCATACAGGTCCACCACACGTCGCCCCACAGGTGGTGCAAGTGCTGGGACCGGTAGCTGGGTAGCTCGTGGCGTGTCGGTCAGGTGCGCGACAAGGCGCTGCTCGGCAGGTTTGCGGGCAAAACACACCCCGCTGGCGGTATCGGCCAGCGGGGCGGGGCTCTGTGACTTCGGCGGCCACGGTACCTTCGTGTCCGGCTCCTCATCATCGTCCTCATCCTCATCGGGGTCGGTGACCTTAGGGGCGTTGCCGGTGAGGTAGTCGTCGGCAAACCCCATCGCGATCGCGGCTCGTGCGTCCATCCAGGTCTCTTGATCCATCAGCCGTGCGAGCTTGGCCCGGCTCATCCCGGTTTTCAGCTCGTAGGCGTTGATGATGGACTCTTTGACCGCTGCGAGCATGTCGATGGCCCGGCCCAGCTCGTCGGCGTCACCGACGGCGAGGGTGGCCGGGTTGTGGATCATGAGCATCGACACCGGGCTCATCGACACGACCTCACCTGCCATCGCGATCACGCTGGCGGCGCTGGCTGCGATCCCGTCGATGCACACCTTCACGTGTCCGGGATAGTCGAGGAGCATGTTGTAGATCTGGGCTGCCGCGACGACGTCGCCTCCTGGGCTGTTGATCCACACCGTCACATCACCGGAACCTGCCGCCAGTTCGGAGGCGAACAGGGCCGGGGTGATGTCGTCGTCAAACCATGATTCCTCAGCGATCACCCCGTTGATACGCAAAACCCGGCTGGTATCACTACCTGCCGGGTTAGATGTGTCGGGAGCGGGTGGCTCCCAGTTCCAGAACCGTCTCACCGGCTCCTCCTTTCAACTCTGTGTTCAGTTGGTGGCCCGCCAGGAGGCAAACCGCCTTCTGACGGCTCCAACCCCGCTGGTTCCTCCTGCCTCGCGGTGGCGTAGGCCCCGGCCATGGACAGCGGCAGCATGTTGCCGTTGACCAGGTACACGTCGCCACCATCAGCAGGGTTGATGCGGTCGAGGTTTTCGAGGGCGCGGATGTCGTTGGCACTCATCCACCCGTTCTGGCGTGCTACCGCGTAGCCGTTCATGCGCGAGACGTAGTCGCCACGCAGCAGGCCCTCGAGGTTGAACTTCACGAACACGCTCGGCTTCTCGCGTGGGCTAAGCAGTGTCTTGGTCAGGGCTTGTTCCCAGCGGATGACCCACGGGTCGAGCGTGTATTTCACGAACTCCAAGGACTGCTGCTCAATGTTGGAGAAGCTCGATTTTTCGAGGTCGCCGACCATGTGCGGTGGGATGCGGAAGATCCGGGCGATCTCGTTGATCTGGAACTTCCTGGTCTCCAAGAACTGCGCCTGCTCCGGGCTAACGGAGATGGGCGTGTACTTCATGCCCTCTTCGAGTACCGCGACCTTGTTGGCGTTGCGGGCCCCACCGAAGGTTTGCTGCCAGGACTCGCGCACCCGAGACGGGTCTTTGATCGTGCCCGGATGCTCCAGCACCCCGCCAGGGGCGGCCCCGTTGGCGAAGAACGACGCCCCGTAGTCTTCGGTGGCCATGGCCATGCCGATCGCGTTTTTGGGTTAAGGGTCAAAAAGTGTGTCCGGAATCGCGGATTTTCACGGATTGACCTGTAGGTTTCCGGAAAGTATATGCTCCGGAAGCATATATCTAGCCCCCGACGGGAAATCCTCGGTGTGGCAGCCGTGATGTGCTATGCGCGGCGTGGTGTGGTGTCGCAATGTCGAAGAACCAACCACGCTGCCACTGCGGCGGTGAAATGAAACGCAACGGCACCACCAGCAAAGGCACCACCAGATGGCGCTGCAAACAATGCGGCGCCTCCAGCGTCAAACGTCGAAACGACATCACCAACGCGGCAGTGTTCACCCAGTTCATCGAGCATTGCACCACCGCAATATCACTCGACGACCTAGCCAAACGAAACGGTGTTAGCCGCGCCACCATGAAGCGGCGCTTCAAGTGGTGCTGGCTCGTTGATGTGCCTGACCCCACCGCCGGCCACCACAAGCGGATCTACGACCAGGTATTTCTCGATGGCACCTACACCGCCGGTGGCTGCCTGATCGTCGCGGCGACCATCGACCACGTGATCGCCTGGCACTGGTGCAAACACGAAACCACCCGCGACTACCAACTGCTGCTTGAACGCATCGAAGCCCCACTCATCGCCGTCATCGACGGCGGCCAAGGCGCATACAGCGCAATCAAAAAGTGCTGGCCGACTACGAAAATTCAACGCTGCCTCGTCCACGCCCAACGCGTGGTCCGCCGCTACACCACCACCAACCCACGCACCGATGCCGGGCGCACCATCTACCGACTTGCGCTGAAACTGACCCGGATCACCACACTGGATGAAGCCGCCGCGTGGGGTGTGCAACTGCACGAGTTTTCAACGATCTACCGGGAATGGATGAACGAGAAAACCATGATCAAAGACCCCAAAACAGGTGCATGGACCCGCGTGTGGACCCACCACAACGTGCGCAAGGCCTACAACAGCCTCAACCATCTTTGGCGGTCCGAGATGCTGTTTGTCTACCTCAACCCGCCAGCAGGAGTCCTTGCGCCCGAGCGGATCAAATCCACCACCAACAGCTTAGAAGGCGGCATCAACGCCCAGCTCAAACTGCTCGCCAGAACCCACCGCGGCAGATCAGGCGAACGACAACGCCGCATGCTGGATTGGTGGCTCTACTTAAAAACGGAACTGCCTGACGATCCAGTACGAATCGCCAGGCAGTCCGACTGGGGCCAGGGCCAACTCGCCAAAGTATCCACCCTGACCCAAACCGAGAACCAAGCCGACCACGAAACAGGACGCCCAGCCCTCTACGACAACGCTATCGACACCGACTACACCCACTCAATCGGCATTCAAAAAGGCCAAATCTAACCCCCGCGACACGCCGAGCCAGACACACATTTTGACCCTTAACCCGCGTTTTTCGCCATCGCAATCGGGCTATAGCCCACCAGCCCATCAAACCCGAGCCCGGGGATGTGCAGCACGTCAGCAGGTGAAAGCCGGATGCGTGACCACTCACCGGCGGGTTCGTCGCTGGTGGTTTGGTACTCGTAGTAGAGCCTGCCTGCATCGTCCCTGCCTACGCTCATCCGGTTGGGCATGAGCGGATACAGGCCGATGACCTCATCGAGGCCGTTGCGGATGACCTGTGCGTAGGCGTTGCCCCACAGTAGCAGATGCGTCATGAGGGCCTCTCGGAAGACGAAGCTGGTCATCTCCGGGTTGGGCTCATCGTGCAGCAGCCGGTAGAGCGTGTGGTCGGTGGCTTTGACCTTCGACCCGTCTTTCTCGGTGCGGTAGACGTGCAGGGGCAGGCCCGCGATTGCTTCTGCCAGGATCCGCACGCACGAATACACCGCAGTCATCTGCATCGCTGAGCGTTCGGTGACCGTGCGTCCGGAGCTGGTGGGACCGAACAGGAAGCTGTAGCTCGAAGACAGCTGGTGGTTCGACACCTGCCGGGCATTGGTGCCGCGTAGCCAGTCGAAAAGTCCCACAGGGGCCTCCTTTTGCGTTGTCGTGAGCGTTAGAGGACGAGCAACCCGCGCGAGTCGTACACCGACGCGCCCGTCTGAGCGCTGCCGCCTCGGATCGCGCGGTCAAGGGCCATGATGGTGGCGACGACCCCGTCGATCTTCTCGGTGGACTTCTGCTTGTCGGGTTTGATGTTTCCTGCCGGGTCGGTGCGTACGTGGATGTTGTCGACCATCCAGGCCAGCACCGGGTGCCCTCCGTGAGCCAAGCGTCCTTCAAGTGCGAGCTTCATCAGCTCCTTGCTCGGTGGGCTCATGTCTTTGAAGCCCTGCCCGAACGGCACGACGGTGAAACCGGCATCGTCGAGGTTTTGGCTCATCTGGACTGCGCCCCACCGGTCGAAGGCGATCTCGCGGATATCGAACCTCTCGCCGAGCTGCTCGATGAGGTGCTCGATGTGGGCGTAGTGGACCACGTTGCCCTCCGTGGTCTCCAGAAAGCCTTGGGCGTGCCACAGGTCGTAGGGCACGTGATCACGCGCCACCCTCAGCGAAAGGTTGTCCTCCGGTATCCAGAACCACGGGGCGATCCGGTACTGCTCGTCATCCCCGTAGGGCGGGAAGACGAGCACGAACGCGGTGATATCCGTCGTGGAGGCCAAGTCCAGCCCGCCGTAGCAGGGCCTGCCCTCCAGCTCGTCTAGGTCTACCGGGTCCGCGCAGGCGTCCCAGATGTGCATGGGCATCCACCGCACGGACTGTTTCACCCACTGGTTAAGCCGCAGCTGGCGAAACGAGTTCTCCTCGGCGGGGTTTTGGCGCGCCGAGTTGCACGCGGCGCGTACCTTATCCACCGGCACCGTGACCCCAAGCGAGGGGTTGGCCTTGTGCCAGACCTTTTCATCCGTCCAGTCATCGTCCAGGTCTGCGCCGTAGATCACCGGGTAGAAGGTGGGGTCGTGTTTCTTGCCCGCCAGAATGTCGCGTGCTTTTTGGTGCTGCTCGTAGCAGATGCTGTGGGTGTCGGTGCCTGCGGTGGTGATGAGGAAGTACAGCGGCTGGGTGCGCGCATCACCCGAGCCCTTGGTCATCACGTCGAACAGGGCCCGGTTGGGTTGGGTGTGCAGCTCGTCGAAGACGACACCGGAGATGTTGAACCCGTGCTTGGAGTACGCCTCAGCCGAGAGCACCTGGTAGAAGCTGTTGGTCGGCTTGTAGATGATCCGCTTCTGACTGCTGAGGATTTTCACCCGCTTCGATAGGGCTGGTGATTGGCGGATCATGTCGGCGGCGACCTCGAAGACGATGCTGGCTTGCTGTCGGTCTGCCGCGCACCCGTAGACCTCGGCGGCTTGCTCACCGTCCCCGCAGGTCAGCAGCAGCGCGATCGCGGCGGCCAGCTCGGACTTGCCCTGCTTCTTGGGGATTTCCACATAGGCGGTGGTGAACTGGCGGTAGCCGTCGGGCTTGATGGTGCCGAACAGGTCGCGCACGATCTGTTCCTGCCAGCCCAAGAGCTTAAACGGTTGTCCTGCCCAGCGGCCTTTGGTGTGGCGCAGCGCCTGAATGAACGCCACGGCGAAGTCGGCTTTGCGTTGGTTGTAGGTGGAGCCGTCTGCCATGAACCGGGTTGGTTGATACGTGCTCGTCATCGTGGCGGCAGCTCCTTCCTCGGGGCATAAGAAAAGCCCCAACCGTGTGGGGCGAAACAGTTCGTGCAGGGCCCGGCCCGTCTGCGTGGTCGGGGCGGCAGGCGGGTTAGCAGTAGGTGGCGCGGAAGTCGGCGACCACCTGGCCGGTGTCGAAGCCGCCGTAGCGCCAATCGGACAGGCCGCGCTGCCTGGCCAGGGCGATGATCTGGTCGGCTTTGGTGTAGTGCCAGCCGATGCGGCTGAGCGTGTGGACCGGGATCTTCTCGGCCCCGACCTCCTCGGCGAGCTCGTCGAGGACGCTGAAGGGGATCTCGGCGGCGGCCTGAATGTCACCGTGGGCCACCGCGTCGGCGGGAATCTCCAGGTGGTTGGTGACCAGCTCTCTGGTGGCGTCCATCGGGTGTCCTCCTTGGCCTTGGTGGGGTGTGGGTTAGATCTGGGTCAGGGCCCAGGCGATGGCGTGCCCGGCGTCTGCGAAAAGGTGGTCGGCCTCGGCGATGAGCTCCAGGGCGCATTCGCTGCGGCCGCGTGCGTTCGGGCCGAAGCCGTCGATCGGAGCTTCGGTGAGGCGGTAGACATGGGCGCTGTTGCCGTAGCCGTCTTTCTTGGTCCAGGTCGCGAAAGAAGCCAGCGTGTAGTCGCCGTGGGCGAGGATCGCCCCGTAGGAGTCGACGCGCATCTGCAGGGCTTCGGTGGTGAGCTTCTCGGTGGTGTTCATGGCTGTTGTCCTTTCCTGAGGGGCTGTTCTTTTGTCATGTACATACAGCCATAGGTGCGGGCGCTTATCCAGTCGTATTTGCCCAGATCAGGCACTATTTTTTGGGATCTACAGCACTTAAGAAAACCGTGGAGAAACAAGGCTTGTGACGAGAGGAAACCCCGCTCGTGGCAGGGTTTGCGGGTGCCAAAAGGTCAGGCGTTGCGGGTGATGCTGTAGTTCACCAGGTCGCGGGCGTTCAGGGGTGCCAGTTCGCTGACCATGGCAATGGCGCGTCGGTAGCCGTCGGTGACCTTCTCGATCTCTTCCGGGTCGAGGGAGCCGTATGAGGTGGTTTGGATCGTCCACTGGCCGGTCTGCCAATCCCGGTACAAGGGCGGGGTGTACGGCAGGCGGGCTGCGGGGCGGATCTCGATCGCGAGGTCGTCTGTGGTGTCGATGGTGACGATGGTGTAGCCGAGCCGGTTCGCGTCCTTGACCAGGTGCTGGGTGGTGTCCTCTTCGATGCTCATCTGTGGCTGGGGGTTCATGGCTGTGTCCTTCCCTGAGGTGGTGTGCTTTCGGTATGTACATACAGCCATACGTTGTGCCGCATATCCAGTCACTATTTGCCCTGATGAGCCGCTATTTTTCGGGCTTTTCAGTGGGTAGGGTTTCCCAGGAGTCCTCGCCCGGGATGAGCCCCAGGTTCGATCCGGTGTCCCAGTCGACGTGGACGGTGCCGAGGTCGTCGACGAACGCCACGGTGCCAAGCACACCGGGGCGCAGCGTCGTGTACGGGTCGCTGGTGGCGATCAGGCGCACCCGCTGGCCAGGAGTCATGGTCAATCCTCCTTCCTGCTCGTCGGGGTGCGCCAGGCGGCGTCCCCTTCCAGGCCTGCCAGCAGGATGCGGCGTGCCTGCTTGTATTCGGGGCCGATGAAGCCCAGGGAAAGCAGGAAGCAGCGCATCGTGTACTTGTCATTGCCCGGTGCTGGCGGCGTGGAGCGGATCCGGGTTGCCTCCTGGGCGCGCTGGCAGAGCCTGGCCACAAGCGGGATCACCGCCTCGCGTGCCGTCTCCGGCGTAATCGACTCACACCACGGGAACGAGACGGTCTCGTCATCGTTGAACTCGATGGGTGTGGCCGGGATGCCCAGGGCCTTGGCGATCAGTGGCCCTTTGGCTGCCAGGAGCGCTTCGAGGTTGGCGCGAGTGCGCTCACTCCACCCGGTGGTGGGCATCGTGACCGTCAACGCCACCTCGCCCGGGTCGGCGGTTTCAAAGCCCGCCTTGTGGGCGGCCTCGAGCACGGCCTGCGCCTCGATGCCATCTGGCAGGTAGAGGGTCCAGTCCCGATCCAGCGTGGCGTCTGCGATCTGGTAGGCAAACGAGGGCGTGCCCAGATAGGTGGCCTCGGTGCCAAGGTGATCGGCGAGAAGCTGGGCGAGCTTTTTCCTGCCCGTTTTGTGCGGGGTGAAGGCGAGGATGCTCATGCCACGACCTCCTGCTCGAACCAGGCGGCCACCATGGTGAGGAAACGCTTCGGGTCGTGCTCGATCACGCGCACCACCAGCTGGTAGCCGCGTGCTGTGGCAACCCGCAGGGTTTCCTCGGGGTCGTAGACGTTGACTCCGGCTGCGATGAGCTCGCTGATTTCGATGTGTAATTCACTCATGACCAGTCCTTTTCGCTCGGTTCCCCCAGGTCTAGGGGTGCTTGGTCATGTACATACAGCCATACGTTTTTCCGCTTATCCAGTCGTTTTTGCCCTCATCAACGGCTCAGTTTCACGCCCCTGTTTTCCCTGCATATTGCGGGGTTTTATTCGCGGTCGCGGTCGACCTGTTTGACCAGATCCAGGTAGGCGTACTGGGTGCCGTCGCGCTGGCAGGTGATCCCGGCCGCATCCCCGGTCGCCTCGGCGTAGCGGCGCAGGATCACCGAGGCGTACTTCTCGTCCAACTCCATGAGGTAGGCGATGCGGTCGGTCTGCTCGGCGGCCATCAGGGTCGAACCGCTGCCAGCGAAGGTGTCGAGGATGATCGCGTTGGCCTGGGTGGAGTTGCGGATCGGATAGGCCAGCAGGTCCAGCGGCTTGCTCGTCGGGTGGTCGGAGTTCTTTCGCGGCTTGGCGAAGTTCCAGATCGTGGTCTGTTTCCGGTCAGCGAACCACTTGTGCTTGGCTCCCTGCTTCCACCCGTAGAGGACCGGTTCGTGCTGCCACTGGTACGGCGAGCGTCCCAGCACGAGGGAGTCTTTGACCCAGATGCAGCAGCCGGAGAGCTTGAACCCGGCATCGATGAACGCTTTGCGGAAGTTCAGCCCTTCGGTGTCGGCGTGAAACACATACGCCGACCCGCCCTTGTCGAGAACACCCGCCATGTTGGTAAACGCCGCGAGTAGGAACTCGTAGAACGAGTCGGCCTTCATCGCGTCGTTTTTGATCGTGAGCCCGTCGGAGGACTCGAAGGCGACGTTGTAGGGCGGGTCGGTAAGCACCAGGTTCGCGCTCTTGCCATCCATGAGCACCGCGACATCGTCTGCGTTGGTAGCGTCCCCGCAGACCAGCCGGTGCCTGCCGATGGTCCAGATGTCCCCGCGCTGGACGAAGGAGGCGGCCTCGAGCGCGGCGGTGAGATCGAAGCCGTCATCGGTGACCTCGTCATCGTCGAGGGAACCAATCATCGCCTGGATTTCGTCATCGTCGAAGCCGGTGAGCTCAGCATCAAAGTCGGCCGCGTCCAGGTCGGCGATGAGCAGGGCCAGCTTGGATTCATCCCAGTCGCCGCTGATCTTGTTCAATGCGACGTTCAGGGCCTTCTCGCGGGTCTCGTCCAGTTCGACGACCACGCAGTCAACATCGGTATGGCCGAGGTCAGCGAGCACTTTCAGGCGCTGGTGGCCGCCGACGACGTGACCGGTGGTGCGGTTGTAGATCACCGGCTCGACGTAACCGAACTCGGTCAGCGACCGCTTGAGTTTCTCGTAGTCCGCATCGCCGGGCTTCAGGTCCTTACGCGGGTTGTAGTCGGCGGGCTCGAGCTCACTGATGGGTAGCTGCTTGATGAGCACGGTCCTTCACCTCCGTCTTGAGCTTGTCGGTAAACGGCAGCGTCCATTCCCACTCGCTCAGACCATGTCCCATGTGCCCGTAGGTGGACAGCTTCGCGTAGATCGGAGAACGCAGGTGCAGGTGTTCGATCATCGCGGCCGGTCGCAGCGGGAAGACCGCCTGGGCGGCGTCGGTGAGCAGCCAATCCGGGTGCTGACCGGTGCCGAAGGTGTCGATGCGGAACGCGACCGGGTCAGCCTTACCAATCGCATAGGAGATAGCGACGTGGCATTCTTCGGCCAGGCGCGCATCCACCACGGTTTTCGCGATGAGCCGCGCCATGTACGCGCCCGTTCGGTCGACCTTGGAGGGGTCCTTACCCGAGAACGCGCCACCGCCGTGCGGGCCGAGCCCACCGTAGGTGTCGACCATGAGCTTGCGTCCGGTCAGCCCGGTGTCAGCGGTGGGCCCACCGGTGACAAACCGACCGGACGGGTTGACCAACACGCGCTCAGCCGTGGCACCGGGCAGGTGCGCCTCGATGGCCGGGGCGACGACCAGCGTGCGCACCTCCCGTTCAAGCGCCTCGGGGTCTTTGTCTGCATTGTGCTGGATTGAGACGATCACGGTGTCGATGCCGACCGGAGTGCCCAGCTCGTCGTAGACCACACTGACTTGGGATTTGCCGTCGGGGCCGATCCCACGGATCGTGCCGTCGGTGCGGGCTGTATCGAGGCGGCGGCAGATCTCGTGGGCGAGCACGAGCGGCAGCGGCAGGCGCTGGGGCGTCTCGCTCGTGGCGTACCCGTAGACGGTGCCCTGGTCACCCGCCCCCAGGCTCGCATACGCCGACTCATCACCTGCACGCGCCTCGATGGAGGTTGTAACACCTGCGCCGATGTCGGCGGATTGGCGGCGCACCCACACGTAGATGACAAACCGGTTCGGGTTGTACCCGGCCCGGCGCAGCGCCTCCCGCGCGCAGGCGCGCAGCTGCGGCCGGATGGTGGTGGTGATCTCGCCGGTGACGATGATGCGCCTGCCACTCGCCATGACCTCAACGGCCACGCGTGCCGCCGGGTCGCGGGTAAGGATGTCATCGAGGATGTGATCTGCGATCAGGTCGCACAGCTTGTCGGGGTGGCCGATACACACAGATTCAGCACTTCGCACTACAGACACGCGAGGGCTCCTTTCACAAATGCGAACAACAAGAAAGCCCGCCCGGGTGCCGGGCAGGCCAGAAACGAAACAAGCGGGATGAGGGGCCTTAGGAGGAGGCTTTGAGCAGCTGCTCCATGACCTCATCGCCTGGCGTGGTGCCGGAGTAGTCGGTGGTGCAGGTGGCACGCACGATGTCGAAGATCTCGTACCAGTACACGTTGGCCTGCTTGCCGAACGACTGCGACATGGCCACGAACGGGCTGGCGATCGCAGCGCCCGTGGTGGGGTGTTTGCCGAGCAGACCGAACTTGGAGATTGCCTGCTCGCACTGGATGTATCGGGCGAACGCCTGCGCGTACTGCTCAATTAAGCGTTTGGAGACGAACTCGGTGCAGCCGCGTTCATCCAGCCAGTTCCAGGTCTCCCGGTAGACCAGGTCCGCACCGAGCGGTTGGCCGTCGCGCTGCTCGGCCGACAGGTATTCGCTAGGTTCAGGCATCGTCTCGCCTGCGAGCAGCGCACCATCGCCGATGTCGGTGCCGTCCAGGTCGAACACATCGAGCTCGGCCGGTGTGGTGAGCCTGGTGGCAGGTCGACCTGAGGCGAGCTTGTCGTTCAGCGCCTCGGGTTTCGCCCCGGCACGGACTCTGCGTCCGCCTCGGTTGGTGCCGTCTTTGGCCACGACGTAAACCTCCTCTAGGGCGTGTTGCTAAATCCATTGGAGGGTGGCGGAGAGGTAGATTCCGGCCGCGTAGGAGCGGGCGGTCTTGTCGAACCGGGAAGCGAGCCCTCGCCACTGCTTCACTGCGTTGAAGCATCGTTCGATGACGTTGCGCCCTTTGTAGCGTTCCCGCTGCTCGTTGCCGAAGTCGATCGGTCGGCCCGGCCTCTTTTGACGCTTCTCGATCTGGTCAGCGCGCTCGGGGATCGTGGCCTTGATACCGCGCTCGCGCAGCCAGGCACGGTTCTTCTTCGACGGGTACCCCTTGTCCGCGAGCACCCGGTCCGGCCTCGTGCGCGCCTGGCCTCGCCCGGGGACGCGGATCTCGTCGAGCACGCAGGTGAACACGCTCGTGTCCGCGACCTGTCCACCGGTCAGCACGAACGCCAGCGGGCGAGCTCGCCCATCGCAGACCAGGTGGATCTTCGTCGTCAAACCACCTCGTGACCGGCCGATCGCGTGGTCACACGGCTCCGGCCCGGATCTCTTGTAGTTCGATGGAGCCCCCTGTGCCCCGGGGCAGGGTCGCACCGTGCTGATGCACACGCGCGATCGATGAATCCACCGACACGACCCAGTCGACCTCGCCCGCGAGCGAGGCCCGCCGCTGGACATGGGTGAGCAGGTCCTCCCAGACACCCTCGGTCGCCCATCGGCGGAAGTTCTTGTAGATCGTGTTCCAGTTCCCGAAACGCTCGGGCAGGTCCCTCCATGCTGACCCCGTCCGGAACCGCCACGCGGTCGCCTCAACCACCGTGCGCCGGCCCACCGGCGGGCGGCCCCTCGTGTTCACCGCAGGGAACACGTCCCCGATCAGCTCCCAGACCTCGTCGGTGATGACACCTCTCGACATGACTCCAGCATCACCCACGCACCCCGGAACACCATTTAGCAACACGCCCTAGTGCTTCCTCGCCGTCCTGTGTTCTAATTGGGTATGGCCCGAGCGAAAACGAAAACGGAACTGCTGACAGCAACCACCTCCCAATGGGACGTGCTGCAATCATTGATTGACTCCATGCGGCCAGAGATAGAAAGCGTCGGCTTGTTTTTCGGCGCTGACTTCGACCGTCCTGAACCCCACTGGGGCAGGGACAAGAATCTGCGCGATGTCCTTGCCCATCTCTATGCGTGGCAAAAAATGCTGTTCGACTTCGTTGACGCCAATCAAAACGGGACTGCCCGGCCATTCCTGCCCGCACCTCACACGTGGCGGACCACGCCATCCCTAAACATGGAAATCTGGGAGCACTACCAAGACACGTCACTGGGCGACATACAGGACATGCTGGGCTCGAGCCATTCCCAGATCATCGAGCTCATCGAAAGCTTCACCGATGAGGAGCTGTTCACTAAAAAGTACTTCCCGTGGACAGGAACCACCTCGTTGGGCTCCTACCTGGTCTCAGCAGCACCCAGCCACTACGACTGGGCCATCAAGAAACTGCGCACCCACCAGAAAGCCAACAAGGCAAGCCCGAAAGCCCCAAACCAGACACCGTAAAACGCACCAGCTCAAGACGGCGGGTCAATACCCGGTTTGATTCGTGGATTTTGTGCGCGGTTGGCCCCGCCCGCTGAGGAGCAGCCCAGCTGTGGAGATCCGCTCGCCCCCACCCCCTCGGCAAGCGCGCCACGTCGCCTCGTGCCGGGCGAACGGGGTCGAGGTTGGCACAGGTGAGGGTCGGCAGGGAGGCCGCGACAGGCGGGCACACAGCGCTTTTTAGTAGCTGTAGACCCGAGGGGCTTGCCGCCACCGGTCGCCATCGAGCGCGGACTGGCGCGAGTGGCACGGCTTGCACAGACTGCGCAGGTTCGACTCGTCGTGGGTGCCGCCGTGGTCGAGCGGGATCACGTGGTGGACCTCAGCCACGGGCGTGTACCGGCCACGGGCCAGGCAGTCCTCGCACAACGGGTGGGCTTCGACGTAGGCCGCGCGGATCTTTCGCCACCGGTGGTCGTAGCGTCGGTTGATCTTCGGGTCGCGCTGGTAGTTGCGGTAACGGGCGTCCTCTTCCTTAGCGTGGGCCGGGCAGAACCGGGTGCCGGTCAGCTCGGGGCAGCCGGGCTGGGAGCACGGGCGCTTGGGTTTGAAAGGCATCCGTCTCACCACCCTTGTCGTTCATGGCAACGACCCCCAGACGAACCGTGATGATTCGTCTGGGGGTCGGGACCTACTTTTCAACCACTTACAGCATGCGACAGGCACACCCTGAGAGTCATCCCCTCTTTGCGACACTCATGCGCGCCAATGCTTCAGTCTCTGCCGAACAAGAGACGCGCGAAGCGGGCAAGGGCGCGCTGCTTCTTGGCGAAGGCAGTCTTGCGTTCGACGTAGAAGTGTTCGGCGACTTTGACGGCGGCGTCCTCGGCGGAGAGGTCGTCGAGGAAGAAGACCTCGAGGACCAGCCGGTCATCGTCGCTGAGGCTTTCCCAGGCCGGGTTGAACCAATCCATGTAGGCCTGCGCTTTTTGGTTGCGGGCTTTGAGCGCGTCGAGGTTGTCGAGGATCGAGCAGACTCTCGCTTCACCGGCGTGCGGGTTGTTGCCCCGTGGCAGGCCGTCGAATCGGGGTGAGCCGATTGAGGTCAGTGAGGCTTTGAGCTCGTTGGCGTACCCGTCGCCTTGCTGGAGAATGACAGCTTGGGTTGCGTAGTCCTGGAGGACGCCGATGGCGGCTTTGCGGTAGTCGAAGTAGTCCCAGATGGGGTGGTCGTTCATGAGTGTGCCTGCTTTCCCAGAGTGTCGGCGACCGCATTGATCAACGCAGCCTGTGTCATGTCTTTGTTGTCCAGCGCGGCCAGTACCGCCTCATCGAGGGTGTGGTCTGCGGCCAGGTGGGTGATCGTCACCGGCTGGTCTTGTCCCTGGCGGTAGAGCCTCGCGTTGGTCTGCTGGTAGAGCTCCAGGGACCAGGTCAGGGAGAACCAGACCAGGAGGTTGCCGCCTTGCTGGAGGTTGAGCCCGTGCCCGGCTGAGGCCGGGTGGATGAGCGCCAGCGGGATCTCGCGGGCGTTCCACGCCGCGATGTCGGTACTGGTTGTAAGCTCCCGGGCCTGCGGGAACCGTTCGGTGATCCGCTGCAGGTCGTGTTTGAACCAGTAGGCCACGAGCAGCGGCTGGCCATTGGCTGCCTCCACGAGGTCTTCGAGCGCGTCGAGTTTGCGGTCGTGCACCACTACGGTGTTGCCGTCCTCGTCGTAGATTGCACCGGAGGCCAGCTGTAGCAGCTTGCCTGACAGTGCTGCGGCGTTCGCGGCGTCGATGACCTGCCCGTCGAGGTCGAGCACCATCTCATCTCGCAACCGCTCGTAGGCTTTGCGCTCCTTCGGTTCGAGGTCGACGAGCGTCGTGGTGACCGTCAGCTCAGGCAGGCGCAGGTAGTCGGTGGTGCGCATCGACAAGGTGATGTCGCTGATCGCCTCGTAGATCTCGTCCTCAGCACCGGGTGCGGGCTTGTAGGTGAAGATCTGCTGGCCGTTTCGCCGATCGGGCACGAACCAGCGGTTGCGGTAGTGGGTGATGAACCTGCCGAGGCGCTGGCCCTCATCCAGCAGACGGAACTGCGCCCACAGGTCCATCAGCCCGTTGGCTGCTGGCGTGCCGGTCAGCCCCACGATCCGGGTGAGACGTGGCCGCACGGCTGCGAGTGCTTTGAACCTCTGCGCCCGGTGGTTCTTAAACGAGCTCAGCTCGTCGATGACGACCATGTCGAACGGCCACGTGTTGCCGAGATGTTTCACCAGCCAAGGCACGTTCTCTCGGTTGATGACGGTCACCATCGCCTCGGCGGCAAGCGCATCCACCCGCTGGGATTTCGACCCGACGGCGACCGCGATGGTGAGTCCTGCCAGGTGGTCCCACTTGGTAGCTTCGGCAGGCCAGGTGTCGCGGGCGACCCGCAGGGGTGCGACGATGAGGACCCGGCGGGCCTGGAAGGAGTCCAGTAGCAGATTCCAGATGGCCGTCAAGGTGATCACCGTCTTGCCTAGGCCCATCCCGAGGAGGATCACGGCCTGCGGGTGGTCTTCCACAAACTGGGTGGCCTGTCGTTGGTAGTCATGCGGCTCGTAGCGCATCAGCCACCTCCTTTGTGCCTTCGACGCTGTCGACGACGACTACGTCCATGCCGTGGTCTGTGAGTTGCTGGATGCGGCGGCGTTGGATGGGGCGTGGGAGGCGTCCGGGTGCTTTGAGTTCGACGAAGATGACGCGTCCACGGTGGATGCAGATGCGGTCTGGAACCCCTGCGGTGCCGGGGCTGGTGAATTTCCAGCACAGGCCACCGATCGCCTTAACGGCTTGCTTCAAGTGTTGTTCGATTGCGTGCTCGTTCATGGTTCATGTCCTCTCGTGTGAGAGGCCCATGACGACCTATGACGATGCGATATGGACTTTTCCTAAGGGCTATATTTTCTGCCCTATAGCAAACTCACATATGGGTCGTCATAGGTCGTCATAAGGCCCGTCTGTCTTAGTTGTCGAACTCGTTCTTCAAGGCCAAACCGTGGACGAACATGCCGTGCATCGTCCTTTTACGTGTGAAGCCGTGGTGTTCGACGGTGGCGTTGAAATCGACCATGGGACGCGCCCACCCGGAGGTCGACATCGCCCACGCCCGATAGGCCTGATACAAATCCCCGGCCCGTTCCGACAGCCCCGGGTCAAGGTCGCAGTTGGCGTCAAGGAACTGAGCGAACCAGTTGTTCTCTTCCCGATACGCCGCTGATGCCTCCACCACGCGGGCGGGAGCCTTGAGGTGGTAGTCCTCGGCGTGGATGAGGCGCGCGCCCTCCATAATCCAGGCCAGGATCGCCCCGCCTGCCTGCGTGTAGAGGTAGTCGGCATAGTTCTTGATGTCGGATGCGCCTTCGATCTTCGCCTCGAAGGGGATGACGATGAGCCTGCGCCAGATGCCCGCATCCATCGCACCCACCCTGGGCAGATGGTTCGTGTAGAGAGTCAAGGTGTGCGATGGGGTGAAGGCAAACGGTGCCTTGTACTTCTTCTCCGCGTAGATCTGATCGGTGGAGGCCAGCTGCTTGACCACGGAGGTGGACATGCGCACGCCCTCTTCGGACTCGGCGGAAATGATGAGGCGTTTGCCTTTGGCCTCAGCCAGCTCCGGTTTAACGTTGCGCATCCCACCGATCGTGAGCACATCAGCACTCATGTTGCCCGCGTAGGTGCCCAGCACCCTCGCGATCGTGTTCCAGAACGTCGATTTGCCGTTACGACCATCCCCGTAAGCGATAACGAGGGCCTCGACGAACACTTGCCCGATCGCAGCCAAACCGACGATGCGCTGCACGTAGGCGATGAGCTCAGCATCGCCCTGGAAGAACACCTCGAGGGCTTCCTGCCACAGGTGCGCCCCGTCGGTGCCAGGGTCGAGGCTGGTCTGCTTAGTCACCAGATCCGCCGGGTCATGATCGCGGCGCGATGCGGCTCCGTGGCGCAGATCGTAGGTACCTGATGGGGTGTTGAGCAGATACGGGTCTGCATCCAGCTGCTCAGGGGTGGTCAGCAGCATGGGGCGGGCTTCTTTCAGGCAGTTGGTGATCCCGCGCGATTCGCGGCGTTTGAGAGCGTAGGCCGCATAGGTTTTCGCGTCCTCGAACGCGGCGAACGCCTTCTGCTGGGCGGCGTTGAACATGGCCTGGGCTTTCGCCTTCGACATCGACGCCAACAACATGGCAGCCCCCGTGGCGGCGAGCTGGTCTTTGGCGTCTTCGAGCAGCTCGTGGGCCTCGGCCAGTTGGCGTTCGGTGAGCTCCTGGGCGACGGCTTGGGCTGCGGGAGCGGATTCGTACCAGACACCGTCGTAATAGACGAGCCAGTCGGTGGCCTCCGAGGAGCGCAGCGAGTCCGGGTACGCCTTGGCTAGGGCGTGGGCTTGGCCGACGTCGCTGTAATCGGCGGGTCGTACAGAATCCAGGCTCGCCTCAAAATCCTCTGGTGGCACATACCCGGGCTGGTTCTCGACCGTCTTGGCGAACCGGGTGGCCGACCGCCAGATCGCCTCCACCTCCGCCTCGGGCAGCGGCGGGTTGCAGCGGGCGGCCTTACGGTCAAACAAGTCGCGCGCCTCATCAGTCGTGCCGAGGCGAATCAGCAGCCTGCCAGCAAACCTCGACAACGTCGCATTCCGGGAGCCTTCCTCGATGGACTGGGTGGCGTCATCCCACTGGGCGAACACGTCCTCATCGACCGCGTCGGCAAGCCAGGCGTCGATGGTGCGTTCACCCTCGACCACGGTGACACTCGGATCATCATGGCCGTAGATGAACCGGCCTGCGTCGATCGCGTTAGGGTCGAAGAACTCAAACCGGGCGGCGAGCTGCTTTTTCAGCCCCGCATAGGCGTCAGCATCAGCCACGGGGTTAATTGGGAAGTAGACGTGGAAGCGGGGTCTTGCCGACTGGGCACCTTTCGCCTTTTGGTGGTTCCTGCTGGTGGCGGTCATCAACGCCACACCCGGCAGCCGCTGCGTCAGCGACTCCGGGGTGACCCATGTGGCCTGGTTCTCGGTGTGGGAGTTGTCGACGTCCATGACCAGGCAGTTCGAGGTCACGAAACTGCCAGCCGAGCGCCTGCCACCCACGTACTCGGCAACCACATGATCCAACCGCGTAACCGCCTCCAGGTCGGCTGCCGTGGTCACGATGTGCGGGTTCGGGTAGTGGGCGTTATTTTGCTGGCTTGCCACCTGCGCGGTGAACATCGTCATCGCCTTCATAGGGTGACCTCCTCAAAGTCGGCGTCGAAATAGGTGATCGGCAGCTCGAGGTGGTGGGCCCATTCGATCTCGGCGCGCATCCCTGCCGAGACACGGGCCGTGTAGACCCAGATCGCCTCGCACTTGCTCAAAAGAATTCGGTTGAAAAACATCGCCAGCTCGCGGTCGCTCGCGTCGGTGTCGTCCATGAACTGCGGGAACAGCAGGTGCGGGGCTAGTGGGATTTTGTTCTGGGCCACCGCGTGAGCACACAACGCGCGAGCCAGCCCCACGTTGTTCTCTGTGTCACCGGAGTACGGCGAGCAGATGTAGACCAAGGGCCGGTAGCCGTACTCGGCGCGCTGGAGATTCTTCAGCGCTGTGAACGCGGTGGGATCTGGGTAGCCCTCCGTGTTGTGGGGCGAGAAACCCAGGTCGGTGGTGAGAGCAGTCGTCGTCATGCCGCACCGCCGTCCTGTTCGATGACCGGCAGCAGGCCGAACTGGTTCTTCAACAAGTCGTAGACGAACAAACGGCCCTTTTGGGTCCAGTACATGTGCGTGCGGGTCTTGCCCTCGTCGTATTCGTGGGTCTTGGACTGCGTGTAGCCCTGCTCGGCGAACCGGGCGTAGAGGAACCAGCGGCCGGACTGCCTGAACTGCACCCCGGCGTCGTGCAGCAGCAAGTTCAGCTTCTTCGCTGACAGCCCATAGTCCTTGGCGATCTCCGTGATGGTCAGCAGGGAATCCGACTGCAGCACCACGTCGTAGTAGGAGACCTTCGGGGCGGCCTCGAGCAGGGCTTGCTCGGCCGCTAGTCGCTTGGCTCGCTCGGAGCGAAGCTGGACGATGGCACGCTCGAGGAACTCGTCGTTGTCCAACAGCTCGTCGATGGCGTACACGCCGTGGCGGCGGATCGTGGGGAGGACCTCGTCGACAACCCAGGCTTCGAAGTCCTGGGCTGCGGGGAGCTTGGAGGAGAAGATGAGCCGGTACAGGTCACCTTCGGTGATGAACCTGGCTTCTTGAGTGCGCCCGAGCGCATCGACGATGGGGTAACGAAACGGAACCCCACGGCAATGATCCTGAATCGCCTTGCTGGTATTGGTGTATCCAAGCGCCGTGACCACATCACGGCCACAGAAATACACCTTGTCCTCATGCTCGACAGTTCGGATCGTTCCAAAGGCATCGTTGGTGAATACCTGAAGATCTCTCGTAGCCATGACTGGCTCCTTCTAAGAGCCAGGATTGACGTGAATTCCAGCAAGCCACGGGTGCGGCCGCGTCGGGCTCTCACGCATACGCCCCTGAGCGCGCAAGAATCCGGACACCCGGGTCTTGCTGAAATACTCAGGCCACTCGCTCACATGAGAAGCTGGAGCGGTGATGCAGTCCGATTCTTTCTCCCAACGCTCGACTATCCGCAGTATTGCGAATGTCCTGGCAAGTACCGATTTGCCGGGCCTAAGCGGAAGCCAAATCGACGAGCTTCTCCTCGACATTGGTGCGCCACCGCGTGTTGCCGGGAGTAAGCGAGAAGGACTGTTTGGCGCGCTTACGGAAGGAATGTCCGCAGCGCAAGCAGGTCAACTCACTCGTGAGTTCATAACGACTGCGATGAGCCCGGCACGGCATACCACCGATCGTCAGCGTTGGAATGATTTGCGCCGCTTGCTCAACAAGGTGCTGGCGACCGAAGGATGGCATATCGACGATGCTGGCGAGTTGACCCAACTCGCTGAGGCGGCACGCACATTCGATGATATCGAGCGTCTCACCAGCTCTCTCGTGGAGGAACTTCAGCGGCGCGGTACCCACGAACGCCTAATGGAGTATTGCAGCCAAGAACTGATCGCGGAGTCTCTGTTCCACGCGATATCCGAGGCAGCCAAGTCGATCCCTGACCGCATCCGCATCCTTACTAGCTTGACAGACGATGGTCAGGAGTTGTTCGACGCAGCTTTGGGAACAAACAATTCTGCCCCTAAGCTCGTGATTAATAGCTTTTCCACGGAGTCGGAAAAATCAGAGCACAAGGGTTTTAAGAACCTGCTTATAGGGATCCACGGGCACTATCGCAATCCCCGCGCTCACAAAACCCGACTAGGTAGTGAGGAAGGTAAACATGACTTCCTCGATGCCTTCAGCTTGTTCTCCTATGTCCATCGTCGCCTCGATTCCGCCCAGCAATATCAGTCCTTCATGTAGAAATCACACGCGTACCCGTCTGCCTCTAGCGGCAACCCTGCTGCCCAGTCGGGCGCGGTGGACATCAGCTTGCAGATCTCGTCCACGGTGGCCGTGGCGGTCTCCACGACGATCTCGTCATGGACGTGCATGACGATCCTGTGCCCAGCCTCAGCGACCTGGTGCATGGCGTACGTGAGCAGGTCTCGGGCGACGGCTTGGACGATGTTCTCGGTGAGTTTCCCACCGTAGGTTTCCAACTGGCCCCACTTGCGTCCCGTTGTGATGCCCTCGTGGGTGATGCTGGTGCCACCGAACCTGTTCTCACCCAGCTTGGGTTTCACGTAGGCCAGGCGACGTCCGGAGGGCAGGCGGATGAACATGATCCCGGACTCCACGGTGAAGGTCAGCGCACCAACACTGGTCGGCTGGCGGGTGCTGATCGTCTCGATGGCGGCGGCGTTGATGTCGGCCCACAGTTGCACAACGCTGGGGTTGGCTGCCCGCCACGCATCGACCAGCGGCTGGAGCTCGGACTCGGCGAGCCCCATCCGCAGCGCCCCCATGGCTTTCAGAGCTCCGACGCCGCCTTGATAGCCACAGGCGAGCACAGCGATCTTGCCCTTCTGACGCAGCTCGGCGTTGGCTCCGTGCTTGTCGACGGGGACACCGAACATGCGGCTCGCGGTCTCGCAGTACAAATCCTTCCCGTCACGGAAGGCCTCAAGCGTGGTGGTCTCGCCTGCAAGCCACGCGATGACCCGCGCCTCGATCGCGGAGAAGTCGGCCACCACGAACCGGTGCCCGTCGGCGGGGATGAAAGCAGTGCGGATGAGCTGCGAGAGGGTGTCGGGTACGGAGTCGTAGAGCAGCTCCACGGCTTCAAAGTCTCCGGTCCGCACGAGGCTTCTGGCCTCGGCCAGGTCTGGTAGGTAGTTGCGGGGCAGGTTTTGGACTTGGACGAGGCGGCCAGCGAAACGTCCGGTGCGTCCTGCCCCGTAGAACTGGAGGAACCCTCGTCCGCGCCCATCACGACCTGTCACGTGCTGCATCGCCTCGTACTTCTTCACCGACGACTTCGCAAGCTCACCGCGCAGCAAGAGGACCTCACGCACCTGGCCGGTAGCGGTGTCGAGCGCGGCGGCGACTTCGTCTTTCGTCAGTGACTGCAAGGGCGCGCCGTGAGCGGCGAGCCAGTCCTTGAGCTGGATCGGTGAGTTCGGATTCTCCAGTCCCGTGAGCTCTTGTGCCCGGGCAAGCGTGGTGGCGCGGTGCTGCCGGTCGCATGCCACCGCGTGATCCACGAGTACCCGGTCGAGCCGGATGCCGGTGTCGTTGACGTTCTGGTCGAGGGCGTAGGTGTCCCACTCGGACGCTGGGAGCGGGAAGTCAGCCAGCCTGTCGTGGATCGCGAGCTCCACCTCGACGTCGCGCCGGTTGTAGGAGATGAACTGCTCCCACCCGTCCGGGTCGGACGCAGGCGGGTTGCGCATCCCGCCCAGGTTGAAGACGCTGGGTGTGCCCGGGGTGCAGAACTGGCGGATGAGTTTCTTACCTGCACTGTCTTTGCGTACCGGCAGGTGAAGGACGGTGGCGACCTGGTCCAGGCTCATCGGCAGGCCGAGGTATGCGCTCCAGACCATGGTGCAGCGCCACTGCGCAGGATTGAGAAATCTGCGGCCCGCCATGAGCTCCGGGTACTGTCGGGCGAGCCAGCTTGAAAGGCAGATGCGCTCGAACGTGGCGTTGAACGCCCACTTCACTACGAGCGGGTCAACCAGTGCGGACAGCACCTTCTCGGGCAGCTGGTGTCCGTTGGCGAGATCGACGACCTCGACCGGGCCGCCGTCGATCGAGTAACCGAACAGCAGGAGCTCGAAGCCGTCGTGGTCGGCGTAGGGGTACACCCCGGAATTCGCCAGGTTCACCGGTGAGAAGGTCTCGATGTCAATGAAGAGTTCACGCATGCGCGACAGCTCCTAGAAAACAATGGGTGCTGGGAGGAGACCACCTCCCGGAAGTGGGCGTGGTGTCCTCCCAGCACGGGTGAAGGGTTAGCGGTCGTGGTCAGCGCGGTACTTCTCGAGCTCAGCCTCGGTATCAGCCATGAGCTTGTCGATGCGCTTGCGATCCTGGCGGATTGCCCGCCGTTCGGCAATCACAGAGGAGACCTTGATGACGATGAGACCGAGGACAGCGCCAACGAGCAGTGCCACGACTGTGGTGGTGTTTGCGGACAGCGCTGCTGAATAACACTCGTTCATGATGCTTCTCCGCTCTTCTAGTTGAGGAAGTCGTCCGAGGCTGCTGCGAAGCCTCCGAAGTCGGCCTCTGCGCTGATCCGGTTGCCGCCGAGCGGTTCGCCATCACGCAGCTTCTGGATGTTGCCCAGCCCGCAGGCGATACCCCGGTTGCCGTTCGTGTTGAACGCGTAGAAGCTGATGCTCACTCGCGCGTAGCAGCCCGAGTAGACCTCGTTGGCGTCCAGGATCGGCTGCAGGTCCGTACCCACGACCTGGGGTGGGGTGGTCGAGTTGGCGTTGACGAACATCGCGTTCGCATAAGCCTCATCATCGCGCTCGATATCACCATCACGCAGCGGGAGCTTCAAGGCGGCCTTGTTCGGGCGCTTGCCACCGAACTTGCCAATCCCAGCGTCGATCGCCGCGTCGATGGCGCGCTCGATCTTGGCCAGGGTCTCGGTGTCAGACTTCGGGATGATCAGGGACACGGAGTACTTGGGCTTGCCGCCCTGGATGGACTTTGCCTCGAAAATGTTGGCGTAGGACAGGCGAACTTCGCCGGTGACCACACGGGTCGGATTTGTTGCAGACATCTTGTCTTACCTACTTTCTTGTTCGTTACTTGATTGCAGTGAATTCATCTGTTGCCGACTGGATCTCCAGTGCGGGCCTCTTATCGGACTCGGGCACCAGCGTGGGCTTACCAGCGGGTTTGACCACGAGGTCCCCGAGGAGATCGGAAAAGCGCTTCTTGCCCAGCTGCTTCTCCAGCGCGGTGATGGTCTTGAGCTTGCGATCCCACACGTCGACACCGGCTGCCTCAGCTGTCTGGGCGACAGCGGCCTCGTCGGAGTATTTGCGGATCGAGCGGCCCTCGACGAGCTTGAACCCCGGCCAGGTCTTGCCCTGGTTCACCGCCAGCGACAGCGCGTGCGCTTCCACATCGGCAGCCCACGCCTTCAGGTCCGGAAGCTGGGCCAACACCTGTGCGATCTCGGCATCGCTGAACTCGGCAGGGGGTGCGAACTCGTACTTGGCAAGCGCAAGGTTCGCCTCGGCGCGCGTCCGGCAAGTGGGTGCGAGCTTGCAGAACCGGCACCACTCACCAGGAGCGAACTCGCCATCCCCGCTGGCAGCCAGCGCGGCACGAGGCTTGACGACCTGTTCCGCCCACGCCTCTAGCTCGGCCACCGGAGCCCTCCAGGTTGAGACGTTCGAGCGTCTCGGCTGGAAGATCGTCACCGCCACTTCGTTGATGTCGTACAGCGACCCGAACGCGTTCAACGCTCCGAGGGCATAGAGCATGAGCTGCGGATTGTGCTCGGCCTCGACCATGACACCCTGGCCGTACTTCAAATCGATGATCTGAAGCGTGGGCTCGGCGATGATCACGCAGTCGCCGGTACCGAACCCACCCGGCACCACATGGGAGAAATCCAGGCGCTGCTCGATGAGCACCTGCGGATCAGCACACACCTGCCGCACATCACGCAGCCGTTCCTGAACGAAGGCCACGTAGTCATCCGTCAGGGCATCCATCTCCTCGTCATGCCAGCTCGAGACCGGCTTCGTGGTCGGAGCGTCATGGAGTGCTCGGCGCAGCTTCCACTCCGCGAGCTCGTGAGCTGCGGTTCCTTGCTCGGCAGCCTGCGAGGTGGACTCCGGTAGCCCGGCCTCCAGCGTTGCCGACGGCGGGCAGGCAAGCCATCGGTGTGCTCCCGAGGCGCTGAGCAGTGCGTGCTGGTCAGGCATCAGCAATCGCCTCCGCCTGCTCCAGCAGCTGCCCGAACTTGGAGGGGTCAACCTCGGAGAGCTTGTTCGCGCCAGCGGCCTGGATGAGCTCACGAACCTGCGCGGTGTGGCCTGCCTGTGACAGGCGCGCTAGCACCGTGCGGACCTGCTCCAACGTCACCCGCACAACCTCCGGGACCGGGGCCGGGGCAGGTTCCGGGGCTGGCGGCTGGTGAGCCGCTACGTACTCTTCGGCTGCAGCTTCCAGTGCTGGCTGGGCGAGCTGGGCTGCGGCGATCGGGCGAGCCCCCGACATACCAGGGTGATCCTCGAACGATTCCCACGCGGCCTCTTCGATCGCAGAGGCCAGCATCGTGACCCCCTCCGCGATCCGGTTCAGCGCCGGGATGTAGCGGTTCGCTTCGGTGACGTTCACGCGGCATCACCACCACTCTGGGTAACGCCGACGGCACGGGCCAGCGCCATGAGATCGTCGTCTGGGCGGATGATTTCTACTGAGCGGACCTGGTTGCCCGGCACGAGAACGGTGAGCTGCTGGGGGTTGCCGAGCAGCTTGCGGGCGATCCTGCTTCGGATGCTGACCTTGCGGGTAGAGACCGCAGCGTCAGGTTCGGGCTGGTCAGTCAACGTGACCTTGAGGCGATGATTGGACATCGTTTCCTCCTTGTGAATCAGATGAGCGTCGGTTTGTGCTGGCCTTCATGTGGGCCGGGCACTCATACGCCCCCGACGGGAGCTAGATCCGGACATTCCTGCTCGATGAATTCGCGAAGCTTTTTCAGAGCCCGCTTGACCGAGCGCCCGATGCTGTTCGCTCGCTTGGCCACGTCGGCTTCGCCTGCACCGGGCAGCTCCTCACGCGCGATCTCGACGAAGGAGAGCCCTTCAAACACGTGCAGGCGGATGTGCTCGGCTTGCTTGGTGCTGACCTGAGACAGCAGCCAATCGACAACCAGCTCACTGTCGATCTGGTCTTCATGAACCAAGACGTTCAGATACTGGGGTCCGTCGTGGACCTCGACTTCCCAGTCGCTATAGGAGAGGTCGCCACGGTTTCGAGCGTTCTCAACGGCACGAAAACTGCGGTAGGCAGTGCGCAGATATGCGACTTTCCACTCCGGCACGTACGTCGGGTCGTAGAGCAAGGAGAGAACCTCATCGGCACTCAGGCCAAGTTTCTCGTCGCCAACGGGTGGGTCGACGAGCTCGATCCACGCATAGTTCTGGGTGCCGTCCTTCGAGATGGTCGAAGGCACGTAGATCTGGGTGTAGACCTTGCCGCTGACCTTCTTGGTCCGCACGGAGTACGGCTCGCTAGTCCTTCTATTTGGTTGTGTTGTCAAGGGAATCCCTCCTGAGGAGGGAGACCCGCTTAAGTAAGCAAGCTCGGTGTCGAAGGTTCAGAAGAGATGGGCAGAGAAACGAGAAGGCAGGTACCCGTAGGTCGGGTACCTGCCACTTGCTTCTCTTACGCGTCTCCCTGGTGGTCGACGGCCTTGTGTGATCAGCACGCGGCACTTGTAGGTCACGGAACCGTCGTGGCCACTCAGGTCCCGCAGCCGTCTAGATCACTCACAGAGCGTCCTAGACTCCTTCGAAGGACATCAGCGGTAGACTTAAGATCACGATCTCTAGGTACTCAGCGGACGCCTCCGGAAGTACTTCGAGACTAAAAATCGGGCGAGAAAAAGTCCTTGCCCCGGTTTTGGTGCTGTTTTGGTCCTCTTTTCCCGAGGGAGGTTTTTGATGAGCCAGCTGTGCTTCGCGACCTTTGCGCGCGCCCTGCAAAAGGTGCTCATCCAGCCAGCAGCGAGTTACACCACTCCGACCAGGCAGGGAGCCAAGAAGCCGTCGACGGCGCGACCAAAGATGACCTCAACCGACGCCTACGTCGTAGAGGTGCTCTTGCGCTGGATTCAGGACTTCGCTCCAGTTGCCGACAGGGATGGATTCGACGTGTGGCGCACGCCCAAGACTGTAAGTGGGCTACTCAAGCAGGACGTCGAGCTGCACACCGGCTTCGGGCCCGTTCTGAAGCAACCGGGACTACGTGGGGCTGCACGTGAAGCGTTCGGCAAGATCGCCCAAGATATTGCGCCCATGCGCGAGAGCGACTTCAAAGCCGAGCTGATCGAACTGATCAAAGATGATCCCGAAGTCAGTGCCGACGCCGCAGAAGACCTGCTGTACACCGCAGACCAGGATGACGTGTCTTTTTATGCCGACACGTTCCTATCTGCCATTTCGAGAACGAACAAGAAGCGAGCCAACAATGGCGTAACCGAAGCGGATGTCGTGCTTGCAGCCCGCAATGGAGACTTGTGTCCTGTCTGCCGCAAAGAGCGACTAGTCAAAACTGTCAAAGGCGAACGGCGACCATTCTTCGAGATTGTCTCTTTCACCATTGGCGACGGCAGCGCTGAGACCGACCGGGAAGCGGTGTGTGTCAAGTGCGCCAAACAGGTCTCCACCAATGACACGTTGCTTGAAGTGTCTGATGTCGTAAACAAGCTCCGAGACATTCGAAATCGTAGGATTGCTGCAACAGCACTTCAGGACACCGCGCTCGATTCGCAACTCCACCCAGCGATCGCCTCTGTCATCGAAACGCTTGGGGAACGCATCGTCACCGGAGTCATCCCGGAGCTAACGTTGGACGCGGTGCGAGTCGCTGAAAAGGTCAGGCCCGAGTATTTTGAGCTCGCCGAGCGGATCAAGATTCATGTCTTGAAGTGGTATCGCATCATCGAGCAAGAGTTCCGCTCTCTCGAGGGCGTCAGAGGTCGCAGCAGATTCGACGCGATCGCCGGGCAAGTCGCCGACTTTTACGACCAGGCGTCCCAGCACACTGACGACCAGCAGGCGATATTCGATCAAGTTGCTGATTGGATCCACACCAACTCCGACTCTGTGAACCTCAGCGCGTCGGTCATCGTGACGTGCTTCTTCGTTCAAAACTGTGAGGTGTTCGATGCGATTGCCTAGCAAGGTCACCCCCTACTCGCAGTCCACACTGAGCCAGTTTCCACCGATCCTGACGCATCTGTCCGATCAGGATCTCAGTCCCGCTGCCTTATACAAGAAGGTCAAATCAAAGTTTGCCGACGTGGACGAGTTCGTCGACACGTTGGACTGTTTATTCGCACTCGGCCAGATCGAGCTGCTCTACCCGGAGGAGGTGCTCCACTATGTTGGTCGAGTTTGACAGTGACGCGTTCTTTCACGACAAACAACGCCCCGGCCCGCTGCGCTTAAAAGAAGGACTCAACACGGTTCTCGGCACGGAAAACACTGAAAACTCAATCGGAAAGTCCACCACGCTGCTGGCCATCGACTTCTGCTTCGGCGGTTCTGACTACATCGACAAAGCCAAGGATGTCGTCAAGAACATTGGGCATCACGAGATTCGCTTCGCGTTCCTTCTCGGAGGCGAGACGCACTACTTCCGGCGAGCCACTGACACCCCCAACGCGGTTACCTTGTGCGACAAGGAATACCGAGCACTGCGCACCATGACGCTTGAGGACTTCAAGGGCTTTGTCGGCACCCAGTATGGACTTCAAGAAACTGGCATCACGCTCCGTCAAGCAGTCAGCAACTTCTTCCGCATCTGGCAACGGAAGAACTCCGATGTCGACCACCCGCTTCTTGCGTACCCGCGAGACACCCAGGCTGACGGCGTCAAGCGTCTCCTGAAGCTGTTTGATGAGTACACCAAGCTTCAAGGCTTCATGGCTGCTAAGGAAGAGGCTGTTCGAGAGCTTGATCTGTTCAATGCCGCCGGGCGCTACTACGACTTCCCCCGAGCAAGGAACGTCACCGAGGTCAAAAACAACACCCAGCGAATCGAAGACCTCGAGACCGAACGCGACCAAGCAGGACTCCGCGCAGGATTGACTGCAAAGGATTACACCTCAGCTCAACAGGCAGCCATCAACGAGGTGCAGGCAGAACGCGAGCCCTTGCTGCGGCGCTTCAACCAGATCGGTCGACAGATCAACTCCATGCGACAGGCAAAGGGGATCTCATCTGAGGTCAACCTGACCAAGAAGTTCGATTCCTTGCGCGAGTTCTTCCCAGGGGCAAATATCGAACACATCGAGAGCATCGAGCATTTCCACCGCAGTATCCGTCAGGTTCTGGACTCCGAATTCAAAGCAGAAACCAAGCAGTTGGAAGAAGAACGTGGGCGAATTCAGCAGCGTCTTGACCAACTCAGCGCCCGCCTCGAGGATCTCTCCGTCGCGCCCACGGCAACGCAGGCCGATATCCGTGCCTACAGTGAACTCGATCGCCAGATCAGATCACTGCGCAACGCCAACAAGGCTTTCCATGACGAGCAGCGACTCAGGGAAGCCAAGAAGCAAGCTTCCGAAGCGCTCGACGAAGCATCCGAATCGATCCTGAAAGACATCGAATACAAGCTCAACGGAGCGATGCAGCGCCTAGATGGGGAAATCACCCGCGAGGAACGAACCCCACCAAGCATCCAGATCCCAGCGATCGACAAATACTCCTACGAGATCGAGAACGACTCAGGAACGGGCTCTACCCAACGCGGCCTGATTTCATTCGATCTAGCAATGCTGGAAACCACGCTTCTCCCTGCAGTCGCCCACGATTCGATGCTCGTCCAACCAATCGAAGACCAAGCCTTCGACGGAATCGCGCAGGTGTATGCACGTCAGAGAAAACAGGTTTTCCTCGCGATCGACAAAATCAGCCGCTACTCGGAGGAAACCCGACAGATCTTGACTAAGTCAGCATTCATCCATCTTGAACCCGGACGAGAGCTGTTTGGCCGGTCGTGGAGCAAAAAGAAAAAGAGGAAGGCTAACGACAGTGAGTAAACGAATAGAGTTCGACCTCCAAGTCAAAGCCTCCTACAAACCCTTGTGGAAGCTGCTGGTAGACAAGGAGAAGCTCAAGCAAGACCTGCGCGAGGAAGCCAAACTGTCGTCCACCACGATGGCCAGGCTCAACAACGGCGACAACGTCACCACCGACGTGCTCCTACGCATCTGCCAGGTCCTCAACTGCCAGATCGGCGACATTGTCACAATCATCCCTAAAGAAGAAGCTTAAAGGAACCTGCCCCATGTCTCAGATTGACGTCAAGAAGCAAGTTGATCACGTATTCAGCATCGCCAACTCGCTACGCGGGACATACCAAGCCGACAAATACAAAGACGTCATCATTCCGATGACCATCATTCGAAGGCTCGAATGCGCCCTAGAAGAAACGAAAGATGCTGTCTGCACGGTCTACGAGCAAGACGACTCCACACCCGACGCGATCCTAAAGCAGGTCAGCGGATACCCGTTCTACAACACGAGCCGCTACACCCTAGAGAAACTACTAGCAGAACCTGCACAACTACACCGCAACCTGAAGACCTATCTTGAAGCGTTTTCCCCGAACATCCGCATGATCCTCGACAAGAATGAGGGCCTCGATTTCTTCACTCAAATCGACAAGATGCACAAGGGCTCACGCCTCACGGGTGTTGTCCGCAAGTTTTCTGAGCTCGACTTGGCCCCTGAGCGCATCAACAACGTTGCCATGGGCTACATGTTCGAAGAACTCATCCGCAGGTTTTCTGAGAACGCGGAGGCTGGTGACCACTACACGCCGCGAGAAGTAGTTCGCCTCCTTGTGCGCCTAGGGCTAGCAGAAGGAAGCGAGGATCTATTCGAGCCGGGGAAGAACATTAACGTCGCGGATCAGATGGGGGATTGTTCCTCGGCTTTGAGCGGCTGGCTGGTGGAGCACGATCCGTGCGTGCGGCAGCGCGGCACGTTTGCCTGGCGCGCCAGCTGTCAGTAGTACCGCTCCGACCGATACCGCCTGAGCGACGCATGTTGTTGCGATGCTGGGCTTGATGAACTTCATCGTGTCGTAGATGGCGAGCATGGCACTAGGGCCACCACCTTCGCAGTTGATGTAGAGCTGGATGTCGCGATCCGGGCTGTCTGCTTCGAGATACAGCAGTTGCGCGATCAGGGCATTGGCGACGCCTGCGTCGATCCCAGTTTCCAAATAGACCACGCGTTCGGTGAGTAGGCGGGAATATACGTCCATAATGCGTTCACCGCGTGGGTGCTGCGCGATGACATTGGGAATGGTGTAGCTGCTCATCCCGTTCCACCCGTCTGGCGGTTTTCACCTTTGGCTCCCGATGGTTCGGGGACAAGCCGAGGAAATCGCACATTCCGTCGCGCGCGAAGGCGCCCTCGTCACGCCTCCAGCGGCTATGAGCACTGACCCCTTGAATGAGGCCTCAGGTCTCCGTATCTGCATCGGACGCCCTGATCCCCGTCAACTCGAACGTGGGCTTGCTCGGCTCCGGAAAGTCATTCAGAAGACGCTCTTAGCGCGAAGAACGCGGAGAAGGCCAAGGGGCTCCTGAATGGTCAATGACGGAAACAGCGTCGGAGGGGAGTTGAGTCTATGAACGATTCTCGAGCCGCACGACTCGGTGAGGCATCCTATGCGATCACAGCTGAGACGGCTCATTGTGCGTCAACTCCCGAGGGATACTGCAATCTCCTCGCGCCAGGGCCTTCGGAAGAAAGCTGGTCGTCAGGGTTGAGCACGCGGCATGTATTGAGTGAGAGACACCCACAACCGATGCACCCCACTAGTTCTTCTTCAAGACGTTCAAGTTCCCTCCGTCGCACCTCAAGTCGTTCATGCCAACGTTTGGAGATTCTGCGCCAGTCGGTCTTTCCTGGCATCCGATTCTCAGGAAGTGAGTCGAATACTTGGGCGACTTCGGCCAGTGGAATGCCGAAACGGCGGGCGGCGGTGATGATTCCGATCCGGCGAAGCACATAACGCGGATACCTGCGCTGGTTCCCAGCTGTACGAACAGAAGAAATCAGCCCCTGATCCTCATAGAACCTAACCGCACTCGTGGCGATCCCGGCACGACGAGCAACCTCGCCAACAGTGAGGAGATCGGTCGGTGCATAACTCATACTCGCGACTCCTTGACTTCAAGTTGACTTGAAGTTCTAGTGTAGCCGGTGTGACCTCATCGACACCAGAACATCAGCCACAGCCCACATCCAGCACTCCTCTAACACCCAAATCGGGATGGGGCGCTCTCTTCTCGAAGCCGCACCTAACGGCAGTCATCGTCATGGCCAGCGGGGTCGGCCTGTACGCGATGAACCTATACTTCACCGCAGCCCTCATGCCAACTGTGGTCGCTGAGATCGGTGGCCAGCAATACTATGCCTGGGCGTCAACCGGGTATCTGATCACCGCAGTGATCGCGACGATGTTCGTGAGCCGCATGCTCACCACTCAGGGCGCTGCACACACCTACGTCACCGCGTACCTGCTTTTCGCTGCCGGGACTCTCATCAGCGCAGCAAGCCCGACGATGGAACTGTTCGTGACCGGGCGAGCAGTACAAGGCTTTGGCGCAGGCCTACTCACCGGTCTTGGGTACGCCGTGATCCGAAGCGTGCTGCCGCAGACGCTGTGGACTCGTGGTACCGGAGTGGTGTCCGCGATGTTCGGCATCGGCACCCTCGTGGGGCCTGCACTTGGCGGCGTGTTCGCCGAACTCAACGCATGGCGAGCAGCATTCGGAGTGCTCGCCGCACTTGCGGTGATCCTGTCGGTCGTGACGCTACGTGCCCTGCCGCGACGGAAACCTGCGAAGTCGATCCGGTTGCGCGTCCCGATTCCGTCGATCATTGCACTGGCCCTGACCTCAGCAACGCTCAGCCTCAGCTCGACCCTCTCAACCTTCTGGGTGCCGGTCATGGTCGGCGCAGGGTTGCTCCTTCTCATTGTGTTTCTTGCCGTCGATGCACGCGACGCCAACGGCGTGCTTCCTAGGCTCACCTATGCCCGTTGCAACCAACTCAAATGGGTATATCTCACGGTAGCGGCGCTATGCGCGGGCGTGATGGTCGAGAACTTCATCCCCCTGTTCGGCCAGCAACTCGCGAACCTCTCCCCACTGTTGGCGGGACTGCTCGGCGCGGTTCTGTCGTTGGGGTGGGTTGTTGCCCAGCTCTTCAGCGCGAACGCCACGGGGAAGATCGCTCGCAGACTTACTCGTACCGGTCCAGTGCTCCTCACCGTGGGCCTGGCAAGCTACGGAGTACTGCAAGCTGTGCACGCCACGGCGTTCATCGTTGTGTTATGGGTGGTCATGCTGTTGATCGCTGGTATCGGAATCGGGCTCGCCTTCCCGCATCTCTCAGTCGCAGCAATGAGCAGTAGCGACGACGAAACCGAGGGTGCGAAAGCGGCAGCTGCCGTCAGCACGACCCAATTGATCGCGTTTACCCTTACCTCCGCGATCGCAGGAAACCTTCTCGCCCTCGGGAGCGCAAGCCAACTCGCCGCCGCCCGCTGGCTCGTACTAGGAATCGCCGCGCTTACCGTCATCGGCACCGTGACCGTGCTCTTCGTCACTGGAAAAGCTCGAACAGCACGCTAGGGGGAGGGAACCTCTCGACCCATTTCGTCCGCGAGCATTTCTGTGTCGGCGCGCGTGTCCGGGTCGGTAAGGTCGGCGTCTTTTGCCACCGCTTCCACATAGGCGCGTCGGATACGTTCATCGCGTGCGGTGCTGCCGCAACCGTGCTTCCAGTATGCCGCGGCGAACATATGGTCGCGGTCGTGCCCGTGCTTTGTGAGGCATCGTCGCCCCTCGGCGACAGTCGAGGCTTCGGCGGCGAGCCAAGCTTGCACTCCATTGTTCCTGGGAATTGAGGGGAGTACTTTGTTGAGTTCGTCGCGGAGTTGCATCGGTGTCCAGGCGTTGCCGACGTGGGGATGCAGCTGGAGGTTGAGGCGCTCGGGGATGAGCACGCCATCGTCGGCTTCTGGGACGTGGAGCCAGGCGTGAACCTGGTGCTCTTCTGGAATGGCGTGGAGGATCGTGGCTGCTGCGGGGAGCGCGCTAGCGTCAGCTACGAGGATGTGTTCGGTGATGTCGTCACCGAGTGCCCATTCGCGTCGGACCGCGTGCACGTCGATTCGGTCGCCCGTGCGAGCGTGGGTGAGCCAGGGGGCGAGGATACCGCCCGTGTGTGTGAGGACGTCGATCTCGATCGTGTCGGGTGTGGGCCGGCGGGAGACGGTCATTGCTCGGATCTCGGGTGCGCCGTCCTTTCCGGGAACGGCGATTTTGATGCCGTCTGCGGGCAGCGTGGGCTCGTAGCGGGCCAGGTCGGAGGAGGTGAGGGTGACGCGGGTGTAGCTGGGGGCGATGCTGCGGATACTGGTGATTTCGGCGTTGGTGGAGACCGGGCGCATGTTCTGTTGGGTGAGTTCGCGGATGCGGTGGCGGATGGTGGTCATGCCTGCTGTGGTCCTTCAAGGGTGATGGTGCGGTTGGGGTGCCAGATGGTGGGGTCGCGGTGTGTGACGAAGATGAGAGTCCCGTCGTAGGTGGCGAGGGTGTCAGCGATCCGTTGTTCTGTGGCCGTGTCGAGAGCGGAGGTGGCTTCGTCCAGCACGAGCACCGGCGCGTTCTTGAGGAGGGCGCGTGCGATCGCGACTCGTTGACGTTCTCCCCCGGAGAGCGCCTGCCCGTGAATGCCGAGGTGCTGGTGGATACCCAGCGGGTCACGAGTGATCACCTCCCGGAGTTGGGCGCGCTCGGCTGCCTGAAGGATCTCCTTGTCGGAAGCTTCGGGGCGGCCGAGTTTGATGTTCTCGGCGAGAGTGCCGGTGAGCACGATGGGGTCCTGGGGGACATAGGCGATTCTTGCGGTGATCTCTGTCTCCTCAAGTGCGGCGAGTGAGACCCCGCCGAGAGTGACAGTTCCATCGGCGGGATCGTCGAAGCGCTGCAACAGTCCCAGAAGGGTACTCTTGCCGGCACCGCTGGGGCCTGCGATGTGGACGCGTGCGCCTGGGGGAATGTTCGCGGTGATCGTGCGGAGCGCGGGTGGATGCGCGACGTCGCGGAGCTCGATCTCCGAACCTGCCGGAGGGACGGGGTCAGCGGGAGCGGGTAGGCGCGGCGCCATCGCGGCTGTATGGTAGGCCGAGCTGTGTGAACGTACCTCGTTGAGGCTGACCCCGGCGAGGGCGAGTTCATCGATCGGGGCGGACGCCCGGATGGTGAGCACCAGCAACGCGAGGGCTGCCTCAGGTATCGCGAACTCTCCAGAAGCAGCGAGCATGATCAGCATCCCGGCAACGGGCATGACCGACGCGAGAAAGGACACAAGGGTCGCGGGCGCTGCGGCCTGGTTGGTGCGCGCCATCGCCTGTTCCTGTCGCCTCCAAGCCTCATCCGCGCGGACGAGACCTCGGGGGCCGGCTGCGGTGCGGATCAGTTCGAGGTGGTCGACGAATTCCATCGTCGCGCGCACCGTCTCCTGCTCGATGCGATGACGCTCGGCGTCGGCGCGTTGCAGGTGGCGTTGCGTGAGCATCTGCGTGGCGAAGGCGGCCAGCAGCAGGAGGGCGAGCACGCAGGCCTCGCCAGCCCCTGACACGAACCCGACCGCGACAACCATGAGCACGGGTACAAGCGGTGCGCAGATCACTGTCTGCAACTGATGGGCGGGCACGCCCATGAGCGCGGGTATGCCGCGTCCGGCAACGGTGGTCACGAGTGCACGGTTCTCTGCCGTGAACCAGGACAACTTCGTGGCGGAAAGAGATCGGCCGAGCTGGGCATAGAGGTCGCCGGCCAATCGTGCGCCGCTCAGGTAGCCGCTGCGGGAGACCAGCACGGTGGCGACCAGTGACACGGCCGCTGCGGCGAGCACAGGCAGCACCCCTCCCCGGTCGCGGATCGCGAAGGCAAGGACCGTGTAGGCAGTGGCTTCGGCGAGGGCTGCGAGCACCCAGCCGGCGCCGATCCATGCCATCCGCCGTTTTGCCACCGTCGGAAAGCCTGGCCGCACCTGCTTGGGTGCCGGAGTGTTGCGGTTCATTGGTCGTCTCCTTCTTCGGGAGTGGCTGGCGGGGCGAGCCTGTGGACATGGTCGGCTCGGAGTGCGAGACGTGGATCGTGAGTGACCGCCACGACGGTCTTCCCCTCAGCCCGGGCGAGCTCTTCGAGTTCGCCCCAGAAGCGGGTGGCTGTCGCGTCGTCGAGGGCGCTCGTGGGCTCGTCGAGCAGGATAGCGCCCGCCTGCGCGAGGAACGCTCGGGCAAGCGAGACGCGCTGGCGCTCGCCGCCGGACAGCAGCGCGGCGTCCGTATCGAGCGGGAGATCGAGCTGGGCGCGAGCGAGGGCGGCCGTCAGCGCCTGGTCGTCTGCATCGGGGGCGGTCAGGCGAAGGTTCTCGCCGATGCTTGCAGGGAGCACGTCCCCGCCCTGCGGGATCAGCAGCACCGCCTCCGGCCGTGCCGCTTCGGGAAACGCCGATATGTCGGTGCCAGCGACCCTGACGATGCCACTCAGGGGCGGCTGCAGGCCCGCGAGCACGCGAAGGAGGGTACTCTTTCCTGCACCACTCGGCCCCGTGACCGCCGTCACCGCGGATGCTGGCGCGGTCAGGGAGAGTCCGTCGAGGATCCTTCGGCCACCCGCCGAGACCACGATACTGTCCACCAGAATGCCCGGCCCGCTGACCGCGTTCGCGTTGCCGTGAGGCAGAACAGGCTCGGCGAGGAGTTCTCCGATGCGTGTGGACGCGACTCGCCCCGCGGCGACGTAGTCGAGGCCATGTTCAAGCCTCAGTGCGGGTGTGACGAGCGCCAGCCCCATCAGCAGGATCGCTGCGAGCACGGCAGGCTCCCGAGCGAAGCCGACCGCGTAGGCGATGGCGTAGCTGGAGGCCGCCTGAAGCAGGCCGACGGCTACCGCGGCAGGAGTGGCGACACGTCGCACCCAGTCGAGCATGCCGGTGGTGAAGCGCCGGGCGGCGTCCATGTAGTCCGCGAGAGCGCTGTTCGCTGCACCGTAGCTGCGGAAGACATGGATCCCACGAGCGTAGTCGTCGACCGCCGTTGTGATCTCGGCCATCACCCGGCCCAGCTCGGCGCCGTGTCTTGCCGAGAGGCGCGGGATCACCGTGAGGTAGGCCGTCCCGGCGAGCACGCCCGGGATGAGGGTGAGCAGGGACACGGGCCCGGCGAGCGTCAGCATCAGCAGGACGGCGCACACAGGCACCGCGACGAGCGTGGCTGCTTCCGCGGGAAGGTGGGCGATCATGTGATGCAGCGCGGCGACATCCTCAGTGACGAGCCGACGCAACCGATCCGTCGGGTAGGCGGCCAACCGGTCGGCCGGCAGCCGGAGCAGGCTACCGGCCACCGCTCGCCGCACACGCGCCTCGAGCCGCCCCTCGACGGCGTGCGCGAGCCACGAAGCGCCCGCAGCCAGGAGCGCCGCGCACAGCCAGGCGCCACTGGCCCAGCCCACCCGTGCGGGGGCCGGGGCTTCGATCAGGCGCACGATCTGCCACATCGCGGCCAGGCCAAATAGGCCCGAGAGTGTCGTGCCAGCCGTTGCAACGGCCAGTGCCGGGAGAGAGGGGCGCAGCAGTCGCAGGACGGCCGGGTCGAGGAGAGATGTCTTGGTTGCCATGTCTAAGACTATATGCGTATAGTTGGGGTAACCTAAAACTGAAAGGACGGCATCGTGAGCAAACTGGATCCTGCGCAGATCGTGGACGAGGCTCTCGCCGTCGTGCGCTCCGATGGCGAAGCCGCGCTCTCGATGCGGCTCCTCGCCACGAAGCTAGGCGTGACCCCGATGGCGCTGTACCACCACTTCGCAGATCGCGACGCGCTGCTGCTCGCGCTGGTGGAGCGGGTATCCGAGAAGATCGTCTTCCCTGCGACCTCGCACGATCCCGTACGGGACTCCGTCGATCTCGCTTTGTGTATGCACGGCTTCCTTGTCGAGCACCCCTGGATGATTCGCTTGATCTCCACTGGTAGGCTCGCGAGCCCGGCCGGCCTCCGGTTCCCGGAAGGATTCCTCTCCTGTGCACGGAACGCCGGGCTCTCCGACGAGGCAGCTTTCATGTTCTACCGCACCATGTTCGCGACCATCCTCGGACAGGCCACCATCACCTGCGCCCGGCTGAACCGTCCGAGCGTGCTCCCCGAACATGACGGTGTCCGCCCGTTGCTCCCCGTCGTCACGGAACTGGCGGCGCGCTGGCAGGAACTAGACACAGCGCAGACCCCGGCCCGTGTGTTCGAAGCCGTAGCAGGAATCCTGCCCGCGGCCTGAGGCCCTACCCACCAGAGAAACGAGAAAAGCCCATGCTCAGATCCGTTCATACCCGTATCGCCTCCGCGATGGCAGCAGTGCTGGCCGGCGCGCTGTTGCTCGCCGGTTGCGCCTTCGGACCTATGACGCCTTCCACAGACGAACCCCCGCCCGGCGACGGTGCGTTCCCGGTGACGCTGCACAACGCCTACGGCGATGTCACGATCAAGGAGAGGCCCAAGCGGATTGCCGCACTCGGCTACGCCGATGTTGCGCTGGCGTCGGCGATGGGTGCGGAGGTGGTGCTGGCGCCCGAATCGTTCACGTCGGTCGCTGGAGCGGGCGATGAGAAGAACCTGCCGTATATCGACCCGCTCCCCGACGACACGACCTGGGTGAACCCGATGAGCATCAGTGTTGAGCAGGTCGCTTCTGCCAAGCCCGACCTGATCCTCGCCACCGCCGCGTTCACGCTGGATGAGGCCATGTACCAGCAGCTCAGCGACATTGCGCCGGTCGTCACCTACGAGGAGGGCCTCTACCGGGCCACGAGTGAGGAATCCGCCGCACGCGTCGGCCAGGCGCTCGGTGATCCCGAAGCGGCTGAGCGGCTGATCCAGCAGGCCGATGACGCCATCGCCAAGACGAAGGAAGAACTGCCGAACCTCGACGGGGGTACTTTCCTGTATGGGCAGGCTCGCGATGGCGTGGTCGTGTTCCTGGTCGATCAAGAGAATGTCACCGCCCGGTTCATGCAGCAGCTCGGGCTCGTCTCCCTTCCCGCGATCACGGAACTCGGCGGGCAGGGTTCTGTGCCCGGCTCGATCGACGTGAGCTTCGAACAGGCCCCACTGTTCAACGACGCGGGGGTACTGTTCATGACCTATCAGTCTGATGCCCTGCAGCAGAAGTTCGAGTCCGATCCGATCGTGTCCCAGCAGCCGATTATGCAGCAGCGGTACGTCCCCGTCGGTCTCGAGGCCGCGACCGCACTGCAGGATCCCAACGTCGCGGCCGTGCCGTGGCTACTCGACGAGCTACGCGCTGGCCTCGAACTCATTCCCGCGTCGTGACACGCCCGCGCGAGGAGGCGTCGCCTGTCCGCTTGCCGCGCCTCCTCGTTGTGGCGCTCATCGCAGCCATCCTGGTGATTCTGCTCACGTTCGCGAGCATACTGATCGGCTCCAAGCCTCTCGGCCTTACCGAGATCATGGCGCTCGTCAGCGGCAGTGGATCCGAGGAGGTGCGCACGCTCGTCGGTGAGGTGCGTCTGCCGCGCACTCTCGCCGGGATGCTCGTCGGCGCTGCACTGGCTTGGTCCGGGGCGCTCATGCAGGCGATGACCCGGAACCCCCTCGCAGACCCGGGACTGCTCGGCGTCGGGTCAGGGGCCGCATTCGCGGTGACGATCGGTATGAGCTGGCTCGGACTCCGCTCCGCCTTCGGGATCGCCGCCTCCGCGATCATCGGTGCCGCCGCAGTCACGACGGTCGTGCTCATCCTCGGCCTGCGAGGGCGTGCGGACGGTTCTCGGCTGATCCTCGCCGGAGTCGCTTTCAGCATGACGGTCTCTGGCATCCAGTCGGCTATCACCCTGCTGAACCCGCGCGCGCTCGACGCGATGCGCGCGTGGTCAGCCGGATCGCTGGCGAGCCCGGATAGCAAGGTCATCGCCTTCTCGCTCCCGATACTGGCCGTCGGCGCGCTAATCGCCTTTCTGCTGGTCCGCCCGATGGATGCGCTCGCCCTCGGTGACGACCTCGCCCGCGGCCTCGGCTCACACCCCCTGGCCACCCGGATCGGCACCGGGCTGGCGACGGTGTGCCTCGTCGGTGCCGCCACCGCGATCGCCGGGCCCATCGGGTTTATCGGGCTCATGGTGCCGCACATCGTCCGCCCCTTCACGGGGCCCCGCACCGCACCCCTCCTATTGATATCCACGTTCACGGGCGCCGGCTTAGTCCTCACCGCCGACATCCTGTCCCGCATCGTCCTTTGGCCGGGAGAGATCCCCGTCGGGATCGTCAGTGCAGCCCTCGGAGCGCTGGTCATGATCGTTCTCCTTCGGAGACGCCGATGAACCGACCCCCGACCGGTCACAGACCCGGCGATCGGATCGCATGGCGATGGGCCGTTGCACTGCTCACGCTCGCCGGCCTGATCCTCGCCTCACTCGCTTCCGGGGACCTGCCGCTGACCCCATGGGAAGTGCTCGAAGCGATCCTCGGGCGTGCCGATGACTTCACGACGACTGTCGTCCTGTCTTGGCGGTTACCGCGTGCGCTCACCGCCATCGCCTTCGGAGCAGCCCTCGGTGCTGCCGGCGCGATCTTCCAATCCCTCACCCGCAACCCGCTCGGCAGCCCCGATGTGATCGGCTTCAACACCGGCGCCTACACCGGTGTTCTCCTCACCCTGCTTCTCCTACCGGCAAGCGGGTTCCTCGCGCTCGCGGTTGCCTCCATCGTCGGCGGCCTCGTGACAGCTCTCCTCGTGCTAACCCTCGCACGCGGCCCGAGAAACGGCGGCCGCGGGCTCATTCTCACCGGGATCGCCATCAGCGCCCTCCTCACCGCGGTCAACACTTGGCTGCTTTACCGCACCGATACCGCCACCGCCGCCACCGGCTCCATCTGGGCCGCAGGCACCCTGGACAACATGCGTTGGGCGCAGGCCTGGCCCGCCCTCGCAGCCCTCGCCGCTATCGGAATAGCCACCTCCGCGGTGCTCCCGACACTCCGAATCCTCGCCCTCGGCGACGACCTCGCAACCGCACTCGGCCTAAGAGTGCCCCGCACGAGAACAACACTTGCCATCGCCGCGGTGCTCCTCACCGCCACCACCACCGCAGTCGCCGGACCGGTCATGTTCATCGCCCTCGCCGCACCACACATCGCGAACACCCTGCTCCCACGCTACCGCCCAATCCTCGCCGCCACCTTCTCCGGCGCGATCCTGCTTGCCGCCGCGGACTGGACCGCCGCCCACGCCTTCGCACCAACCCAGCTCCCCGTCGGCGCGATCACCGTCAGCCTCGGCGGCCTCTACCTCACACTCTCGGTTTTGCTGCGACGTCACTGACCAGCCACAAGCCCGCCGGTTCGACCATTGCGGCTCGCTCACATCACGCTTCACGAGCCTTTTCCGTTCGTCTCCCATCCTGTGCGCTGCGTCTTCCCGAACATTTCCGGAGCTTTCCTCCCGTCCCCTGCCTCAGTGAGAGAGAACAACAACATGTCTGAGATGTCCTGATAGGGACTATCCACTGTGTCCTGAGATATTGGGCTGACCCCGTTTCGTAGGTCCGGTGGTTCTGAGAGTCGTCCTGCCGCCCGAGGGTTCGGGCAGGGAGACTGGTCAGATCATGTCGAACAGCAGGAAGCGTCACACCCCGGAACAGGTCGTCCGCAAGCTCGGGTAGGCCGACAGGATACTCGCCGACGGCGCGGATGTCGCGGCGGTGTGCCGGGAGCTCGGGGTGTCCGAGCAGACGTACTACCGGTGGCGTAACCAGTACGGCGGGTTGAAGGCCGACGACGCGAAGCGCCTGAAGGAGCTCGAGAAGCAGAACGCGACGCTCAAGGGCGACACGACCGCAGGCCCGGACCGGGCGTTGCGGGACTGGCTGCGTGCCTGGGCGAAGAAACGCCCCCGTTACGGGTACCGACGCGCGTATCACGATGCGCGCGCCGAGGGCTGAGTCGTGAACCACAAGAAGATCCAACGCCTCTGGCGTGACGAGGGCCTCCGCGTCCGGCAGCAGCGGCGTCGCAAACGCGTCGGGTCCTCGACCGTCGACCCCGCAACAGCGGACGCGCCGAACGTGGTGCGGGCGGTGGACTTCCAGTTCGACGCCGACGAACAGGGCCGGCCGATCAAGATCTGTTCGATAGTCGATGAGCACACCCGGGAATGCATCGGCGGGCTGGTCGAGCGGTCGATCACCGCCGACCGGCTCACCGCGTATCTCGAGGATCTCGTCGCCGTCCGCGGCGCTCCCGTTGTGCTCAGGTCCGACAACGGGCCGGAGTTCATCAGCGAAGCGATGGCCGACTGGGCAGGTACCCGCACCGGCCTGTCCTACATCCCACCGGGCTCGCCGTGGCGGAACGGGTACGTTGAGTCGTTCAACAGCCGGCTCCGCGACGAGTGCCTCAACATCAACAGCTTCTACTCGCTGCTGCACGCGCAGGTCGTGATCGGCGACTGGAAAGACGAGTACAACCATCACCGCCGGCACTCCTCGCTCGGCTACCTACCCCCAATCGAGTACGCTCAGCAATGCACCCATCAAATCGAAACCGACGACTCACAGAGCGTCCGGACCGAATGAGGGGGGCGGCCCATAAACGCGTCACTCTGATCGTTACCACGTCCTCGCGCTGTTCCCTTCTCCCGAGCTCCTCCGGGAAGGAACAGCGCGACGTCTATGCTGGTTGTTTCCGTTGCTACGATCACCTGCTCAGCAATTGCTGCGCGCGAAATCCTGACTGGTTCACTCCGGTTCAGGGGCGAACCTGAACCTTGCGAGGAGTCCTCTCGCTAGCATGGTAACCCAGTTCTCGATCCGCTTCTTCGGCGCAAAATTGCTGGTCATAGCGGGTATCGGCGCCATCCGATAGCACCGCTCCGCACTGGGGTCTTGCATCCAGCGTGAATGGTTGTGCGACCCGACCTGTGGATCTGGTTCGCTGTTGATCAAGGTGGCTGACTCTGCTCCCAACGGCTTGTCGATCTATGGCCAGGAGAAGGATAACGCCACCTGGGCGTTGTCTCGAATGAACATGATCTTGCACGGCAACGAGACGCATGACATCCGCCAGGGAGACACGCTCTCTGATCCAAAGTTCCTCAAGGGTGAGCAGCTGCAGACCTTCGACTACTTCGTGGCTAACCCGCCGTTCTCCGTAAAGACCTGGAAGAATGGTTTCGACAAAGAGTACGGACGGTTCGACGGTTTCGCTGAACCGCCGGAGAAGAACGGTGACTACGCATTCCTACTTCACATGGTGAAGTCTCTTAAGTCTGACGGTCGGGGAGCGGTGATTCTTCCCCACGGAGTGCTCTTCCGTGGCAACACTGAAGCCGCGATCCGTGAAGAGCTGATCCGGCGCGGCCTGATCAAGGCGATCATCGGACTGCCAGCCAACCTCTTCTACGGTACGGGAATTCCGGCCTGCATCATCGTCATCGACAAGAAGGAAGCGGCTAACCGGACTGGCATCTTTATGATCGATGCCTCCAAGGGGTTTGAGAAGGACGGCGCTAAGAACCGTCTGCGTCCTCGGGATATGCGCAAGATCATCGACACCTACCTTGCGGGCGACGACGTCGAGCGCTACGCCCGTATGGTGTCGCTGTCAGAAATCTCTGACGCTAAGAACAACTACAACCTCAACATCCCTCGCTACATCGATACATCTGAGCCCGAGGATATCCAGGACCTGGAAGCTCACCTAAAGGGCGGGATCCCGAATCGGGATCTGGATGCGTTAGGGGAATACTGGGATGCTTTCCCGAACCTGCGTAATGAGCTGTTCCGCCCTCTCCGTGAGGGATATTCAGAGCTCACAGTGGAGCCCGAGCAGGTAGCAAAGGTGATTGAGGAATCGGAGGACGTCAAAGCTTTTACCTCGACTGTCTCCAAGGCTGTTGAGGAATGGTGGAACTCTCACCGAGGCCAACTGGAGGCGATTGACTCCCAGACCAGGCCTCAGCAGCTGATTGAGGATCTTGGCGATGACCTGCTGGAGAAATTCCGGGGTCGCCCGTTGATCAGCGAGTACAGCGTGTACGAGCAGCTGATGAGCTACTGGAATGACACCATGCACGATGACGTCACACTCATCGTCGGGTCCGGCTGGGTGAGAGTGTCCGATTCTTTGTGTGCGGGGGGCTTGGGTTACAAGTAGTCCGCGAATCGGTCGGGGTACGCCACAGCTAGTTGGTTGATGGCTTGTTTCCACCCGGTGGCTTTCGCTCCTTCAATATAGCCGTTGCATTCGATGTCGCGTTTCGCTTTCTTCGCTCGCTGGGCGGCGCGCTTGTCTTCGATGTTGCAGATCATCAGCCACAGCGTTTTCAGCGCCGCAGTATCGTTCGGGAATTGCCCCCGGTTACGGGTAGCTTTCCGCAGTTCAGCGTTGAGCGACTCGATTGAATTGGTGGTGTAGAGCACCCGGCGTGCGGCCGGCGGGAACTGCAGAAACGGTATGAACCGCTCCCACGCGTCGCGCCAGACTTTGACCGACTGCGGGTATTTACGGCCCAGTTCACTGGCCTCGAAAGCATCAAGGCTGGCCCGGGCGGTGTCCTCGTTGGCGGCCGTGTAGACCTCACGTAGCGCACGGGAGACAGATTTGCGGTCCTGGTAGGACACCCACCGGTTCGCAGCTCGAATTAGGTGCACGATGCAGGTCTGCACCATAGAATTCGGCCAGGTTGCCTCCACGGCTTCCGGTAGACCTTTCAGCCCGTCGCAGCAGACGATGAACACGTCTTGGACACCCCGGTTGGCCAGATCCGCGCACACCGATGCCCAGAATGCAGCGCCTTCATTTTCAGCGATCCACAATCCCAAGATGTGCTTGATGCCGTCGATGTCGATGCCAACAGCCATGTAGCAGGCTTTGTTGACCACGCGGTGACCGTCACGGATTTTGACGCGGAGTGCGTCGAGGAAGATCACCGGGTAAAACTCGTCGAGCTGGCGGTTTTGCCAGATCATGACCTCGTCTAACACCGCATCGGTAATCGTGCTGATCGTATCCGGGCTCATATCCACCCCAAGCGTGGTTGCGAGATGGTGTTGAATATCGCGCACTGTCATCCCGCCGGCGTACAGCGAGACGATCATATCGTCGAGCTCTGTCAGCCGACGTGCGCCCTTGGGCACCATCTTCGGTGTAAACGTGCCGGCACGATCCCTGGGCACGGTCACTTCCACTGCACCGTAGCCAGAATTGACGGTCTTGGTGTACGACCCGTTGCGGTGATTGCTCTCCTGCGCGGCTTCCACCTGGGCTTTGGCCTTACGGTCGGAATGTCCGTAGCCCAAATGCGCATCCATTTCCGCCTGCAGACCAGCGTTGATCGATGCCTGCAGCAGGCCTTTGACCAAGTCGCTTGCATCATCAGCGGACGTCGACAGCTCGCTGATCAAGCTAGCGAGCTCAGGATTTTCCATCAGCTTCTCGCTGATCTCGTTGACCCTTGCCGGGTCATGGCCTTTCTTCGGTGACACAGCAGTCATTATCAGTGAAACTCCTTCTAGATCAGAGCCTCACACACAAACTTCCTGACACCCTCGGCTGGGTTGATGCTGCTCAACCGCGTGAAGCTCGGATCACTGGTTATGACAACAAGAAGAAGCCGAAGTACGAGAGTGCCGATCTAGTCTTTGGAACTGGAGTCAAGGCACAGCGCTGGGTAACTGACCTAATCCCGCCGGCGCTGATCATCGACCGGTACTTCGCCGACGAGAAGGCCGAGCTTGATCGCCTCACTGCGGAGCAAGACCGCATCAGCCAGGAGCTCCAAGAGCATATCGAGGAGCACGCCGTAGAGGAAGGGCTGCTGTGGGAGGCCGTCAACGATGCTGGTGGCGTCAAGGTAAAGGATGCCCGTGACCGATTGAAGACTGCCAAGCTAGAAGACACCGAAGCCGACGAGATTGCCGCGCTGAACACGGTGATCAAGCTGTTTACGGCAGAGACGGCAGCAAAGAAGGCAGTCAAGGACGGAATGTTGCAGCTGGATACGAAGGCGATCGCCACGTATGCCAAGCTTTCCAAGGAAGAGATCCAGGAGTTGGTGGTCGGCGATAAGTGGCAGGCTGTCGTCGCAGGTCGGTTCGCTAGTGAGGTCGCCCACCTAACTCATGATTTGACGAGCCGTATCCGGGTTCTTGGCGAACGCTACGGCGAGACTGTTGGGGCTATCAACGATGAATTGGTCAAACTAGAAAGACGGGTATCAGGACACCTTTCCGCCATGGGGGTGAAATCATGACTGAATGGACTCAACGAAAAGTTTCGGATCTCATCGATGGGTTAAGAGCTGGAGTCAGCGTCAGATCTTCCCCGGGAGTTGACGGTGGACCAGCGGTTCTGAAAACTTCGGCTATCAAATCGGGCCGATTTGATCCCAGCGAAGTCAAGACGATTTTAAAAGCGGACCTACAAAGGGCAAAGTGTCCTGTGGCAGCCGACAGTTTGATCATCAGTCGGATGAATACCCCTGCACTTGTTGGGGATGTCGGCTACGTCGACGAAGAGCGCGCAGATCTCTATCTTCCAGACCGGCTTTGGCTCGCACAGAAAAAGCGCAACTCAGACACTGATATGCGATGGCTCACGTACCACTTCTCTTCTGAGCCAGGCTCTCGTGAACTTCGAGACCTGGCTACTGGAACCAGTGGAAGCATGAAGAACATCCCCAAAAATAAAGTTCTAAACCTGGTGATCCCCACGCCGAGCCCTCTCGAGCAGCAAGCGATTGCCGATGCGATTGCCGATGCTGATGGCCTGATCGAATCCCTCAAGCGCCTTATTTTGAAAAAGCAGGCAATCAAGCAGGGCATGATGCAGCAACTTCTTAGTGGAGTGACTAGGCTAGATGGATTTACGGGATCCTGGGACGAAACCAGACTTGGTACAGTGCTTAAGTTTCAAGTCGGATACCCTTTTCAATCTTCAGGTTTCTCCAAATCTACTTCAGGAATGAGGCTTGTCCGGAACAGAGATCTCCGGTCAAATGATTCCGTTATATTTTTTTCAGGCGTATTCTCAGAAGATTTCATCCTTGCAGACGGAGACATTCTCGTGGGGTGGCGTCCCTTAGTGTGGTGTAACGCTTGCTGATGGTGGATCCCGGAAAGTAGTGGGCGGCCACCGCCAGTTAGCCTTTCAACTCAACTACCACATCTCACCGAAAGGCCTATGACGATGACCGCTGCACCGTATTCTATCGACCCGACAACCTATCTGGATGATTTGCTGGCCCAAGCGTCTCCGGATTTGATGCGCCAGATGCTGCAAGGGTTTATCAACCAGATCCTCTCCGCCCAGGCTGACACCGTCTGCGGCGCCGAATACGGGGTTGTATCCACCGATCGGGTCAACCACCGCAACGGGTATCGCCACCGCGACCTTGACACCCGTGTCGGCACGATCGACGTGGCGGTGCCGAAACTGCGCCACGGCGCGTTCTTCCCAGACTGGCTGTTAGAGCGCCGCTCACGAGCAGAACGAGCCTTATCGACTGTGATCGCCACGTGCTACCTTAAGGGGGTTTCCACCCGCAGGATGAATGATCTGGTGGCTACACTTGGGATTTCCAGCATGTCGAAATCGCAAGTCTCACGCATGTCAGAAGAACTCGACGACATGGTCGCAGACTTCAAAAACCGCCCACTAGACCCCGGCGGGTACGCCTTTTTATCGTGCGATGCGCTCACGATCAAAGTCCGTGAAGGCGGCCGGGTGGTCAAATGCTCAGTGCTGCTTGCCACCGGAGTCAACGCCGACGGGTATCGCGAAATGCTCGGCATGCACGTCGCCACCGCGGAATCCAACGCGTCGTGGAAAGGCTTCTTCCAGGACTTAAAAGCCCGCGGACTTACTGGGGTATTCCTTATCACCAGTGATGCCCACGAAGGCATCCAGCACGCCATTTCCGAAGTGCTGCCCAATGCGTCGTGGCAGCGGTGCCGCACCCATTTTGCGAAGAACCTCTACGAAAAGGTCCCGAAAACACAATGGCCGATGGTCTCTGCGATGTTCCAGACAATCTTCCAGCAACCTGACGCCACATCCACTTGGGCTCAAGCCCGCGAAGTTGTCGACCTACTGGAGCCGAAATTCCCTCACGTCGCGGCGTATTTGGAGGAATCACTCGATGAAGTACTGGCGTTTACCGCAGTGCCGAAACCAGTCTGGACGAAGGTGTGGTCAAACAACCCCACAGAACGGTTAAACCGAGAGATCCGCCGGCGCACCGACGTCGTCGGCATTTTCCCAAACCGTGAATCCATCATCCGGCTTGTCGGTGCGGTCCTAGCCGAGCAACACGACGATTGGATCCAACAAAAACGCTACATGTCACTGACCGCACTCGAACACACCAAGCACCTCATGCACCACCCAGGAGAACATCGTGACGACCACCACCAGCTAACCGCCTAACCAAGCCCCGAACTTCATATCGAGCCGAAAGCACAAACGGCTACACCACTACACCGGACTTGACCGGTCTGCTTGGCGCGCACTGGGATGGGAAAGGCTACTTTCATGATTTCTAAAGTCAGAATTCGTAACTTCAAAGGGTTACAAAACTATGAGGCAACGTTTAGTCCGCAGTATAACGTAATTGTGGGCGCAAACGGAGCAGGAAAATCCACCCTCCTTGAGGCTATCGGGCTGGCAATAGGGGGACGAATCAACGGACAGTGGCCGAGTGATGCCCTCTCCCCTTACTGGTTTCATACACAAACAACTAAAGAGTTCTTCGACGCATACTCTGCAGGACGGCGTCCGGAGGTGCCGAAGATAGTCATCGAAGTAATTTTAGATAACAGCTCGAAGAATCCGGACTTGGCCCGCCTCCAAGGAAAGATGAACAGCAAAAATGCAAATGAAACTGGGCTTGCGTTCGAAGTATCTCTGAACGATGACTATACAAAAGAGTTTTGGGACTACATGGCCGCATGGGAAGAAAATGGAGTAAGTGCCAAGCTCTTCCCGACCGAGTACTTTGAGACCTACTGGCATTCGTTTGGTAGTCCCGACCGACTCACGCGAAAACCTCGAGGGCTGAATTTCGCACTGATTGGGCCGCAATCAAACTCTTTGAACCGAGGGGTGGATCGATATACCCGTCAGCTTCTCGAAGACCACATACCTGACGAAGTTGCTGCCAATTTGTCGGTGACCCTTAGATCAGCTTTCACGTCATCAACACAGACCGCCCTCGAATCTGTTAATGAAAAAATCAAGAACGACCCGGCCAAACCATTAAAGCAGCTTGGAATACAGATTGATCCAGCAGTTTCTGGTCAGTGGCAGTCAGGGATTACCCCCGCGATCAACAGTCTTCCTTTTAGCCACGCCAGTTTCGGAGAACAAGCCATAGCAAAGGTGGAAGTATCACTACTTAAATCTGCGACGAAGGCAGATCTGATACTCATTGAAGAGCCAGAAAACCACCTTTCCCACACAAAGTTACGTCAGCTTCTGGACCGAATTAAGGCTCTAGGCGCCGATCAGCAAATAATCGTTACGACTCATAGTTCCTTCGTGCTTAACCGCCTGGGCCTTGATGGACTTATGCTTGTGGAACGAGGCGTCGGCGCTCGCCTCTCCGACCTGCAGTCCAGTGACATCAGATTCTTTCAGAAGTTGCCCAACTTCGATACGCTCCGACTCATTTTGGCAGACCACGTAGTGCTTGTAGAAGGAATTAGTGACCTCTTAATCGTTGAGGAAGCTTTCGAACGAAACTACGGAATGGGCTCATCGGCTCTTGGAGTCGATATCATTTCGGTAGAAGGGGTCAAGCATGAGAGATGGTTCCGACTTGCCGCTCTACTCGATAAGCGGGTGATCGGAATTCGTGATAACGATGGACGAGACGATGGGCATTGGGAGAAGAAATATAGCGCGTCGCTGGGGGAGAGTTTCCTTGTCGTAGGGAAAAAAGAGTGCGGGAAGACGCTCGAGTCGCAGCTAGAGTACGTAAACAGGGAGAATATGCCTGCATTAAAGGAGAGTCTCGGAATACCAGAGGGGCAAGATTTTGTGGAGTGGAGCACTGCGCAGAAGTCAGACGCGGCCCTCAAGCTTGTAAACTTGCCAGACAAAGACTGGAAGATACCTGATTACATTAATGAAGCAGTGCGCGCTCTTTTTCCCGAGATGCTATGAAAAACGAAGCTTTAATAGCAGTAGCTGGTGCGGGTAAGACTGAGGGTATTGTCCAGAGATTTGCCAAAGCGGAAAAGAAGACCCTATTTATTACTTATACCAGCACTGGGCAAGAAGAGCTCAAGTCCCGGCTTACAGCTGCTAATCCGCGTGCCAGTCATGAAGTTGTCGGATGGTATGGATTCCTTATCGACCACTTCCTGAAGCCATTCGCTCCCGACTACCTTGGACCTGGTAAGCGGTATACAGGATTTAATCGAGACTATCGACCCGAGCGATGGCACAAAAAGCATCGTAGACACTTTGACTCAGAGGGGCGGATTGGTGGACAGTCCATTGCTTTTGTATCGCGGGAAATCTGCGACGCTAACGGCAAGCAACCCATATCACGCTTAGAGCTGATTTATGATTCGATTGTTATCGATGAGGTTCAAGACTTAGCTGCAAATGATCTAGTAATTCTTGAATACTTACTAGAATCCAGCATTTCTGTCTTTATGGTTGGAGATATCCGGCAGACTGTTTTTGAAACCACAACGAGCGATCGAAAATATCCTAAATTCCGCAAAGCCGCAAAAATTGGTTGGTTCGAGTTAATGCGAGACAAAGGCTGGCTTGACTTAAAATTCAGTTCAGTCAACAAGCGTTGTCATCAGGATATAGTAAAATTATCGAACTCGGTCTTTAAAGCTAGTTATCAATTTCCAGATGCAACGGCAGAGAAATGTGAAGCCGGCATAGGATTTGGACTGCACCACGTTACACCCGAAAATGTAACGTCTTACTGCGGGGTGTTTAACCCACTTGTGCTTAGGTGGGGGAAGAGATCGGAAAAGGAATGGGCTGATCGGCTAGACTTCGATACTTTCGGCAATGTAAAGGGCCGGACTGTGGGGCACGTATTAATTTTTCCTACAGATCCGATGAAGAAATTTTTAGCGAGCGGGGCGCCCATTGAGAAGGAAGAGCCCGCGGCCAAGTTTTATGTTGGACTTACCAGGGCGCGCGACAGCGTGGGCTTCGTCCTTCCGAAGTCCTTTACCTTTGCAGACAACCTAAATCCGTCTTCCTTCAAATTGTGGACAGCGAACTAGAGAGTTTACGCTTGGCTTCCAACGTCGAAGACGCGCCGCTGAACTTGAGTACTTTGCTCTAAAATGCCAGGTCAACGTGATATAATGCCGGCATATGATCCTATTTGAAGTGTCCGAGAAATCTGCCCGGCAGGCGAAGCCGCTTGTCAGCCGCAACGGCAAGCGGGTTGTTGAGCGGGACATCCAGAAGATTTTTGAGAGCAGTCTTCACGAGATCTTAGGTGTGCACTTCCTTGCCAGCGAGTACTCCACTAGCTTTGGTGGGCGGATGGACACCTTGGGGATCGATGATGAGGGAAACCCCTCCATCATTGAGTACGAGAAGGGCCAAAATGAGAATGTCATTAACCAGGGCCTTTCTTATTTGCGCTGGTTACTTGACCATAAGGACAGCTTCCATGTCCTGTGCCAACAGAAGGGTGTCGAGCACGAGGTGCAGTGGGATGCTCCTCGGGTGATCTGCGTGGCGGAGAGCTACAACAAGTTCGATACCGACACTGCCGACCTGCTGCCGATCAAGATTGAACTTCTTAGGTACCAGCTGTTCGAGAACGGGATGCTGACTCTCGATACCGAGAGCTACCAGAAGGTCAAGATCTCTGGGATGCCAAAGCTCGAGGCTGGGAACAAGGAGGCCATCGAGCCTCTGCAGCAGACCTTCACCCTCGATGAGCACATCGCCAAGGGTGGGCCAAACAGCCGCAAAGTCTTCGCTGATCTCCGGGAACGCATCCTCGGCCTCGATCAGGAGATGCAGGTTGAACCGAAGAAGCTATACGTAGCCTTCAAGGTGACCCGCAACGTGGTGGATGTTGTGGTGCAGAAGCCAAAGCTCTGGCTATTTCTTAACGTCAAGACGGGGACACTTGATGACCCCGAGGGTCTTGCGCAAGACCTGGAGGCCCCGGTGAAGATCGGTCACTGGGGGAATGGGGACTACCGGGTGGAGATCACTTCGCAGACTGATCTGGATTACGTGATGACGCTGGTCAAGCAGAGCTACGAGATGAATCGGTAGGAGATATGGCTGCCCTGCTTTTCATCATACCCTTGGGCTGCTGGCGGAGCTAATTAGGGAGGATTGAAACGATGGCAACGAAAAACACCTTAGAGCCGGACGACCTGCGTATTGGCTGGTACTACCATGACCGATCAGAGGACGGGTCGACTCCAGCAGCAACGCTCCTTCGTAACGAGGGCGACATGATCTCGCTGTCTATTCCCATTGCGAAGGAGGATGCCTGGGGCCCGGTTTCGCGTTGGTTCGATGGTACGGGGGTGCGGTACGGAGACGATCCTGACCGCACCAAATACACTTACGATCCGCCGAAGGAGCTTCTTTTCACTGATCCTCGCGGACCTATCGGACTCTTCCACTGTCGCAATCTTGGCAAACGGTCGGTCATGGGCGGAACCGCTGAGGGCAGAATTCGCGTTGGATTTGCAGTACTGGGTGCGCGCTCGCTGGAGCACAGGCAGCCTCATCGCTTGCGGACCTATATCCCCGGGATGGCAAAGTGGATTGGACTAACTTCGCTGCAGGTAAAACCGGAGCAAGACGAGAGCGGGATCTCTACTAGACTGTGCCTGAAGACGGCTTTGCTCAAGCCGCTTGAACTTGAGCCGGGTCTTTTCCTGGACACCGCCTGGCACTACAACTATGACCGCAGCGATAATCATTTTGAAATCTCGGACCCGCCGTTTATTGAGTCTGTTATAGAAGGTGGTGCGGATTTCTACGATCACCTCAAGAAACACCAGCTCTTCCGCGATCTGGTCGACCTGGCTTATTGGAAACCGACAGGCTACTACCGGATTCAATCTAGCCGGGATGAAGACATCGAACTCAAGTCTCGGAAGTGGCGCGAGGTGAAGACCCACCTCGTTCGCCCTCAAGAAGAAGGGCATTCAGCCATCGCACTCTTCTACTTCGGGCAGATCGGTGTTGAGGGGTTCCAGAAGTGGTCCGAGATGCGTCGCAAGTATGATCGCGCAATTGGGCCGCTCATGTCACTCCTCGGCATGAAGGGGAGCGCGGTTGAAACACAGTTCATCCAATCCTGCGTAGGTCTCGAGGGATTGGGTGTGCAACTCGCGCGAGATAGCGGAGTGAAAAAGCGAGAGATTCTTCAGAAGCGACTTGAGCGCGTGGTCGATGACCTTGGCTTCTCTTTTAGCGAGGACTGGGCGAAGCGCACGGCTGACCGCTACAACGACATCAAGCACTACGACCGGGATGCAGTGGTTGACCCACTCGACGTCTACTACAGCCTGCTTGAGAACGAGCTTGTTTTTCGTTCATGGGTAGCGCTGCACCTTGGGCTTGCTCGTGATTACGTCATGACGCGAATCGACATCACGCCGGCGGGCCAGGCATTAATCGGCCAGCCTGGGATATCGTTCCCCAAGCCCACGAAAGAGTCCGTGGAGTAAATCCGCGCTGTCCCGTCCGCACAGGCTGATCTGCAGCGATCCTTCGGAAACTTCACTCGGCACGCCTCGGAGTAGAACCCAAGGCGTGCCGCTGTCACAGCGAAACTTCCGCTTGCTTGGGACTTGGTATCTCCGCCATGCAAGTTGGCTAGGTCCGGGGTTTCTTGGGCGAGGCGGTCTTTCTTACAGTTTTGGGGTTGGCGTTGAGTTTCTTTTCGCGTTCGTTGACCGCTTTAGCTTCTCGGATGAAGTGTCCTGGGTTTAGTTCCGATCGTTTCTAGAGGAGGATTGGACCATGCCTAGGAAGTTCAGTGACGAGTTCAAGGACAAGGCGGTGCGGTTAGCCGAGGAGCTCGTTGAGCTTGAGGGGTGCTCGAAGTGGGCGGTGGCGGAGGAGATCGGCGAGAAGCTCGGCGTCTCGGCGCGCACGCTCAACAACTGGTTGAAACCTGTCAAAGCGTCCCCCGACGTTCAGCGGAGCACTGGCGAGTCGGTCGACGACGAACTGAAGCGTCTGCGGCAAGAGAACAAAGAGCTGCGCAGGACAAACGAGATCTTGAAGACCGCTTCAGCTTTTTTCGCAGCGGAACTCGACCGTCCCACCAGAAGATGATCGAATACATCGACACGTATCGCGATCGCTTCGGGGTCGAGGCCATCTGTCGCACGTTAAGGCAGACAGAATGTGGGTTTATCACCTCTCGTGGCTACCGAGCAGCGAAAACACGAGCCCCGTCGGCCAGGAGCTTGTCAGACGCGCTGCTTATCCCCGAATTGGTGAAAGTCTTCGAGGACAACTTCAGCGTGTACGGGGTACGCAAGATGTAGAAGGCCATGCAGCGCGCCGGCTGGGACATCGGTCGTGATCAGACGGCACGGTTGATGAAACTCGCCGGCATCCAAGGCCGCAGAAGGGGTCGCACTCCGATCACAACGCTTCGGGCTGATGTCCCGGATTGTCGTCCTGATCTGGTCAATCGTGACTTCACCGCGTCAGCGCCGCATCGGCTGTGGGTCGCTGACATCACCTACGTGCGTACCCTGTCGGGGTTTGCGTACACCGCGTTCATCACCGATGCGTACTCCCGCAAGATTGTCGGGGTTGCCACCAGGGCGAGAATGCGCACCGATGAGCTGCCTCTTGAGGCTTTTGAGCATGCTCTTTATCACGCAGGTGATCTCCGTGCTGAAGGACTTGTCCATCACAGCGATCGCGGCTCGCAGTACGTGTCCATTCGTTACAGTGAGGCGCTTGCTCAAGCTGGGATTGATCCGTCCGTTGGCACCGTCGGCGATTCCTACGACAACGCGTTGGCGGAAACGGTCAACGGTCTATACAAGACCGAGCTGATCTATCCCCACCGGCCGTGGGCGTCGGTTGGGGAAGTCGAGATCGCGACCCTTCGCTGGGTGTACTGGTGGAATAACCATCGCCTGCACGAGTCATTGGGATACATCACTCCACAAGAGATGGAAGACGCCTACTATCGACAATCACACGCCCACCCGTTGGGCGTTCAATAAGCGGAACGAAAACCAGGACGCTTCAATTTAACTTAGCTGCTAGGCGAATCTAGTAGCTGGGCCCGCTGGGTGTTTACAGTGGTAGGCAGGCGTTTTTGAGCTGCTCTCTTCCCATTGACAAGACCTCGTATATGTTGCGGGATGTTTGGCGTACAAATCTTCTAGCACGGCTTTCGGGCCGTGCTTTTTCTTTTCTTGCTACTTGGTCTGCCCTACTGGGTCTGACACTGTGCCTGAGCTAGCCGCCAAATCCCACCAATCTACAGAAAACTCAGCGAATGGCTTCGTTAAACCGCAGTCGGTGTGATGGAATTAACGAATGACTTCTCAAGCAAACCCGGAGGATTCTCCCGCACCAGACGGAGCCTCCACAGCAACCGCGCATTCTTCTAGCGCGCACCAGAACGAACGGACTTTCTTCGGCCACCCCTTCGGCCTAGCTAACCTCTCCGGCGTGGAGATGTGGGAGCGCTTCAGCTTCTACGGCCTCCAGGCTCTGCTTGCCTTCTACCTTTACTACTCCGTGACTGACGGTGGCCTTGGCATGGACAAGAGCACCGCCACCTCCATCGTCGGTGCTTACGGTGGCTTGGTGTACCTCACCGGTGTGGCTGGCGCGTGGGTTGCCGACCGCATCCTCTCGGCAGAACGCACCCTGTACTACTCAGCGGTGTTGGTCATGCTCGGTCACATCAGCCTGGCCCTTTTGCCGGGCTACATTGGCGTGATCCTGGGTCTGGTGTTCATTGCTGTTGGCTCCGGTGCCCTCAAGACGACCTCGCAGGTGGTTCTGGGCGACCTCTACGATCGCGATGACCCCCGCCGCGACGGTGGCTTTTCTATCTACTACATGGGCGTGAACATCGGTGGCCTGCTTGGCCCGCTGATCACCAACGCGCTGTGGGGCTGGAAGGGCTTCCACTGGGGCTTCGGCGCCGCCGCACTGATGATGGCTATCGGCCTGGTGCAGTACACCCTCTTGCGTAAGCAGACCATTCAGGACGCGGGCCACGACGTTGTGAACCCGCTGCCGCGAAAGAAGTACCTCCCGGTATTCATCGGCGCTGCTGCAGCGATCGTTGTTTTCGTACTGCTGTTCATCACTGGTGTGCTGAAGGTTGGCCAGCTGTCCAACATCACCGCGCTACTGGCCGTCATCATTGCCGTTGTTCTGTGGGTGCAGATGTACCGTTCCAAGCTGGTCACGGATGTCGAGCGTTCCCGCCTTGTCGGCTTTATCCCCATGTTCGTGGCTTCCGTGGCGTTCTGGTCGCTGTTCCAACAGCAGTTCACTGTGATTGCCGTGTACTCCGACGAGCGCCTGAACCGCAACCTCTTCGGCATGGAGATTCCCCCGGGCGTGGTGCAGTCCATCAACCCGCTGTTCATCATCCTGTTCGCCGCCGTGTTCGGCGCGATGTGGACGAAGCTGGGGGACAAGCAGCCTTCCTACGCCGCGAAGTTCTCTATGGCACTGGTTGTTATCGGCGGTGCGCTGCTGCTGTTCCTGCCGTTCGCCGGTGGCGGAGCGAACTCCACCCCGATGTGGGCCATGGTGCTGATCCTGTTCCTGTTCACAATGGGCGAGCTGATGCTAAGCCCCGTGGGTAACTCCATGGCCACCCGCTTGGCCCCGAAGGCATTCCCCACCCGCATGTTCGGCCTGTGGTTGCTGTCGATCAGCTTGGGCACGTCCCTGTCGGGCAGCTTGGCTGCCTTCTACAACCCGGAGGATGCCTCCGCGGAGCGGACTTACTTCGTCGCGATGTTCGCGGTGATGGTCGGCCTGGGCGCGGTCATGTTCCTGGCCCGCAAGTGGATCCTTAAGCTGTTCGTGGATGTCCGCTAGTTTCAGCTAGGGCATCCAGCCCGCCGGTTCTCACCCCACGCGCACAAGCTCGTGGGGTGTCTTGTTTATGGGCTCTACATTTTTGGACGCCACAATCACAATGTCTTCGATGCGTGCGCCCCACTGACCGGGGATGTAGATGCCGGGTTCAATGGAGAATGCCATGCCTTCTTCAATCACAAAGTCGTTGCCGGCGATGATGAATGGCTCTTCGTGGCAGGAAAGCCCGATGCCGTGGCCGGTGCGGTGGATGAAGTACTCGCCGTAGCCAGCTTCTTCGATGATGTCGCGGACGACCTTGTCGACTTCGCCGGCCGTCACGCCGGGCTTGGCGAATTCCAACCCGGCCTCCTGGGCGCGCTGCAGTACGTCGTAGATCTTTTGCTGCTCGTCCGTGGGCTCGCCAACAACGTAGGTGCGGGTGCAGTCCGAGTGGTAGCCGCTGGCCAGGGTGCCGCCGATGTCGACGACCACCACGTCGCCGGACTCGATGACGCGATCGGAGTGATCGTGGTGCGGGTCCGCGCCGTGCGGGCCGGAGCCGACGATGATGAAGTCCACAACCTCGTGCTCTTCGAGGATGAGGCGCTCCAGTTCCTTGGCCACGTCATTCTCGGTCACGCCTGCGCGCAGCAGGTTCGGGACCTGGCGGTGGACTGCGTCGATGGCAGCGCTTGCGCGGCGCAGCTCGGAGAGCTCTTCGTCGTCCTTGCGGATGAACGCCTGGGCGAGCACCTGGGTGGCGTTGACGGTGGAGATACCGCGGGACTGCAGTTCCAGCAGGTGATCGGCGGTCATTGCGCCGCTGACAGCGTAGGAGCCTTCGGTGATATAGCCGTAGGGGTCTTCGCCGTCGTTCCACCCGATGATCTCCACACCGAGCTTGCCCGCCACGGACTTCTTCAGGTCTGCTACATCCACGCCGGGGACGATGATGCGTGCGGCGTCCTGAGTAAGAACCAGAGCCGTGAACCGCTCGTGGGTGGTGATCTTCGACGAGATCAGGTACTCCATGTCCGGACCGGGGGTAACGATCACGCCGTCCAGGCCCGCCTGTGCGGCGATGTCGCGGACGGTGGCAAGACGCTTGCTAAACGTTTCGGTTGGGAAGAATTCACTCATGGCCACCAGGGTACGCCCCGGGGTGTGGGGGAGCGGTGGGGTGTGGGGTGGCTGGTAGCAGTTGCCGGCAGGACTTCGCCACAAGTTCTTGTGCCTCCCACCGGGCGTTTCGTCGACTCTTACAACTTTGGCATGCGCTCTGTCAACGAGCCGGTAACCAGGTCGGCCCATGAGTCGGAAGAGGAGATGTCGTCTTCGTAAGCGATGAGGTAGCCCCATGTTTGGTCTTCGTACTCTGGCATGCCCACGAGTTGGCGTACCACGCGCTCCGCGGCGGCTCGCTTGGCTTGGACGCGGTCGTCGTCTCGCCCGCGGTTTTCCTTCGCCTCAACAATCCAGTGGGTGCCGTCCTTGTCGTAGACAACAAAGTCAGGCACGTACGAATTGTGCGGGGTGTAGGCCACTCGTGCGCCCTCATGGGTGTAAATGCGCTTCCACCACACAACGTTTGGGTCGAGGTCAAGAAGCGCTGCCAGGCGGTACTCGCCGGTAAACGAGTCGAAGCGTGCGGCCTCGAAAAGCCCCTTCTTCCAGGTGCCGTAGTACTCGGAGTCGCTAAAACCTGCCTTTCCTGCGCTCTTTGCCTGTCGGTCAAGGAGTTCGAGAATCTTCTTGTCGAGTTCCAGCGGGAACGAGTCGTTAATAGGCAGTGTCACCGGGTGAATCGTCACCTTTGTTCCTGTTTGAGCGTTGGCCTTCTTCGACTCTTCAACCACGAGGTCTTTCAGGTGCCGTGTCGCGGACACCTTAGCTTTCTCCGTCCACTGCTCAATTTTGGTCGCCTCCATGAAAGTCGGCACAATGCGACGCTTGAGTTGGCTTGTGTTTTCTGGCGTTGTGGCCACCAACCCGGAGCCTATGACGCGACGGATAAGTTCCGTAGCCACTTGGGAGGCAGACTGCCGAAAACTCGGCACTGCGGAACGCTCGTCATTGTCGAGTTCGATGGCGTTTCCCTCTTCTGCCACGCCGATCTTGGTGCGGGCTAGGTACTCGTCGGTGTCGGTGACCTTGCCCGCTTGCTCGATAACGGTGGCGTTTGTGATGTCTACCAGTTCGAACTGCTTCTTTGTTTTCGTCATGGTCGAAGACGGGAAGTCGAAGGTGGTGCCGGCGAACGCTTCGTTGATGTGGACGACGACCGGTGTGAACACTTCGACACCTTTTGCAATATCGTCTTCGTCGGTGAGTGCTCGTGTGCCGACCGTACTGCAGCCTGAAGCAGGAGGAGTGTCGACTGGGGTAAGTGAGCCCTCGCCAGGCTGCACCGTGGTGGTGCCAGCTTCGCTGGTAGTAGTGGTGACACCCGCGGTGCCGTTACCGGTTCCAGTGCCAACCTGCGGCGGGTTAGAAGTGCCAGGCGGGGTAATAATCTCCACACCTTCTGCGTCTTCAACTGCGTCGTCGATACCGAACTGCTTGAGCACGTTTTCACTTTCCAGCAGTTTCACGAATGACTCGTGCGACAAGATATCCAACTCGTCAATGGCCGGCACCCTCGTAAGTGCCCCGAACGGCAAGCGAAGGCCTCGGCCCATGACCTGCTGGGTCAGCACCTCCGAGCCCATTGTGCGAAGGGTACACATCACCGCAATACGCTTCGTGTCCCAGCCTTCGCGGAGTTTATTGACCGAGACGATAACCCGAACCGGGGAGTTATCTGTGTCGAGGTAGCGCAAGAAAGACTGGGTCGTGTTGTCGTTGTGCTCGTTGTCCACCTGGAGTACTGCAAGCGGGTCGCCAACGTAACCGGGCCCGCGAAGCCTCTCGGCTATCTCGGTTGCGTGGGGCACACCTGAGCAAACGACGAATAACAGCGGTTTGGTCTGCTTGCCGTCCGGGTGCGCTGCTCTATAGTTCGCGTACGCCTCCTCTTTGATTGCCAGAAGTGATAAAGCGTCTTGGAGCTGGCGGTTTTCCGAGTCATAGCCCGAGTCGCGGTAGACCAGCACAGGCTGCTTGACGTAGCCGTCCTGGATAGCACGCCACAGTGGGTAGCGGTAGACGATGTCGTCGCCCTCGTCCGGGGAAGCCGTAAGCCCCACGGTCACAGCCGGCTTGAGAGAGGTCAACGACTCGCGGAACCTCTTTGCAGTGGTACCGAACAGGTGGGACTCGTCGGCAATGATGACCAGGTTTTCGGTGTCGATAAGTCGCTGTGCCAGGGCTCCGGAGTCCTCTTGGAACTTCCAGGTCTTCCGGCGTGCTGCTTCTTCGCCAGTGGCGACGTTCTTTCCACCCTCTTTCGGCGGAATGAGTTGGTGGACATTGAATACGTAGAGCGTCGACGCAACCTCACCGACAAACAAGCCAGTCGCAACGTCGTTTACCCTCAGAGTCGACATGTCACCCGGAGTGACCAGCCGAGGGGGCATAGCGAAGCCGCCAATGTAGCGGTGGGAGCCTTCCGAGAAGTCGAGGACCGTCTTGTCCTGCACAACCTTTGTCGGGGTGACCACCATGACGTTGGGGTGGCCTTGGCGCCGCAAGTACTCAATAAATGCTGCCATGACATAGGTCTTGCCAGCACCTGTTGCGAGGTTGAGTACCAACGGTTCTAAAGCGTCGTAGTCACCTGATTCGATTCGTTTCACCAATTCGGTGAGCGCTTCAGTATTCGGTGCGCGAAGGTCGAACTTCGACGTGAGTTCTGCAACCAGATTCTCGTCGTAGGAGAGGTTCAATTTCTGTGCCATGGTTACTTCTCCTCCTCGGCAGCGTCGGAGTACGGGAAGACTTCGAGCGGGACGTGAACGACCCGCGAGCCGTTCTTGAACCCGCGGACATGCTCGCGGGCGAAGTCATCGACCACAGTTGCCGCGAACAGGACAGAGTGTCCTTCTGGGAGGTGGGCCATAACCTCGCCCACCTTCTCTTTGTCAAGCACACCTTCAACAACGACGAGGTGCTCGCGGCCACGCTTGCCGTCGAAGTACAGGTCTTCGGGGGTGAGTGCAAAGCGAAGCTGTGCCGCCACAGAACGCACGAGCAGGTTGCCGGTGGCATGCTCGGTCAGGGTGGTCAAAGCGACCTCGGGGTCATAGTCGTAACAGGGCGGCTCAAGATGAGCGACTTGGAAGCCACCACCGCCCCGCCAATTGACGACCCCCTTGACAGGTTTGGTCTTGGTCATCTTCTTGAGTTGTTTGACCGCGGGGTTCTTTTTGAGTTCGTCGTCGTTCTTGATGGCCTTATTCAGCAAAGACGTGAACTTCTGCGCTTCTTCTGGAGTCAAGCCTTCCGGCAAACCGTCTTCGGTTGCGTCCGCTCGTTCTTCCTTCTGGACAGTGATTCCACCCTGGTCTTCGTTGTTAATGACCTTTTCAAGGCGCGGGCGAGTAAAACGGTTGAACGTGTCCTCCACCAGTTCGCAGGTCACCCAGCGACGGCCCATTTTCTGAGCGACCGCTGCGGTTGTTCCCGAACCGGCGAACACGTCGAGGACGATGTCGCCGGGGTTGGTGGCGATGTGGATGATGCGTTCAAGTAGGCGTTCAGGCTTTGGGGTTGCAAAGGCGGCGGTGTTTGGGAAAAGGGCGTTCATCTCGGCCTTAGAGGTGCGGTTGTGTCCAACCTCCTCGTGCAGCCAGAGAGTCTGTGGGGCTCGGGTCTGAGAAATCTCGTCAAGGTAACGCTTCAATTTGAGGCCTCCCTTCCCTCCATCGGTGAAGTAAAGACGCGGGAGCGGAGAAGCCCCATAGAGACTTTCACCCTCGGGAACTTTAAGGAGTGGCCCGTCAACGACAAGATCAGGAACGTCTGAGCGGAGTTGATTAACGGGTATCCCAGTTGCCCGGCTTCGCTTATCTAGGTCGGGTCTCACCTCATCCCGATAGTAGGTTGTCTCATTCAGCCATTCATGGAAGTCAGCACGCCTCTTTCCCCACTGTCGATTCTTTGCGGGGTAAATCATTTCACCGGTCACCGGGTTCTGCACCCCGTAGACTGCGGAAACTTGACGACCATTCTTATCGACCGAGTGCGGGGCTGCCGGGTCGGCGGAAATCCACACACGGCTGTCACCGTCTGGGCTTGTGTATAAGGCATCACGAGAGGCGAGACGGGGAAGCTTGTTTGACTGCCAGCCCGGGGACTTTGAGTACACGATGATGACATCTTGATCCACGGAAAAGGCTAAAGCGTCATTTCGGGGAGAATATGCCTTCTGCCAGATGGCTTCCGCCACGAAGTTCCCGCTCCCAAACACCTCGTCAAGCAGCACTCTCATCCTGTGGTTCTCTACGTCATCCAGGTGAACCCAAATGGAGCCGTCCTCGCTTAGCAAATCGCGCAAGTGCAGCAGGCGGTCCCTCATCATGGTCAGCCACACGGAATGTTCGAGGTTGTCCTCGTAGTTTGCGAAGGTCTGAGCAGTGTTAAACGGCGGGTCAATGTAGATGCACTTGACCTTTCCGACGTACTTCTTTGACCACTCCGGAATGCGCGTCAGCGCTTCGAGTACGTCGCCAGACTCGCCCAGAATTAGCAAATTGTCAGACTGTGGCTCCAGGTCAGCACGCTCGGAGTAGGTGGTGTCTTCCTCTTTGTCTGCCCTCGTCCCGGTGACCGTTTCGTCGACCGACAAGACTCTGGTTTCACAGTATCTCGGGTCGCGCGGATCTACCCAGGTGTAGCCGTAGCGTCCATGCTCGGTGGGAATGAGTGCCTTGTCCTTGTTTGTCCAGGTAAGTTCAAGACGCTGTTGTTTGCTCAACTGTGTCTCCTTCTCTAATAACCACCGTGCGTGTTGTCACTTCTTAGAATAGTCGGGGACGCTCACGCGGTAGGAAAACTGGCGCACGGGCGCCGACTACTCCTTTTCAGCTTGGAAAGGTTTCCACCTGTTGAGCCGCACGAAGACAACACACGTTACTAGGGCTGACGTGGAGCGAACACTCACTTTACAGACGCCCGCGATAAGGCAGAGCTGAACCTCTCTAAAGTTCACGCGAGCCCTAAGGACTACATGAGGATCCGCCGCTCGTGATGCGAGTTCGACGGGCACTGCCGCTTCGAATAGTTGATGCAATCAATCGGCTGTTCGCAATCAGTCGAATTTATCGAACCATCGTGGATCTACCGTCGGGCGTAGCTTCACCCCAGATTCCCCATCCGCGCGGATGAGTTCTGCGAGGCGGTCGCCGCTAATCAAGTCAACCGTCGGAACCGTAGAGGTTGCCGCCTTCCGAGCAGGGTCTGTAAAGCGGCTGAGCGTCACAATGATCGCCCGCTCCGCGCCCTTCGTCTGTGCGCCACGTTGGAATAGCGCTACGGTTTCACGCCCAATAGGTTTACCCTCCGGTGCATAGCGTTTGATCTGTACAGCTACGCGCGAGGAAAGAACCGGCCTCAGTGGTGCAGTGCCTATCGCATCGACGCCCTCATCCCCAGAAGCACCAGTGTGCTGAAGCTGCAAGCCGTATCGGCGCAGTAGATAGATGACAAACTTTTCAAAGCTTTCAGGAGTGAGCTCGTGTAGCCGAATCAGCAGTTGGCTCTTCCAATCACGGTCCTTGGCCTCTTCGTTGGACTCTGTCAGGATCTCCTGGTCAGGAACATCGTCTTCTTCCTCCAGGGGAACGGCATCTTCCTCTTGCTTTCTCAGCTTTCGCTTTGCCCGATAAGCTTCCCGATCAAGTTCTCGGACTCTCTCATATGCAAGATCATCAGACAGTTTAAGAAGCTGTTCGCCGTCATCTGTGAGTAGATACATACCCCGGTCTGGTTGTTCGAGAACACCGATCCGTTTAGCCGTGGCTCGGCCCCAGCCAATGCGCTCAATGAGGACCGAATCGTTCGGCCTGTTCGGATACGTCGCAAGCACAATTTCCTCGGAGTTTGGAATCAGTTCCAATACTTCCTCCGCCATCTCGCTGACTTTTGCCGATCCTCCTAAGCGGTTCACCGCTTCCACAATCGGAACGACGAGTTGCTGGTGGGTGGGTATGCCTAGTTCAGTGAACGATCCATTGGGTTTTCAGCTTCCATGTTGATGATTCTCCCAAAGTATGTGGTCACGCGAGAGGGAACGCCGGATGTGTTCAAGCTAACTTTACCTATGGTAAAAATAAGCCATGATTCCCCTAAGGGGAATGTAAGATCAGTTATTGTAGGGTTCCCCTTTGGAGTGGCTGCGCAGATCCGTTTCTCGCAGCACTCGGGGAACGATTTTTCGATCAACCTCCTGTTTGCTCGGTTGGTCGTTGAACAGTGTTGGAGGATTTAAAGAATGCGCAAAACTACGAAGAAAGCTCTGTCAATCGGGCTTTCGGTCGGTCTTGTTTTTGCCGGAGTGCACGCTGTTGACGAGCCTGAAGTGCGTGCAGAGACCGTATCCACTTCAGCTCAAGGTGTGCCCGCGCCTCCGGCGCTAAGTCTGGAGTTGGATCCTCGAATCCTTAGCGCGGTAAGCTTCGGAGTTATCGCGTTGATCGTCACAATCGTTTCCGCAGTGATGAATAAGTCGGGAGGAAATAATAGCTCCGGAAACTCTGGTGGTACGGCCACGAACCCCCCAACTGATGAACGTGCATACCTGGCAAATCTTCGTTCAGATTTCATTAGTCAGTTGCGAGCTCACCGGGCGGCTAATGGTTTTCCAGGGAATACGATTAATCCGAAGAAACCCATCCATTACGAAGATACTCTGAACAGCTATGCTGATGGTTGGTCGTCCACGATGGCTAGGACTCAAAATTACAATCATGGCCCGAAGATCTCTGGCAGGGTATGCCAGGAAAACCTCATGATGCATTACTCCGCGCCTAGTGCTGAAGACTTAATGAATGCATGGAAGAATTCGCCCGGGCACAATCAGACAATGCTGGTCTCCGAATATAAGGACATTGGGCTGTCGACCAAGTTCGGTAATGGAGCCTACTATTCCACTCTGATCATGTGCCGGTAGGGAGTGTTCCTAAATAGTTTGTCAACCTCGCGTGTGGCTCAGCAGGGGTTGTTTGGCCGTGTTGCTTTCGGGCAGGGCTGCTAGCCGCCTGGGATTTTACCCAGTCGGCTGGCAGCGTCCTGGAATTGATTCCGCTTCTTTTATGGCCCTGTGTTGATGGGCTAGGTGGGCTAGTACTCGGTTTCCACTTCCTGGGGTGTCGAAGTCCAACGCTTCGTGAAGCCGCTTAGTGTTCCACCAATGCACCCACCGCAAGGTGGCCAGTTCGACTTCTCCGACCGACGTCCACGGGCCTTGGGCATGAATCAGTTCCACCTTGTAGAGACCGTTGACTGTTTCGGCTAGAGCATTGTCATAAGAATCGCCGACAGTTCCCACACTTGACCGAACTCCGGATTCCGCTAGCGCGGTGTAGGCGAATCCTGATGGGGTGTGAACGTCTGGTGCTTGTGCACGGAAGTTTCGGCGCACAAGATCCGGACGATGATCCGGCACCATAGGGCTGAACGTGGTAATTGGGGTTCGTCCGTGTCTGCGGCCGGAAACACCTGCTAATTCCATTAACCGGGCGGTTTTGTCACGGCCGATATGAAATCCTTCACGGTTCATCGCGTGCCACATTTTACGTATGCCATAACTGAGAAGTTTTCCGCATGCACACGCTGGATCTCTGGGATGAGCAGGCTTTCGCTTAAGGCTCTTGCGCTGGGAACGCGTGTGGTGGCTTTGCGGTAGCCGCGTGAGGTGATGAATCCACGATCTGCCTGTTTAACGACTCGGCAGATGGTCTCGACCCCAAATTGCTCCTTGTGTTCATCGATGTAGGAGATCATTTGGTCGTGGGGCGGTCGAGTTCCGCTGCGGAAAAGCCGAGGCAGTCTTGAGGATTCCGTTTGCTAGTTTCAACTCCCGGTTTTCCCGGCGTAGTCGTTTGAGCTCTTCTTCCATGGTTTCGCCGCTTGTTGGTGCTGCTTGATCTTCGGCTGCGATGCTGCCGCGGTACCAGGCGCGCAACGTGTGGTGGGACACACCAAGGGGTTCTCCGACTTCCTCGTAAGCGTGTTGCCGTCAACAAGACACAAGACGCACCATCTCATGGACTTGGTGGACCGCCATTTCTTGAACTCGGCGGAATACTTTTAGGGCATAGTGCCAATCCTTCCTTAGCAGAGGTAGGAACTAAACCCAGGACGATTCAAGGTTGCAGGGATACTTGCTTTACAGACCTTATCGGAACATGAAAGTCGTAAGGCTGGGGTGATGTGAAAAACCGATCATAGAAGAGTGCATGCGTGTAAGATATCAAACGATAGTTGGCATCTAGACGAAGGTAAAATTCCAGATCGATGCCTTGGAGGACTAAGAGACACTAATGAACAGGAACCTAAGATATGAAGAATATATTTTCGAAAATTTTATCTGATTATGGGCAAGCGAAAACGCAAAAGCTTGCTGGCCATCCATTAGCTAGCTATATACGTAAAGAAGCTGTCCAGACTTTAATAACTGATGTAGGTATTGAAACAGACATATACAAGGTATCTGGCTCGGCGGGTCAGGGTGCGTGGGCGCAAATTCCATGGTTGTCTGTGTTAGATAAGTCAATTACTTCAACACCGACGCATGGCTACGACATTATCTATCTATTCAATGCTGATATGAGCGGCGTGTATCTATCATTAAATCAGGGGTGGGCTCACTTTGAGAACAAGTATGGCGTTAAGCTAGGGAGCGACTATATAAAGAGAATTGCCGGGTATTGGAGGGGAGAACTAGCATCATCTCTAAGCGATTTTGAAACCAAATCGATCGACCTAAAGGCAGAAGGTAAACAGCGACCTCGTGGTTACGAGTTGGGGCACATATGTGGAAAATACTATCCCGCCGACGATCTTCCTGAAGATTTCAAAATGGTCAGTGACCTTCGTAATCTTATCGGGGTATTTCGGGAGTTAAAAGGGAAGATTGGAACTCAGGGATTCGACCAAAAAAATGCTGAAATTATCGCGAACAGCATCGTTGGCCACAATCTTGAAACTGAAGTGTCAGGAACTAGCAATTCGGAACAAAATCCTGGAGCAAGAAAGCTAGAAGAGAAGAACGATACTGAAGACGCTAGTCTAAACGATAGATTGCTATCTGGAGCAGCTGCGAAGTTGAGTTTGCAGCAAGCTCCGGATGCTCTTCGATCAATTCGCGAAGGCGAGGAGCGAATAGCTCGTAAAGTCGACTATGAAGCTAAGCAACGTCGCCAAAAGAAGATTGGATTACTAGCTGAAGAGGCCGTTATAGACTATGAGCGGCAGAAGTTAAGGTTGGCGAACCGAAATGACTTGGCGCAAAAGATTGTACATGAGTCGACTGAACACGGCGACGGCGCTGGATACGATATCCTCTCATTTACTGAGGAGGGCGAGAAGCTGTTTATCGAAGTGAAGGCGACAACAGGATCTATTCGAGAAAGCTTCTTTCTGAGCAAGAATGAAGTTCAATTCTCTGGCGAAAACGCCGGAAATTATGCCCTCTATAGAGTATATAACCTTTCCGCACAGCGAGAAGCATGGGGTCTATATATTCTCTACGGAGACATCCGCGATTCGGTGGAGCTGATGCCTACAACTTATAAGGCACATGGCGCTGTAAGCGATCTAGTTCAAGATTAGTTTGATCGATTCCATAAATGAACGGTCTTATCACGCAAATTGTTCAGGGTATGTGGCGCGGTGAGATTGGCTATGGTAAGTGTCCTGGGTTTAGTTCCTACCTCTGCTGAGGAAGGATTGGCACTATGCCCAGAAAGTATTCCGCCGAATTCAAGGAAAAGGCGGTTCGTCAAATCCATGAGATCGTGCGTCTGGAGTCTTGTTCACGGCAACGCGCTTACGAGGAAGTCGGCGAACTCCTTGGCGTGTCCCACCACACGTTGCGCGCCTGGTACCGCGACAGCATCGCAGCCGAAGAGCAGACATCACCTTCTGATGGTGAAACCATGGAAGAAGAGCTCAAACGGCTACGCCGCGAAAACCGCGAGCTGAAACGAGCAAATGGAATCCTCAAGACTGCCTGGGCTTTTTTCGCAGCGGAACTCGACCGACCCACGACCAAATGATCTCCTACATCGATGAATACAAGGAGCAATTTGGGGTCGAGGCCATCTGCCGTGTTTTGAAACAGGCAGATCGTGGATTCATCACCTCACGCGGCTACCGTAAAGCCACTACACGTGCGCCCAGTGCGAGGGCTTTAAGTGATAGCCTGCTTATCCCAGAGATCCAGCGTGTGCATGCAGAGAATTTCTCGGTTTACGGAATCTGCAAGATGTGGCACGCGATGAACCGCGAGGGCTTTCCTATCGGCCGCGATAAGACCGCACGCCTGATGAACCTAGCGGGTGTCAGCGGTCGGCGCCGTGGGCGTAATCCAGTAACAACGATGAGTGCGAAAGTATCGGATCGTCGCCCCGATGTGGTTCAACGCAACTTTCGTGCCCAGGCCCCTGGGCGGCTGTGGGTGTCCGACATTACCTACGTTCGTACTTTGTCTGGCTTCGCCTACACCGCGTTTGTCGTGGATGTCTACAACCGGAAAATCGTTGGTGTTGCCACTCGCTCGACGATGCGTACCGATGCGCTGCCGATGGAGGCGTTGGAGCATGCTCTCACGGCGGCCGGCCGGGTTCATGGAAGCCAGCTGATTCACCACAGTGACCGGGGTAGTCAGTACGTGTCGTTGAAGTATTCCACGGCCTTGGCGCAAGCCGGAATTCGGCCCAGTGTGGGAACGGTCGGTGATTCTTATGACAACGCTCTCGCCGAAACGGTTAATGGTCTCTACAAAGCAGAATTGATTCATGCCCAAGGTCCGTGGACATCGGTCGGAGAAGTTGAACTGGCCACCTTGCGGTGGGTTCATTGGTGGAACACCAAGCGACTTCACGAAGCATTGGATTACGCCACCCCACAGGAAGTGGAAACCGAGTACTATCTCACCGAGCCCATCAACACAGGGTCGTAAAAGAAGCGGAACTAAACCCTGGACGCTTCAGTGTCGGCGATGATGAATGCGTCGCGTTTGTCTGTTTTTGCACGTCCTGGGTAGAGATCTGAGACTTTGCGCATCGCAAGACCTGGCAGGTATCCGACTTCGCAGCCGCAGTCCCGGGCTACAGCAATCGGTAGTGCGCCGATGGTGTTGGGTTGGTCGACGATCACGAGCACGGTTCCAAGCTCCTGAAGCTGGTGAAAAACGCCTGCTAGTTCGGATTCGAGTTGGGGCAACGGTTTGTCGAAGACCTTGTTGCCATCACGGTCTAAGGCGCAGGCGTGGTGTTCAGATTTGCCGACGTCTAGGCCAAGGAATATGTCGATGGAATGCTCCGGAGACATGATGAGCTCCTAGAAAACGAGATGGGTATGGCGTTGTTCCAGTCGCTGGCGTCATGACCTTCGTTGCAAGCACCCACGTTACAAAGAGACCTAGTTTGAAACTGGCCGTGTCCCTATCAGCTGTCATCGAAAGTCCTGGCACCCGGCGGCAACACTCCCGGATTATGGAAACTACAGGGCAAGTAAGCCATACCGGGACCAGCGACTATCCCCATTATCAGGGACGCTCACAAGGTAACGGGGCTATGATTTTTTATTCTAGTGTACCCATCATAATGCCCATTTGAATCTGCTGTCATTATAAAGGTTAGACCAACCCTCATAGCATGAAACTCGATTGTACGTATTTTGACCACAGATTGTCAGGTGTTCTAATAGTGCCGCTAGGGCTTTCATCGCTTGTGGGGGAACGGCCAAGCCTCTAGAGCAAGATCCAAAATCATTTCACAGCGATCTTCCATTTCCTGGTCCTCAAATGAGTCCAAGTCATATAACTTTTTTGTCAACTCGAACCCAGATTCTCTATAAGTCTCCTTCTTAATGGAAAATTCGGCATCGGCTGCTGCATTATTGAGTGAACGTTCAAAAAGCGTCAAATTTGGAAGTGCATGCTGATACTCCTTGACGACACTTCTATTATCATTTATATCGACGGCAATCTTCTTGGAGTTCGCTACGATATGCTCGACAGTGATAGACTTTGCGTCCCAGGAAGGGAAAGACTCCACATTTTTTCCGATGCGTTTCCAGTATGCGAGTTCGATCTTAGCTAGCAGATACTTGACTCGGCTCATGCTTTTATCGTTAACGGTGAGCAGAGCGCTGCGGAATTGATTATCGGATGGAACGAAGTTTTTGTCAAAGAACCACGCTTCTACATCTGTGGCATTTTTAAGTTCTCCGGCGTCGATCTTAGCAGCAACATCGCCATAAATTCTCTCAGCTGTTCCGCCACCCATTATTCCTGAAAGGGCTGCCCTGATGGACCAAGTGGTAGCAATTTTGATGAGTTTGGTAGACTCTTTGGGTCTCCAATTTCGCAGTGCAGCAAGGAACATTGCATTGGGAGCTTCTAGGGCGAAGCGACGATGTGCAATGATCTCATCTCTTACATCTTCGGAAATGCTCGACCAATACGGGGAATCAAAAGAGCGTAGTGCGTCGTAGATCTTTAATGAGCTTTCAAGATTCCGGAGGTAATCTAAGGTAGCATCTCCTTTTCTTTCGAGCTTTGCTTGAAGGGCTTTATATAGATCCTTTTTCTTTACTTGACCCCACCGTGATGTATAGTCTGCCTTAATGAATTTGACCAGCTCGTCGGATTTGTCGAAGTATGAGGCGATTGTCGTCCAAGCTTTCAAAGCGTCTGCCACCTTATCGTCGCCGGCGGAGCTGAGGAAGAAATTTTTTAAAAGATCTGCGGTAGTAAGGGCAGCTCCGCGATCGTTAAGGGTCTCGAAAATGACATAGGCTTCAGAAAGTCCGGAGGCAACGGCCAATAGAACTTGGGCGTCTTTTGCAAGAAAGTTTTTGAGGGAAATTAGTTTTTCATATGCATGATCTTTCCCTTTATAGATTTCAATCTGTTCCGTTATTCTTGCGTACGCATTAATTAGATTTGACCTGTTTCGATCATTTTTGGACTCCTGAATGAGCTCATCTAAAGATGCGCCATTAATTATTCTATCGTAGTAGAATTGGTCGTCTCTGCTTAGTTGTAGCTTAGCTTCCTCTTTTTCTTTTTCGAGGTCATAGTCTGCGATGAAATCGCTAAAAATCTTTTTCTGTGCTTTTTCTTTACCGAGTTCACCTACAGCTCGGCTAATGGAATACAGGGTTAGTGCGGTTGTTACTATTCTTTGTTGTCCGTCGACTATGAATTGTCTTCCGTCTGACTGGTTGATATCGGCAAGGACTACTGTTCCTAGGAAATAGTCTTCCTGATCCTCCATTGCGCGTGTAATATCGTTCCAGTAGTCATCGACGTTTTCCTCGGTCCAGGAGTAACTACGCTGAAAATCAGGGATTGACAGCTTCCTGTCTTGCAGTAGATGGGCGAGCGTGTCGTGGTCGAAGTTCGTAGTTCTTGTCATTGGTGCTCCAGGTGGTTCGTTAGTTAAGACTGGTATCAATTTTACCCCGAAGTCGAATCGTTGGCAGTGTACTCTCCTTAAAAGTTTTTCTCGGGGGTTGTTTTGTCGCGAGTTGGTTCTTGCGGAAACCTAGTTCTTGCTGGTAGTTGAAAATCGGGGTTTCGCTGATTTATAGCTTGACTTACCTCGAGAAGGAGCTTAATTGGCTATCGTGCAAGGTTTCTTCGGTTTGGCTGACGGTGTGACTGTTCTAAGTTGCACCTAACCCCGCACTACCTTCACGGTCACGCCGCCGAAGATCGACAGCCCGCGGATCAACAGCAGGGGAGCGTCCTCCGGCAAGCTATTCGGGTGGATCGCGCCGTTCTCCACCACCAGTTCGTTGCCGCCGAAAATGCCTAGGCCACCCATTTCAATACGCACGCCCTCCGGCACCAGAACATCCGCACCGCCAAAGCAGCTATTCAGCCACAGCGTGGTAACCGGATCGTTAAATCGGCAATCCCGCAGGTCAAAGTCCGAACCTCCGAAAATATTGAAGTTCCAGTGAGCCTTCGGCACCTGCCACGCCGCCTTCGTCACCCCGCCGAATATCGCCAGGCTGAAGCCCGTCTCGGAGCCCCCGCCAGTCACCAGTGAACGCGACCGCGCAAGTACCATTTCGCGGTGGCGTTGGGCGTCCGAAGCCTGGTGAGCAGTCCACTCCGCGTCACTCGGCGCGCGGTGCGCAACCGCAGTGCTCGCGCCAGGTCCAAAGAGCAACCCCGCAGGCTCGTCCACTAGATCATCCAGCAAGTCCACCAACTCGCTACGCTGGGTCGCAGCATGCGCCTTGCCCGACCGCTCGTCGAACTCCGTGAGGGTCAACTGCCCATCGGCCATGGCACCGGACAGCACCTCCACAGCGGCGGATCGTTCCTGGTCAGTGCAGCGCTTGTCCTTGTAATCGCTCATATTTTTACCCTACTAAAGGAGTCCCCCATTCTCTCCCCATATCGCGTAAACCTGGACTGGCTCTGGGGCACCCCACCCGGCAACGATGGCACGCCCGCCACTGTCCGCGCCGCTGTTTTTGGTATGGACGCCCACACTTCAGCCGAAGCCTGGCTCCGTACCCTTTCTGCGGATGAGGACGGCCGGCGGGGTGAGGGCGGCTGGGGCGCCGAACTGGCCAACCCCACCGATACGTCCGGCCCGGCGCTGGTGGACATCACCTCCGCCGGCGAGGACGTGGCCGACGGAATCGAGGACGGCACTCAGAACCTCTACGAGTTCCTAGCCGAACGCGCCGAGGCTGGGGAACCCCACGGCGCCAGCGAGCTGACCGTGGAGTGGCGTGAGCTGCCACGGACCTAGCGCATCCAGCCCGCCGCTACTTGTCGTCGTTCTCCAGCGGGCCGAGCTCCGCGACCAAGATCTCCTGGGCGACCTTCATAGCCGACAGGGCAGCAGGCTGCGGTCGCGGCGGGCCAGGCCGTCGCGGGTCCACACGGAACCCCAAACGGTCTCGGGGAGTAGCTACTTCCGCAGCAGGTTCTCCAGCTGGCGGGCGGATTCCTTTAAGTCCGCGCCGAACTTCTCCGCCGGGTGGTCGCCCATGCGCGCCACGGGGCCAGAGATGGAAAGGCAGGCGATGACTGTGCGGTTCGGCATATCCGACCCGAAGATCGGCACGGAGGCCGAAGCCAGGGAGGGGTCGCGCTCGGCGGAGGATTCTGCGATCCCTTCGTCGGCAATCTTCTCCAAGTCCTCGCGCGTGTACGCGGCGTCCGGCAAAACCTGGTTCTGGAATGCCTCCGGCGCATAGGCAACCAACAGCTTGGCTGCGGAGCCCGCGTTCAATGTCATGCGGTGACCAATCGGCACGGTATCGCGCAGACCGGTGGCGGGTTCGGCGTTGGCGATGCACACGCGTTCCATTCCGGAAAGGCGATATAGCTGCACGGACTCGCCAGTCTTTGCCATGAGGTCGGGGAGGATGAACTCTGCGGCGTCCTCCAAACGAGAAGAGGTAGACGGTGCCATCTCGGACAGGGCTGGGCCAGTGACCCACGCACCGTCGGCCCCGCGCTCGATCAACCGGTGCTTTTCCAGTGCGACGGCGATACGGTGCGCAGTGGCGCGCGGCAGGCCCGTGATGGCGCACAGGTCGGAAAGGTTGCGAGGTTCTGCTGCGATGACCGATAGGATGAAGATCGCTCGGTCCAAAACTTGAATGCCGCTAGTTGCGGGAATTTCCGTATTGTGTCCCATGATTTGATACTATACATTCCATCCAGTGGAACTGTATAGCGGACACAGAGGAGAGACCGTGACGAACCAACCCTTAACCCTCGCGGAAAAAGTCTGGCGCGACCACATCGTCGCAGCGGGCGAAAACGGCGGACCCGACCTGCTGTACATCGACCTGCACCTGGTTCATGAGGTTACCTCGCCCCAGGCCTTCGACGGCCTGCGACAGGCCGGCCGCAAAGTCCGCCGCCCGGATCTGACCATCGCCACCGAGGACCACAACGTGCCCACCATCGGCGTGAAGACCGGCGACCTGCAGGAAATCCAGGAGCCCACCAGCCGCCTGCAGGTATCTACCCTGCGCGACAACGCCAAAGAATTCGGCATCCGCCTGCACTCCATGGGCGACATTGAACAGGGCATCGTCCACACCGTCGGCCCGCAACTGGGCCTGACCCAGCCCGGCATGACGGTCGTCTGCGGTGACTCGCACACCTCCACCCACGGCGCCTTCGGCTCCATCGCCATGGGCATCGGCACCAGCGAAGTCGAGCATGTCCTGGCCACCCAGACCCTGCCACTGAAGCCTTTCAAGACCATGGCCATCGAGGTCTCCGGCGAACTGCAGCCGGACGTGACCTCCAAGGACCTGATCCTGGCCATCATCGCCAAGATCGGCACCGGCGGCGGCCAGGGGCACATCATCGAGTACCGCGGCGAGGCCATCGAGAAGCTGTCCATGGAAGCCCGCATGACGATGTGCAACATGTCCATCGAGGCCGGCGCCCGCGCGGGTATGATCGCCCCCGACCAGGTGACTTTCGACTACCTCGAAGGCCGCCCGCACGCGCCGAAGGGCGCGGACTGGGACGCAGCCGTGGAGTATTGGAAGTCCCTGCGCACCGACGACGACGCGCAGTTCGATACCGTCGTCCACATCGACGGCTCCGCGCTGACCCCCTTCGTCACCTGGGGAACCAACCCCGGCCAAGGCCTTCCACTGGCGGAAGCAATCCCGCAGCTGGAGGACTTCACCAACGACAACGACCGCCTCGCCGCCGAACGCGCCATGGAGTACATGGACCTTCAGCCCGGCACCCCGTTGCGCGACATCAAGATCGACACGGTCTTCCTCGGCTCCTGCACCAATTCCCGCATCGAGGACCTGCGCGCCGCCGCGGACGTCCTCAAGGGCCGCACCGTCGCCGACGGCACGCGCATGATCGTTGTTCCTTCCTCCACGCGGGTGAAGATGCAAGCGGAAGAAGAGGGGCTCGATCAGATCTTTATTGACGCCGGGGCGGAGTGGCGCACCGCAGGTTGCTCCATGTGCCTAGGCATGAACCCGGACCAGCTTGCCCCGGGCGAGCGTTCGGCTTCCACATCCAACCGAAACTTCGAAGGCCGCCAGGGCAAGGGCGGGCGCACGCACCTGGTCTCCCCGCCAGTTGCCGCCGCCACCGCCGTGACGGGCCACCTTGCAGGTCCGGCGGATCTGTAAAACAGACCGCTAGATACCCGCACAAGACCCGCCCAAAAATTTTTTTTTCGAGCCTCCCCGCCAGCGACCTAAATAGCAGGTGGGGGAGCAGAAAGCAGAAGAGAACACCATGGAAAAGTTCAACACCCACACTGGCGTGGCGGCACCCCTGAACCGCTCTAACGTCGACACCGACCAGATCATCCCCGCCGTCTACCTGAAGCGCGTGACCCGCACCGGATTCGAAGACGGCCTGTTCGCCGGCTGGCGCAAGGACCCGGAGTTCATCCTGAACCAGGAGCCCTACAAGAACGCCTCCGTGCTGGTGGCCGGCCCGGACTTCGGAACTGGCTCCTCCCGCGAGCACGCCGTCTGGGCGCTGATGGATTACGGCTTCCGCGTGGTTCTTTCCTCCCGCTTCGCGGACATCTTCCGCGGCAACTCGGGGAAGGCAGGCCTGCTGGCCGCCCAGATGGAACAAAGCGACATTGAGCTGATCTGGAAGCTGCTGGAACAGCAGCCGGGCGCGGAAATCACCGTGAACCTGGAGGACCGCACCGTCACCCTGGGTACCCACACCTTCGGCTTCGACGTGGACGACTACACCCGCTGGCGCCTGATGGAAGGCCTGGACGACATCGGCCTGACCCTGCGCAACGAGGAAGCCATCGAGGCCTTCGAATCCCAGCGCGCCAGCTTCAAGCCACGCACCATCCCCGCCAGCTAGCGCTTACTTCACGGACAGCGGGCTGGCCAGGTAATCCAGCCCCAGCAGCTTGTCCCCGGCGAAGTGCAGCACCCACGTGCTGGACTTCTTCACCCGCATATCCTCAATTTCCACGTCGTGCTCGCCCGCAACGCGGGCCAGCACGCCGGGGATCACCGTGCCCTGGGCAACGACCATCGACACAGGCGCGGTCGTGGCGGCGTGGAACGCATCCACCGCTGCATCCGAATCGGCGGCCCACCCGGCATCGCCCAGGTTGGCGTCATAATAAACTTCCAGGCCCAAGTCCTCAGCGATAGGCGCAGCCGTGTGCTCGCAGCGCACCGGCACTGCAGACGCGATCGCCTCCGGGCGGTAACCCGACAGCTCAGAGACCAGCAGTTCCGCCTGGCGGCGGCCCTTCTTCGTCAACGGGCGCAGGTCATCATCGCCAGCCCACCCCTCGCGGGCGTGCGCCTTCGCGTGGCGGACGTACAGCACACGGCGGTCGCAACCCAGCTGCAACAGCCCCATGGCGGCATCCACGACCTTGAGGTCAGCATCGTAGCTCAGCAGCTCCTTCGCCTCGGCAGGGGAGACCCAACGCAGCTCGTCGGACTCCTCGTTGGCCTCGAACTCGCCGGACAGGTGCTGGGCAGTCCAGTAGTACACCACCTTCGTGCGCGAACCGACCGGGTAGTGGACGTAGCCCAGAAGCCAGCCCAGGCGCACGTCAAAGCCAGTCTCCTCCCAGATCTCGCGCATGGCGGTACCCGGCAAGTTCTCGCCCGGATCGACCTTGCCCTTCGGCAGGGACCAGTCATCGTAACGGGGGCGGTGGATCAGGGCGATCTCCACGTCCGTGGACTCTGGGGCGGAAGGGGCGGAGGCGGCGGCGTCCTTAGAAAAGCGCCAAATAACGGCACCCGCGGCGAAGGTGGGGCGGGCGAACTCCTCGCTGGGGCGGGATCCGATGCGGGTCACGTGCCCCTGATCGTGCCGCGACATGGCCAGGGACGTAGAAAGATCGCCAGTTCCTGTGTGAGTGATCACTTTTAAAGGGATCCCTTTCGATAGACTATTGCCGACAATCGTATAACGAACCCAAAAGTTATATCGAACTCAAGCAGACAAATAAGCGCACGCAGTGCAGGTGGGAAGGCAACAAGCAGATGGTGCAAGTAGCAGTGATGGGCGCAGGATCCTGGGGCACGACTGTTGCCAAGGTATTTGCCGACGCCGGTAACGAGGTCCGCCTCTGGGCACGCCGTTCCGAAGTCGCCGAGGACGTACGCGACAATCACCGCAACAGCGCCTACCTGGGGGATATCGAACTGCCGGAATCACTGACCGGGACTTCCGACCCCGCCGAGGCCCTGGACGGCGCGGAGATCGTGGTGCTGGGTGTGCCTTCGCAATCGCTGCGCGGGAATCTGGAGAAATGGACAGATGCCGACCTGATCGGCCCAGACGCCTCCCTGGTGAGCCTGGCCAAAGGCATCGAACATTCCAGCGGCCTGCGGATGAGCCAGCTGATCTCCGAAGTGGCGTGCGTGCCCAGTGAACGCGTGGCCGTGCTGACCGGGCCGAACCTGGCGCGCGAGGTGGCACAAGGCCAGCCCGCCGCAACCGTCGTGGCCTGCACCGACATGGACCGCGCGAAGCTGATCCAAGCGGCCGTGGCCGCGCCTTACTTCCGCCCGTACACGAACACGGACGTCATTGGTTGTGAGATCGCAGGCACCTGCAAGAACGTCATCGCGCTGGCAGCGGGCATTGCCGCGGGCATGGGATTCGGCGACAACACCGCCGCGACCGTGATCACCCGCGGCCTGGCGGAGACCACCCGCCTAGCCCTGGAAGTCGGAGCCGACGCGCGGACACTCAGTGGCCTGGCGGGCATGGGCGACCTGGTGGCAACGTGTACCTCTACGCTGTCGCGCAACCGCCGATTCGGCGAGCACCTGGGCAAGGGGGAGACCCTGGAAGAGGCTGCTGCCTCGACTAAGGGCCAGGTTGCCGAGGGTGTGGTCAGCAGCCAGTCCGTGTTCGAGCTGGCGGGGAAGGTCGGCGTGGAAATGCCGATCACGGAAGCCGTCGTGGGAGTGTGCCACGAAGCCGCAGACGTGCAGCAGGTGATGATGGGGCTGCTTGGGCGCAGCCGGAAGGCAGAGTAGGGGAAACTGCGGGGCGGTGGGGATGTGGCGTCCAGAAAAGGGCTAAGGTAAAAACCCGTGAGTAACGAACCCAAGAAGCACGCACGAACCACCGTCGCCGTTCTGTACGGCGGGCAGTCGACTGAGCACTCCGTATCCTGCATCAGCGCAGGTGCGGTGATCGACCACCTGGACCCGGAGATCTACGAGGTGGTTCCCGTGGGGATCACCGAAGCCGGCGCATGGGTGCCCGGGACGACCGACACCTCGCAGCTGCGCGCGGACGGGCGGGACATGCCGCGCGTGGAAGACGGGGGCGTGCACGTGCAGCTGACGTTTGGCGGTGCTGGTACGGCCGGCTCTGCGGGCTCTGGTGCGGCGGGCGAGATGCGCTACGTGACCGGGCCGCAGGCAGGCGAAGTCTTTGCGCAGGTGGACGTTGTTTTCCCGGTGCTGCACGGCGTGAACGGCGAGGACGGCACCGTGCAGGGCGTGCTGGATCTAGCTGGTGTGCGGTACGTCGGCAACGGCGTGCTGGCCTCGGCGGCGGGCATGGACAAGGACTTCACCAAGCGGCTGGCGCGCGAGGCTGGCATCCCGGTGGGCGAGGAGCTGATCCTGCTTCAGCCGCGCGAGCTGACTGCCGAGGAGAAGGCGCGGCTGGGGCTGCCCGTGTTCGTGAAACCGGCACGCGGCGGATCCAGCATCGGCATCTCCAAGGTGGACAGCTGGGAGGAGTTCGACGCCGCCGTTGACCTGGCCTTTTCCCACGACAACAAGGTGATCGTGGAGGCCATGATCCACGGCGCCGAGGTTGAGTGCGGTGTGCTGCAGCACGCGGATGGCTCGATCGTGTCTTCTGTTCCGGCGATGCTGAATGGCACTGAGGACGGTGCCGAAGGATTCTATGGTTTTGACGCCAAGTATGTCGACTCGACCGTCTCCGCCACCATCCCGGCGCCGCTACCTGCGGAGACTCTGAAGGAGATCCGCCAACTGGCCATTCGCACGTTCAACGCGCTGGGGTGCGACGGCATCGCGCGCGTGGACTTCTTTGCCACGGAGAACGGGCCCGTGCTGAACGAGATCAACACGATGCCTGGGTTTACGCCGATCTCGATGTATCCGAAGATGTTCGCCGCTGACGGCGTGAGCTTTGGTGACCTGGTCAGTGCGCTGATCGCCCGCGCCCTGGCTTAGCTGGCTCGCTTGGCTGGCCCTGGCTGGCTGGGGCTGGGGCTGGCTGACTCTGCTGGCTGGCTGCACCGTGGCTTTAGCAGGCTGGCTCTGCTGGCTGGCTGGCTCTGCCGTGGCCTGCAAATGTCGCTAGAACGGGAATCCGTTATTGCTACCGGTTTTCTTTAACCTAAATGTGCAGGTCAGGGGCTTGCGCGATTTTGCATGGCTCCAGTCGTGGCGACGTATTCCCGTTCTAACGACATTTGACCACGCGGAGTGCCCATTACCGGCCTGCGTGAGAGGGGGCGCCGGAACAGGTGCAGGTTTTTGGGTTGCGGTGGGCGAAAGTGTTGGAAAAGTTGCAATTTGTTACTGGGGTACATTGTCAATAGTGTAAATATGCAGGTCAGAATCTTTATGCTCACGATGTCGGGAGAGGCGATCCGACGTTTTGCAACTTTTCCGACATTTGGCACTTTTGGCATGGTGCACGTGAGGCTCCTGTGGCAGGTGGGGTGTGCTGGGCTGAAGTGGTCAGGGTGCCTCTGACGGACTCCACTGGGCAGGCTGCTTCTGGTGGACCCGGGAGTTGGGTGGCGGGGCCGGGGGGATCCTGTGGCAGGTGTGGAGTGTCGCTAATGCCGGGCAGGCTACTGCAGGGGCGGGCGGCTACTGCTGGGCAGCGGCGGGCTGCTTCTCAGTCTTCTTGAGGGAATCGGAGATTGCGCTGGTCACGGAAGTGATGACCTCCTCGCCGGCGGACTGCGGCATCGCCAGACCCACAATCTGCTCCCGGCCCAGGGCATACCAGTGGCCCATCGTTGACCCGCGCGACAGCGAGGGATCGGAGAACCACGGAACGTCATCTACCTGGGTCAGGTTGGCCCCCGGCTCATAGGCCTCGGGTATTTCGAGGCCACAGCGAATCACCACCGGCTCATGTCCTTCGGCCAGGTAAGTCGCCGAGCCGCTCGGTGCCTTGTCGAACACCGACTCGTCCACACCCTCGGGTAGCGCATCAGCGTTTTTCAGCTTGGAGCTGCCGGCAGAAATGTGAACCAGTCGCCAGTCGCCCAGCGAATCCGGCAGAGTTTCCAGGAACTTGCGGCACACCGGGGACTCGGTCGCACCACCGGATGTGCCTGCCTCACCGGAACCGTCAGTCTTGCCGGAACCGCCTGCCTCACCGGAACCATCAGCCTCACCGGAACCGCCAGCCTCGCCGGAACCACCGGAGCTGCCGGCCACCGGAGCCTCCGACAGCGGGTAGGGGGCGGGCTTTGCTGGAGAGTTGGCGTCATAAAGAGAAGAAAGAGTAGAACCAACCCCCTCGAGCGCGCTGCCCACATCGGAAGAAGCCGTCACCGCGACCGCGGGCGAACCCCCGACTGCGTACCAAGTACGCAGGTCAGAGCCCGGTGTAGCATCGGAAACGGCGGTCCAGCGCGCATCACCAGAAGTAAACACCGGCGACAACACCGTGTACTGATCCGGCACATTCACCCCGCACCGCACAGACAGCTCCGCGCCCGAAGAGTCACGATAAGCCGCGGCTCCATCCGGCGCCGGGTCGCGCACCTCCACAGAACGGAAACGATCCAAATCCCGCGGCAGCGCAGCCACGAAATCGGCACACACCTGCGACGATGCCTCTGGCGCATCCACCGGCCCCATTGCCACCGGCGCGTAAACCTTCTTATCCATCGTGATTTTCGCCGCCACGATCACCACAACAATCAGCAGAAGGGCCAGCACCGTCGACAGCACCAGCAGGTACCGCGGGGTAGACACGGGGGAGGTGGATTCGTCACTCATAGCGCACCATCTTAATTAAACTTATCGCGGTACCCCAAGCATCACTCGACCGAAAGGCTGCATGCGCACTTCACTGACCGTGGCAGAGGCAGGGGAGGCCGCCACCATCGCGGCGATCCGCCAAGCTGCACCGAGTTCTCTTAATGGCGATGACGCCGCAGTGTTGGAGCCCACAGGCACCAATTCACGGCACGTGTGCTCGACGGACATCCTCGTTCAGGGGCGGCACTTCACGTTCGACTACTCGACTCCGTGGGAGGTCGGGGTGAAGGCAGTGACGCAGAACTTCGCGGACATTCAGGCGATGGGAGCACGCCCCACCGCGATCCTGATGGCGATCGCCACGCCGGGGGATTTGCCGCTGCAGACGGTGGCGGATATTGCGCGCGGCATCGACGAAGGAGCCTCCCCGTGGGCGGCGGAGCTAGTCGGCGGGGACGTTGTGACCAGCAAAGACTTGGTCATTTCCATTACCGCCTTGGGCGAGATCTCCGGGCCTGCTGCAGCGCTGACTTTGGACGGCGCGGGCGTGGGGCAGAGGGTCATCGCCAGCGGACCGATCGGCTATAGCGCGGCGGGTCTGGCGATTCTGCGCCACTATGGCTCGCGCAAGGCGATCCCGGCGAACGATCCGATCCTCAACGAGCTGGCGGATTGGCACTGCGCACCACGCCTGGAGCCGGGCCGTGGATCCGTCGCCCGCGCTACGGGTGCGAGCGCCATGACGGATAACTCCGACGGGTTGATCGTGGACCTGTGTGCCATCGCGGAGCGCTCCGGGGTGTGCTTGGACCTCGATGGGGCGGCTCTGGTGCCCGACGAGAAGCTGCGGCATGCCGCGCAGATGACGGGCAAGAACCCACTGGAATGGATCTACACCGGCGGCGAGGACCATACTCTTTTGGGAACTACGGACGCCCGCATGCCCAGTGGCTACCGCCGCATCGGGACTGTACGCAGCCTCTCGGATGAGGGGGACGGTGAGGGGGACTATGTGCTGGTCGACGGCGGCCGTCCGCCGTTTACGTCCGGTTGGCAGTCGGTGTAAGGAGCAGGCATGAGTTCCGTACGTAAGCAAGCACACCAGCTGATCGAGCGGATCCACCCGGCGTGGTATCTGCCGGGGCTGCAGTCGGTGCTGGAGGGCGCACTGGCTGAGGGGCAGCAGGCGCGGATCCTGCCCGCGCCAGAAAAAATTTTGCGGGCCTTCGAGGCCGACCCCACGCAGGTGAAAGTGCTGATCGTCGGGCAAGACCCTTACCCCACGCCCGGGCACTCGGTGGGGTTGGCGTTTTCCGCGGAGCTTCCCCAAGGCGAACCGCTGCCGAAGTCGCTGAAGAATATCTACACCGAGTATGCAGATGACCTCGGCTTACCGGCCCCCACCAGCGGGGATCTTTCTCCGTGGGCCGGTCGCGGGGTGCTGCTGCTCAACCGCGTGCTCACCGTCCAGGCGGGGAACGCGGGCAGCCATCGTGGGTGCGGCTGGGAGGCCATCACCGAAGCTGCCGTCCGCCAAGTCGCCGCCAACCCGCACTTCGCCGCGATCCTGTGGGGCAAGCAGGCCCAGCAGCTGGCACCGCTCATCGGCGCGGAGCGCTGCGTGATGTCCCCGCATCCCTCGCCGCTGTCGGCCTACCGTGGCTTCTTCGGTTCGCACCCTTTCAGCAGGGCAAACGCGATCCTGGAGGCATCCGGCGGCGCGCGCGTCGACTGGCGGCTCTAGCCCGCCGTGCACACCCCTAACGCGCCACGATCCCACAAACCGCCCTGCTGTCCGGCTGGTTCGCTAGGGTAGTGGGAGTGAAATCCAGGAAGGCAGGGGCGCAACCGGTGGCTGAAGCGCAACCGGTGGAGCAGGCGCCCGCTCAGCTCGACGCGCGCGTTGTCGCCCAGTGGGCGCGCCTCTCGGCCAGCCGGCTGCGCGAGCAGAGCCAGGCGATTAACGCCCTGAACGTCTTCCCCATCCCGGATTCCGATACCGGCTCCAACATGGCGCACACCATGACCACCGCAGTCTCTGCGGTCGATGCTCTGGAGGAAGGCGCCAGCCTCCCCGAGGTCACCATCGCCCTGGCCACCGGCGCAGTTCGTGGCGCCCGCGGAAACTCCGGCCTGGTGCTCAGCCAGGTGATGCGCGCTCTCGCCGAGGCGGCCTCGCAGGGTCACATCGACGGCCCAGCTGTGGCGGATACTCTCTCGCAGTCGGTGGGCTTTGTCCGCACCGCAATCTCCACGCCCGTCGAGGGCACCGTCATCAGCGTGCTCGATGCTGCCGCCACCGCCGCCCACGAAGCCGAGCCGAACCTCGCGGACGTCGCCACCCGCGCCCTCCACGCCGCCGAGGAAGCCCTGGCCAACACCCCCAACCAGCTGCCCGTCCTCGCCGAAGCGGGGGTTGTGGACGCAGGCGGCCAGGGCCTGGTGGTGATCCTGCAGGCCCTGGTCGATGTTCTGGACGGTGCGGGTCTCGTTGATGACGCCCCCACGCCCGACCACGACCGAACCCAGCAAGAAGTCGAAGTGATGTTCTTCTTCGAGGGGAATCTGGATACCCTGCGGGAGCTGCTGGAGGCTCACGGCAACTCGGTGATCGTAGGACCACTGGCCCCGGAGTCAGGCACCGCGCACGTACACACCAACCGAGCCGGCGAGGTCATCGAGAAGGCCTTCGCCCTTGGAACTGTCACCGACTTGCGCATCGAGGTTCTGCCGGCCGACGGGGAAGCCAGCCACCCCGGAATTCAGGGCACGCCTGCTCCGACGACCGGTGAGCCTAAGGCGGAAGACCAGGGGCCGTTCATCGTGGCGCTCACGCCCACCGGCGGAGTCGCGCGACTTTTCGAGGCTGCGGGGGCAGTGGCGGTGGCGTCACCAAACAATAAAACCCTGGGCGAAGCAGTGCAGGGGCTGGGCGCAGGGCCGATAGCCGTGCTGACCAACGGACAGGATGTCGCCGCGCTGCAGGGGCTGGACGGGGCGCGGGAAGTCGACATTATCGACACGAAATCGCTGGTTGGTGGGTTAGCGGCACTAGCGGTGAACGACCCCACCGTGGACTGGGACGACAACGTCGAAGAAATGATCGACGCGGTCGAAGCTCAGCGTTTCGCCACCTGTCCGCCCGACACGATGGTCGATACCCTCAGCACCATGCTGGCCGACGGCGGCGAACTCGTGACCCTGCTGTGGAGCGCCCCGGCAACCGACCAGGCCACCATCGAAGGGCTGAAGGCCACCTTCGCCGAGCTGTACCCGGACGTGCAGATCGACGACCACCACATCGAGCTGCAAGGCAACGACCACGACCCGTGCCTGGTGCAGATCGGGGTGGAGTAACCCATGCTGGGATGGCAGGACTCGCGCCCGCTGTCGGTTGCGATCTCCAACGATCGCGCGAAGCGGCTGGCCGATAAACCCGGCATCAAAACTATCGCCGATGCGGTGCTGAACTTCCCCGTCACCTACGCGCGGCTCGGCTCGCCGCAGGGGCTCGACGAGTTGAGGGTGGGGGAGAAGTACACCTGTGCAGGGGAAATCCTCAGCGTAGGGGAGAAAGACAACCACTCCGGGCGGGGCCCCAGAAAATTTTTGGCTTTCACCTTCACCGACGGTGTGCGGACCTTCCGCTCCGCGCTATTTGGGAACGTGGCCTACCACCGGAAGCGCATCAAGAGGGGCTCGATGATGCTGCTGCACGGCAAGCTCTCCGAGTTCAACGGCCAGTGGGAGCTCAAAAACCCCAGCTACGTATCCATCCTGCCCGCCCTGGATGCGGAGTTCGGCATGTTCGGGCCGCTAAAGACAATAGTGGACGTCATGGGCTCCGAGACTGCTGCCCAGGAACTATTGGCCAAGCCGTGGATGGCCGGCTACAAGCGCCGCCCCGGCACCTCCACCGCGGAGATGCTGGGAGTGATGGACCACGTACTGCGGGTAATGGACGACCCCGGCGAGTTCCTGCCCCTGCCGCGCCGCAACCCCGGCGCGCCCGCCTGGCCCACGGATGAAAAAGGCCGCCCCCTGATCAGCTTCGCCGACGCGCTGCGGCACATCCATCAGCCGAGCGAAGCCGGACCCGAACCCGCCCGACGCAGGCTGAAGTTTAACGAGGCGCTAGAACTGCAGCTGGTCATGGCTCTGCGGCGCAATGACGCCACCAAGCGCACCGGCATGGCGCTCGCGCCGGGCGAGAACGTGGAAAAGCTGATTGCGGGGCTGCCGTTCGACCTCAGCGCCGGCCAGAAGATGGCGCTGGAGGACATCGGCTCCCGCTTGGGTGGAACCACCCCGGCGAACCTGCTGCTGCACGGCGAGGTCGGCTCCGGCAAGACGATGGTGGCCTTGATCAGCATGCTGTGGGCCGTGGACTCCGGCTACCAGTGCGCCTTCGTGGCGCCGACGGAGATCCTGGCCGTGCAGCACGCCCGCAGCCTGGTGAAGATGCTGGAGAACACCGACGTGCGGGTATCCGTGCTGGTCGGAAGCCAGAAGCAGGCAGACAAGCAGCGCACGCTCCTGGACCTGGTCTCCGGCCAGACCGACATTGTGGTCGGCACGCACGCGGTGATTCAGGATTCGGTGGAGTTCTACCGCCTGGGCATGGTGGTTGTCGACGAGCAGCACCGCTTCGGCGTGCAGCAACGTAACAAGCTGCGGGAATCCGCACCGGTGGATGCCACTCCGCACATGATGGTCATGACCGCCACCCCGATCCCGCGGACCGTCGGAATGACGATGTTCGGCGACCTGACGCCCATCACACTGGTCGGTAAGCCCGGCGGGCGCGGAGACATCGAGACAGTGGTGGTGCCCGCCGATAAGTACCGCTGGGTGCGGCGCGCATGGGAGCGCATGGGTGAGGAGATCAAGGCCGGCGGCCAGGCCTACGTGGTTGCGCCCCGCATCGAAGGCCACTCCGGCGTGGAACAGTGGTGCGAGCGCATCGCCACCGAGGAACTACCCGGCTGCCGCGTGGCGATGCTGCACGGCAAGATGGACCCCGCTGACAAGGACCAGGTGATGCAGGACTTCGCCGCCGGGAAGATCGACGTGCTGGTCGCTACCACCGTCATCGAGGTCGGTGTGGACGTGCCGAACGCCTCCATGATGATGATCCTGGAGGCCGAGAACTTCGGCTTCTCCCAACTCCACCAACTGCGCGGCCGTATCGGCCGTGGGCGACGGGACTCGCTGTGTCTGCTGCACACCACCGCCGCGCCGGATAGCCCCTCCTTCCACCGCTTGCAGGTGGTTGCGCAAAGCAACGACGGCTTCCGCCTGGCGGAGGAAGACCTGAAGATGCGTACCGAAGGAGACATCCTGGGGCAGGATCAGTCGGGGCGGTCGGCGCGAAGGGCGTCACTACTAGACCTCAGCACCGACGGCGAGATCATCGAATCGGCGCGCGACTACGCAGAGGCACTGGTGGCGTACGACGAGCAGCTGGCACGCTCGCTGGTGGTGGACATCGAGATCGACGACCAGGACTACATCGAGAAGAGCTAGGGGAGAAGAGCTAGGGGAGAAGAGCTAGCCAACCCAGTTGCTAGACTCTGGGGCATGGAAATCTGTGCCCCATTCGCGGGAGTTGTGCACTTCCTCGTCGCCGACGGAGAAACCGTAAACACCGGCGACGCGCTGTGCACGGTGGAATCGCTGAAGTTGGAAGCGCCCGTCCTCGCGCCGGGGCCAGGGGTGGTACGCAGGACGAACTCTCAGGACTATGTGGATGTGCATGGAGGAGACGTGATCCTGTGGGTCGAGGCCCAAAAAGACAAGCACCAATAACGACCACGAGCAAGAACCCCGAGCAACCATCACGAGAAAAACTAGGCAGGACTGTATAGCACTATGACACGCATCATTTCCGGAACCGCCCGCGGCCGCAGCATTAAGGTGCCCAGCGAAGGGACCCGCCCCACCTCGGATCGCGCCCGCGAGGGACTGTTCTCCTCCCTGCAGGTCCGCTTCGGCTTCGTCGACGAGGTAGTGCTGGACCTCTTCGCCGGCTCGGGTGCCCTCGGGCTGGAGGCCGCCAGCCGCGGAGCCAAGGAGGTCACCTTGGTGGATAACAGCGACGCGGCGGTCAAGGTAATCAAGGACAACGCGCGTGTGGTGCCCGAGGCGAAAGTGCAGGTAGTGGAGGCGAAGGCGTCATCCTTCCTGGCCGGTGCCCCACGCAACCACTACACGATGGTGCTGGCTGACCCACCCTACGAGCTAGCCGACGAGGCTGTCGCCGAGATGGTGGAGGCGCTGATTCCTGTTCTTACTAGTGACGCCGTCGTGGTGGTCGAGCGCAATAGTGCCTCACCCGAAACCGCGTGGCCGGAGGGCTTCGAGCCGACCGGACAGAAGCTAAAGAAGCGCACGTACGGAATCGCCCGGTTCGACATGGCGATTTGGCGGGGCGAGGGTTAGGTTAGGTGCCATGCGAGTAGTTTGCCCCGGATCTTTCGACCCCATCACACTGGGCCATTTGGATATCTTCACCCGCGCCGCTGCCAACTGGGAGGAGGTCGTGGTTCTGGTGACCTATAACCCGAACAAGAACGGCCTGTTCACGGCTGAGGAGCGAGTCGAGCTGATCGAAAAGTCCATCGCTGCCATCCCCAATGGGCCGAAAAACATCACGGTCGATACGTGGGACAAGCTGCTGGTGGATTACCTGAATGAGAACAATATTCAGGCGATGGTCAAGGGGCTGCGCAGCTCCCTGGATTACGAATATGAGCTGCCGATGGCACAGATGAATCAGCGCCTGTCGGGTGCGGAGACGTACTTCCTGCTGACCTCCCCGGAGTACGGGTATGTGTCTTCCACCCTGTGCAAGGAGGTAGCTAAGTACGGCGGGGACGTCTCCGGGCTGCTGCCGGAGCCGGTAGTCGCGGCGGTGGAGGAGAAGTTCCGCGGCTAGCGCCCGCGAAGGCGTGTCTAAACCTGTAGTTGAGGTCAAGTGATGGCACAGTGGATGCCATGTACAAGACATTCCAGGGTATGGATGACCTACAGCAAATGGTGGAGCAGGCCTATGGCGTGCCCATGACCTCCAACTGCATGGTTCCGCGGCGCGAGGTGCTAGACATCCTCGACGAGATGCGCAACGCGATCCCCATCGAGATGGATGACGCGCAGGACGTCCTCGACCACCGCGAGGACATTATTGCCGACGCTCAGGACCAGGCTGACGCTACAATTTCCAGCGCAAATTCCGAGGCCGACGCGATCGTGCAGGACGCGCAGGAGCGCGCCAACCAGATCCTCCAGGAAGCCCAGGATCGTGCGACCAACACCGTCGCCCAGGCCGAGGACCAGGCAGATCGCCTGGTCAGCGATGCCCGTCGCGAGTATGAGACGGTTACCAGCCGCGCCGCCGACGAAGCCGAGCGTCTGGTCAGCGAAGGTAACGCCAGCTACCAGCGCTCCGTTGACGAAGGCCTGGCCGAGCAGCGCCGCCTCGTTTCCGATTCCGAGGTCGTCCGCAACGCCGAGGCCGAGGCCAACCGCATCATCGAATCCGCCCACGCGGACTCCGACCGACTGCGCACCGAGTGCGACCGCTACGTTGACTCCACCCTGGCCGAGTTCGAGGACACCCTCACCACCACGCTGCGCACCGTCAACCGCGACCGGTCCGCCTTGCGCAAGGGTGCCGGTGCTTCCGGATACCAGAACGGCACTGCCGGATACCAGAACGATTCCGACCCCCGCGGTTACCGTCAGCAGCGATAGACGGGTAAAAAGAAGGGTATGAGTAACCCCTTCGTTCTTGCAGTCGGCGACATCCCTACTGGACTCAGCGAGCCGGTCGATGCCCAAGGGGCGTCACCCGTACCGTGGGGCGGCAATATGCTGGGCGTGGCAGAGGGCGCACCCGTCGAAGTTCATGGAACCCTGGCGAACTTGGGCGAGGCAATTATGGCCAACCTGCAGGTCAGCGGCGAGGCCAAGGGAACGTGCTCCCGCTGCCTGCAGGAGCTTTCCACCACCCTGGAGTACTCCATCAGCGACGTTTTCGGCCTGACCCCGGACTTCATCACCGATGACAGTGCCGAGGGCGACGATGCAGAGGACGAGGAAGAGCCGCTGCTGGTGCAAGATAACGCCATCGACATCACCCAGCTTGTCATCGATGAGGCTGGCCTGAATGCCCCGTTCAGCCCCGTGTGCGCTGACTACGGTGCTGAGTGCCGAGAGGAAACCCCGGCTCCGGACGGCATCAGTGAGGAAGTCGAGGAAGAGGACCGCCCGGACCCACGTTGGGCCGGCCTGGAGAAGTTCAAGAACCTCTAAAAAGGAAAGGCAACCCGAAACCCAATGGCTCGTAAACGCCGACTGACCGGCGAGGCCGCGCTCAACGCCGCCTATGGCAAGTCCGACCACGCACCGCTGCTGGAAGCGTGGGGCGTGGACCTGCCCGACGACCTGCTGCGACTGGCGCTGACCCACCGCTCCTTCGCCAACGAAAACGGCCACCTGCCGAACAACGAGCGCCTGGAGTTCCTGGGGGACGCAGTGCTGGGCCTGGCCGTCGCAGAGCAGCTGTACCGCCAGTTCCCGGAGCGCGCGGAATCCGACATTTCTAAGATGCGCTCCGGCGTGGTGAATATGTACGCATTGGCGGATGTCGCACGTCACCTCGGCATGGGCGACTACATCCTGCTCGGCCGCGGCGAGATGCTGACCGGCGGTAAAGACAAGCACTCCATCCTGGCGGACTCGGTGGAGTCCATGCTCGGCGCGATCTACCTGCACCACGGCTTCGACGTTGCCCGCGCCACGGTGCTGCGCCTGTTCGCCGAGAAGATCACCGAGGCTCCCACCACCGGCCTGACGATGGACTGGAAGACCGTGCTGCTGGAGAAGCTCTCCGACATGAAGCTGCCCCTGCCCACCTACGAGGTCCGCGGCGAAGGCCCGGAGCACGACAAGACCTTCTATGCCACCGTCACCATCGAGGATCTGGTGACCCACGGAGAGGGCCACACCAAGAAGGTCGCCGAGCACGCCGCTGCTAAGCAGGCCGTGCAGAAGCTCAACGAGCGTGCCTGAACTCCCAGAGGTTGAGGTCGTCCGCCGCGGCCTCGAAGAACATCTGGTTGGCCGCCGCTTTACCGACGTCGAGGTTTGTCACCCGCGCGCCGTGCGCTCTGGGGAACCGGAAGTTCTTGTTTCTTTTCTTCGTGACGCCACCGTCTCCGCAGTTAAACGCCGCGGAAAATTCTTGTGGTTGGATTTCGGCGAGGACTTCCTGTTGCAAGTGCACCTGGGCATGAGTGGCCAGATGCTCGTGGCCGAGCCCGGCCAGGTGCAATCCCCGCACGTGCGCATCCGGGCGGGGCTATCCGATGGGCGTGAGCTGTGCTTCGTGGATCAGCGAACCTTCGGCGAGTGGCGGCTGGAAAAGGCCGTGCCGGATCCGTGGGCAGTGGGGGCCGGGGTGGCGTCACCAAAAAATTTTTTACCCCAGAATGTCAGCCACATCAGTGCCGATCCGCTAGAGCCTGCCTTCGACGCGCAGGCTGCGGTGGAGCGGATGAAGTCCAAGCGTGCGGCGGTGAAGATGGTGTTGCTGAACCAGGAGGTCGTCTCCGGGATTGGCAACATCTACGCCGACGAGGCGCTGTTCCTGGCCGGAGTGCGTCCGCGGCGCAGCGCGGCGCTGCTGAGTAGGCCCACCCTGCACCGGGTTCTGCAGTCGGCGGCGGAGGTGATGGAGCGTGCCTTGGAGCAGGGCGGAACCAGCTTCGATTCGCTGTATGTGAACGTCAACGGTGCGTCGGGGTACTTTTCGCGCTCGCTGAACGTCTACGGGCGCGGCGGCGAAGCCTGCAAGAGGTGCGGGGCGCCGATCAAGCGGGTTGTCGTTGGCGGGCGATCGACGCACTATTGCGCGACGTGCCAGAAGTAGGGGTAGCGCGGGTGGACGGCTAAACCTTAAAGCTTCCTGAGCTGCAAGGATAGGCCAAGAAAAGTGAACATGTCGCATTTATTTTCTGGCACTAGTTTCGGGTAAATTTCTGCGCATGGAAACAATTGAAAATTTCGTGGCGAATACGCTGAACGAAAATATTTGGAAGATCATCCCCGTCTTCCTGCTCGCAGCCGGAGCTTACTTCGGCATTCGCACCCTGGTAGTGCAGATCCGCATGGTGCCGGACATGTTCCGCTCGGTGAAGGAACCGGCGGTCGGCAAGAGCGGAGAGAACATCTCCGCATTCCAGGCGTTCAGCATCTCGGCAGCGTCGCGCGTGGGTACAGGCAACGTGGTGGGCGTGGCTATCGCCATCACTCTCGGCGGGCCGGGCGCGGTGTTTTGGATGTGGGTCGTGGCTTTGGTCGGTGGCGCGACCGCATTCGTGGAGGCCACGCTAGCGCAGCTGTGGAAAACCCGCGATAAGGACGGCTACGTGGGCGGCCCGGCCTACTACATGACCAAGGGGCTGGGCGCGAAGCCGCTGGCTCTGATCTTCGGCATCGCCATCACCATCACCTACGGCTTTGTGTACAACGCCGTGCAGACTAACTCCATCGCGGAGGCTGCGGGCTCGTCCCTGCACTCCCTGAACCCCAACATTGCGCCCGACGCCACCTGGCTGAAGGTCGCTACGGGCCTGCTGGTGGCCGCACTGACCGCACTGGTGATCTTCGGCGGCGTGAAGCGCATCGCTAATGCCACCCAGGTGATCGTCCCGCTCATGGCCAGTGCCTACATCGTGTTGGGTGTGATCGTTCTGGCCATCAACATCAGCGAGGTTCCGGCGATGTTCGGCACCATCGTGGAGCACGCCCTGGGCATCAAGGAGATCGCCGGTGCCACCCTGGGTGCGGCGTTCATGAACGGCATGCGCCGTGGTCTGTTCTCCAACGAGGCCGGCCAGGGCTCTGCACCGAACGCCGCCGCCACCGCGGCAGTATCGCACCCGGTCAAGCAGGGCCTGGTGCAGACCCTGGGCGTGTATTTCGACACGCTGGTGGTTTGTACCATCACGGCCTTCATCATCCTGCTCTCCGATCCGGCTTATGGTGAAGGCGTGCAGACTGCCAACCTGACCCAGAGCGCGCTGTCGGCTCAGGTGGGCGAGTGGGGCACTCACTTCATCACGATCATTCTGTTCTTCCTGGCGTTCTCCTCCGTGCTGGGCAACTACTACCTGGCTCAGGCGAACGTGGAGTACTTCACCAAGTCCAAGACCAAGCTGAACATTTTCCGCGTGCTCGTCGTGCTCTGCGTGTTCGGCGGCGCCATCGGTACCGTCCCACTGGTGTGGTCTCTGGCCGACACCTTCGCCGCGACGATGGTTCTGATCAACCTCTGCGCCATCGTCCCGCTGGGCGGGGTGGCCATCAAGCTGCTGCGGGACTTCTCCCAGCAGAAGGCCGCGGGCATGGATCCGATCTTCCACCGCGACAGCCTGCCGGAGTTGAAGAACGTCGAGTGCTGGGATGGCACGGACCCGGAGTGCCAGCGCCGTGAGGTTCACAACGGCGCAACCGCCTAAGAACAGATGGAACTGCCCGCGCTAACCAGGAAACTCGTAATCTTCACGCTCGTCGGCGTGGTAGGGGCGTGCTTTGACTTCGGTACGAGGACGCTGCTGCTCAATCTCGGAGTCATTGGCTTCGTCGCGCGCGCTTGCAGTTACATTGTGGGAAGCACGGTTGCCTACTACCTCAACAGCTTCTTCACGTTCCAGGGGGATCGTTCGGGAACTGAGAAGGCTCGCGCCGCGGTGGTTTACACCATTTGTTTCTTAACAGCGGTTGTCGTCGATGCTTTGATGCGGAACTGGGGAACTGACTTGCCACACATACTGTTCTGGTCGTGGTTCGTCTCCCAGGCCGTCGCTACAGTTCTCAACTTCGTGTTGCAAAACACTTGGGTGTTTAGGGCGCAGGAAGCTGCTTAGCGCCGGATCGCTTTGATAGCATCAGGCAATGCACTTAAAGTCGTTGACGCTCAAAGGATTCAAGTCCTTCGCGTCCGCGACGACCCTGAAATTAGAGCCAGGCATCTGCGCTGTGGTGGGGCCCAACGGTTCCGGAAAATCCAATGTTGTGGATGCCTTGGCTTGGGTCATGGGGGAGCAGGGGGCGAAGACCCTGCGTGGCGGGAAGATGGAAGACGTCATCTTCGCCGGAACGGGGGACCGCAAGCCGCTGGGGCGCGCGGAAGTCACTCTGACTATCGACAACTCCGATGGCAAGCTGCCCATCGAATATTCCGAGGTTTCCATCACGCGCCGCATGTTCCGCGACGGCGCTTCGGAATACGAGATCAACGGGGCCAAGGCCCGCCTGATGGACATCCAGGAGCTGCTGAGCGACTCCGGCATCGGCCGCGAAATGCACGTGATCGTCGGGCAAGGCCGACTATCGCAGATCCTGGAATCGCGCCCCGAGGAGCGCCGCGCCTTCATCGAGGAGGCCGCTGGTGTGCTGAAGCATCGGCGTCGAAAAGAAAAGGCGCAACGCAAGCTCGTCAACATGCAGGCCAACCTCGACCGTCTGCACGACCTGACCGACGAGCTGCGCAAACAGCTCGGGCCGCTGGCGCGCCAGGCAGAGGCCGCGCAGAAGGCCTCCGCCGTGCAGGCCACCATCCGCAGCACGCGCGTGCAGCTGGCTGCGCACAAGGTCAAGCAGCTATCCGAGGAGCTCAACGACTCGACGCGGCGCAGCGAAATGCTGGCCGAACAGCGCGCTGAACTGCAGGCGGAGCTGGAGGAACACAGCGAGACTCTGGCCGTCACCGAGGAAGAACTACGCACAGCCCTGGAGGAAGCCGAGGCGGCGAAAAACCTCTGGTACCGGCTGTCCGCAGTGCAGGAGAAGAACTCCGCCACCCTGCGTATCGCCACCGACCGCGCGGAACAGGCTCAGGTCGCCGAATGGTCGGGCCCCGACCCGCAAGAGCTGCTGGAACGCGCCGAGCGCGCCGCCGAGGAGCAGGCGGAGCTGGAAGAGAACGTGGAGATCGCCGCTGAGAAGCTGGAGACGATCGCCGAACAGGTCGCGGAGGCAGAGGAGGCCGCCCACGCCGCCGAGCAGGAACACTTCGCCCAGGTCCGCGCCATTGCCGACCGGCGCGAGGGCGTGGTGCGCCTGCTGGCCCAGCACGAGGCCGCCGCCACCCAGCGCGACAACGCCGCCGCGGAGGTCGAGCGCCTGCAAGAAAATGCTGCCGAGCAGCAGGAAACCCTCGACGGCCTGATGGAGGACATCACCGAGGCGGAGGAGGCTCTGCGCGAGACCGAGGCTTCGGGCGGCGACCTGGAGGAAACCCGCACCCAGGCCGACCGCGAGGCCGCAGGCGCGGAGGAGCGCGCCGAACAGTTGCGCGCCGAGCAGCTGCAGCTGGAGCGCGACATCGCCACCGCCGAGGCCACCATTGCCGCCTGGCAGGACCGCCTGACACCCACCGACGGCGCTGCGGTGGTTGTCCGCGCCGCCGACAAGGAGGGCATCGCTACCCGCCGCCTGGCCGAGCAGCTGCACATTCACGACGGATGGGGTGCCGCCGCGGCCGCCGTTTTGGGCGATGCGGCGAGCTCGGGAATTGTTGCCCCTCTTTCTGACGCCCTCATTTCCGCCCTCACCGATGCCCGCGAAGGCCGCGCGGTGCTGCTGGACCCGGGAGCCCCGGAGGGGGACACGAGCGCGACGTTCCGCCTGGATACGGACGTCTCCGCAGGCAAGTGGCTGCTGGACCTGATGGACGTGCCCGCCGACCTGCTGCGCCCCCTGACAGCCCTGCTGGTGGACGTCGTGGCCGTGGGCAGTGCAGCGGAAGCCCGAAAGGTCGTGGCCGCGGACCCGCGCCTGCGCGCGGTGACGAAGGAAGGCTCCGTCTACGGCGCCGGGTGGGTCGCCAGCGGCTCCGGCGGGACAACCCCTGTCGAGTTGGCGGATAAGATTGCGGCGGAGACAGAGGGCGTCACAAAGAAAAAGAAGGAACTAGGCGACCTGCAGGCCGCACTATCCGGTGCACTCGACGCGGCCAGCGACCTGCGTACCGCCGCGGCTGCGGCGCGCGCGGCGGAACAGGAGCATCGGGCACTGCGTGATGCGGCGGCCAAGCGCCTGAGCGCACTGCAGAAGCAGGGCGAGGCAGCGCAACGCCAGCTGGAGCGCAGCACCGCCGAGCAACAATCCGCCGAACAGCGCCTGGCGAAGGCCACTGAGGAACTCGACGAGCTGGCCGACCGCGTGGCGCGCGTGGACGACGAGGAGCACACGACCGAGCCGTCCTCGGCTGAACGAGATGCTGCCGCGCTGCACCTTTCGCAGATCAAGACCATGGAGATGGAAGCCCGCCTGGCCCAGCGCACCGCCGAGGAACGCGCGCAATCTACCCGTGGCAAGGCGGAGAACCTGCGCCGGCAAGCCCGGGCGGAAGAAGCCGCGCGTAAACACCACCAGCAGCAACAGGCCCGTCGCGCCGCCGCCCGCGAGATGGCCACGTGCGTGCGCGAACAGGCCCAGCGCATCGCCGAACGCATCGCCGACGCGCTGGCCACTGCCGAGGCCAACCGCTCGCACACCGAGCAGGCGCACAAGCAGTGGCAGTCCACGATGGCGCAGCAGCGCGACAAGGTCTCCGCGCTGACCGCGCACCTGGGGCGCATGAACGACAACGCGCACTCCGCTGAGCTGGCGCGCACCCAGGCGCAGGTCAAGATCGAGCAGGCGGTGGCCGGCGCGATGGAGCAGCTGGGACTCACCGCCGAGCAGCTGCTGGCCGAGGAGCTGCCGGAGGACTTCGACGCGGCCGCTACCAAGGCCGAGCTGAAGAAGGCCGAGAAGGCGCTGAACTCCCTGGGCAAGGTGAACCCGCTGGCGCTGGAGGAGTTCAAAGCGCTGGAGGAGCGATACAACTTCCTGGCCCAGCAGCTGGACGACGTCGAGCGGGCGCGCAATGACCTGCACGAGGTCATCGCGGACGTGGATGCCACGATCCTGCAACTGTTCACCGAGGCGTGGCAGGACGTCGAGGTCGCCTTCCCGCAGGTCTTCAGCACCCTGTTCCCGGGTGGCGCGGGCCGGCTGGTGCTCACTGACCCGGACGACATGCTGACCACCGGCATCGAAGTCGAGGCTCGCCCGCCGGGCAAGAAGGTCAAGCGCCTGTCGCTGCTGTCCGGTGGCGAGAAGTCCCTGACCGCCCTGGCGATGCTGGTGGCGATCTTCAAGGCCCGCCCGAGCCCGTTCTACGTGATGGACGAGGTCGAGGCCGCGCTGGATGATGTGAACCTGCGGCGCCTGATTGCCCTGTTCGAGGAGCTGCGGAAGGATTCCCAGCTGATCGTTATCACCCACCAGAAGCCCACCATGGACGTAGCCAATGTGCTGTACGGCGTGACAATGCGCGGCGATGGCGTGACCAGGGTGATTTCGCAGAGGATGGCTCCCGAGAAGACCGCCTGACCGGTGACGTAGGATGGTTGCGTGAGTTCCAGCGAGAAGATCCCAGCCAGCGCAGCACCTACCACCAGCCCGATCTCCGACATGCAGGATTCGCTCCTGCCGTGGGCCTCGTCCACCGAGGCGGCTCTGGCCGGAAAGCTGGCCGACGTGGAACTTTTCGTAGAGCTAGACATCGACGGCGACGAGCTGGAGCGCACCAGCCGCTTCTTCGGCACCTTCATCGCCCGCCAAGTCGCCGCCGGTTCCACAGAGGAGGCCCTGCTGCAGGCCTGTCCCGCGCTGACAATCGCCACGTTGCTCTCCCGCGCCGCGCGGTTCCACGAGGTCTCGGAACTGCCAGCCGAGTACTGGTACGGCCTTGGTTTGGAGCCGACGCCCACACGTACCCAGCTGATCGAGGGGCGTTTTGGGGAACTACTCTCCGCCGCTGGGCTGGATCCCATGGATGCGGTATCCGGCGGGCCGGACGGGGAGCTCGGGCGACTATTTGCGCACGTAGGAATTGCCTCTGACTGGGTGCCGGAGCTGATCGAGCTGGTGGATAACCGCCGGGCGGACAGTGAAGCCAGTGAGGACAGTGGGGAGGGAGCCGACGCCGCCGACATTGCGCGGGCAGTTGTGGCCGAGCTGGCCGATGAACCGCGCCAGGTAGGTCCGCTGTGTGCCACCTTGCCGGAGGCGGCGGTGAAGCTGATCGCCCCGATCGTGGAGATCGTCTCCCACGCCGCCGCGCACCCGGACTCCTGGGAGTACACGCTTCCCGCCGTGGAGCTGCCCGCACTCATCCTGGAGGATGTGATTGAAGAGCTGCGGGAGAGGCCGGTGGGCACGCAGGATCGGCGTCACAGCGTGGGCGTGGCACACCGCGAAGACCAGCCGCGCCTGCAGCTAGATACGCTGCGCCAGCGCGTGGTTCTGCGCCTGCCCTCGCAGCCCCTGGAGAGTGAGGGGAAGGTACACACCGAAGTGCGCTGGCGGGTGGACTTCGACGGCGAACCCGCCGCCTTCCGCACCATGCATGCGGATAACGCGGGCCGGGCCGTGACCGAGATCCTGGACATTCCCGTGCGCCAGCCGCTGCGCAAGGTCAGCGTGCGCAACGCCAACGACGGCCAGCACTGGCAGCTACCGCTGGTGGATACCGAGGACCCCGTGCTGGTGTTCACCATCCGCGGCACGGACCTGACGGACCGGGTTTCCCTGCACCACGAGCAGGTGTATGTGGTGGTTCCCTCCGAGACTGCCGCTGTGGATCCGGTGACCGGGGCGGACATCCCGGTGCTGGAAGAACAGCCGATGAAGAGCTGGAACGGCTGGGTCATCCGCCTGCTGGACTTAAGCGAATGTCTGAGCCTGCACATCGCCAAGCCGGGCGAGCGCAGCCCGTCCATGGCCGGAGTTCGTGCCGTGGACCCGCGCCAGCGCGCCCAGTTCGTGGAGCCCGACGACGTGGTCGGTGGCGTGGAGACCACCTCCGGCAAGGTGATCCACTCCCAGAGCCTGCAGGTGGAATTCCCGCCGACGATTTCCGGCGCGGACGAGATCTGGTACCTTTCCGTCTCCGCCTATGCGGGGCCCGGCAAGACCGGCGAGGCCGTCTCCGACGAGGAACCGCTGGAGGTTCCCGCCGAAGGCGGCGTGTTCGACGTCTTCGACCCCGAAGCGTGGGATAGCCCCTGGGTAGGCGAGTACTTGGTGCGCCTGCGCGGCCCCCGCAACGAATCCTTCCGCCACGAATACGCCCTGGTAGAGGGGCTTTCCCTGGAGATGGAATTCGGCGGCCCCAGCAATCAAACGCGCCTGCCGATGGCTGGCGGTCTAAGCCCCGTGACGGTGCGCCTGCTGCCGGGGGAGAAGCCCTTCGAGAAGATCCCGCCGCAGAAGCTCGGGCCCACCGATCGCTTCAGCACCACCGTCGTGCAGACCGACGCGGGCGATGCCCTGCCCGTCATCGTCAAGCCCTCCCGCCTGCGCTACCAGCTGACGATGCAGGGGGAGGATCCGATGTGGCGCACCGACCCCATCGAAGTCTCCGCCCGTTCCATCGATACGCAGACCCGCTTCCGCGTGCGCCCTGGATTCCGTCCGGGCATGGGCTCCAAGGCGGAGAACCTGGCGCTGATGGACGACGCCCGCGTGGTGATCCGCAACCACCACGGCTCGCCCGTGCGCACCCTGAAGCTGGAAACGATAGACGAGGTCACCTGGTTCGTGGACCTCGCCAGCGCCGCCGGGTCCCTGGCCACACTGACCTCCGGAGCCATCGAGCTGGAGTTCGTGGAGGACCGCCGCGTGAGCGTGCGCCTGGCCCGTATCGGGCCCGGGTTCGACTACACTGCCTCAGTCGATGGGGATGCCCTGTTCATCCACGGCGGGGACGAATCTGAAGAGACGCCGGTACAGTTCGGCGCGCCGGGTGCCGGAGCGTGGGTTTGGCCCATCACCGCGCCCTGGCAGCCCGCATACTTCGTGGAGCTGCAGGCTACGCCCAGTGCAGCAGGCACCCTAGAGAAGAGTGCTCTAGCCCAGGGCACACTGCCCGCCGAGCTCGTGGGCGCTGGCCCCTTGAGCGTGCAGCTGTTCGGCCGCGACCGCTTCAACTACCTGCGGGCTCCCGTCGCCGCCGGCCAGCACGCCGCCGTCGCACAGGCCGAGGGCTACTTCGGGGCCAACAAGGAAGACGCCGACACCGACCCGTGGGTGCAGCTGGCCGCCTTCCTGGCGGGCGAATCCGAAGAACTCCCCAGCGATACTGCAACGCTTTCCACCCTCTGGGACGTGCAGGCCGGTTGGCTACGCGGACGCTTCGACGTACTGGACAACCTGCGCACCGCGCTGACGAACAACCCGCGGGAATCCGTGCACGCCATGTCGCAGTCCCTGGTCCCCGCTGCCGACCGCCCCGCGCAGTTCATCCTCTCCGGACTGGTGCACTCCACCCTGGTGGGAGCCGAAGCCGAGCGCTCGAATCCCCCGTGGATCGCAGCCCTCGAGATCCTGGGGGATATGTCGCTGGTTGACCCCGAAGGGGCGTCAGAAGAAAAAGAACAAGACAAGCGCCTGCGGCAGGAGCTCAAGAAGGTCGCCGGGCAACCCGCCGTGCAGACCGTCGATACCGGCCGCGACGTGTCCCTGGACACCGCGTGCATCGACAGCACCACCGTGCAGATCGCGCACATGGACCCCGCACAGCAGAAGGCCGTGCTGGACATGTTCTTCGGCAAGGCCGGAGTGGTGCCGGGCGCGCTGAGCGAGGAAAACAGTCGCCTCATCGCCGTGTTCGAGACCTTCAACAAGCGCGCCGAGCTCTCCGAACTGCTGGGCGACCCGGAGCTGATGAAGACCGCAGTTACGCTGCTGCGCAAGGTGAAGGCCGCCAACCGTCAGCTGTACCTCTCCGCGCGCGTGCGCTTCGACCGCCTGGAGGGCGTGGATACCGACACTCCGGAAAACCGCTGGGCGCTGACGCCCGTGATCTCCATGGTGTTCGCCCTGGCCACCCGCATGTACGCGCACAAGAAGATGTCCAGCCTGGGCAAACTGCTCAGCGCCTACCCGGGGTGGGCGGCCATGGCGCGGCTGGTGCCAGACCTAGTGACCGGGGACATCGTCATGGCAGATGCCATGGTGCGCGGCGTGTTCGGGCCGACTGTCTGACGGAAGGTGCATAATTCGTGGAGTGAATGTTGATCGCAAAAACACTCTGCGTCCGCTGGCGGGATCGCGTGGTTTCTTTCCCCGCTTCATCGGAACCATCCTGTGCGCCTATGCTCTGATGGCGCTGGCGCTGAGCATCTCCACCGCAGCACGTGTGCATGTTCGCCAACTGCTAGTGGTGATGGATAACGTCTTCCTGCCAGTCCCCGTGCCCTCCGTCGCGTGGTCCGCCGCGTTGCTGGTGCTGGGCATAGGTCTCTATCGGGCCAAACGTGCAGCCTGGGTGGTAGCCGTGGCCGCGCTGCTGATCCTTAACTGCAGCAATGTGCTGCTGCTTTTGCTACCGCAATACTTCTACGTCGGCCCTGAGTGGGCGCACTCGCTGTTTGTAGCGGGAATGGTTGTACAACTCCTCTTGCTGCTCCTGATGCTTCGGCAGCGCAAAGATTTCTACACGCACACAGTGAAAGGTGCGATCCTGGCGGCCTTCCTGCTCTGGCTGGGCGGCACCGTCGCGGTGTTCCTGATTGCCTTGGTGCTGGTGCACTTCTTCCACGGCAACCTGGCGCCGGAATGGCGAGCGCTGTGGGCGCTGAACCACTCCGCCGGATTCTCCCTGTTCACCCACGTACACACAGGCGGCCACCCGCCGAAGCTCATCACCTTCCTGGTTTCCGCTCTGTCGGCGCTGGTGCTCCTCGCCGCGGGGCTGATGCTGCTGCGCTCCCACCGCGACGAATATGGCATCAGTGCAGAGGACGAAACCGCCTTGCGCGCCCTGATCCGGCGCTTCAACACGAACGACTCGTTGGCATACTTCGCCACCCGTCGCGATAAGTCCGTGGTCTACGAACCCAAGGGGCGGGCAGCGGTGACATACCGCATCGAGGCCGGCGTGTGCTTGGCGTCCGCAGACCCCATTGGCGACCCGCGGTTCTGGGACCAGGCAATCACCGCTTGGCTGGATCGTACACGGGAATTCGGGTGGGTGCCGGCGGTGATGGGGGCGTCCGAACAAGGAGCAAGGGCCTACGAAAAGCAGGGGCTAAGCTCTATCCACTTGGGCGACGAAGCAGTGATTGATACGCAGAGCTTCCACCTTTCCGAACTACGAGAAGTGCGTCAGGCGCGGGCCCATGCGCAGAAGGCAGGAGTGCGGGTGCGTATCCGGCGCCACGGCGAGTTGAGCATCGAAGAGATGCAGCGCGTAGAGGAATTGGCAGAAAAGTGGCGCGATACAACCGACGAACGTGGCTTCTCTATGGCGCTTGGAAGGCTCGGCGATCCGCAGGACAAGGACTGCCTCTTGGCAGAGGCCCTGGTGGGGGACGAGATTGTGGCAGTGCTGTCGTTTATCCCCTGGGGGCTAAGCGGCACCTCGCTGGACCTTATGCGTCGCAGCCCGGAGGCTCCTAACGGCACGGTCGAAACTATGATCGTGGCGCTGTGCACTGAAGCGAACCTGCACAAGCTCTCTCTGAACTTCGCAGTTTTCCGCGAACTGTTCGCCAGCGAGGATGCCGTGGCCGTGGGGCCTATTCGCAGGCAGACACGCCGGGTGCTGACATATCTGTCGAAGTGGTGGCAGATGGAGACGCTCTATCGCTCCAACCAGAAGTACAAGCCGGTGTGGATCCCGCGGTATGTCTGTTACCCGGATTCCTTGTCGATGGCGCGCGTGGGCATTGCATCTGGCATTGCGGAGGGCTTCGTACCCACTTTCGGCAGCGCGTTTGGTAGTTTGTTTGGGCGGGGAACCGAGGAGCATCGTGAATACGCCACCAGTGGGCAGCCCGAAGCAGCACAGGCGCTGAACTACGTTGAACAGCTAACGGATGCCCACAAGAAAACCGCCAGCGAGCAGACCGCCGTGCGAATCAAAAAGGCACTGGCATTGCGCGAAGCTGGGGTAGAGCCGTGGCCGGTCGCGGCGCGTGGTGCCGGAGAACGCTTGGACGTTGCTGTGGTGCAGTGTGTTGAGATTGCCGAAGGTAGTGACGCCACCACTTCCGGCCCGCTGCGCATTTCAGGTCGTATCGTGGCCAAGCGCGAGTTCGGGGCAGTGTCCTTTATCGACCTGCGGGATGCCTCCGGCAAATGCCAAGTTCTAGTCGAGGCGCCGGGGGAAGAACTGGCCGCGAGGATGCGTGCCCTGGATCTGGGCGACCTGATTGCAGTAGTAGGAACGCGCGGGCATTCACGGACTGGCGAGCCTTCTCTGCTGGCAGAGGCCATCGAATTGGAGGCGAAGGATCTGCACCCCCTGACGCGCCGTGGCGCGGGGATCGGGGAGGTCAACGCCCGACTGCGTGCCAGGTCGGTGGTGAACGCCGCGATCCGCCGCACGCTTGGGGACCTGGGGTTCATGGAAGTGGAAACCCCGATTCTGCAGCGTGTTCACGGTGGTGCGAATGCGCGCCCATTTAGAACGCGGAGTAACGCTGCGAATCAGGACCTCTACCTGCGCATCGCCCCGGAGCTGTACCTGAAGCGCCTGCTGACCCAGGGGGCGGAAAAGGTTTACGAGCTGGGACGTGTGTTCCGTAACGAGGGTGTGGACGCTACCCACAACCCGGAATTTACAACTGTGGAAGCCTACGAAGCGCACAGCGACTACGAGTCGATGCGCTGGGTAGCTCAGCGGATCATTCAGGCGGCCGCCACTGCTTACCACGGGGAGCCGCTGGTGCTGGACCCGGAAGGCAACCTGGTGAGCATCGCCGAGAACTTCCCGGTGAAGACCGTCTACGAGGCCATCAGCGAGAAAGTGGGGCAATCGATCACCCCGGAGACGAATTTCGAGACGCTGCTAGAGCTGTGTGCTGTACATGGGATTGCTACCCAGCCAGGGTGGGATTCCGGTGAGGTAGTGCAGGAGATGTACGAGGCTCTGGTCGAATGCACCACCACTATGCCGACGTTCTACACGGACTTTCCCACTAGTGTCTCGCCGCTGACCCGCCAGCACCGAAGCCAGCCGGGCGTGGCCGAGCGCTGGGACCTCGTTGCCTGGGGAGTAGAGCTCGGAACAGCGTATTCGGAGCTTACCGACCCACTGGAACAACGTGACCGCCTGGAGGCGCAGTCGCTGAAGGCAGCGGGTGGCGACCCGGAAGCGATGGAAGTTGATGAGGCGTTTCTGCGTGCCTTGGAAGACGGCATGCCGCCGACTGGCGGGTTGGGGCTTGGCGTCGACCGCCTCATTATGCTGCTCACGGGCCGTTCAATCCGCGAGGTCCTCAGTTTCCCAGCCCACCCCGGCGGGCAATAAACGGGAAAGCCAAGGCTAGGCCGGAGCGCCAAGTCCGGAAGTTGTGTCCGCCGTCGACCTCGTTATAGCTGGCCTCCATTTTCGCCTTCACAGCCAGTTGGTGAAGGTGCTTGAGGTCTTTGACGGCCTGACTGTCGTCGCGTCCGGCGATAAACATGCCTGCAGTATGGGGATAAGTGCGGGTCTTCAGCAGGTCCTCGGGGTTATGCGCTTTGAATTTATCTTCCGATCCGCCGAAGAAGTTCCGTACTGTTGATTCGTGGCTATTGCCATCGTCGGGTGTGCGCTCCCCGGAGATATTCACGAAGCTGCCGTAGGCATCGGGATGGTTCGTGACGACCTGAAGCGTGCAGGTTCCGCCGTAGGAAAGCCCGCCGATGGTCCATGTGCGTTGGTCAGGGTTGGGGGAGAGGTGGTGCTGCACCCAGGAAGGCAGATCCTCTGTCAGGAAGGTCTGTACTTTACCCTTGTTGGAGTCCGTACACACCGGGTTATTCCATGTACCGCCGGTTGCGTCGGCGGAAACAATAATAGGGGCGACCCCGCCGTGTGCCTTCTGGTACTTGCGGGCTACGTCGGTAGCGTCACCGGTATCGAACCATTGGTCGGGGTCTCCGGGGATACCTGCCAGCAGAACCAGTACCGGTAGCTGGGGACGGGGAGAGGTAAACCACGCCGGTGGCAGGTATATGCGTAGGTCGCGTGCTTGGAAGCCTGACTTCTTCTTCGGAGCCGAAACTTTCAGAATGCTTCCCTCGGCCGGGATGTTATCGTGCGTTGTCTTACGCCATTCCTTGAGGGGTACCGATTGCGCTTTCGGTAGTTCGTCCACATTGTTGAAGGTTCGCAGCTTGACGGGATCGATCTGCCCGACATCCGGAAACAGGTCATAGGATTGGTTCGCTACTGCTGCGCTGCCGACCGCTAGTACGGCCACCAGCAGGATCGTCCAAATCTTCTTTAATGACGCCCCTACGCACCAACCCGCCAAGTTTGCGGCGAGGAATAGCGCGGCGGTGCCCGCTACCAGTCTGAATCCGAGCTCCGACCAAGGTGTGGTGGTGCCCCACATGAGGAGGACGAGTCCGCCACAAGTGAGAATGGCGGTGACACCTGTTGACCAGATCATTGCCCTTTTCCGACGGCCTGCAGGCTCGGTGGGCAGTGAGTAAAACAGGGCGGTCAGGGTGGCAAAAATGAGCACCCAGGTGATTACCTCCGGCCAGGTGCCGGTGAGGGGAATGTTGCGGACAAACTCAGTCACGAAGGTTTATATTAGGCCGGAAGATGCGAGAACCTACTTTGCTGTGCTGAGACACGGTATTGCAGTTGGCGTTGGACTCGGCATTGTGGACGAAGTTCTGATTCACTGGAGGCTATGAATAGTGTTTTGATGTGGGTCCTTATTGGCCTTTTGATTCTTGCCATTGTCGTGGCGATTCTTGTTGTTCTGGGTCTGCGCCGGAACAAGGCGAAGCAGGTTTCCTTCGAGAAGAAGGATGAGATCGAGCAGAAGAAGCCCAGCAGTGGTGATTACAAGGCCCAGGGCGGATTTAACTTCACCGCCGGTGGTGGTGCCGGAGCCGGTGCCGCGACTGCCGAGAAGCAGCCGGAGTTGCGTTCCGACCAGGAGCTGAAGAAGCCCGAAGCAACCCCGGAGCCCAAGGCCGCTCCGGAGCCGGAGCCGACGCCGGAACCGGAAGCTACCCCCGAACCTAATTCAGCTCCCGAGCCGGAGGCTCCGAAGTCCGCTCCGGCCCCGGCACCCACTGCCGAGCCAGAGCCGGTTGAGGAACCGAAGCCAGTCGCTGAGCCCGAGCCTGAACCGGAACCCGAGCCGACGCCCGAGCCGGAACCCGAACCAGAGCCAGCCCCCGCGGAACAGCGCGAGGAGATCGCGCCCGTCCAGGGCCGCCTGGGTAAACTGCGCGGTCGCATGTCCAAGTCGCAGAATGTCATCGGCCGTGGCGTGCTTGGCATCCTGAGTGCCGGCGACCTCGACGAGGACGCGTGGGAGGAGATTGAAGACACCCTTCTGATGGCCGACCTGGGCACCCCAACCACCATGAAGGTTGTCGACGACCTGCGTGAGCGCATCGCCGTCAATGGTGTCTCTAGCGAGGCTGAAGCCCGCGGCATGCTCCGCGAGGCGCTGATCGACGCCTGCAAGCCGGACATGGATCGCTCCATCAAGGCCATGCCCTACGAGGGCAAGCCAGCCGTAATCATGGTGGTGGGCGTCAACGGAACCGGTAAGACAACCACCACCGGTAAGCTGTCCCGCGTGCTCATCGGCATGGGTCACAAGGTTCTGCTCGGCGCGGCGGATACGTTCCGTGCGGCCGCGGCTGACCAGCTGGAGACGTGGGGGCGTCGAGTGGGGGCAGAAACCGTACGCGGTGCAGAGGGCGCAGACCCTGCCTCCGTCGCTTTCGACGCGGTGGCGAAGGGCATCGACTCCGGCGTGGACGTCGTGCTGGTCGATACCGCCGGCCGCCTACACACCAGCGTGGGCCTGATGGACCAGTTGGGCAAGGTGAAGCGCGTGGTGGAGAAGAAGGCGAAGGTCGACGAAGTGCTGCTGGTGCTGGACGCGACCGTCGGCCAGAACGGCCTCATGCAGGCACGCACGTTCCGCGAGGTCGTGGACATTTCTGGCGTGGTGCTCACCAAGCTCGACGGCACCGCAAAGGGCGGCATCGTCTTCCAGGTGCAGGAAGAACTCGGCGTGCCAGTGAAGATGGTGGGCCTCGGCGAAGGCGCGGACGACCTGGCTCCGTTCGAGGTCGAGAGCTTCGTCGATGCACTGCTGGGGTAAAAAATAAGCCCCTTCGGACAGCAAAAAGTTAAGAATTTACGTAAATAACCCCGTATGTGTGCAGCGTACGGGGTTATTCGCGTTGTCCGGCCGAGATCCTAGTGATCTGCGTCTCAAAAAATTTTTTCTTTCCGGAAAGTGCATTCTCAGCATCTTATTCTTTGCAGCACAAGTGCTGAGACTCACAGATATGGATGTGAAAAATGACCCCAGATCAACTTGTACTGACCTCCGGAAATTCGGCTTGGATGCTCATCAGCGCGTCGCTGGTGCTGCTCATGACCCCAGGCCTTGCACTGTTCTACGGCGGCATGACTGGCCGCCGCCAAGTGCTCAACATGATGATGATGTCCTTCGGCGTGATGGCCATCGTCCCCGTCCTCTACGTGCTGTGGGGCTGGTCGATGTCCTACGCCGGCACGGACATCGCAGGGTTGTTCGGTAACCCCTTCACCGCATTCGGTCTTTCTGGCGAAATTACTGACGCCGCGGGCCAGCCGATCGAAGGTGCCAACGGATACCCCAACGCCATCGACATCGGCTTCCAGGTGACCTTCGCGATCATTTCGACCGCCATCATCTCCGGCGCACTGGCCGGGCGCGTGAAGTTCGCAGCCTGGTTCGCCTTCGCCGGCGCGTGGGTGACCCTGGCGTACTTCCCACTGGCCCACATGGTGTGGGGCGGCGGCCTGCTCGGCGACGGTGAGAACTCCATCGCTGCTTGGATGTTCGGCTCCACCGACGGGGAAGCCAACATCACGCCCATCGACTTCGCAGGTGGCACCGTGGTGCACATCTCCGCCGGCACGGCGGCGCTGGTTCTGGCTCTACTCGTTGGCAAGCGCGCAGGCTTCCCCTCCAAGGTGGGGCGCCCGCACAACCTGCCGATGGTGATGCTCGGTGCCGCTCTGCTGTGGTTCGGTTGGTACGGGTTCAACGGCGGCTCCGCCTTCGCCGCCGACGGAATGGCTGGTCTGGCCTGGATCAACACTACGGTCGCTACCGCGGCCGCGATGCTTGGCTGGATGCTCTGTGAAACTATCCGCGACCGCGCCGCTACCTCTCTGGGTGCCGCGTCTGGCGCCGTGGCAGGTCTGGTTACGATCACCCCGGCGGCTGGAACGTTGACGCCCCTAACTTCCATCGTCATTGGATTTATTGGTGGCGTCATCGCTTGCATGGCAATCGGCCTCAAGTACCGTTTCGGCTACGACGATTCCCTCGACGTCGTGGGTGTGCACCTGGCCGCAGGGCTGTGGGGCACGGTGGGCCTGGCGCTGCTGTCGAAGGACAACGGTGTGTTCACCGGTGGCGGGGTAGATGGCCTCAAACTGCTGGTGGTGCAGATCGTGATCGCAGTGGTGGCAATGATCCTCTCCGGTGTGGCTACCTACCTGATCGCGCTGGTGATCAAGGTCACGATCAGCTGGAGGGTCGACGACGAAGGCGAGGATACGGGCATCGACCTGGTGGAACACCGCGAGTCCGCCTACGATCTTAACGTCACCTCGAGCTCGCATATCCGCAGTATGTACAGCGCCGAGAACCCCCAGAACAGCGCCCAGAACAAGGGAGAAGAATCGTGAAACTCATCACCGCAGTAATCAAGCCCTTCACACTGCCAGATATTCGCCAGGCCCTCGAGGCCATCGAGATCCACGGCTTGACCGTCAGCGAGACCCAAGGTTTCGGCCGCCAGCGCGGCCACAGCGAGGTGTACCGCGGCGCCGAGTTCGCGGCGGACTTCGTGCCGAAGGTAAAGCTAGAGATCGTGGCGGCGGACGCCTCGGTAGATAGCGTCGTAGACGCGATTGTCGGCGCCGCCTGCACCGGAAAGATCGGCGACGGAAAGATCTGGATCACCCCGGTGGACGAGGTGATCCGCGTGCGCACCGGCGAGCGCGGAGAGGATGCGCTGTAAAACGGCGCTCTAAAACGCGCTAAAACACCTGTGAAATGTGACTGTCGTGTAGGCCACTGGCTAAGCTAGGGGAGTTATAAGCCAACCTCCGATACCTACAAGGGAGCACTAAGTAGTGTTTGAGTCTTTGTCAGACCGCCTGCAATCTGCCATGAAGGGCCTTCGTGGCAAGGGCAAGCTGTCCGAGGCTGATATTAATGCCACCGCGCGCGAGATCCGCCTCGCGCTGCTGGAGGCAGACGTATCCCTCCCGGTGGTGCGCGCCTTTATTAAGCGCATCAAGGAGCGCGCCGCCGGGGCAGAGGTATCCGAGGCGCTGAACCCAGCCCAGCAGGTCATCAAGATCGTCAACGAGGAGCTCAAGGAGATCCTCGGCGGTGAGACCCGCCGGCTGAACCTGGCTAAGCACCCGCCGACAGTCATCATGCTGGCCGGTCTGCAGGGTGCCGGTAAGACCACCCTGGCCGGCAAGCTGGCCCTGCACCTGGCCAAGCAGGGCCACACTCCCATGCTCGTGGCCTGTGACCTGCAGCGCCCGGGTGCGGTGCAGCAGCTGCAGATCGTCGGCGAGCGCGCCGGCGTAAAGACTTTCGCCCCGGACCCGGGTACCAGCCTGGATTCCCACGACCACGAGATGGGCACCAGCCACGGTGACCCGGTCGACGTCGCGCAGCGCGGTATCGAGGAGGCTTACCGCAGCCAGCACGACATCGTCATTATCGATACCGCGGGTCGCTTGGGCATCGACGAGGAGCTCATGCGTCAGGCGCGCAACATTCGCGATGCGGTGGAGCCCGACGAGGTGCTCTTTGTTATTGACGCCATGATCGGCCAGGATGCCGTTACTACGGCCGAAGCGTTCCGCGATGGCGTGGACTTCACGGGTGTCGTCCTGACGAAGCTGGATGGTGACGCCCGCGGTGGTGCCGCACTGTCGATCCGTGAGGTCACCGGCAAGCCGATCCTGTTCGCCTCCACCGGCGAGAAGCAGGAGGACTTCGACGTCTTCCACCCGGATCGCATGGCCAACCGCATCCTCGGCATGGGTGACGTGCTCACCCTGATTGAGCAGGCCGAGCAGGTTCTGGACGCCGAAAAGGCCGAAGATTCCGCCATGCGCATGGCCTCTGGTGACCTGACGCTGGAGGATTTCCTCGAGCAGATGCTGATGATCCGCAAGATGGGTCCCTTGGGCAACATCCTGAAAATGATGCCCGGTGGGTCCCAGATGTCGAAGATGGCCGACATGGTGGATGAGAAGGAACTGGACCGCATCCAGGCCATCATCCGCGGTATGACCCCGGCTGAGCGCCAGGACCCGAAGATCCTGAACGCCTCCCGCCGTAAGCGCATCGCAAACGGCTCCGGTGTTAGCGTCTCCGACGTGAACAAGCTGGTCGAGCGCTTCTTCGAGGCCAAGAAGATGATGGGCAAGATGGCCGGCCAGTTCGGCATGGGCGGACGCTCTGCAACGAAGAAGCAGAAGAACCACCGCAAGGGCAAGAAGGGCAAAAACGCCAAGAAGCGCAAGAACATGCGTAAGGGCATGGGCGGCGGCCAGGGGATGCCTGGCATGCCGGGGATGCCGGGTATGGGCGGCGGAATGCCCAGCATGAAGGACCTGGAGAAGATGCAGGAGCAGCTTCCCCCGGGCTTCGAGGGCATTGACCTGTCGAAGATGAACTTCCCGAAGAAGTAGCGGGCACTGCCAGCAGAGGATTTGGTTCCCGCGGGTGCCGGCTACTACACTTATGCAGGTTGTCTGTGTAACACCGTCCCCGACCACGGTCGGCCGGTGGTCACGCGCAGCAAAAATACGAAGGGTTGAACCGGCTCTGGCCAGAAAAATTTTTTAGCGGGTTTTCCACAGAGATTCTTCGCAGAGTGTCTGAACTGCCCAGTGACCAACTAGAAGAAAAGGAGCCATCACATGGCCGTCAAGATTAAACTGCAGCGCCTGGGTAAGATCCGTACCCCGGAGTACCGCGTCGTCGTTCAGGACGCTCGCACCAAGCGTTCCGGAAAGATTATCGAGAACCTGGGCATCTACCAGCCCACCCAGGAGCCGTCCCTCATCCAGATCGACTCTGAGCGCGCACAGTACTGGCTGGGTGTCGGCGCACAGCCGACCGAGCCGGTTCTGGCTCTGCTGAAGGTCACCGGCGATTGGCAGAAGCACAAGGGTATCGAGGGCGCCGAGGGCACCCTGAAGGTGGCCGAGGAGAAGAAGTCCAAGCTGGACCTGTTCAACGAGGCTCTGGCTGAGGCTGCCGACGGCCCGACCGCTGAGGCCATCACCGAGAAGAAGCGCAAGGCCAAGGAAGAGGCAGAGGCTAAGGCCGCTGCTGAGGCTGCCGCTGAGGAAGAGGCTGCTGCCAAGGCAGCCGAGGAGGCCGAGAAGGCTGAGGCTGACTCCGAAGGCGAGGCAGAAGCTGAGGCCGAGTCCGCAGAGTAAAAGCAGCGGCGGTGCGCACCGCCACCAGCTTTCCAACCCCAGGTTGAGTATTTACTGCTCACCTGGGGTTTTCTTTGTTTGTAAGGTGGCTTCCAGGGTGTCCTTCAAGCTATCCATTGTGGCAATTGCCCACGGAACGCACCACTTGAATGTGTTGTCGGTCATGGGGAGTAGACTAAATGACTGTCATCACAGGCCGGCCGTGCGCCGACCATTGAGTTTTTCGCGAGAGGCAAAGAAGGCATCCTCAATGAACGTCGAAGAAACCGTCAGCGGTTACTACCAGCAGATCATTCAACGCAACGCGGGGGAGCCAGAGTTCCACCAGGCCGTTTCAGAGGTGCTGGACAGCCTGACGTACGTCCTGAAGAAGGACGACCACTACGCAAACTACGCACTCATCGAGCGCATGTGTGAGCCGGAGCGGCAGGTCATCTTCCGTGTCCCGTGGATCACTGACGAGGGTGAGGTGCGCGTGAACCGCGGTTTCCGTGTGCAGTTCAACTCCGTGCTCGGCCCCTACAAGGGTGGCCTGCGCTTTCACCCTTCGGTGAACCTGGGCATCATCAAGTTCCTGGGCTTCGAGCAGATCTTCAAGAACTCCCTGACCGGCCTGCCGATCGGCGGCGCAAAGGGCGGCTCCGACTTCGACCCGAAGGGTAAGTCGAACCGCGAGATCATGTCCTTCTGCCAGTCCTTCATGACGGAACTGCACACCCACATCGGCGAAGAGGTCGACGTTCCCGCCGGTGATATCGGCGTGGGTGGTCGCGAGATTGGTTACCTGTTCGGCCAGTACCGCCGCATGACGAACCGCCACGAGTCCGGCGTGCTCACCGGTAAGGGGCTGACGTGGGGCGGCTCCCTGGTGCGCACCGAGGCCACTGGCTACGGCACCGTGTACTTCACCCAGGAAATGATGGGCGCCCACGACGATCGCTTCGACGGTGCCAAGGTCATCGTCTCCGGCTCCGGTAACGTCGCCATCTACGCGGCCCAGAAGGCGCAAGAGCTTGGCGCTACCGTCGTGGCTATGTCTGATTCCTCTGGCTATGTGTGCACCCCGGAGGGCGTGGACATCGAGCTTTTGAAGGACGTTAAGGAGGTTCGCCGCGCCCGTCTGTCCGACTATGCCAAGGAGACCGACGGGGTGACGTACCACGAGGGCGGCAACATCTGGGAGGTCGAAGCCGACGTGGCTCTGCCGTGCGCCACCCAGAACGAGTTGGACGGTGAGTCGGCCATCATGCTCGCCGATAACGGCTGCCGTTACGTCGCCGAAGGCGCGAACATGCCGTGCACCCCGGAGGCTATAGAGACTTTCCGCAAGCGCAAGGTTTTCTTCGCTCCGGGTAAGGCCGCCAACGCCGGCGGTGTGGCTACCTCCGCACTGGAGATGCAGCAGAATGCCTCCCGCGATTCCTGGACCTTCGACTACACGGACAAGCGCCTGCGCGACATTATGCGTGGAATCTTCAAGCGTTGCGATAGGACGGCCCGGGAATATGACCGCGAAGACGATTACGTCCTCGGCGCCAACATCGCCGGCTTCCGCAAGGTGGCCGATGCAATGCTGGCACAGGGTGTTATCTAGCCTATGGAGTTGCAGATCGGCCGGGTGATCAAGCCCCACGGCGTGCGGGGAGAGGTGGTCGTTGATCCCACGACGGACACCCCGGAACTGCGTTTCGCCACTGGCGAGGTTCTGAAAGGCAAGCAAGCGGGCAAGGAGCTGTCCTTGACCGTCCGTTCCTTCCGCCCGCACCAGGGGCGCCTGCTGGTCACCTTCGAGGAGATCGCCGACCGCACGGCTGCCGAGTCCCTGCGCGGCGTGCGCTTCTTCGCCGCTCCCGTGCACGATGAGGACGACGATGGTTTCTACGACCACGAACTCGAAGGTCTCACCGCCTACCTCCTCGCCCCCGGCACAGACCTAAAGGGCGACGAGATCCAGCTTGGGGATCTGGTCGGGGAAGTTGTTGCCGTTGAGCACACTCCGGCCGGGCAGTTGCTCGTTATTCTTATTGACGCCGAATCCCAGCTGCCGACCGCTGGAAAGGAAGTGCTCGTACCCTTCCGCCACCAGATCGTCCCGGTTGTAGACCTGGAAGAGGAGATCCTCGTACTCACCCCGCCTGAGGGGCTTTTGGAGCTGAGCTAGTTTTGCGCCTAGATGTAGTAACGATCTTCCCCGAATATTTAGAGCCGCTGCGCCACGCGCTGCTAGGCAAGGCCATAGAGCAGGGGATTCTAAGCGTTGGCGTGCATAACCTGCGCGCCTGGACCAACGACGTCCACCAGTCAGTGGATTCCACCCCGTGCGGCGGTGGCCCCGGCATGGTGATGAAGCCCGAGGTCTGGGGGCCAGCCCTCGACGACGTTGCGGCCGGCACCGGCCCGGCGGCCACAGTCAGCGACCTGGAAAGCTCCGCGGAGCACAAGCGAAACCTGCGGCCAGCCACTACCAATGGCGATGCTGAGCCTTTAGGGGAGAAGGCAGGTGGCGTCACAAAACCGCTGCTTATTGTCCCCACACCCGCAGGAAAACCGTTCACCCAAGACATGGCAGAACGGTGGAGCACCGAAGAACACGTCGTGTTTGCCTGCGGCCGCTACGAGGGCATCGACCAGCGAGTGGTGGAGGATGCACAGAACCGCTACCGCGTGGAAGAAGTCAGCATTGGCGACTATGTGCTGATCGGCGGGGAGGTCGCCGTGCTGGTCATGGCCGAGGCGATGGTGCGGCTGATCCCGGGCGTACTGGGCAACCAAGCCAGCCACCAGGAGGATTCCTTCCAGGACGGGCTGCTGGAAGGCCCCAGCTACACGCGCCCCCGGCAGTGGCGCGGGCTGGACGTGCCGGACGTGCTGTTTAGCGGCAACCACGCGAAGATTGCGCAGTGGCGGCGCGAACAATCCCTCGCCCGAACCAAAAAAATACGCCCGGACCTGCTGGATAGCGTGGAGCTATCCAAGGCAGATCGGGCGTATCTGGACGGGCTGGAGCTCTAGCAACTAGTGGTCAGCGCCCGGGATGGCGTTGACGTGATCGCGGGGCTCGTCGCCTTCTGCGTACAGCGGCATGTCCTGCTTGGCGTGGTAGAAGGGGATGTCGATCGGATCCAGGGGCTTGTCGCCCTTGATCAGGTCGGCGGCCTTCTCTGCCAGCATGATGACCGGCGCGTAGATGTTGCCGTTGGTGATGATCGGCATGACCGATGCATCGGCGATGTACAGACCCTCAACACCGTGGACCTGCATGGTCTCCGGGTCGACAACGGCCATCTCGTCGTCCGCCGGGCCCATCTTGGCGGTGCAAGACGGGTGCAGAGCGGTCTCTGCGTCGTTGCGTACCCACTCCAGGATCTCCTCGTCGGTCTCCACAGCGGAGCCGGGGGAGATCTCGCCGTCGGTGAATTCCTTCATTGCCGGGGTATCCAGCAGCTTGCGGGAGGTGCGCACGGCCTCGACCCACTCGCGGCGGTCCTGTTCGGTGGCCAGGTAGTTGAACAGGATCTCCGGCTTGTCCTTCGGGTCGTTCGACTTGATGTGCACGTGGCCCTTGGTGTCGGAGTACATCGGGCCGACGTGGAACTGGAAGCCGTGCTCGCCCTCCGGCTGGGAACCGTCGTAACGGATCGCCATCGGCAGGAAGTGGAACATCAGGTTCGGGTAGTCCTCGTTCTCGTTGGAGCGGGCGAAGCCGCCGGCCTCGAAGTGGGAGGAAGCAACCGGGCCGCGGCGGGTCAGCAGCCACTGCAGGCCGATGAACGGGCGGTTGATCATCTTGTAGTACGGCTGGGAGCTCACTGGCTGGGTGCAGTTGTACTGCACGTAGACCTCGAGGTGGTCCTGCAGGTTGTTGCCCACGCCGGGCAGGTGCTTCTTGACCTCGACGCCAGCCTTTTCCAGGACCTCGCGGTCACCGATGCCGGACAGCTCCAGCAGCTGTGGGGTGTTGAAGGCGCCGCCACAGAGGATGACCTTGTCGGCGAAGACACGGTGGGTCTGGCCCTTCCACTGGTACTCCAGGCCTACCGCCTTGCCATTTTCGATGATGACCTGCGTGGTGTAGGCGCGAGTGCGCACGTCCAGGTTCTTGCGGTTCATGACCGGGTGCAGGTAGGCGCGAGCGGCGGAGAGGCGCTTGCCGCCCAAGATGTTGCGGTCGAAGGGAGCGAAGCCCTCCTGGCGGTAGCCGTTGACGTCGTTGGTGAGGTTGTAGCCGGCCTGCTGGACGGACTTGAAGAAGGCCTGGAACAGCGGGCTGGTGGCCGGGCCGCGGGTCAGCTTCAGCGGGCCGTTGTGGCCGCGGCGCGGGTCGTTAGCGTCGGCGCCCAGAGCGGTTTCCATCTTGTTGAAGTAGGGCAGGACGTGGCTCCAACCCCAGTTGGACATGCCAGGCAGCTTGCCCCACTTCTCGTAGTCCATCGGGTTGCCGCGCTGGAAGATCATGCCGTTGATGGAGGAGGAGCCACCCAGCACCTTGCCGCGGGCGTGGTAGATACGACGGCCGTTCATCTCCGGTTCCGGCTCGGATTCGTACTGCCAGTCGTAGTGCTTGTCGCCGATGGGGAAGGAGAACGCCGCCGGCATGTGGATGAACAGATCCCACAGGGAGTCCGGGCGGCCGGCCTCCAGGACCATGACGTCCTTGGTGGAGTCTTCAGAGAGTCGGTTGGCCAATACGGAACCTGCGGAACCGCCGCCAACGATGACGATGTCCCGACGACGGTCTTCGATTACCTGGCCTGTGGTGTCGTTCTTCTTTCCTGGAATCAGCTTGTCAATGAAGCTCATCTATTCACTCGCCTCCTAGTTAAATGACTGAACGTAAACCAGTATGCCATTTTCTTTTACAGATCGCTAGATGGCAGGTAAAAGGCATGATTAATATACCTCACTAGTGAAGTGTAAATAGACACCTATGTGAGGGGTAATGCTGGAAAATTAGAAAGACCTGTGTATTCTAGGGAATTGTATTTCTGAGAAAATGAACTCCCTTTGGCGTAGTAGCGATCGTGGAGAACAAGAGGAGAATTACATGACAAATCCCGAAAACGACCACCAGCCGGAGGCGGCCGAAAGCGCCTCCCGGCGCCTCGTGAGCAGGAAAAAAGCCTCTGCCCCGCGAGTGATCGTCGGCTCTTTTGATGTTAACGACCGTGATAGCTATTCGCCGGGTGAAGTAACGGACCCCAAGACCAACTGGCCCGTCTTCATCGTTTCGGCACTCGGCATCCTGGCCGTCGCCCTCTACGCTTTCTTCGGTCGCGAGCAGGCCAAGGACACCCTGGGCACCGTCACCGGCTGGATCTCCACGAACCTCGGCTGGTTCTACATCGTCACCGCGACGGTAGCCGTGATTTTCGTCCTAGTGGTTGCTTTCTCGAAGTCGGGCAACATTCGCCTGGGGCCGGACCACTCCCGCCCGCAATTCCGCCTCTTTTCTTGGTCGGCGATGCTCTTCGCCGCCGGCATTGGCGTGGATCTGATGTTCTTCGCCGTCGCGGAGCCGGTGACTCAGTACATGGCGCCGCCAGTAGGGGAGGGGCAGACCCGCGAGGCTGCAGAGCAGGCAGTCGTGTGGGCACTGTTCCACTACGGCATCACAGGTTGGGCCCTGTATGCCCTGATGGGTATGGCCTTCGGCTACTACGCCTACCGCCTGAACATGCCACTGGCCATCCGCAGCGCCTTGTACCCGCTGATCGGTAAGCGCATCCATGGGCCCATCGGCGGTGCAGTGGACATCGCCGCCGTGCTGGGCACCGTCTTCGGCATCGCAGCTTCCCTGGGCATCGGCGTGGTGCAGCTGACCTACGGCCTGCACCTCATCTTCGGCTGGGACCAGGGCGTGGCCGTCCAGTCCGGCCTGATCATCTTCGCCGTCGGCATCGCCACCCTGTCCGCCATCTCCGGCGTGGATAAGGGCATTAAGCGCTTGAGTGAGATCAACGTGTTGCTGGCCATCGGGCTGGTCCTCTACGTCACCGTCACGGGCCAGACTGCCTTCCTTCTTGACGCCCTCGTGATGAACATCGGCGACTATGTCTCCTCCTTCCCGGGCATGACGATGGACACGTTTGCCTTCTCCGAGGATCCGGAGGCCACCAAGGAATGGATGGGCGCCTGGACGCTGTTCTTCTGGGCCTGGTGGGTAGCCTGGGCGCCCTTCGTCGGCCTGTTCCTGGCTCGCATTTCCCGCGGCCGCACCCTGCGCCAGTTCGTCGTCGGCGTACTGACAATTCCGTTCCTGTTCATCCTGCTGTGGATGAGCCTGTTCGGTAACACCGCCCTGAAGCGCGTTGTCAGTGGCGACATGGACTTCGCGAACAACACCATGGAAGCTCCGGAGCAGGGCTTCTACGCACTGCTGCAGGACATGAACGGCGGCGCGGTGCTGATCGTCCTGTGCACCATGATTGGCCTGCTGCTGTACATCACCTCCGCCGACTCCGGTGCGCTGGTGACCGCCAACTTCACCTCCAAGATCGAGGATTCCCGCCAGGACGGTGCCAAGTGGTCCCGCATCTTCTGGGCCGTGCTGGTCGGCGTGCTGACGCTGGTCATGCTGCAAGTTAACGGCGTCGAAACAGTGCAGCTGGCAACCATCGTGATGGGTCTGCCGTTCACGATCGTGATCTACCTCATCATGTTCGGACTATGGCGCTCCCTGCGCCTGGAGAGCTACGCCACGGAGGCCCGCAGTATCTCCCTGCACAGCGCCATGTCCGGCCGCTCCGGTGCCGGTGGGGACAAGCAGTCCTGGCGCAAGCGCCTGTCTCGAGCATCCACCTGGCCGAGCCAGGCCAAGGCCAACGAGTACCTCACTAACGTGGCGCAGCCTGCGCTGGAGGCCGTTGCCCGCGAGCTGAAGGACGAGGGAATCGACACTACGCTGGTGGCTGCCGACGTGCCGAACCTGCCGGTAAACCAGCTGGACCTCACCATCCACCTGGGTGAAGAGCAAGACTTCCGCTACCAGATCTACCCCTTGGAGCACCCGGTGCCGAGCTTCACCCGCAGCACCAGTAATGGGGAGAACTACTACCGTCTCGAGGTCTTCGACAACACCGGTTCGCTGGGCTACGACATCTACGGCTACACCACGGAGCAGCTGATCGATAACGTCCTGGACCTCTACGAGCGCCACCTGGAGTTCCTGCACATGCAGCGCGATCTTCCGGGCACCTCCGACATGTCCGACGGCGCGGATCCCGTGCGCACCTGGACTGAAGACTAAAACCTGGACCAACTGGACTAAAAGGCCAAATACAGAAAGCGAGAATCACAACCATGAACGCTGTACTGTTCGACCCCACCACCTGCGAACTGCTGGCCGGGGTGCACAAGAATGAGGGCGCTCCCGCCTCGCTGTTCATCAACGGCGAGTGGGTAGCGGCTGAAAAGGGCGAGACCCGCACGATCACAAACCCCGCCGATAACTCCACCGTGGGCTTGGTTTCTGAGGCCTCCGACGAGGACACGAACAAGGCCATCGCCGCTGCCCGTGCCTCCTTCGACTCCGGCGTGTGGGCCGACGTGCCCGCCGCCGAGCGCGGCAAGCTCCTGCTACAGGTCGCCGACAAGATCCGCGAGAACAAGGATGCCTTCGCCCGCGCCGAGTCCGCCGACACGGGCAAGCGCCTGGCCGAGTCCGAGATCGACATGGACGACATCGCCAACTCCTTCGAGTACTTCGGCACTCTCGCCCAGCACCAGGCCGGTCGCGTCGTGGACCCGGGCGATGCAAATGTTCGCTCTCGTATTGACGCCGAACCGGTAGGCGTATGCGGCCTGATTACCCCGTGGAACTACCCGCTGCTGCAGGTGGCCTGGAAGGTCGCCCCGGCCCTGGCCGCAGGCAACTCCTTTGTGCTGAAGCAGGCGGAGCTCACCCCGCACACCGCCATGATGCTGATGACGGTCCTGGACCAGCTGGGGCTGCCGGCTGGCGTGGCTAACCTGATCACCGGCGCGGGCGCCAACTGCGGCAACCCGCTGTCGCAGAGCCCGGATGTGGATATGGTCAGCTTCACCGGCGGCCTGGTCACCGGCAAGCTGATCGCCCGCAACGCGGCGGAGACCGTCAAGCGCGTGGCCCTCGAGCTGGGCGGCAAGAACCCGAACGTCATCTTCGCCGACGCGGACTTCGACGCTGCGGTGGATAACGCACTGAACGGCGCGTTCGTTCACTCCGGCCAGGTGTGCTCTGCGGGCTCCCGCATCGTGGTGGAGGAGTCCATCCACGACCAGTTCGTCGAGGCTCTGGTGGCCAAGGCCGAGAAGATCAAGGTCGGCGGCCCGCTGGACGAGGCCGCCGAGACCGGTGCCCTGATCTCCGCCGATCACCGCGACAAGGTTGCGTCCTACGTCGACCGCGCCCGCGAGCAGGGCGCGAAGATCCTCTGCGGCGGGCGCATCCCGACGGCCGAGGACAACCAGGGCTCCCACGCCACGGGTAACACGGATCTGACCCAGGGCGTGTTCTACCTGCCGACGATCATCGATGGCTGCACGCAAGAGATGGACTGCGTGCACGACGAGGCCTTCGGCCCGGTCGTGACCATCGAGACCTTCACCACCGAGGACGAGGCCGTAGCCATCGCCAACGACACCGAGTACGGCCTGGCCGGAGCCGTGTGGACCACTGACGCCGGAAAGGCGGAAAGGGTCGCACGTAAGCTGCGCCACGGTACCATCTGGATTAACGACTTCCACCCCTACTTGCCACAGGCGGAGTGGGGCGGAATGAAGCAGTCCGGCAACGGTCGCGAGCTCGGCCCCACCGGACTGGCCGAGTACCAGGAGCACAAGCACGTCTACACCAACATCGCGCCAGCGGTGACGGGGTGGTTTAAGGAATAGGAAAAGTTGGCGGACAAGAAGCGAGCCAGACTGTCAGCTGGCCCTCGGGCCATCGTCGGTACGTACTCTGCGGGGGCGGACCGCTCGCGCAGTGGGGAGCCTCCCAAGGCCAACTGGCCCGTGGTGGCGGTCACGATGGTCATCACTTTGCTGGTCGCTATCTGGGCCGCCGTCGCCAGCGATAACTTCGATTCCGTCGTCGGGGGAATCACCGGGTGGCTGACAGAGAGCCTGGGCTGGCTCTACATCGCCACCGTTGCCATTGCGCTGATCTTCATGATCTGGATCGCCCTGTCCAAGGCGGGCGCTATCCGCTTGGGTCCCGACCACTCCAAGCCCCAGTACAGCCTTTTCTCCTGGTCGGCAATGCTCTTCGCCGCCGGTATCGGCATCGGCGTGATGTTCTACTCCGTGGCCGAGCCGCTGGCGCAGTACTCCACCCCGCCGGTGGGCGAGGGGATGACGGAGCAGGCCTACAACGAGGCCATCGCCTGGACTCTTTTCCACTGGGGCGTGTCCGGCTGGGCGCTGTACGCGCTGATGGGCCTGGCCTTTGGCTACTACGCCTACCGCCTGAACATGCCCCTGGCCATCCGCAGCGCCCTGTACCCGTTGATCGGCAAGCGGGTGAACGGACCAATCGGCGACGCGGTAGATGTCGCCGCCCTGCTCGGCACGATCTTCGGCGTGGCAGCCTCCCTGGGTATCGGCGTGGTGCAGCTGAACTTCGGCCTGAACATGGTGTTCGGCCTGCCCGAAGGCCGTGGCATGCAGATCGCCCTGGTGGCGCTGGCAGTGGGCGTCGCAGCGATCTCCGCAGTATCCGGTGTGGACAAGGGCATTAAGCGCCTCAGTGAGGCGAACGTCTACCTCGCTACCGCACTGCTGCTGTTCGTCCTGTTCACCGGCCGCACTGGCTGGCTGCTGAACTCCGTGGTGAAGAACATGGGCGACTACCTAGCCTGGCTGCCGCGCTGGACATTCGAGACCTTCTCTTACTCCCAGGACCCGGCCGCCACTGCGGACTGGATGGCTAACTGGACGCTGTTCTTCTGGGCCTGGTGGGTGGCCTGGGCACCGTTCGTGGGCCTGTTCCTGGCTCGCATTTCCCGTGGCCGCACTTTCCGCCAGTTTGTCATCGGCACCCTGTGCGTGCCCTTCATCTTCGTCGCGCTGTGGGCTTCCATCCTGGGTAACACTGCGCTGGATCGTGCGGTGAATAGCAAGGATCACGACTTCCTGCAGACCGCCGTGGACTCCCCGGAGCGTGGCTTCTACACCCTGCTCGATGGCCTGCCCGGCGGCACGATCGTGGTGTTTATCGCCATCCTCGTGGGCCTGCTGTTCTTTGTGACCTCCGCGGACTCCGGCGCACTGGTTATGGCGAAATTCTCCTCCATCTCGCAGGACCCGCAGCAGGACGGTGCGCCGTGGATGCGCCTGATGTGGTCGGGTGCCGTCGCCGTGCTGACGATCGCCATGCTGCAGGTCGGCGGCATCGCCACGCTGCAGATGGCCACGCTGATCATGGGCTTGCCGTTCATGGTGGTGGTGTACCTGATCATGGTGGGCTTGATGCGTTCGATACGCATGGAGACCGCCCAGGTGGATTCCCGTGCCATCGCTCTGCACTCCGCGATTTCCGGGCGCACTCTGCCCTCTGGCAACGACCTGGACTGGGAGAACCGTCTCGATCGCACCTCTACCTGGCCGTCGGAGCAGACCGCGCACCGCTATGTGGTGCAGATTGCCAAGCCCGCCCTCGAATCGGTCGCTACGGCGCTGCGGGCTAGGGATTATGACGCCACGTTGTTGGTCGCCGATAGTAAGGACACCAAGGTTCCCCAGTTGGATCTGTCCGTGATTTTCGGGGAGGACCCGGTCTTCCGCTATCAGCTCTACCCGGTCATCTCCACCACCCCGGAGTTCGCGGTTCGCGAGGGTGCGTCGGACAAACTCGACAACGGCAAGAACTACGTCCGCCTCGAGGTTTTCGGTATGAACGGCTCCCTGGGCTTCGACGTGTTCGGCTACACCCGCGCGCAGCTGATCAATAACGTGTTGGATCTGTTCGATCGCCACCTGGAGTACCTGCACATGCAGCAGGGCTTCAGCGGCGAGCGGGATCTGACGGAGTTCACCAGCGATGCGCCCGAGTGGGGCGAGGACTTCGGTAAGCAGTAGCCCCTCTAGAATGTGGGGAATGACCGATTGCATCGCTAGCATCATTGCCCACGAACTCGAGGTGGACCAGCCCCGAGTTCAGGCCACCATCGACCTGCTGGACGGCGGGGCGACCGTGCCGTTTATCGCCCGCTACCGCAAGGAAGTCACCGGCGGTATGGACGATAGCCAGCTGCGCCAGCTCGAGCAGCGCCTCGACTACCTGCGCGAGCTCGCCGCCCGCAAGGAGACCATCCTCAAGAGCATCGAAGAGCAGGGCAAGCTCACCGACGAGCTGCGTGAAAAGATCCTGGCCGTGGATACGAAGGCCCGCCTCGAGGATCTGTACCTGCCGTTTAAGAAGTCCCGCCGCACCAAGGCCGCTATCGCGCGCGAGGCCGGCTTGGGCGAGCTGGTCGAGAAGCTGCTCGCCGGAGGCAGCCCCGATCTGGCCGCGGACTACGTCCAGGAGGGTTTTGCTGACGCCACCTCGGTGTTGGCCGGCGCCAGGGCCATTGTGGTCGAGGACATTTCCACTGACCCGGATTTGGTGGGGGAGATCCGCGAGGAATACTTCAAGCGCGGCCGCGCCGAGTCCGCCGTGATTGAGGGCAAGGAGGAAGAAGGCCAGAAGTACCGCGACTACTTCGAGTTCGACGAACCCTTCGGGGATCTGCCGAGCCACCGCGTGCTGGCACTGCTGCGCGGTGAGAACGAAGGCGTGCTGCGGGTGAACTTTGCGCCGGGGGAGGACGACGAGTTCTACCAGGGCATCATTGCCGATCGCACCGGGCTGCAGGCGCAGGGCGATCCTGCCGATAAGTTCCGCGCCGAATGCGTGCGCTTCGGCTGGCGCACGAAACTGGCGGTTAGCTCCGCGGTGGATGTGCGCATGCGTCTGAAGGAGAAGGCCGACGAGGCCGCCGTGAGCGTGTTCTCGAAGAACCTGAAGGATCTGCTGCTGGCAGCCCCCGCGGGCCACCGGGCGACCCTGGGCATGGATCCGGGCTACCGCAACGGCGTGAAGTGCGCCGTCGTGGACGGTACTGGCAAGGTACTGGACACGGTGGTCGTCTACCCGCACTCGGGCCAGTGGGATAAGGCTCGTACGATCCTCAGCGCGCTGGTGAACAAGCACGGTGTGGAGTTGCTCGCAGTTGGCAATGGCACCGCCAGCCGCGAGACCGAGAAGTTGGCCAAAGAGATCGCCGGGCTGGCTGACGGCACCAAGCCTCAGACCGTCGTAATCTCCGAAGCCGGCGCCTCGGTCTACTCTGCCTCCGAGGTCGCCGCCCAGGAGTTCCCGGACATGGACGTTTCGCTACGCGGGGCCGTTTCCATCGCCCGCCGCCTGCAGGATCCGCTGGCGGAGCTGGTGAAGATCGACCCGAAGTCCATCGGCGTTGGGCAATACCAGCACGACGTTAACCAGGCGCTGCTGGCTGCCGGGCTGGATACCGTGGTGGAAGATGCGGTGAACTCCGTCGGCGTGGACGTTAACCTTGCTAGCGCGCCGCTGCTGAACCGGGTGGCGGGTGTTACCCCGACCCTGGCGGAAAACATTGTGGCCTACCGCGATGAGAACGGCGCTTTCAAGTCCCGCAAGGAACTGTTGAAGGTGCCGCGCCTGGGGCCGAAGGCGTTCGAGCAGGCCGCAGGCTTCCTGCGCATCAACGGCGCTGCCGACCCACTGGACGGTTCAGCCGTACACCCGGAGGCCTACCCGCTGGTGCGCCGCATCGTGGACGCCACCGGCGTGGAGGTCGTGCAGCTAGTGGGCAACTCCGCCGTGCTGGGCAAGCTCCGCGCGGGGGACTTCGCCGACGAGAAGTTCGGCATCCCCACCGTCACGGACGTGCTGGCGGAGCTGGACAAGCCGGGGCGCGACCCGCGCCCGACGTTTAAGACCGCCACGCTCGCCGAGGGGATCGAGACCATCAAGGACCTCAAGCCGGGCATGGTGCTAGAGGGAACGGTCACGAACGTTGCGGCCTTCGGAGCCTTCGTGGATATCGGCGTGCACCAGGATGGCCTGGTTCACGTCTCCGCTATGAGCGAGCAATTCGTCAAGGATCCGCACGACGTGGTCAGCTCCGGCGAGGTGGTGAAGGTGCGTGTCGTTGACGTGGATGTTCCGCGCAACCGCATTGGCCTTTCCCTGCGCCTGCAGGACGAACCCAAGGCCCCCACAGCCAACGGCAAGTCCAAGCCGAAGAAGGGTGCGCGGAGGAAGCCCAAACCCCGCAATCAAGCCCCGCAGGGCAGTATGGCCGCCGCGCTGAAGAACGCAGGATTTGGACAAAGCCACTAGTCGGTGTCATACTACTCAAGTTAATTTCTGTTGTGGGTACGAACCCGTAGGCGCGCACGTCACGCGAAAAGCCGCGAGGATCCTCTATCCAGACGAGCAAAAGGATTTCATCCATGCACATTCTTGATAAGGTTGACGCAGCTCAGCTGCGCGACGACATTCCCGAGTTCCGCGCCGGCGATACCCTGGACGTTCACGTCAAGGTTATCGAGGGCTCCAAGTCCCGTCTGCAGGTTTTCCGTGGCGTTGTGATCCGCCGCCAGAACTCCGGCATCCGCGAGACCTTCACCATCCGCAAGGTTTCCTTCGGCATCGGTGTGGAGCGTACCTTCCCGGTTCACTCCCCGAACATCGACCGCATTGACGTCCTGTCCCGCGGTAAGGTCCGCCGTGCGAAGCTGTACTACCTGCGCGAGCGTCGCGGCAAGGCAGCCCGCATCAAGGAGCGCATCTAGTACTTACCCCCTAAGTGCTATCAACCCAGTCACACTTTCGTGGCTGGGTTTTTTGCTGTTCGCCCCACTGGTATCCTCGTTCTTTGTGACTCATCGACAGGAACCTAACGACCCTAACGTGCCCAATGAGGCTGCCGCGCAGCCGGAGCAGGGGGCGTCACCAAAAAAGAAGAAGGAGAAAAAGACCTACCCTTGGTGGGTCGAGATGCCGATCATCATCCTGGTGACGATGCTGGTACTGGGCGCTTTCAATAACTTTGTGGGCCGCATGTACCTGATTCCTTCCGAGTCGATGGAGCCGACGCTGCACGGCTGCGTGGGCTGCACACCCGACCGCATCTTCGTGAACAAGCTGGCCTACCGCGGCGACAAGATGCCCGACCCGGGTGATGTCGTCGTCTTTGTCGGAACTGAGTCTTGGAACGAGGAATACACCTCCCGCCGCAGCACCAACGGTGTGGTGCGCGGATTGCAGAACCTTGGCGCCACCATCGGTATCGTCGCGCCGGACGAGAACACCTTGGTCAAGCGTGTGATCGCGACCGGTGGGCAGACCGTGCAGTGCCAGGAAGGTGACCCGGGCATCATGGTCAATGGCAAAAAGGTCGATGATTCCTACACGATGAACCCGCCAGTGAACCCGATCGACCCGACTACGGGCTCCAAGGAATGCCAGGGCGACTACTTCGGTCCGGTGACCGTGCCGGACGACGCGGTCTGGGTGATGGGCGACAACCGCACCAACTCGCTGGATTCCCGCGCGCACATGGGTGACGAGCACCAGGGCACCATCCCGGTGGAGAACATCGTCGGCGAGGTCGAGTCCATTCTGCTGCCGTTCAGCCGCATCGGAGGCGTGGACTCCCTGCCGATCCAGGGCTAGAACCGCTCTCAATAGTTAAGTTGGAACGCGAACTAGAGTCCGCAGGGCTAGGGCCTGTCGCGGGCGTGGACGAGGCCGGGCGCGGCGCATGCTGCGGGCCGATCTCTATTGCAGCGTGCATCCTGCCGTCTGATCTGGACGGGGTGGGGCTGGACCGTCTGACCGACTCGAAGAAGCTAACGGAGAAGACCCGCGAGCGGTTGTACGACGTCATCCGTGACGTCGCCGTTTCCTACTCGATCATTCACATCAGCGCCGAAGACATCGACCGCTTCGGCATCCAGCACGCGAATGTCTCCGGCATGCGGCGTGCCGTGGCTGCTTTGGACGTACAGCCCGGCTATGTGCTGACGGATGCGGTGAAGGTCCCTGGCCTGCCCATGCCGCACTTGCCCGTGGTGAAGGGTGACCAGATGGCGAAGTGCATCAGCGCGGCGAGTGTGCTGGCAAAGGTTTCCAGGGATCGAGTGTTGCGAACGCTTGACGAGGAATTCCCGGGGTATGGTTTGGCTAGTCACAAGGGCTATGGCACCAAGGCGCACATGACTGCGGTGAGCCTACACGGTGGCACCCCTTATCACCGTTACAGTTACAAGAACGTGGCCGCTGCGCACGAGCAGTGGCTTAAAGGGAAGGATCGAGGGTAAGTCCGTGAGCGCTGAGGAACTAGACGACTACGAGGCAAACGTAGAGCTGTCGATGTACCGCGAGTACCGCGACGTGGTCAGCCAGTTTTCCTACGTTGTGGAGACTGAGCGCCGCTTTTACCTGGCCAATGCTGTCGAGCTGATCCCTCGCAACTCCGGCGGGGAGGTCTACTACGAGGTTCGCATGTCGGATGCATGGGTGTGGGACATGTACCGCCCCGCCCGCTTCGTGCGCTACGTGCGCGTAATCACCTACAAGGACGTAAACATCGAAGAGCTCGACAAGCCCGAGCTGCAACTGCCGGACTGACCTGCACCTTTTCCTTTTATTCACAGCCCAGGGGTTATCCACAACCACCTGGGCTTTTGTTATCTTCTTTTCTTTTTATGACGCCACCCCACGGGGATAATGCCCCACACTTGTGAACCAGGTGCCGGGAGTAAAGACCCGGTGCCGGATCACCAAGAAGGGGAGGGGCGACGAGTGACGGCGGCGAATAGGCGAGCAGTGGGGAATCTGGGGGAGGACCTGGCGGCTGAGTATCTGCACCGGGCGGGGTATGAGGTGCTAGACCGCAACTTCTATACCCGCTATGGCGAGCTGGACTTGGTGGCGCGAACACCCGAAGATGACCTGGCTTTCATCGAGGTGAAGTATCGCACCTCGGCCTCCGACGGGGGCGGAGTGGCGGCGGTAGGGCCGCGTAAGCTCAGGCGGATTCGCACGCTTGCCGGACTGTGGCTGGAGCAGAATCGCGAGGGGGTGCAGTTTTCCGGGGGACTGCGTGTGGACGTGATCGACGTAGGGCCAGACGGGGTGCGTGAGCACGTTGAGGGGGTGTGGTGACCGATGGCCGTGGGACATGCGCAGTCGATGGCGCTGGAGGGGACCAAGCGGACGGTGATCACCGTCGAGTGCGACGTGAGCAGAGGACTGCCCGGCATATCAATCGTGGGTATGGGGGATACTGCGGTGGTGCAAGCGAAGGATCGCATCCGGTCGGCACTGAAGAACTCCGGTGTGGGGTGGCCGGGGTCGCGGACCGTGATGAGCTTGTCGCCCGCTGGGCTGCCGAAGCAGGGGGCCGGCTATGACCTGGCGATGGTGTGCGCAATGCTCTCCGCGGTGGCAGACGACGCACTGGGGGCGGGGCGGCTGGCACAAACGATCCTGGTGGGGGAGCTGGGATTGGATGGCCAGATCCGCCCGGTGCAGGGAGTTTTCGCACTGGTTTTGGCCGCTGCGATGGAGGGCTTTTCCACTGTCGTAGTCCCCGTGGGAAACGAGAGCGAAGCAGCGGAGGCGGCGGAGGCAACGGCAGCGAGCGATGGGGGTGTGAGCGTGTTGGTGGCCCCGAACCTGGGTACGGTTATCGACTGGTTGCGCGGGGGAGAGCTACCGGAGGCGTGCCCGGGGGAGTACGCCCCGCCTCGGCAAGCGGGGGACTTGGCGGAGGTTGTGGGACAGCCCGCCGCCCGCCGCGCGGTGGAGGTTGCCGCGGCCGGGGGACACAACCTGATGCTGACGGGGCCGCCGGGCAGCGGCAAATCAATGCTGGCCGAACGCCTGCCGGGGATACTCCCGCCCATGACCGATACCGAGCGGGTGGAGGCCGCGAGCGTGCATTCTCTAGCCGGGGCGAAAGGGAGCCTGCCGGAGGTGCTCGCGGGGCAGCGGCCCTTCATCGCCCCGCACCACAACGTGACCCCGGCGGCACTTATCGGCGGCGGGCGCGTGCCCGTGCCCGGGGCCGTGAGCCTAGCCCACCACGGGGTGCTGTTTATCGACGAGGTCAGCGAGGCGCGCCGGGATAGCTTAGAGAGCCTGCGCGTGCCCATGGAGCTGCGCCGAGTGGAGCTCATGCGAGCAAATCGGATCTCCAGCTTCCCCGCCGACTTTCAACTGGTGATGGCAGCCAACCCCTGTCCGTGTGGCGCAGAGCTGCCGATAGACTGCACTTGTCCTTCCGGGGCTCGGCTGCGGTACCAGGCGAAGCTTTCCGGACCGCTGCGCGACCGAGTGGACGTGTTCGCCACTACAACGGGCAGACCCCAGATTGAGGCGCTTAGCAGTCCGGGGGAGACCAGCGCCGCTGTCGCCGAACGTGTCGCCGAGGCCAGGGAGCGTGCCCGCCAGCGGTGGGGTACCGCCAGTAACGCACTAGTGCCCGGAAAAATTTTGCGGCAGGTAGGCGTGGATGAATCCGGCTCCGTTCTACTGGAGGACATGCTGCGCACCGGCACCATCACACAGCGGGGAGTGGACCGAGCCATACGGGTCGCATGGACCCTTGCAGATCTCGACCGCGCCTCCGCTCCACACCTGGGACACATCAGCGATGCGGTGGAACTCTTTGGAGCAGACAGAGAATTGGTAGAGGTGCAGCGATGACGACCCAGGAAAATTTTTTGGAGTGGGTCTACGTGCGCCGAGTCATAGAGGCCTCGCGCATCGATGTCCTGGACATGCTCTGGCCAGACGGCTGGGAGCAGGCCGGTCCCGCGGAGGTGCAGGCTGTCGCAGCCGCCTTGGCGCGCCGGGGCGGGAAGCTGTCGGAGGCGCTGGCAGGTTCGACGTCGCAGCGCTACGAGCAAGATCCCACACGTGACGCAGAGTTAGCTTCCGCCCGCGGCTGGCGGCTGGTCACCCCGGAGGATGACGAGTGGCCCGCCGAGCTCACGGCTAGCTTTGTGCGAATGGCTGATTCGGGTGCAGATCACGATTCTTCTGTCCGCGGCCAGGCGGCCGCACCCTTCGCCCTTTGGGTACGCGGAGATGCGCGCCTAGATACCCTAGTGCGCCGTTCGGTCACGGTCGTGGGTACTCGCGCTGCTACACGTTACGGCGAGCAAGTCACCCGGTCCTTCGCTGGGGATCTAGCGGATGCGGGCTTCAGTCTGATCTCCGGGGGTGCGATCGGCATCGACGCAATCGCCCACCGCGCGGCCCTCGATTCCAAGATGCCCACCGTCGTGGTCATGGCCTGCGGGCTCGATGTTTCCTATCCCAAGGCGCATGCGAATCTGTTTGAGCAGATCGTAGGCTCCGGCGGAATGCTCATCAGCGAGTATCCGCCGGGCACCCCGCCTGCCCGCCATCGCTTCCTCACCCGTAACCGCCTAGCAGCGGCGCTCGGGCAGGCGACCCTGGTGGTCGAGGCTCCTCAGCGCAGCGGGGCTCTCAATACCTTGAATTGGGCCGAGGCTTTCGTGAAGCCCATCTTCGCCGTCCCCGGCCCCGTCACCTCCCACGCTTCACTCGGGTGCCTGGATCGTATCCGCACAGCCCGTGCAACTCTGGCTGTTAGTGCCCGCGACCTGATCGAGGAGCTCACCCCTCTCGGTGAGCAGATGGCGCTGGGGCTAGGCCAGGAGGATCGTTCGTTCCTGCCAAGCTGGGAGCACCTCGCCATTATTGACGCCGCAGCCTTGCCGAGCGGCAAAGGTCCCGAAGGCAGACTGCCGCAACTAGTGGAAGCCACCGGTTTGCCCGCCCGCACGGTGATCCGTTGCCTGCGTGACCTGGAGGCAATGGGCAGGCTCCGAAGGGAGGCGGACCGCTGGATTAGGGTCGAGTGACCCGCTAGATTGGTCACATGAGTAACTCCCGTCCCGCTGGCACCACCCCGTTGTGGTCTGCGCTGGACGACTACGAGCAGCACCTGCGCCACGTGGTCGGACGCAGCGAAAACACGATCCGCGCCTACCGACAGAACCTCGACAGTGCACTAGAGGGCCTGGAGCGCATCGAGGAGTTTGACCTGGACCGTGCTCGCGACGTACTGGGCTGGGCGGTGGACAACGGAGCGAGCCGGGCCAGTCTCTCCCGACTTGCCTCCAGCATGCGGGGGTTCGGAGCATTCCTTGCACACCGCGGTTTCGTACAGGCCAACCCCGTTGCCGCGCTGAAGGCTCCAAAGCCGCAGCGCACGCTGCCGCGTGTGCTGCGCTCTGACCAGGCCTCCGACATGCTCAATGGTTTGCAACCCGAGGGGGATGCCGCCACGCCTAGCGCCATCCGCGACTGGGCCATGGTTGAACTGCTGTACGCCACCGGCATCCGCGTGTCCGAGTTGACGGGCTGTGACGTGAATGACGTGGACTTCTCCAACCGCCTCCTCCGTGTGACGGGTAAGGGCAACAAGACCCGCGTTGTTCCCTTCGGAGGAACCGTGGTGGCAGCCCTGGAAAAGTGGCTAGAGGTGCGCGAAGACATGGCAAAGGAAACTCCGGCCCTCTTCGTTGGTGTCCGTGGCAAGCGCATTGATCCCCGACAGGTTCGCACCGTGGTGAACCGTGTGACCCAGGCCGGCCCTGGCCCGCGCCTGTCTCCTCACGGGCTACGGCACTCCGCAGCCACGGCGATCCTAGAAGGCGGAGCAGACCTCCGAGTGGTGCAGGAGCTCCTTGGCCACGCGAACATGTCCACCACACAGATCTACACCCACGTTGGCACCGAGCGGCTGAAGGCCGTATTTAACCAGGCGCATCCCAGAGCCTGACCCGCACCGAACCGAGAAGGGTCATCGGGTCGATGTACACCCGCCCCTTGCCTTCGAATCGCGCGCCCCAGGACAGCCCCGGCGACTTTCGGGCGTATTCAGGCAAAGCGGCGGCATCCGCCAACACGCCGATGGCCTCGCCCCGGCGCACTTTTTGACCAGTGCGCACGCGCGCCACGACGGGCTCGTAGGTGGTGCGGATACCGTCCGCGTGGCTGATGGAGACCACCGGTGTGCCTGCGACGACTCCTGCAAAGGCAACGCTTCCTCCTCGGCTGGCAACGATCACCTGCCCGGGAGATGCCTGCAGATCCACGCCCCGGTGACCCGGTTCCCATACAGCATCGGGAATGTCCGCGTCGCGGATCACCTGTGCATCCTTGGCAGTTGGCAACCGATGGGATCGGACGAGGTGGGACGTATCGGGTCGGGGAGTGGCAGGCTGGGCAGCATCAGGCTGGGAAGCCGCAAAGGTCAAGGGGGTAGGCGGAATGCCTACGCAGAGGAAAGCCAGCGCAAGCGTAAAGGATATGGCGCGGTCAAGCCGTAGGATCATGTCTACAGATGATGCGTAGGGGCGTCACCAAAAAGAAAGGGCGAACCGGCGAGCCTGTGGATAACTAAAAGTTGTCCACAGAAACGGCAAAACGCGCGGGAATGGGACTTGTTTTGGCAGCGTGAGTAGGGGTAGGGTAGCAGGCGCAGTATGTCCGGATTCGTCTGCCGCACCCTTCTAAGAAGGTGCGCTCGGTTTCGCGAAGGTCGAGAGGCGGAGTAAGGCTACTGACTACGCGTAGATATTCGCACCCCACCTATTGGCTCACCAGCACGGTCCCGCTAGGAGAAGCGGGCGAACATGGCGAACCACAGCTACACCGGGGACTATCTGCCAGGATGGTGCACAAGCCACGCACGTACAGTGAGTGTCGAGTGCATCGTGAAGAAAACCGTCAAACCCTAAACTTTGAAAGCGAGGAAGGGGCGGCGCCGACCAAATGGTCGGCTAGAAGAAATACGCCCCTGTAACACCATGGCTGTTGTTACTATGCGCGAGCTGCTGGACGCTGGTGTCCACTTCGGTCACCAGACCCGTCGTTGGAACCCGAAGATGAAGCGCTTCATCTTCACTGACCGCAACGGCATCTACATCATCGACCTGCAGCAGACCCTGACCTACATCGACGAAGCATACGAGTTCGTCAAGGAGACCGTTGCCCACGGTGGCAACATCCTGTACGTCGGTACCAAGAAGCAGGCTCAGGAAGCCGTTGCCAACGAGGCGGAGCGCGTGGGTATGCCCTACGTCAACCACCGCTGGCTCGGCGGCATGCTGACCAACTTCCAGACCGTTGCTAAGCGTCTGCACCGTCTCAAGGAGCTGCAGGCAATGGACGCAGCTGAGGACGGCTACAAGGGCCGCACCAAGAAGGAAGTTCTGATGCTGACCCGCGAGCGCAACAAGCTGGAGCGCGTCCTGGGCGGTATCGCGGACATGACCAAGACCCCGTCCGCTCTGTGGATCGTCGACACCAACAAGGAGCACATCGCTGTCTCCGAGGCGCAGAAGCTGAACATTCCGGTTGTCGCAATCCTGGACACCAACTGTGACCCGGATGTTGTCGACTACCCGATCCCGGGCAACGACGACGCAATCCGCTCCGCAAACCTGCTGACCAGCATCATCTCCTCCGCAGTAGAGGCTGGCCGCCAGGCCCGCGCTGAGCGCCAGGAGGCTGCAGCCAAGGAAGCTGCCGGCGATGCCGACAAGGCACCGGCTGAGGCTGAGAGGACCGAGGCTCCCGCCGAAGAGGCACCGGCTGAGGCTCAGTCTGAAGCTAAGGCCGAGGGCAACACCGAGGCCTAAGCTGCTTTAGAGCTAGCGAATTAGCGCCCACCCCCGTATGGGACACAGTTTAAGACCCGTGTCCGACGGGCGTGGGCGTTACTTGTAACCTAGGCTGGAAACCAGGACTGAATATAGAAACTGTTATTTCAGCCACTATGAACACTTCCACCAGAAGGAGGATCGCCCCACATGGCGAACTACACCGCTGCAGACGTTAAGAAGCTCCGCGAGATCACCGGCGCCGGCATGATGGACTGCAAGAAGGCCCTGGAAGAAGCCGCTGGCGACTTCGACAAGGCCATCGAGATCCTGCGCATCAAGGGCGCTAAGGACGTCGGCAAGCGCGCAGAGCGCTCCGCCTCCGAGGGTCTGATTGCCGTTTCCGGCAACACCATGATCGAGGTCAACGCTGAGACCGACTTCGTTGCTAAGAACTCTGAGTTCATCGAGTTCGCAGACAAGGTCGCTGCTGCTGCAGCTGAGGCTAAGGCCAACTCCCGCGAGGAGCTCGAGGCAGTTGAGGTTGACGGCCAGAAGGCTGTTGACGCTCTGCAGCAGCTGTCCGCAAAGATCGGCGAGAAGCTGGAGCTGAAGCGCGCCACCACTATCGAGGGCGACAAGGTTGCTGTCTACATGCACCACCGCTCCGCCGACCTGCCGCCGGCAGTTGGCGTGCTGGTCGCTTACGAGGGCGACGACGAGGGTGCAGCCAAGGCTGCCGCTATGCAGGTTGCCGCTCTGAAGGCTAAGTACCTGAGCAGCGACGAGGTTCCGGCTGAGACCGTTGCTAAGGAGCGCGAGATCGCCGAGGCTACCGCTCGCGAAGAGGGCAAGCCGGAGAAGGCTCTGCCGAACATCATCGAGGGTCGCCTGAAGGGCTACTTCAAGGATGTTTGCCTGCTGGATCAGCCGTCCGTCACCGAGTCCAAGAAGTCTGTTAAGCAGGTTATGGACGAGGCCGGCGTGACCCTGAAGGGCTTCAAGCGCTTCGAGGTTGGCCAGGCTTAAAGACTGCACAGTCTGTACACTCCGAAAATTTTTTCGGTAGAGGCTCCGGCACACGAAAGGGTGCCGGGGCCTTTTTCCATGCCTTGGGTGGGGTAGTATGGCCAGCAGTGCAAAACACGTCGACAAAGGAGATTCCCCGGTGACTACAGCCGAAAACCGCGAAGGCTACAAGCGCGTTATGTTGAAGCTGGGGGGTGAGATGTTCGGCGGCGGCAAGGTCGGCATCGACCCCGACGTCGTGCAGAACGTGGCGCGGCAGATCGCGGAGGTTTCCAAGTCCGGCGTGGAAGTCGCCGTGGTTATCGGCGGCGGCAACTTCTTCCGCGGCGCAGAGCTCCAGCAGCGCGGTCTGGATCGCTCTCGCTCCGACTACATGGGCATGCTCGGCACGGTCATGAACTGCCTGGCCCTGCAGGACTTCCTGGAGCAGGAGGGCGTGGACTGCCGCGTACAGACCGCCATCCAGATGACCCAGGTCGCCGAACCCTACCTGCCCCTGCGCGCCTCCCGTCACCTGGAGAAGGGGCGGGTCGTTATCTTCGGTGCGGGCATGGGTATGCCATACTTCTCCACCGACACCACTGCCGCCCAGCGCGCTCTGGAGATCGGCTGTGAGGTGCTGCTGATGGCCAAGGCCGTCGACGGCGTGTACAGCGACGATCCGCGGACCAACCCGGAGGCGGAGCTCTTCCACGAGATCACCCCGCGGGAGGTTATCGAGAAGGGCCTCAAGGTTGCCGACGCCACCGCGTTCTCTCTGTGCATGGACAACAAGATGCCGATTCTGGTGTTCAACCTGCTGACCGACGGCAATATTGCTCGCGCAGTCGCTGGCGAGCGCATCGGCACCCTGGTCGACGGCAACGTCAGCACCCGCTAAAGCGCCAACACAACCCGATCCCTTAACACTTTTCCCACCGTAGGCTGGTAAATTCCTAATCATGATTGACGATATTCTGCTTGAGTCCGAAGAGCGCATGACTAGCTCCGTGGAGCACGCCCGCGAGGATCTGACGACCATCCGCACCGGTCGCGCGAACCCGTCCATGTTCAACGGCGTTGTCGCCGAGTACTACGGCGTTCCCACTCCGATCACCCAGATGGCCACCATCAGTGTCCCGGAGCCACGCATGCTGCTGATCAAGCCCTACGAGCAGTCCACCATGGATGCGATCGAGAACGCTATCCGCAACTCTGACCTGGGCGTCAACCCCACCAACGACGGCCAGGTGCTGCGCGTAACGATCCCGCAGCTCACCGAAGAACGCCGCAAGGAAATGGTCAAGGTGGCCAAGTCCAAGGGCGAAGATGCGAAGATCGCCATCCGCAACATTCGCCGCAAGGGCATGGAGCAGCTGGGCAAGATCCAGAAGGACGGCGAGGCCGGCGAGGACGAGGTCCGCGCGGCTGAGAAGGATCTGGAGAAGATCACCCACAGCTACGTCGAGCAGGTAGATTCCCTGGTCGAGGCCAAGGAGAAGGAGCTGCTCGAGGTTTAACTCGATACTCCGCTAGCCCCTGCGCACGAAAGGCCGATTTCTTATCGCTGCTCGCCCGAAACCCAAGAATGGTCCCGGCCGGGATCTTAAACAGGCCATCGGCGTTGGCGTAATTCTCGGTGCCATCGCCATTGCGGGGCTCTTCACGCCATTCGCTTGGTATCCGCTGGTGGCTCTCGCCCTGTCTCTGGCGGTTTATGAAGTCTGGCGCCGACTCTACGAGGGCGGTTATGTGCTTAACCTGCCCGTCCTCTTTTTAGGCGCGCAGGTTATCGTCTGGCTTTCGTGGCCCTTTGGGCCGACAGGCGCGCTAGCGGGTTTCGTCATCAGCATATTGTTGTTGATGGTGACGCGCCTGTTCCACTATGGGCGCTCTTCGCCGCCACATAACTATCTCCGTGATACGGCGGTGGGCGTCTTCGTACTGACGTGGATCCCTCTGTTCGGCAGCTTCGCGGCCATGCTGTCTCGAATGCAACGCGATCACATCGACGGCTGGGCTTTTATCGTCACGTTCATGCTGTGCGTTGTGGGATCCGACGTGGGCGGCTACATCGCAGGTGTGCTTTTCGGTACCCATCCAATGGCACCTGCCGTGAGCCCGAAGAAGTCCTGGGAGGGTTTTGTCGGATCGGTGATTCTGTCCACTGCCATCGGCGTGGCTTGCGTGACGTTGCTGCTTTCCGGCCCGTTCTGGGTCGGCCTGCTGCTGGGGCCCGGTCTGGCTTGCTGCGCTACCCTCGGCGACTTGGTGGAATCACAGTTCAAGCGCGACCTTGGAATCAAGGACATGTCCGGCATGCTGCCGGGCCACGGGGGCCTGATGGATCGCCTGGACGGTATGTTGCCGTCGGCGATGATTACCTGGGTCGTGCTGAATATGCTCAGCGGAGTGTAGTTACTGGGTAACCTGTTTGCGCAACTGCACGATGCGCACGCCGCCGACCAGCGCCATGATCAATGCTCCGACAATTGCGGCGATCAGCATGCCCACGCCGATCGGGAAGGTCATCGTCCACCCCAGTAGCTGTAGTTCCGCGGATTCCTGGTTCTGCAGGATAAACACCAGCAATAGGATCAGCAGCAGCACGCCGATGATGAGGCCCACCCACGTCGTTCCCGCCAGGGTCTTCTTTACCTCGCGGTGCTCGCTGTTCTTTTTTGGTGACGCCGGTTCCTGCGCCGGCGCTCCAGTTACAGGTTTTGTGTGCGTGGTCGGAGGGTTCTGGGGAGTGTTAACCGGTTTTGGATTGGTCGGCTGGGGGACAGAGTTCGGTTGGTTGTTGTCGCTCATGCTTCCCATTCAACGGCATAACCTGGTTGGGGTCAGATTTTTGCAATGTGAGGGTTACCCCCGTTACGTGCAATAATGGGTCGCATCATGGCTACACCAGTAAAACTTCAGTTCGCAGCACCTAAAAGGGGCATGCCGCCGGTACACATGGCGGATCTCGATGAGGAGACGCTCAAGGAGCGTGTACAGGAGCTCGGTCTGCCGAAGTTCCGGGCGGATCAGATTCGGCGTCAATACTACGGCCGCTTGCAGGGCGACCCGATGGAGATGACGGATCTGCCCGAGTCCAAGAGGGCCGCGGTGAAGGAGGCGCTGTTCCCTGAGCTGATGCAGCCCATGCGCAACATGGATGCGGACGATGGGGAGACGCGCAAGACGCTGTGGCGGCTGCACGACGGCACGATGCTGGAAAGCGTATTGATGCGCTACCCGGGGCGCGCAACTCTGTGTATTTCCTCTCAGGCCGGCTGCGGTATGGCCTGCCCGTTCTGTGCGACCGGTCAGGGCGGACTGGACCGCAACCTCTCCGTCGGTGAGATGGTGGAGCAAGCTCGTGCCGCGGCAAGTACGATGCAGGAGGAGGGCGGCCGCCTGTCCAACATCGTGTTCATGGGCATGGGCGAACCATTGGCCAACTACAAGCGCGTGGTTGAGACCATCCGCAAGGTATCCGCACCCGCGCCGGATGGCTTCGGCATTTCACAACGCAACATCACCGTGTCGACTGTCGGGCTGGCCCCAGCGATCCGCAAGCTGGCGGACGAGGAGATGAAGGTTCGCCTGGCTGTTTCCCTACACACTCCCGACGATGAGCTGCGTGACGAGCTGGTTCCTGTGAACAACCGGTGGTCGGTGGAGGAGGTCCTGGACGCCGCGCGCTATTACGCGGATACCTCTGGGCGTCGTGTCTCCATCGAGTACGCACTGATTCGCGACATGAACGACCAGCCCTGGCGCGCGGACCTACTGGGGAAGAAGCTGCGCGGTGCGTTGGGCACGAAGGTGCACGTCAATCTCATTCCGCTGAACCCCACGCCAGGTTCCAAGTGGGATGCTTCCCCGAAGGATCGGCAGGATGAGTTCGTCCGGCGAGTGGAAGCCCAGGGGGTGCCTTGCACTGTGCGTGATACCAAGGGGCAGGAGATCGCGGCTGCCTGTGGTCAGCTGGCGGCAGAAGAGCGATAAAAAACTGCGCAGACTCTAAAAGAGCCTGCGCAGTTAAAAAATTCTTGGGGCTATAAACTAGCCGGTCAGAGTTAGCGGTTCAGCGTAGCCGGGTCGATGTTCTGGCTACGCAGCTCATCGTCGCTCAGGTCGGCGTAAGCACCCGTCAGGTTCAGCTGGTCAGCGGACCACACCGGCTCCACATGGCCCTCGGGCTTGTTGCGAGCGGTAACGGTCGTGCGCTGCTTGAAAGTCGGGCGGGCCACCCACAGACCAACGCCGAGGAAGACCACGACTGCCAACACGATCAGCCAGATATTCTCAACGTTGCCCTTGTGGTTGCCGAAAAGCATGCCCAGCAAGAACAGGCCGCCGATGACACCGGCGGTAATGATTCCGCGACGCGGAAGCTCGCTCCAGCCCCAGGCCGCAGACGGAACGTCCGCAGTGGATACGCCGTTGTAAACTTCAGCTTCCTTAGAGTGGTGCGCCACCGTTTCCTCCTGAAAGTCAAAAAAATTCTATCCCCGCTATTTTGACACATCAGGACAAGAATGTCCCTATCCGTGTACAGGCGTGGCCAGGAAAGTACCCAATTTAGGTGGGGAGACGGGGCGTCACCAAGAAAAGAAATAGAATAGACCGCGTGAAAACGCGAGTAGTAGTACTAGGCAGCACCGGATCCATCGGCACCCAAGCGCTGGAGGTGATGGCGGATAACCCAGAGCGCTTCGAGCTGGTTGGCATTTCCGCGCACGGCTCCAAGCCGGACGTGCTGGCGCAGCAGGTCCGCGACTTTGGGCTGGACCTCGGGCGTGTGGCGGTGGCTTCCGAGCACACGGCGGAGTGGCTGGACGGAGAGTTCGGCGCCCACTGCATCCGTGGCAAGGATTCTGCCCGCGAATTGGTTGAGGCTGTCGGGCCGGAACTGGGGGAGTGCGACGTCATTCTGAACGCCCTGGTTGGTTCTCTGGGGCTCGACGCAACGCTGGCCACCTTGGGAACGAAGGCGAAGCTGGCTTTGGCTAACAAGGAATCCCTCGTCGCCGGCGGCCAGCTGGTGCTAAAGGCGGCGGACGAGGGGCAGCTGATTCCCGTGGATTCCGAGCATTCCGCGATGGCTCAATGCCTGCGCTCTGGGCGGGTGGACGAGGTCGACTCGCTTGTGCTTACTGCGTCGGGTGGTCCCTTCCGGGGCTACACTCGCGCCCAGCTGGAGGATGTCACCCCGCTGCAGGCGGCGAACCACCCGACCTGGTCGATGGGGCAGATGAACACTCTGAACTCCGCCACAATGGTGAACAAGGGGCTGGAGTTGATCGAAGCCAGCCTACTGTTCGGCATCCCCGCCGAAAAGATCGACGTGACGGTACACCCGCAGTCGATTGTCCACTCCATGGTCACCTTCATCGACGGGGCGACGATCGCCCAGGCATCCCCGCCGTCGATGAAGCTGCCGATCTCCCTCGCCCTCGGCTGGCCAGACCGCATTGCCGATGCACAGCCCAAGTTGGACTTTACCGAAGCAACCGACTGGCACTTTGAGCCACTGGACGACGAAGTCTTCCCGGCCGTGATCTTGGCGCGCCAGGCAGTCACTGCCGGGGGAACGATGCCCGCGGTTTATAATGCTGCGAACGAGGAAGCGGCCGTAGAGTTCCTCAACGGTCGGCTCAGCTTCCCCCGGATTGTGGATACTGTTGCGGCAACCATGGAGGCTTGCCAGCATCTGTCCGCCGAACCCAACGATCTTGAAGATGTGCTGGCGGCAGAGCGCGAAGCCCGCGCCAAGGCGCACGAAAGGATGGCCACGTGGCTTTCGGACTAGGGATCCTACTCTTCGCCCTAGGCATTGCCCTATCCATCGCCCTGCACGAGGCGGGGCACCTCATCGCTGCCCGCATGTCCGGCATGCGCGTGCGGCGATACTTTATCGGCTTCGGCCCGACGATCTTTAGCTTCCGCAAGGGCCACACCGAGTACGGCCTGAAGGGCGTCCCGCTAGGTGGCTTCTGCGACATCGCCGGCATGACGAAGCTCGACGAGATGACTGACGAGGAGCGCCCGTACGCAATGTACGACAAGCCGGCGCACCGGCGAATCTTTGTCATGCTCGGCGGCATCATCATGAATATCCTGCTGGCTCTCGGCATTCTCTACGGGGTGGCGCTGGCCTGGGGCCTGCCGGACCGCAACGTGGTCTTTACTCCCACCGTCGAATCCACCCAGTGTGCACCGGCGAAGCAGAACTCGGATGGCACGCTCGCCAAGTGCACGGGCGAGGGGCCAGCGGCGGAATCCGGCGTCCAGACTGGGGATACTTTCCTCTCCGTGAACGGCGAAGAGACGAAAGACTTCCGAGAGTTCACCAAGGCCATCGCCGACGAGGCCGAGCGCGCCGCCGACGATGGCAAGCAGGTCGGCGACCGCATCACGGTTCCGGCCGTCGTTGACCGCAACGGGCAGCACAAAAACCTCGACCTGCAGATCGAGTTGGTCGAGCGCGTCAATACCGCCGGCAACACCATGACCTCCGGCGCCGTCGGCATCCGCGCCAAGCGCCCGGATTTCGTGATCAACCAGTACAACCCCGCCAGCGCGGTGGGTGGCACTCTGTCCTTCACGGGCGGTATGGTCAACGACACTTTCCATGGCCTGATTGGCCTGCCGCAGCGCGTGCCTGGGGTGGTGGAGTCTATCTTCGGCGGCAACCGCGAGGACGATTCCCCGATGAGTGTGGTCGGTGCCTCCCGCGTCGGCGGTGAGCTGGTGCAGTACCAACAGTGGATGAGCTTCCTCATGACTCTGGCGAGCCTGAACCTCTTCCTGGCCGCCTTCAACCTGGTGCCACTACCACCACTGGACGGCGGGCATATCGCCGTGGTTATCTACGAAAAGATCCGCGATTTCTTCCGCCGACTGCGCGGCAAGCAGCCGGGAGGTCCCGCCGACTACACGAAGCTGATGCCGTTGACGTACGCAGCTACAGCGGTGCTGCTGGTGTTTGGCATTATTGTGATCGTCGCCGATGTGGTTAATCCGATCCGTATTTTCTAGTTAAGTGACGCCCACCTTTGCGCCCGCTGGACGGAGCGTAGACTTGGAAAGAGTTTGAACGGCATTCACGACTGAAAGGTTGTCTTCGTACATGTCTGGTATTTCCCTGGGTATTCCCGACGGTCCGCCCCCCGTGCTGGCTCCGCGGCGCAAGACGCGCCAACTCATGGTCGGCGGGGTAGGGGTCGGCAGCGATCACCCGATCTCGGTGCAGTCGATGACTACCACGAAGACGCACGATGTTAACGCGACGTTGCAGCAAATCGCCCAGCTGACTGCCTCCGGCTGCGACATCGTCCGCGTGGCTTGCCCGAAGACGGTGGATGCCGAGGCACTGCCTGCCATCGCCGCCAAGTCCCCGATCCCGGTGATCGCGGATATACACTTCCAGCCGAAGTACATCTTCAGCGCCATCGACGCGGGCTGTGCTGCAGTGCGCGTGAACCCCGGCAACATCAAGGAGTTCGATGGCCGGGTCAAAGAAGTTGCGAAGGCGGCCGGGGATGCGGGCATTCCGATCCGTATTGGCGTCAATGCCGGTTCCCTGGATAAGCGCATCATGGAGAAGTACGGAAAGGCCACGCCAGAGGCGCTGGTCGAGTCCGCTGTGTGGGAGGCAAGCCTGTTCGAAGAGCACGGCTTCGGCGACATTGCGATTTCTGTGAAGCACAATGACCCGGTCGTGATGGTGGAGGCCTACCGCCAGCTTGCCGCGCAGACGGACTACCCGCTGCACCTGGGCGTCACGGAAGCCGGCCCGGCTTTCCAGGGCACCATCAAGTCCTCTGTGGCTTTCGGAGCTCTGCTGGCCGAGGGCATCGGCGACACGATCCGCGTGTCCCTGTCTGCGGACCCGGTGGAGGAGATCAAGGTCGGCGACCAGATCCTGCAGTCGCTGAACCTGCGCCCCCGCAAGCTCGAGATCGTGTCTTGCCCCTCCTGCGGTCGCGCGCAGGTGGATGTGTACAAGCTGGCCGACGAGGTCACCGCGGGCCTGGAGGGCATGGAGTTCCCGCTGCGCGTTGCCGTCATGGGTTGTGTCGTGAATGGCCCAGGCGAGGCCCGCGATGCAGACCTGGGCGTGGCCTCCGGCAATGGTAAGGGCCAGATCTTCGTTAAGGGCGAGGTCATCAAGACCGTGCCGGAGGATCAGATTGTGGAAACCCTCATCGAGGAAGCTATGCGCATCGCCGAGGAGGAGGGCCTGGAGGCCGTCGAGGGCCAGAAGGCCGAGGTGCGGGTGACTAAGTAGTCGCCATCTTTACTTCGCTGGCCTTGCCGTCGACCAGCTCGATGCGACGGTCCAGCGTGGCTAGCTGCTCCTGGTCGTGGGAGACGTACAGCACTGGCGTGTTGCGCTCGCGTGCTAGGTCCACGATCAGCTCAGTGACTCGCTTCGCGTTGGCGGTGTCCAACGCCGCGGTCGGCTCGTCCACCAGCAGCAGCGCCGGGTCGTTCATCAGGGCACGAGCCAGGTTTACGCGGGCCTGCTGGCCACCGGATAGCTCGGGGACCTTTGCATTCTCTCGCCCTTCCAGGCCAACTTCCTTGAGCAGACGCTCGGCCTTTTGTTCTTGCTGACGCCACGTCTTGCCGCTGATACCGAATGGCTTATCCAAGCGGCTCATCACTAGGAGCTGTTCCTTGGCCGTCAGCGCCGGCAGCAGGTTCGGCTGCTGAAACACGATGCCCAGGTGACGGCGGCGGATCTCCGCGGCCTGGCGGCCGGAGACGGTGCCGAGCTCAAGGGTGTCCGCGCCGTGAAGGGTGGCGGAGCCGGAGGTGGCGGTCTCCAAGCAGCCGATGATGGACAGCAGGGTGGACTTACCGGAGCCGGAGGGGCCGGTGATGCCTACGACCTCGCCAGGGTCCACGTTGAAGGTGACGTCCGTCAGCAGGTTGCGCTTGGTGGTTCCGTCGGTGATCTCGAGGGAGATGTTCTTTACTTCGAGTGCTGGGAAAATCATGAGTTCATTGCCTTTCGCGGATCGACCTTCATTACGGGGATGATGGACAGGCCGGCGCCGAGCAGGCCTGCGGCCAGCAGGATGGTAGCCGGGACGAGGGTTGTATTGGCGGTGACCTCCATGGGGATGCCATCTAGGAACCCTCCGACGCCGACGGTGAGGAGGGTGCCTGCGGCGATGCCCACGAAGAGCACGACCAGAGCCTGGCCGACCGCGTCGCTCAGGATGCTGGAGCGCGTGCCGCCGAGCGCCACGGTGATCGCCACGCCGCGCAGGCGCTGCATCGTCCACACGGTGAAGAACGCACCCAGCACCAGGGCGGAGATCACGTAGAGCAGCACGATCATGAGGTTCAGGGAGGACTGCTCGCCCTTGTAGGAGGCACTGGCTTCCAGGGCATCCTTGCCCTTCAACATGACCGCGCCGTCGACTGGCTCTGCATCCGCGGCAACGACACCGAAGGCGGAGGCGCCGGGCAAGTTCTCAACCTCGCTGGTACTCATCCAGTGGATTGGCTGGTGCTCGAGGTAGAGGTCCTCGCTGGGCTTGTCACCCTTGTAGGACATTGCGATGAAAGCTTGACCTTCTTCATCCTTCGAGCGGGCCATCGTGACGACCTCTCCACCACGGCTCTCAACTTCGCTGACTTGGGCGTCAGTAAGAGAACCAGTACTCAAGTTCACAGTGCCGCCGGCATCGTTCAGCACGAGTTGGCGATCGCTTCCGACCTTGTGCTCCAAGGCGGAGGCGGACTGGAAACTCAGGCCCGCCGACAGGGAGCTCAGGAGCGTGACCATAGCGGTAATTAGCAGGACGGTGGTGATAATGAGCGCCGTCTTGCCACGGGATACGCGCAGTTCGCGCATCCCCTGAAACATGAATCCCCGGATCGGGGTTAACGACTTCGTGCTTAGCATGGTTCCCATTCTTCGCGCGTTATAGAAGGGACACATCGGGCTAAGGAGTAGTCTTCGCCTCATACTTTTGGTGGAGGCGGACAGCACCTTTCGGTCGCTAGACTTGGGAGCGATCATGATGCACAGAGAAAAGCCGGACTCCAAGTCGAATAAAGTCGTTGCGCTGAACCGCGCCTGGGCTTACCTGAGTATGGGGCTCCACTTGCTGATGGCCTTACTGATGGCCGTAGTAATTGTCAGGGACGGCTGGTCGTGGAATGCGGTGGCCTTGTGCTTCATCTACGTCATGGGGCTGTGGCTGCGTCCCACATGGCTATGGCTGACGTTGGTTATAGCGACCTGGGCGTGCCTGCTGCTGGTGGCGCCGAGCGCCGTTTTCATGGCATTCGCGCTGTTCTTCCTGTGCGTGGGCGTGCTACCCCTGTGGCCGGCGATCGTGTGTAATGCAGTGGTGACCACTCTGTCGGTCTATCAGGGTGGCGAGGCATTGGGGCCGATCGTTGCCGCCGTGGTCGCTACGGTCGTCGGGGTGGGATTCAAGGAGCTGCGCGACGAGGCCAGCGCTCGCGAGGCGGCCAGCCGCCACGCAGGCGAAATGGGCGAGCGCACGCGTTTGGCTGGGGAGATTCACGACACGATCGCCCAGGGGCTAAGCTCCATCCACATGATTCTGCAGGCTGTAGAGAAGCGGGTGGAGGATCCGGAAGTTCTGGAGGATCTGCGTCTCGCCCGTACCACTGCCGAGGACAACCTGGCCGAAACCCGGCGCATTATCGCCGCGCTGCAGCCCGGGCCACTGGTCGGCGGCGACCTGCCAATCGCCCTAGCGCGCGTAAGCTCCGGCACGCCACTTGGCGAGGCTTTGAGCTTCGAGGTCGAGGGCGAACCCTACGACCTGGACGAGAAGGTGGAGCAGGAGCTCACCCGCATTGCGCAGTCCCTCGTCTCTAACGTGGTGAAGCACTCGGAGGCCACGCGCGCCCGGGTCACCCTGACCTACCAGAGCGACCTGCTCAGCCTCGACGTCGTGGACAACGGCCGGGGCATGGACGAAGAGCTAGTGAGCAAGATCGCCGCCGAGAGGATGAGCCTGTCGCCGGTAGGCCTGGCTGGCGTGCGGCGCCGCGCCAACCTGATCGGCGCGACCATGCACGTGGAAAGCTCGCCGGGCGCTGGCTGCGGCGTATCCATCCAGGTGCCGATTCTCTAGGAGTTTAAACAGTGCCAGACCAGCTACGTGTCTTGATCTGCGACGATCACCCCGTCGTGCGCGCTGGTATCGAAGCGATGCTGCGCGGCGCGGGGGACGTGGAGATCGTGGCCTCCGTAGGGGACCCCGACCGCGCTGTCGTCATCTGTGCCGAGGAGCAGCCCGATGTGGTGCTTATGGACCTGCGCTTCGGAGAAGGCCCCGGCAGCGAGAGCGCCGAGTCCGGGGGAGTGCGCGCCACCCGCGCGATCCGTAAGCGCAAGCCCGCTCCGCAGGTGCTGATCCTGACGAACTACTCCACGGATAGCGACGTCCTAGGTGCCATTTCCGCCGGCGCGGTGGGCTACCTGCTCAAGGACTGCGCCCCCGATGAGTTGGCCGAGGGGATTCGCCAGGCAGCCCGCGGGCAGACGGTGATGAATAAGAACATCATGGGCAAGCTCCGCGGCCGGCTGGCTAACCCTTTCGAATCGCTGACCAACCGCGAGCAGGAGGTGCTTGTGCTCGCTAGCCAGGGTAAGTCTAACCGGGCGATTGCAAAGGACCTCGTCCTTACCGAAGCGACCGTGAAGTCCCACATGGCGCACGTTTTTTCAAAGTTGAATGTGAAAAACAGAACAGCTGCCGTCGCTGTGGCGAGGGAACGCGGAATCATCGATTAACCCTGTTATTCTCTGTGCCTATGCGCACCACCTCTTGGACCCCTCGCCGGAGCATCACCGCAGCCGTTACGACGGTCGGCCTGGTGCTGGGCGCTGCGGCTTGTACACCTAAGCCCGATGTTGCTGATGACGCCGCCCAGGCCTTCCTAGCCGCCCTATCCAACCCGGGCGAAGCCTCACAGGCCGGAGGGGAGACCGATAACCCCGACAAAGCGACGAAGGCTATCGAGCAGGCATGGCAGTCTCTGCAGGCCGAGGGCCTGCAGACGGAGCTGAAGAGCGTCAATACCCAGGACAACCAGGCCACCGCGCAGTATTCGATGCGTTGGGACTTGCCGGGCGGACGCGAGTTTTCCTATGACTCCTCGATGAACCTCACCCGGACTGGCGACGACTGGTCTGTGCGCTGGCAGCCTGCCGTGCTGCACCCGGAGCTGGGTGCCAACCAGCATCTGGAGCTGCGTAGCGTTCCCGCCACCGTCGCCAACGTGGTGGGTTCCGATGGTGCGGTGCTGCTGGAGCCGGGAACCCAGTATCGGGTCCTCGTCGATCCGTCAAAGGTTTCTAGTGTTTTGGGCACCATGCGGCGCATCGCCGGCGAGTTGGATTCGCTGCGGGGTGGCGATAAATCCGTGCCCAGCATCGACCCTGAGAAGAAGGCCGAGGAGGCTGCCGATGTAGACGGGGAGTATTCCGTACTGACCGTCAACCAGGCTCAGGGTAAGCGCTTGCAAGGGGTCCTCGGCAAGGTCGAAGGTATACGCCTTAATGAGGAACCCTCCCTAGTGCGACCCGATCCTTCCTTTGCCCCCGACATCATGTCTCGCGTACGAAGCGTGGTGGAGGACGATTTGCAGGGGGAGAGTGGTTGGAAGGTCGTCGCCGCCACCAGTGAAGGCAATGAAGTGGCTAAGGTCGGCGGCGAAGATCCGAAGTCTTCCCCGAGCGTCCACGTCTCTTTGTCCCGTAAGGTGCAGGAGGCAGCTCAAAAGGCCGTGGATACCCGCGCTGATTCCAAGGTGATGATGGTGGTTATGCGCCCATCGACCGGCGAGGTGCTGGCGGTCGCCCAGTCGGAGAAGGCCGATGAGGACGGCAACGTTGCCCTGATGGGGCAGTACCCGCCGGGCTCGACGTTCAAGATGCTCACCGCATACGCCGGCTTGCAGAAGCAGGGGCTTACTCCGGATTCGATCGTCGGTTGCCCCGGCACCCAGGATATCGGCGGGCGTATCGTCACCAACTACAACAGCTTCTCCCTGGGGAGCACCCCGCTGGAGAATGCCTTCGCTAAGTCGTGTAACACCACCTTCGCGGACATCTCGACCAAGCTAAAGCCGGGGGAGTTGAAGGACGTCGCGGCGCAGTTTGGTCTCGGCGCGGACTACGACATCGAGGGGCTGGATACTATTACCGGCTCCGTGCCCGAGGGGGAGAAGATGCTTGACCGCACTGAAGCTGGTTACGGCCAGGGCCTTGACCTCGCCAGCCCCTTCGGCATGGCGATGGTGGCCTCCGCTGTGGCGGCGGGCAAGGCGCCTACCCCGTACCTCATCGCCGGAGACAACCACCACACGGAGGCCAAAAACGACGAGGCCAAGAAGGACGCGAAGAAGAAGCTGGATCCGAAGGTCATCCAGGAGCTCCGCCGCATGATGCGCGCCGTGGTCACCAACGGCTCGGGCTCGGGTGTGGCTGGCGCCGGCGAGGTCTACGCCAAGACTGGTGAGGCCGAGATCAACGAGGGGTCCCACAGTTGGCTCGCCGGATACCGCGGAGACTTGGCCTTTGCCACCCTCATTGTCCTTGGCGGCGGATCCGAGCACGCTACTTCCGTGACCGCCGACTTCTTCAAGAATCTGGATGGCCCGGCCGCGGAGGCGGAAGGGCGTCAAGAGTAAGATAGGGACCCATGACTCGAGCACCATTGACCCCCGGTAATCCCACGCCCATCCGCTCCGTCCCGGCCCACATCGAAAGGCCGGAGTACGCCTGGAAGGACAGCGTGCAGGAGAACATCGGCGAGCCGTGGGTGCAGACGCCCGAGACTATCGAGAAGATGCGCGAAGCCAGCCGCATCGCCGCCGATGCGTTGCAGGCAGCAGGAGCTGCCGTCGCCCCCGGTGTGACCACCGACGAGGTCGACCGGGTGGCGCATGAGTACATGTGCGACCACGGTGCGTACCCCTCCACGCTTGGCTACCGCCACTTCCCGAAGTCCAGCTGCGTAAGCCTCAACGAGATCATCTGCCACGGCATCCCGGACAGCACCGTGATTCAGGACGGCGACATTGTCAACATCGACGTCACCGCTTACAAGAACGGCGTGCACGGCGACACCAACGCGACCTTCCTAGCTGGCGACGTCTCCGAGGAACACCGCCTACTCGTCGAGCGCACCGAGGAGGCCATGTGGCGTGGCATCAAGGCCGTCAAGCCAGGCCGCCAGATCAACATCATTGGCCGCGTGATCGAAAGCTACGCAAAGCGCTTTGGCTACAACGTCGTGGAGGACTTCACCGGCCACGGCGTTGGTCCGACCTTCCACAACGGCCTAGTTGTGCTGCACTACGACCGTCCCACCATGTACACCGACCTGCTGGAACCGGGTATGACCCTGACCATCGAGCCGATGATCAACCTCGGCGGCCTCGACTACGAGGTCTGGGATGACGACTGGACCGTCCAAACCAAGGACCGCAAGTGGACCGCGCAGTTCGAGCACACCCTCGTCGTTACCGAGGACGGCTACGAGGTTCTGACAATTCCCAGCGAGAGCTAATCCGCCCGACTAACCTCCCAGAAGTATGGGAGACAAAACTACACCTTTGGGGCCTGGCCCCGTTGCACGTAAACAACACCTGCGTCGCCTCGGCCCGTTTGGCGCCTTCGCCACGCGCGTGGGCGCCCGGGTCACCAAAAAGAAGAACCTCGGAGTGTTCGCCACCATTGGCCGCGCCCCGCGCTTGTTCTTCTTTTGGCTGCTGTACGGCGGCTCGATGATGCCCTTCGGTTACCTTTCGCGCGTCGAAACCGAGATGATCATCCTGCGCGTCGCCTACCTGCGCGGCAGCGCCTACGAAGCCGACCAGCACCGTGCGCTCGCAGCCAAGGTTGGGGTCAAGGATATTGACGCCCTGTTCCAGCCCGAACACGGCCGCACCGGGCGCCACGGCACTCTGCTGGACGCCGCCGAGCAGCTCGTCCGCGACCGCGGGCTTTCCGACGACATGGCCCAGCGGCTACGGGGTCTGCTGAGCGAGCGCGAGCAGGTCGCGTTCGTCATGTTGGTCACCAACTACGACGGCCTGGCCACGGCGCTGGATGTCATGGGAGTCTCAGTCGACGAGCCGCGCTAGGCCGCCCGCCGGCGATTCTCCGCCCGTTGGGCAAAGGTTTCTCGCCCCAACGGCCCGTTGGGTGCCGTCATGACGGTGTGCCCGTCACCGTGGCTAGTCCAAGTTTCATTGCCGTCGGGATGGATGGTGACGTCCCAGGAGCCAGTCGTCTTCGCGTTGTGGTGCTTGGTGCAAAGGCAATGGAGGTTTGAGGTGGAAGTAGGGCCACCTGCCTGTGGGTGTTCATGGTTATAGCGCTGTACGTGGTCCAACTGGCACTTATGTGCGGGCACCGAACATCCAGGGAAGCGGCAGGTTCCGTCGCGCCCCTCCACGCTGGCCCGCACCAAAGGCGTAGGGGAGTAGCCCTCGTTGCTCGTGGTACCGGGGAACTGGACGTGTGTGACGCGATCCTTCCACTTCTGCGTGGCCTTTGAACTGACCCAACCACCTGCGGCCCAGATCTGGGCATCTGGCTGATCCGTACTCTGATAAAGGTTCAGTGTGATTTCTGCCTTGGTCTGCCTGCGAACCAAGCGCATTAGTGCCTCGGCGCGGGAGCAAGAATTGCTTTTGGCCACACTGTTGACCGCTTTGAGCACCTCCAGCCCCTCGAGCTTAGGTAGCGTCAAGAAGAAAACAGTGGTGGTATCGGGGCGATCGTCGATGTCCAGGCGCGCGGACGAGCCCGCATCCTCATCCTTCGGCTCCTCCGGCAGGGCCTGGGGATCGTGTTTGCGGATCACCTGCTCGATGCGGCCGCGGATGGTTGCCCGGGCAAGCATTGCTTGGTTGGGGACGGTAGGGGAGATCGCCTTAAAAATTTTTTCCTCGAAGGTTTCGGGGACGTCTGCTTTCACGGGGCTGAGGCACTCCGCCATGCATCGCAGCAGGTCAAGCGAGTAAGCACCGGAACGGGCGAGCTCGAGGATGGTGGGGAAGCGGCGGAACATGTGGCCGATCTCCACCAGTGTGACTGCGCGGTATTCCGTTAGTCCGAGGCGCACAGCCAGGCGGGTGGATACGTCGATGACGCACTCGTTCATCTCGGGCGTGCAGGCCACGGCGAGGTTCACGTGCCCGCGGTTAACTTCGCACGCGGCGGCGCTTAGCGGATCGTTCGGGTCGGTGATGCGCCAGCAGGGTGTGGTGGTGGAATGCTCGAACATGGTTTTCCCCTTATTGCCTGTTCGGAGGTTGTTTTGTGGTGCAGCCAAAAATTTTTCCCGGCTTGTGCGTGCATTATATAAACCGCTTCGGACAACCCCCTTTCGCAGAAGCTGAAAAATCGAACAGCGGGCATAGCGGTCTTTTGTGTCACTCATGGTGATACAGTTTGTGCTAGTATTAGTGATACAGATTCTGAAGGAGGTTCTCGTCCCATGTATCTCATCGTGGAGCCCGACTCGCCCGTGCCGATCGCTCAACAGATCCACGACGGCATCGTGGCGGGGATCATCTCCGGCGAACTGCAAGACGGACAACCCTTGCCTTCGGTGAGGCGGTTGGCGGTGGAATATGGCGTCAATCCCGCAACAGTGAAGAAGGCGTACGACCAGCTGCAAGAAGACGGGCTAGTGCTCACGGCGGCGCGATCGGGCACCGTGATTACCCGGCCTAAACGGCCTAGTGCGCAGCAGCGTGAACAACTGCGTGAGGACCTCCGAGCCACGGTGTGGCGGGCGCTCGCTCAAGGCTTCAAGACAGATGACATTTGCGCGACGGTTGACGACCTCGCGGTGAAGTGGGAATAGGAGAACCATCATGATTGCATTCGATCCATTCCTAGCAGGAGTGTTCTGCGTAACAGCGCTGCTTGTAGGGCTGATCCTGGTGTACACGCCGAAGCTGTCGTCGCCGGGTGTTCGGTTGGGCGTGCGCGTGCCGGAGGATCATTGGGGCGACGATGTTGTGCGGCGACAAGAGGGTACGTTCCTTAAACGCCAGGTTGCGGCGACTGTGGCCTCTGCGCTGCTGGCGATACCGGCCGCTGTGGTGCCAGTGGCTGGCGCAATGCTGACCCTCGTACCGGTGGGCTTCTTCATGTGGAATCTCAACCAGGCTGGGCAGCCAATACGCGAGGCCAAGCAGCGGGAGGGCTGGTTCGACGGCGTGCGCACGGTCGTGGCCGGGGAGATCACGCCGGCAGAGGACACACTCCCGCAACGTGCATGGGCCTTCACCTGGGCAGCGCTGGCTGTGCTCGCCGTCGCGGCTGGGTACGTGGCCGCGCGGTGGGGTGATATTCCCGAGCGCTTCGCCACTCACTTCGGCAGTGGTTTCGAACCCGATAGCTGGGATAACAAATCTGTGGGTTCGGTGTTCTTCCCGACGTTCTTTGGTGTGGGAATGGTGCTGCTTTTTGCGCTGATTACGGTCGCACTGTTGCGCGTTAGCGTGCCGGCCCGAGCGGATACGTCGCTGCGGGGGAAGGTTTCGCAGAAGATTGTTCGGCGTCATACGGCGATGTGGCTGGCGGTGATGAACGTTGCGGGGGCCATCATGCTCGCTAGCCTGCAGGTTGTGACCGTGCTGCACACGGACTGGGTGGCTCCGGCCATAATCGGTTCGCTCGTGCTCGTGCTTGCGGTTTGTCTGGCCATGGTCGTGGCTCTGGCGAGGAAGCAGTCCGCGCTAGCGAACACGAGCGGCGAGGGTCGGGACAACGACGAGCACTACAAGTGGGGCATGTTTTACCACAACCCGGACGACCCGGCCGTGATGGTCGACAAGCGCCACGGGGTGGGGGTGGACTTCAACTACGCCCACTGGCAGGGCAAGGCGTTCCTCGCTTTTGTTGCGCTCGTGCTGCTCGCTTCAATCTCGTTGCCCTTCTTACTTTGACGCCCATCGGAACCCAGCGTTAAGCGCTTTCATCACGCCCTTGTAGGCCCAGGGGGCGTTTACTTGCGCCCACCGGGCTACAGGGATGTCGGGGCTGGTGTTGATGAGGTACTTGCCCTTGTCCACGCCCTTCAAAATTTTTTGAGCTGCCTTGGCGGGGGTGACGGCGTGGCCCTGGAACAGTGCCGTTGCCTTCTGGATGCGCTTCTTGGAGCGATCCACGCCGTGGATGTCGATGGTGCGAACCAGGGGAGTGTCCACCGCGCCCGGGGCGACGGCGTGTACATCCACGCCGTAAGGGGCTAGGTCGAAGCGCAGCACTTCGCACATGCCCAGCACGCCACCTTTGGAAGCAGAATAGGCCGCGTGCCACGGCAGTCCGATGATGCCCGCGGCGGAGGAGACGAACACGAATTTCCGGCGATCGCGGCGGCGCCGTCGAACCGGCTGGCTCTCCATGAGCTTCGGCGCGAAGGCCTCCACCATGTGCACGGAACCCATAAGGTTCACATCGATCACGCGCTGCCACTTTTCGTGCGGCATCTGGCGCACATCACCCCAGATGGCGATGCCTGCCACGTGGTGCACCTGGTCCGGGGCACCGTGGGTTGCGACCACGTCGTCCGCCCAGGCCTTCACTGCCTCCACGTCGGCTACGTCTACAGTGCGCTGGTCGGCGACTGTGCCCCCGCGGGAGGTGATGTCGCTGGCAGTAGTGGCCAGGCCTTCCTCGTCGCGGTCGCTGATGGCCACCGCATAGCCGCGTTCAGCTAGTTGCAGTGCCACCTCCCGGCCGATACCTGAGGCTGCTCCGGTAACTACTGCAAACATGGCGAAAAGGCTCCTTTGTTAGTTTTCGAGATCTAACCCCAGCAGGGCGTTCTCGACCAATTCTGTCAGAGCAGGGTGGGGCCAATACTGCTTTTCGGCGAAATCCCGGGCATTAATCCCAAAGGTCATGGCGGTGACGAAGCTCTGGATCAGCGAGCTTGCCTCCGGGCCGATAATGTGCGCGCCGAGAATCTCGCCGGTGTTGCGGTCGGCAATGACTTTGCAGAATCCGGTGGTGTCTTCCATCGCCCAGCCGTAGGCCACATCTCCGTATTTCTGGATCTTCACAGTAATGGGGCGGCCCGTCTCGCGGGCCTCCTGTTCGGTCATGCCCACCACGCCGATCTGCGGGTGAGTGAACACGCCACTGGGTACCACGTCGTGGTTGAATTTCCGCAGGTCGTCGGGGTGAGCTAGGTTGTGCGCCACCACGCGTGCCTCCGCGTTGGCGACGTGCTTGAGCTCGAAGTCGTTGCACGCATCGCCTAGCGCCCACACGCCGTCGGCGCTGGTGCGGCCGTATTCGTCGACCTTGATTAGGCCGTCTTCTCGGGTCTTGACGCCACCCGTTTCACAGTCCAATGTGTCCGAATTGTTGACCCGCCCCATTGCGACCAGCACCTCCTGGCCGGTGACGGTGGTTCCGTCATCAAGGGTGAGGGAAATTTGGCCATCGGCTGTTTCTTCGGCGGCGGTGATGGTACGCCCCAGGTGGTTGGTCCACTGTTGCTTGGCTTGGGTGGTGAAGGCTTCGGAGACGTCGGCGTCCAGCTTCCGCAACAGCTTCTCCGAGCGATTGATGAGCGTAACCTGCGTGCCAAGGCCAGAGAACATGGCCGCGAACTCCACGGCGACAATGCCACCGCCGACGACGATAAGGGACTCGGGCAGTTCATCGAGGCGCATGATGTCCTCGTTGGTGCGGTAGCGCACGTCGGCGAGGACGGGGTGGATGCGCGGGCGGCCGCCGGTAGCCAGCACGATGTTGGCGCCGGTGATGGTGGGGCCGTCGCCGATTTGCAGGGTGCGGGGGCCAACGAAGCGGGCGGTGCCTTCAAACAGGGTGATGTTCGGGGTTTCGTCGCCCGCACGGTAGGCAGCGCCGCTTTCGCTGATGGGATCGATGCGGTCGGCGAAGACGCGGCGCTGGATGTCCTTCCAGTCGACGTGCTGGAGCTCGCCGGTGAGGCTCAGGCGGGAGGCCTCGGAGAAGCTGCGGGCGACGTCGGCGGTGTGCACGAACATCTTGGTGGGAATGCAGCCCACGTTGATGCAGGTGCCGCCGAAGGTGCCCTTCTCCACGATGGCGATTTTCTGGTGCTCGTTGGCGGGGCTGGGTAGGGAGTTGCCGGACCCAGTGCCGACGATGATGAGGTCGAAATCAGGCACGGTGGACCTTCCTTTCTTTGAATACGTCGCTAAGCCACTCGTCGGTGGCGGCGAAGGCTTGGTCGCGGACCTTGGGGCGGGAGAGGAACACGTCGTGCAGCGCGCCCTCGATGACGACGGTGGTGGACAGGGAAGAGGCATTGGAGGCCTGTTGCCACATCTGGCTCGGCATGAGGATGAGGTCGGCGTTGTAGGACTCGCGGGATAGCTTCTTGGAGAAGTGATGGGTGTGGCTGGTCAGCAGCAGCGTGGGCACGCCTGTGTCGCCCTTGCCGGAGTGGAGGCGGCGGATTTCGCGAGCCACGCCCAGGAGCCACTGCAGATACTTCGGGCGTGGCTCGAGCGGCTTGAGGCGCAGGTTATAGTTCCATTCGCCTGCCTCGGTGACGTGCAGGGATCTACCGTAAGTCGGGTTGATCCCACCGGGAAGTAGCATGTTGGGCTTCAGTTTGTGGACGATCGGCAACACTCGATTGATGACGAAGCGAACGGCCGGGTTGAACTGCAGGCCAAACCACGGCGAATTCAAAACGATGGCGGCGATGGAATTGTGTAGGGGGGAACCGGCGTCAAAAAGGCGATGAGCCCACATCGTGACGTCCAACCCGCCGGTCGAGTGCCCAACAGGAACGACCGCGGCGTGGGCGGCGGCGAGCAGAGACGTGGCGGTGGAGAGATCGACGTCGTAGAGGGACTGATCGCTGACGTGATGCCAGGTTTGCCCCTCGCGCCAGGAGCGACCGCACTTGCGCAGATCCAGACCGTAGACGGCAAAGCCGGAGTCGTGAAAATGGCGGGCTACATGGTCCTGAAAGAAATAGTCCGTCATTCCATGGACAAAAAGCATGGCGGGGCGAGAGAAAAAGGAATCGTCGGGCGCATCCGGGCAGTAACGCACCAGGGTGCAACGAATGGGGGACTCGCCATCCGGGTCGTCGCCCAGCTCGAGGAAGCATTGGCCGAAGCCTTCGCCCAGCTCATCGGGAAGAAATTCAAGATCTGCGGCGGAGGCGAGAGATGCGGAGCTATTAGGCATGTACCCATGCTAGCGCCACGGATAGGTAAAGATCGTTGAAACATCGGCCTATAGGCGTAGAGTAAATATGACACAATAACGGTCTGACTTTTTTCGCCTTTGAAGGAATGAATAGATAGTGGCACATAAAGATTCTGTGGACGTCGCACTAATTGGTGCGGGTGTTATCTCCACCACCCTGTCCGTCATGCTGAAGCAGCTGCAGCCGGACTGGAGCCAGGTGATCATCGAGCGTCTGGACACCCCTGGTGCGGAATCCTCCGACCCGTGGAACAACGCTGGTACCGGCCACTCCGCACTGTGTGAGCTGAACTACACCCCTGAGGTCAACGGCAAGATCGACATCTCCAAGGCCGTCGGTGTGAACGAGAAGTTCCAGGTCTCCCGCCAGTTCTGGAGCTACCTGGTCGAGCAGAACGTGCTGGGCGACCCGTCCGAGTTCATCAACAAGGTTCCGCACGTCTCCTTCGCACAGGGCATGGACCAGGTGGATTACCTAAAGGCCCGCTACGAGGCGCTGAAGGACCACCCGCTGTTCCCGAACATGCAGTACAGCGACTCCGACGAGAAGTTCGCCGAGTTCCTGCCGCTGATGGCCCGTGGCCGCGACTTCAACAACCCGGTTGCGATCTCCTGGTTCGATGAAGGCACCGACATCAACTATGGCGCGCTGACCCGCCAGTACCTGGACGCCGTCACCGCTCAGGGCGTCGAGGTTCGCTTCGGCAACGAGGTCAAGAACATCAACCGCGACGGTTCTAAGTGGAAGATCACCACGAAGAACCTGCACACTGGCGACACCTCCATGGTCACCGCGAACTTCGTATTCATAGGCGCCGGCGGCATGGCTCTGCCGCTGCTGCAGAAGGCTGGCATCCCGGAGATTAAGGGTTACGGTGGCTTCCCAGTGTCTGGCCAGTGGCTGCGCTGCACCAACCCAGAGCTGGTGGAACAGCACCAGGCCAAGGTCTACGGTAAGGCATCTGTCGGTGCCCCGCCGATGTCTGTGCCGCACCTGGACACCCGTGTGATCGACGGCAAGAAGGGTCTACTGTTCGGCCCGTACGCCGGATGGACCCCGAAGTTCCTGAAGAAGGGTAGCTACCTGGATCTGTTTAAGTCCCTCCGTGTGGGCAACCTCCCGTCCTACCTGGGCGTGGGTGTACAGGAGATGGGCCTGACCAAGTACCTGATCGAGGAGGTGCTGAAGGACCAGGCAGCCCGCGTGGAATCCCTGCGTGAGTACATGCCGGAGGCACGTGCCGAGGATTGGGAACTGGTCACCGCCGGCCAGCGCGTGCAGGTCATCAAGCCGATCGGCGCGCCGAAGTTCGGCTCTCTGGAGTTCGGCACCGCCCTGATCAACTCCAATGACGGCTCCATCGCCGGCCTGATGGGCGCTTCCCCGGGCGCTTCCATTGCTCCGTCCGCAATGCTGGAGGTGCTGGAGCGCTGCTTCGGCAACCGCATCGCCGACTGGGCACCGAAGCTGCGGGAGATGATTCCTTCCTACGGCACCCGCCTGTCCAAGGATGCCAACCTGTTCAACGAGCAGTGGGATCGTTCCCAGAAGGCCCTGAAGCTGGTCTAAGTACCGCAGTAGGTCGTGAACTCGGCTTCCTCGCGCGGCACCGCCGCATGGAGGCCGAGTTTTTCGTATTTATCGTCCCATTCGAACGGGCTGCGAAGCGCCTCCAGAGCTAGCGTGTAGCGGCTAAGGTCACCAGCCTCGGCCTGTTCAAGCGCCGCCTGCATGCCGTGGTTGCGGGGCAGGTAGATGGGGTTGCGCGGTTGAGGGTGCTGCGCCGTCCAGCGCTCGGTCCATTCTGCGGCGCCCGGGGTGTGCTCCAAGCCCTGGGGGATTTCGCCCGGGGTCAAGTTAGCCAATAACGCGCAGTAGTCAGGAGCCGCGACCTGCAGCAGGTCTAGCAACTGTTCGGCGCAATTGGGGGCTCCCAGCGCGGCCGCCATCTGCTCGTCCCACGCCGCGGCATATTGCAGTTGGAAGCGCTGCAGGCGCTCTGTAAATTTTTTGACGCCCTCATCCACCAGCGGCACAAGAGCCTCAGCTAGGCGTGCAAGGTTCCACATCATGACGGCGGGCTGCTGGGCGTAAGCGTAGCGACCGCGGGTATCGATCGAGCTGTACACCGTGTCGGTGGCGAAGTAATCCATGAAGGCACACGGGCCGAAGTCGATGGTCTCCCCTGAAATTGCGATGTTGTCAGTGTTCATCACACCGTGGATAAAGCCGAAGCGCATCCAGGATGCGACAAGTTGGGCTTGGCGGGAGACGGTGGCGTCAAAAAGATCGAGCGGCGACGAGGCATCCGGGAAGTGGCGGGCGAGTGTGTAATCGACGAGGCGTTCGGTGACCTGTGGACCCATGAGCGCGGCGTATTGGAAGGTGCCGATGCGAATATGGGAACTGGCGACGCGCACACCAACCGCGCCCGGGTGGAAGTGGTTTCGCCGCACGGTGCGGCCGGTGGAAAGGACCGCCAGCGAGCGGGCGGTGGGGATACCCAGGGCGTGAAGGGACTCGGCGAAGGCGTACTCTTTGAGGGCGGAATCAAGGGGATAATGACCGTCGCCTTGACGGGAAAAGGGGGTACGACCAGAGCCCTTGGCGTGGATGTCCCATACCTTGCCCTGGGGATCCGTGTGCTCGGATAGCAACAGTGCGCGGCCGTCGCCCATGCGTGGGTTGAATTGGCCGAATTGGTGGCCGGCGTAGCCGAGTGCATGGCCTCCGTTCTGGCCGGTGAGGAAGGCGATTCCCTCAGGGCTGCGAAGCCACTGCGGATCCAGGCCAAGCTCGGCGGCGAGGGACTCGTTGAGCACGAGAATTTGCGGTTCTGGGAAGGCCTCCCCGGTGCAGGGGAGAGCGAGTTCCGGGAACTGTTCGGCGAACGTATTCATAGTGCTGCCCATTGTAGGGGTAGGCTGAATTGCCATGAGTGACACAGGGAAAGTGGTGCTGATCGGCGGCGGGCCGGGGGCATGGGACCTGATTACGGTGCGTGGAATGCGCGCGTTGCAGGCGGCCGACGTGATCCTGACCGACCACCTGGGCCCCGCTAGCGAGTTGGACAAGCTGTGCGACGTGGAGACCAAGGAAGTTATCGACGTGGCTAAGCTGCCATACTCCAGGCAGGTCAGCCAGGAAAAGACCAACGAGCTGCTGGTGGAGCACGCTCGGGCAGGAAAGACCGTTGCCCGGCTCAAGGGCGGGGACCCGTTCGTGTTCGGACGTGGTTTCGAGGAGGTGCAGGCCTGCGCTGCAGCGGGCGTGGCTTGCGAGGTGATCCCGGGCGTCACTAGTGCCGTAAGCGTGCCCGCGGCCATAGGCGTACCTGTGACCCAGCGGGGTGTGGTGCATGCGTTTACCGTAGTCTCTGGCCACGTAGCGCCGGATCATTCGAGCAGCCTGGTGGACTGGCGCGCGCTGGCGGCCTCGGGGGCCACACTGTGCGTGATCATGGGTGTGCGGAACGTCGGCGCGATCGCCGCGGAGCTGCAGGCTGGGGGATTGGCCGCAGACACGCCGGCTGCCGTGATTCAGGAGGGCACCACTGACCAGCAGCGAGGATTCCGCTGTACTCTGGCCACTCTGGCCGAAACCTTTGAATCCAACGCGATCGGCTCGCCGGCGGTGTACGTGATCGGCGAGGTTGCGGGCCTCTAGACGACGAGAGTGAGTTCCGTGGAGTCTTGCTCCACGGTGAAACCGGCCGCGCGCGCGATATCGGCAACTTCGGCGGCATTGGTGCCGTTGGGATCCTGAGCCAGCGCGCGGGCAAGCAAGCCCTTGTAATGCTTGTTGAAGTGGCTGACGACCTTGCGACTGCCATCGGGCCGCACGGATTCAACCCGCACAGTTACCGCAGTCTTCAGCTTGCCGAGCTGCTGGTATGCCCCGGAACGCAAGTCCACCACCAGGCCGTGCTCCTGTTCTGCTTGTTGCAGTGCTTCGGTGATGGCGGAACCCCAGCGCTTCTTCATGGTGGTTCCGGGGGTGAGCTTGGTGCCGCCCGAAAGCCGGTAGTGGGGGATCGGATCCCCACCCATGACCAGGCCATACAGTGCTGAGCCGATGGCTAGGTGAGGCGTGGTGGCGTCAGAAAGAGAAGACGCATCGAGCGCGTCGTAGAGCACGCCAGTGTAACGGTGAAGGGCTGGCATCGTCGGGGCAGTGCGCAGCAGCTGGTTAGCTTCGACCTCGCCGTACTGCTTGTTGGATAGGCCCAGGACCTGCATTGCTGCCTCCGGATCCTCGGTGCACAGGGCGACCAGATCGCGGGTGATTTCCTCGCGGATGGGGTCGAGTTCCGGGAAGTGCAGCGGTTCTCCGGCGGGCAGCGAGCCACCGGGCGCCTTGGTTTCGGACGGAGGAAGCACAATCAGCATTCCCACAGACTAGCTAAAACCCCTACCAAACGACACAAGTTAAAAGGGGGAAAGGTAAAGTCATGATTCATGATTACTCGGATGTCACAACTATTCTTGCGCACCCTGCGTGACGACCCCGCAGACGCAGAGGTGCCCAGCCATAAGCTGCTGGTACGCGCGGGATACATCCGCCGCGTGGCCCCCGGCGTGTACTCATGGCTACCACTTGGCCTGCGGGTTCTACGCAATATCGAAGCGGTCGTACGTGAAGAGATGAACGCAATCGGCGCGCAGGAAATTTCCTTCCCCGCGCTGCTGCCGCGTGAGCCCTACGATACGACCGGTCGCTGGGTCGAGTACGGTGACGCGCTGTTCCGTCTGAAGGATCGCAAGAACGCAGATTACCTGCTGGGGCCGACGCACGAGGAGATGTTCACCTCGGTTGTGAAGTCCGAGTACAACTCCTATAAGGATTTCCCCGTAATCCTGTACCAGGTGCAGACGAAGTACCGCGACGAGGAGCGCCCGCGCGCCGGCATCCTGCGTGGCCGCGAGTTCATCATGAAGGATTCCTACTCCTTCAACATGGACGACGAGGGGCTGGAAGAGTCCTACCAGCTGCACCGCAAGGCCTACCAGAACATTTTTGACCGTCTGGGCATCAAGTACGCAATCTGCTCTGCGACCTCTGGCGCTATGGGCGGCTCCGCATCCGAGGAGTTCCTGGCCGTTGCGGCTAACGGCGAGGATACGTTCGTGCGCTCCACCGAGAGCGACTACGCCGCGAATGTCGAGGCGGTAGTAACGCAGGTACCGCCGGCTCAGCCGATCGAAGGCCAGCCGGAGGCGAAGGAGTACGAAACCCCGGATAGTGAAACCATCGAAGCGCTGGTGGAATGGGCCAACAGCGAGGGCATCACTATCGACGGCCGTGCCGTGGAAGCCGCGGACACGCTGAAGTGCATCGTGATCAAGGTCAACGACCCGACGTTGGATGAGGAAGGCAAGCCGCGGGGCGAGTCCCTGGCCGGCGTTCTGGTTCCGGGTAACCGTGAGGTGGACATGAAGCGCCTCGAGGCATCTATGGAGCCCGCGCAGGTGGAGCTGGCCGACGAGGCGGACTTCAAGAAGAACCCCTTCCTGGTGAAGGGCTACGTAGGACCAAAGGGACTGGCTGCGAACGGCGTGCGCGTGCTGGCCGATCCGCGCGTAGTGGACGGAACTTCCTGGATCACCGGTGCGGATGCAAAGAACCGCCACGTAGTGGGGCTGGTGGCAGGCCGCGACTTCACTCCGGACGGCTTCGTGGAGGCCGCCGAGGTGCTGGAAGGCGACCCGTCGCCGGACGGCAAGGGCACCCTGGCGCTAGCCCGAGGCATCGAGATCGGCCACATCTTCCAGCTGGGCCGCAAGTACACCGAAGCCTTCGACGTGAAGATCCTGGACGAGTCCGGCAAGCGCTCCGTGCCGACGATGGGCTCCTACGGCGTGGGGGTTTCCCGACTAGTGGGCGTGATCGCCGAGCAGATGTTGGACGATTCCGGGCTGCGCTGGCCGGCATCCGTGGCTCCCTTCGACGTGCACGTTGTGATCGCCAATAAGGACGCAGCCGCGGGTGAGGCCGCAGTGGAGTTGGTGGAGACGCTGTCCAACGATGGGCTGGAGGTCCTCTTCGACGACCGCCCTAAGGTTTCTCCCGGAGTGAAGTTCAAGGATTCCGAACTGCTGGGCATGCCCCTGGTGGTTGTTGTTGGCCGCGGGTTCGCCGACGGCAAGGTAGAGCTGCGCAACCGCCTGACCGGTGAGACCTACGAGGTCGACTACACGGACGCACTGCCGGAGGCTAAGCGGGCTCTCCGCGGAGAGGCACGTCCTTAGGGTCTTTGCTCTGGAGCCGCTCTAGGGCGGCTTCAGCCCAGGCATTGGCCTCTACCCAGCTGGCAGCGTAGCCGACGGCCTGTTCGTTGGTAGCTAGCTCCGTGATGCGGCGAAGCTGGGTGGTGATGGGAAGCAGAGTGGGGTGGAAGTACTCTGCGGCGTTTTGTTTCGCATCGGCTTCGCCCTGTGTGTAACCGGGCTCCGGGGTGGGGGTCTCCGAGCCTAGCTCTTCCAAGACGTCAGTTGTAAGGTTGCGGAGCACACGCAACTGATTGGCCGTGGACTGGATTTGCGAATGTACTTGGACCTCGGGGTTCTTGGCCAGCGCGACGCCCGAGGCGTAGATCGCGCCGTAAGTAAGCGTCAACAAAGTACGAAACTCTGCTGCCACATCGACATCCGGGTTAGAAAAGCCGTCGACGACCTCAGCGCTGACCTCGGTGGGGTGGTTAGGACGCTCGTTGTCGCCGGCGGCCTTGTAGGCGGCGAATAGCCCGGCGATGAGGGACGCCTGTGCTCCCAGCTCGCTTGTGAGGGCGCGATCGTAGGCCTTGTCCAGGGAAACAGCTTTCCTGGGCGCGTTCTTGGTCTCGGAAATTTTTTCTTGGCAGCCTTGGGGCGCGTTGCCCTCGCTATCGGTGCCGCACTGGCGCAGGGTTTCCTCCGTGACCAGGTCGTACTGCTTGCTGAGGAACCCGGACCACTTCTTCGCCCGCTTGGCCTGAAAATTTTTCTGAGCACTGCGCAGTGCCGCTGCGAGCTCGATGAGCTGCTCATTGGCCTGCGGCTCCTCGCCGAAGTCACAGGCGGAAATCGTCAGGCTGGCGCCGAGGAGCGTGCCAACCCCCAGGAAATGGCGGCGAGTGAGGAGCGGGCGAGAGCTGGTCATATTCATCAAGACTAGAAGTCTACTAGAAGGCCGGTGCTGCTAGACTGCATGGTCATGGCATTTCCAAACAAGGAGCAGCTCGAAGATTCGCTGCGGGGATTGGTAAACGAATTTGGGCTTCTGATTGAGGGCATCAAGATCACGAAGGCCGGAGCGAAGTCGGCGATCAGGATCGCAGTGGATACAGCCGACCCCCGTGCCGAGCGCCCGGATCTGGACCAGTTGGAAGAATTGAGTCGCGAGGTATCTAAACACTTGGATGACGCCGAAGCATCAGGGGAGATGAGCTTCGGAGCTGGATACACCCTGGAGCTGACGACACCTGGCGTCGACTTCCCTCTCGTGGAGCAACGGCACTGGGTGCGCAACATCGGGCGCCTCGTGCGGTTGGCCGACGGGGTGGAGCGCATCGCGCAGGTAGAAGGCGAAGATGTCGTTTTGATCACACCAGATAAGAAACAGCCCAGCGTTCGCCGGGTGCGATTCGCAGATGTAGCTGGTGCGGTGGTAGAAGTGGAATTCTCACAGGCACCCGCCGCCGAAGCCGATCTTGTCGGATTGGCTATTGACGCCTACGGGTTGCCCGGTGCAGAAGATCAACAGGATAGTCCGGCTGAAGACTAGGAGTAACAAGTGAATATTGATATGGCCGCACTGCGTGCAGTCGAAAAGCAGGAGTCGGTGGATTTCGACGACCTGCTGGAGGGGGTTAAGCGCGGGCTGCGCGAGGCGTACCGGGCGAAGAGCCACTTCACCGGTCCGGTCGATGTGGACATCGACCCGATTAGCGGCGAAGTGACTATCTACCAGGTGGAAAAGGACGAAGAGGGAAACGTCACCGGACGCATCGACGACACTCCAAAAAATTTCGGACGCGACGGCGCATTGGCTGTGCGCGAAGCCATCCGCTTCCGCATCAAATCCGCTCGCGTGCAGAACCGCTACGACGAGTATGCAGAGCTGCGCTACCGCGTGGTCTCCGGTGTGGTTTCCGCCGACGCCCGTGCCAACGAGCGTGGCGTGACCATCGTGCACCTGGGTACTGAGGCGAACGGCCAAGACGGGCAGATTCTGCCCGCCGAGCACATTCCCGGCGAAGAGCTGGAGCACGGCATGCGTGTGAAGGCTTTCGTTACGGACGTGATCAACAATGCCAACCGCATGGTGCAGATCAACCTGTCCCGCACGCACCCGGAGCTGGTGAAGGGACTATTTGCCCTGGAGGTTCCGGAGGTCGCCGACGGCTCCGTGGAAATCGTTTCCGTCGCACGCGAAGCTGGACACCGCACCAAAATCGCCGTGCGCTCGACGGTCAAGGGGCTAAACGCCAAGGGTGCCTGCATTGGGCCGCGCGGCCAGCGAGTCTCCAACATCATGCAGGAACTGGGCGGGGAGAAGATCGACATCATCGACTACTCCGACGATCCGGCGACGTTTGTCGGCAATGCACTGTCGCCCTCGAAGGTCGTCAGTGTGAAGGTCACCGACCCGGAGATGCAAATCGCCCGCGCTGTCGTACCTGACTATCAGCTGAGCCTCGCTATCGGCCGTGAGGGACAGAACGCTCGTCTGGCTGCGCGCCTGACCGGGTGGAAGATCGACATTCGCTCGGAGACGGACGCTGCGGCGGAGGACACGCCCAGTTAACTGTTTTAGGGGCCGGCGCGATACACTGGATCAGTGGTATCCCGTGAATGTCCCACGAGCAAGCACATTCCGCTGAGGACGTGCATTGCAACGAAGCAGGTGATGGGAATAGATCAGCTGTTGCGTTGCGTTGTGCGGAAAAGTGCGGAAGACGCCGAGGGTGGGTTCCAGGTTGTCCCCGATCCGGGTCGGAAACTTCCCGGGCGAGGCGCATGGATCACACCCACAGTGGAGGCATGGGAAATCGCCGTTAAGCGCAGGGCCTTTGGCCGTGCGTTGAGGGTATCCGCCAGCGTGGATGCAGACCCTGTACGTGAATACATCGTCACACTGCCAGTGACAGTGACAAGTAAAGACGAGGAAGTTACGTCGACATGAAGAACAACCAACCCTGATGAGCACGCGATGAAGCAGCATCAGCGATGAGTATCTACAAGTACGGGAGTCGTAAGTAGCCCGGCTGCAGGCACACCTGCACGCTAAAGCGCACTACGGCTCCGCAAACATGAAGGAGAGTAGTGGCCGGAAAGCTACGCGTACACGAGTTGGCCAAGGAACTCGGAGTGACGAGCAAGGAGTTGCTCGCCACCCTGAAGGAACAGGGCGAGTTCGTTAAGACCGCTTCTTCGACGGTGCAGCCGCCCGTCGTGAAGAAGATGAAGAAGCACTATGGGGTGGGCGAAGAGTCCGCCAAGGAAAGTGCAACTACCCCGAGTCCTGCAGCAAAGCCGGGGCCGAAGCCTGCTGCCAAGGCGGCTCCGAAGGCTGCTGCGAAGCCGGGGCCAAAGCCGGGCCCCAAGCCGGGGCCGCAGCCAGTGAAGAACACTAACCCGGTTGCGGGAGCTGGCACCCGCCCTACCTCCACTGTGAAGCCGGGGGAGAAGCCTGCCCCGAAGCCGGGAGCTAAGCCTGCTCCGAAGACTGCTGCAAAGCCCACCCCGAAGCCGGGTGCAAAGCCAGGGCCGAAGCCGGGTGGTGCCAAGCCGGGTGCAAAGCCGGGCCCGAAGCCGGGTGGTCGCGCACCGCGTGTGGCCAATAACCCGTTCTCCTCTGGTGCCCCTGCCGAGCGCCCTGCACCGCGTCCGCGCGGTGGGCAGGCAGGCCCGGGCGACATGCCACGACCGGGCAGCCGTCCGGGTGGTGCTAAGAAGGCCGGCCCGAAGCCGGGCGGAGCTAAGCAGGGCGGTGGCCGTCGTCCGTCGCCGGCCATGATGCCAAGCCACCCGAACCCGGCTCAGATGCCATCGAAGTCCGACAACTTCGGTGGTGGCCGTGGTCGCGGTGGACGTCACGGTGGCCCCGGCGGTCCAGGTGGTCCCGGTGGTCCGGGAGGCCCGCGCGGTGGTCGCGGTGGGCGTCGTGGCGGCACCGCAGGTGCATTCGGTCGTCCAGGTGGCGCACCGCGCAAGGGACGCAAGTCGAAGCGTCAGAAGCGTAACGAGTACGAGGCAATGCAGGCGCCGAGCGTCGTTGGCGGCGTGAAGCTGCCTAACGGCAAGGGCGCGAAGATTCGTCTCGCTCGTGGTGCATCCCTGATGGACTTTGCTGAGAAGATTAAGGCGGATGCGGCAGCTTTGGTCCAGGCACTCTTCAACCTGGGCGAGATGGTGACCGCTACCCAGTCGGTATCTGACGAAACCTTGATGCTGCTCGGTGAAGAAATGGATTACAAGGTCGAGGTCGTCTCCCCAGAGGACGAGGATCGCGAGCTGCTGGAGTCCTTCGACCTGCAGTTTGGTGAGGACGAGGGCGAGGACGAAGACCTGGCCCAGCGCCCGCCGGTGGTTACCGTCATGGGTCACGTCGACCACGGTAAGACCCGCCTGCTGGATACGATCCGTAAGGCCAACGTCGGTTCCGGCGAGGCTGGCGGCATCACCCAGCACATCGGTGCCTACCAGGTGTCCGTGAGCATGGAAGGCGAAGACCGCCTGGTTACCTTCCTGGATACCCCGGGTCACGAGGCGTTCACTGCTATGCGTGCTCGCGGTGCAAAGTCCACCGATATTGCGATTCTGGTGGTCGCTGCGGATGACGGCGTGATGCCGCAGACCGTGGAAGCGATTAACCACGCTAAGGCCGCCGACATTCCGGTCGTGGTCGCGGTGAACAAGATCGATAAGGAAGGCGCTCAGCCGGACAAGATCCGTGGCCAGCTGACCGAGTACGGCCTCATTCCGGAGGAATACGGCGGTGAGACGATGTTTGTGGACATCTCTGCTAAGCAGGGCACCAACATCGACCAGCTGCTGGAGTCTGTTCTGCTGACGGCTGATGCTTCGCTGGATCTGCGCGCTAACCCGGACATGGACGCCCAGGGTGTGGCCATCGAGGCACACCTCGACCGTGGCCGTGGCCCAGTTGCCACGATCATCGTGCAGCGCGGTACCCTGCGCATCGGTGACTCCATCGTCGTTGGTGACGCCTACGGCCGCGTGCGTCGCATGATCGACGAACACGGTAACGACGTTCAGGAGGCTGGCCCGTCCCGTCCGGTCCAGGTGCTCGGCCTAACCAGCGTGTCCGGTGCCGGCGATAACCTGCTGGTTGTCGACGAAGACCGCACCGCCCGTCAGATCGCGGACCGCCGTGACGCTCGCCGTCGCAACGCGCTGGCTGCACGCAGCCGCAAGCGCGTCTCCCTGGAGGATCTGGATTCGGTGTTGAAGGAAACCAACACTCTGAACCTGATCTTGAAGGGCGACAACGCCGGTACGGTCGAGGCGCTGGAAGACGCGCTGCTGAAGATCGAGGTCGACGACGAGGTGGATCTGAACATCATCGACCGTGGTGTCGGTGCTGTGACGGAGACCAATGTCAACCTGGCCGCCGCCTCCGACGCGGTGATCATCGGCTTCAACGTCCGTGCAGAGGGCAAGGCCACTGAAGTGGCCAACGCCGAGGGTGTGGATATCCGCTACTACTCGATCATCTACAAGGCGATCGAGGAGGTAGAGGCAGCGTTGAAGGGCATGCTGAAGCCCATCTACGAGGAGAAGCAGATCGGTACGGCGGAGATTCGCCAGATTTTCAAGGCTTCCTCTGTGGGTCTCATTGCAGGTTGCATGGTGGAGACCGGCAAGGTCCGCCGCAACGCCCAGGCGCGCCTCGTCCGCGACGGCAACGTCGTGGCGGAGAAGACGACGATCGAGTCGCTGCGCCGCGAGAAGGACGACGTCACCGAGGTCTCCGCTGGCTACGAGTGCGGTATGGTGCTGTCGTACCCTGACATTCAGGTCGACGACATCATCGAAGTCTTCGAGCTGGTCGAGGTGCCGCGCACCTAAAAGCCGCGCACCTCGAAAACTGGAACTGTTTAGTGGCCTAGGTCTTGAGAAGGAGAAGTTAATGGTTGATCACGCGCGTGCTGCGCGCATGGCTAAGCGCATTCAGCAGATTGTTGCCACGGCCATCGAGCGGCAGATTAAGGACCCGCGCCTGGAGTTCGTGACCATCACGGACGCGCGCGTTACCGGCGACCTCCACGACGCGACGGTGTTTTACACCGTGCGTGGCAAGACCGTGGACGCAGAGCCGGATACCGCTACGGCGGAGGCGGCGCTGGCCAAGGCTACGGGACAGTTGCGCAAGATCGTCGGCGATCAGCTGAGCGTGCGCTTCACTCCGACCTTGAGCTTTAGCTTGGATACGGTTCCGGAGGCCTCTGCGCACTTCGAGGAGCTGCTAGCCCGGGCGAAGGCTCAGGACGAGGCACTGCGCGCTCAGTCTGCGGGTGCCCGCCCGGCAGGCGACGAGGATCCGTACAAGCCGTAGTGACTGCCAACGCTTCTTCCGGCCAGGCCGATGCCCGCAATATTTTGGGGCTGGCCTGGCCGGCTCTTGTTGTATTGGCGGCCACCCCGCTGTACCTGTTGTTCGACACGGCGGTCGTGGGGCGTCTGGGGGCGACGGATCTGGCCGCGTTGGCTGCGGGCGCGACGGTGTTGGGCACTGTCACTACCCAGCTGACATTCCTTTCTTATGGCACGACTGCCCGCGCCGCGCGTCACTATGGCGCCGGCCGCCGTTCCGATGCGATCTACGAGGGAGTGCAGGCGACGTGGGTTGCCCTGGCCGTGGGCGCGTTGTTGGCTGGCGTTGTTTTCGCCTTCGCCCCGGTGATCATGGGCTTCTTTTCTAATGACGCCACCGTCGTCTCCGAAGCCACGAAGTGGATGCGGGTGACGTGCGCGTCGATTATTCCGGCGCTGTGCACCATGGCGGGGAATGGCTGGCTCCGGGGAATGTCTAATACGAAGCTGCCGCTGTGGTTCACGCTGGCCGGGGTGATCCCGATGGCAGCAATGGTGCCTTTAGCCGTGCGTCGATATGGGCTGGTCGGCTCGGCATATGCCAACGTGCTGGGGGAAGTCATCATTGCCGCTTGCTTCATCGGGGCACTAGTGGTCTATTGGCGCGGGGAGGGGGACGGCAAGTCCCTGGCCCCGAACTGGGCGGTAATCAAGTCTCAGCTGGTGATGGGGCGGGACCTGATCCTACGCAGCCTGAGCTTCCAGGTTGCTTTCATTTCTGCAGCCGCGGTGGCTGGTCGTATGGGGCCGGCTCCGCTGGCTGCCCATCAGGTGTTGCTGCAGCTGTGGAACTTCCTGACTTTGGTGCTGGATTCCGTGGCTATTGCCGCCCAGGCGCTAGTAGGCGCGGCACTGGGCGCAGGCTCGGCTGCGACGGCCCGCAAGGTCGGCGTCTCCGTGTTGCGCTTCTCCGTTGCTGCCAGCCTGGTGCTTGCTGCTGGGCTAGCAGCGGGCGCCAACGTTATCCCGCGCATCTTTACGGCTGATGCCGATGTGCTGGCCACGATCGGCGGTCCGTGGTGGCTGTTGGTGTTGTTGGTGCTGGCTGGCGGTATCGTGTTTGCCCTGGACGGGGTACTGCTCGGGGCGGCAGATGCAGCCTTTTTGCGTACCGCCACCATTGTTTCGGTACTGGCCGGTTTTATTCCGTTGGTGTGGCTTTCCTGGATCTTTGGCTGGGGTTTGGTTGGCATCTGGTGGGGCCTTTTCAGCTTTATTTTGATCCGTTTGGCTTTCGTCACCTGGCGCTTCGCTGGTGATAAGTGGATTAACTAGTGTTAAGCTTGTTAATCGTTGTGACTTGATTGAAAAGAGGGGGAAGCGCCCGATGACCCGAACCCTATGGGCCGTCAGCGACCTACACGTGCGCGCCCCCGGCAATCTGGATCTGGTTCGCGAGCACGTTAAGCCTACGAACCCCGCCGACTGGCTCATTGTGGCCGGGGACATCGCAGAGGATCTGCCTACCATCGAGCGGACCCTGGGGCTGCTGCAGAGCCGCTTCGCTCAGGTTATCTACACCCCCGGCAACCACGAGATTTATAGCCGCAGCAGCGATGCGATCCACGGCCGAGCTAAATACGATGCCGTTATCGCGTCTGCCCAGCGCCTCGGAGTACTTACCCCGGAGGATCCCTTCCCGATGTTCGCGGGCCACACCGTGGTGCCGCTGTTTACTCTTTACGATCACTCGTGGCGCGACCCGACTATGACGCCCACCGCAGCGCTGGCGGCAGCCCGTGATAAAGGCATTGTCCTCATGGATGACCTGGCAATTGCGCCGTATGAGGACGTGATTTTGTGGTGCCGAGAACGGCTGCGTTATTCGGTGCGCCGCCTGGCGTCTGTGGAGGGACCGACCATTCTGGTGAACCACTGGCCGCTGGCGAGGGAAGCGATGGCTAACGTCCGGCACCAGGAGATCGGCCTGTGGTCGGGAACGCGGCACACGCAGGAATGGCCCCAGCGTTATCGGGCGGAAACGGTGGTCTATGGGCATTTGCACATTCCGGTACAATTCTCGCTCGGCAATGTAACGCACACGGAGGTCTCACTCGGTTATCCGAGGGAGAGGAAGGTTAGCCTTCCACCCCGCTTGGAAACGAAATTGTGGCCCTACCCAGTACTCGTCGAGGAGGTGACAGCATGAGACACGACGTAACACTCGCAACGGCGCCAGGAGATCTGGCCATTGTAGAATCTTTCGGCTCCCAGCAGCCCACCATTCCGCGCGGATTGCTGCCCCAGGGTACGGCCTGCGCAGAATTGCATAGCATACAAGGGGACCTGACCCAGTTTTATACCCTCTCGGCGGAGGAACAGGCGCTGGTAGATGGGGCAGTGGACAGGCGCAAGGCCGACTTTGGCGACTCACGCTGGTGTGCGCACCAGGCTCTGAAGAACTTCAGGGACGCACACTCGCCGATTCTGCGCGGGCCGCGCGGCATGCCGCTGTTTCCACAGGGAATTTCCGGATCCCTAACTCACACCGAGGGCTTCCGCGCGGCATTGCTTGCTCCATCCGACCGTTGGGCGTCGGTGGGCATCGACGTAGAGGTGGCTCGCCCGTTGCCGGAGGGCGTGTTTAATTCGATCGCCAGGTTGGGCGAGCAGCGCCGCATCCACAAGGCGATGCGCTCCGAAGATCTGCAGCTGCTGGATACCGTGCTGTTCAGTGCGAAAGAAGCCACGTACAAGACCTGGTTCCCGTTGACGCACCGTTTCCTGGACTTCGATCAGGCGGACATCGACTTGCGCCCCGACGGTACGTTCACCTCTTACTTGTTGGCGCGCCCGGTTCCGGTTCCGTTCATCCAGGGGCGCTGGACGATACGCAACGGCTACGTGATCACCGCCGCGGCCGTTCCGGCGCGTTAGTCCATACCTGCTGGGCGGGCGACGAACACGCTGGAAGCTCGTTTGCCCTTTTCTTCGACCAGTGCGATGGCCTGCCCAGATGGAGTGACCGCGGCGCGTACCCCCTTGTTGCCGACGGGTTTCAGCCATTTGCCCAGGGATAGGTCAACGCCCTCCGATTCGCTGATCTCGCGAGTATCGAAACAACGCACCATAGCCTCGTCCAGATTGAGGGTCAGGCTTGGATCCTCCTCGAGCTGCTCCAACGTCCGTGCTTCGGAGACGTCGAAAGGGCCTACCGAGGTACGGCGGAGCTGTGTCAGGTGACCTCCCACGCCCAAAGCCTCGCCGACGTCCCGGGCAATCGCCCGGATATATGTACCGCTGGAGCAGTGCACGGAAATGCGGGCGTCGATGCAAGAGGTGGCGTCATCAACAACAACATCGAGCACCTCCAACGAAAAGATCGTGACGGGACGCTCGGGCAACACTACGTCGTGGCCCTCCCGGACAAGCTCGTGGGCGCGCTTGCCGTCAATCTTGATGGAAGAAACCGAGGTCGGGCGTTGCATGATGTCGCCCCGCTGCGCAGCGAAGGCCTCGCGGACCTGCTGTTCGGTGAGCGCCTGCAGGTCTTGGGGAGAGGCGGTGGAAAGCACGTCGCCCTGTGCATCATCGGTGTGGGTGGCGACCCCTAAACGGACGGTTGCCTCATAGCGCTTGTCGTGAGTGACGACGTGGGCCAGGAACTTTGTTCCTCTTTCGACGCCCACAACTAGCAACCCAGTGGCCATTGGATCGAGGGTTCCGGAATGGCCGATTCGGCGCGTTCCCATGATCCGGCGAAGTTTAGCCACCATGTCGTGCGACGTGGGGCCGGAGGGCTTATCTACGAGGACGACCCCGGAACGGCTCAGGACGGAACGGGCACTGCGTTGGTTCATACCCACAGCCTATCGACTAGCATGCAACGTGTGAGTATCTGGTACGGACTGGACAGAATCCCTGAACACCTGGCAGCCGGTGGCACCGTTGTGACCATCGGCGTGTTCGACGGCGTGCACCGCGGGCACCAACAGCTACTACAGCGTGCGGTGGAGTTGGCGCGCGAACGGGGAGTTCCGAGCGTGATGTTCACCTTCGACCCGCACCCGACCGTTGTGTTTAAGCCAGATGCGGTGCCACCGTTGCTATCGAGTGTGCGTCGCCGCGCGGAATTAGCGCACGAGTACGGCATTGATCACGTGGTCGTCGTCTCGTTCACCAAGCAAATCGCCAGCTGGTCGCCGGAGGAATATGTCGACCAGGTGCTGGTGAAGATGCTGAACGCCAAGGCCGTGGTGGTGGGGGATAACTTCACCTTCGGCCACAAGGCGGCGGGCACGCCCGAGACCCTGCGCGAACTGGGCGCTGCTCGAGGCATGCGGGTGGACGTGCTGGAACTGCTGGAGGACGGCGACCACGTGGTCTGCTCTACGTGGATCCGCCAGGCCCTGGCCGAAGGCAACGTAGACGGCGCTAATGAGGCGCTAGGGAGGCACTTCCGGGTGGCCGGGGAGGTGACCCACGGTGCCGGCCGCGGCGGTAGGGCGCTGGGGTTCCCCACGGCCAACCTGTACTTCGCCGAGAAGTTCGCGTTGCCCGCCGACGGTGTTTACGCCGGCTATGTGACGATTCTGCCGGGGCACGGAATTTCCACTGGTGCGACTATCGGCACCATGCCGGTGGGCGAGCGGCTGCCGGCTGCGATCTCCGTCGGCACTAACCCCACCTTCGGCCACGAACCGCGCAGTGTGGAGAGCTTCATCCTGGACCACGATGCCGACCTATACGGCCTGGACATTGCGGTGGAGTTCGTACACCACCTGCGGGGAATGGAGACGTACAACTCCCTAGACGAGTTGATCGAGGCCATTGGCCGGGACGTCACCGATACCCGCAAGGCGCTGGGATAAGCGTTTTGGGAACTGGTGTCTGGGCGTGGTAGACTCCCCAGGTCTAGCGACTGTGGTCTGCGGTAGTCGCTGGTTAAACCTTTCGCGCGGACTGAAATAACTATCAAGGAGATTCATCCATGGCACTGTCCAAGGAACAGAAGACCGAGACTCTCAAGGAGTTCGGCCTGCACGAGACCGACACGGGCTCCCCGGAAGCTCAGATCGCACTGCTGACCGTTCGCATCCGTCAGCTGACCGAGCACCTGAAGTACCACAAGCACGACCACCACTCCCGCCGTGGCCTGCTGCTGCTGGTTGGTCGCCGCAAGGGCCTGCTGAAGTACCTGGCTGAGAACAACGTTGACCGCTACCGCTCCCTGATTGAGCGCCTGGGTCTGCGTCGCTAAAGCTTTAAGACAAACGCCCGCCACCTCGCAAAGTACGAGGTGGCGGGCGTTTGTGCTATTTCGTGCTAGTGTTGAGCCCGGTTAAAACCTAAAAGCCAATCAGATAGTTAAAGAAGAATTCCACGTCGGTGGCGTCGGCACCGAAGACCAGACGAACAGACAACCGTCGTGGAGTGCAACGCAAGGTAACGCAGAAAGGCGATTGCGAAACCCCATTATGAGTACGAAGAAGCAGAACATCCAAGCAGAGCTCGTTGACCCAGATGCCGGTGTGTGGGAAGTAGAGGCCACCATTGATAACGGTGACTTCGGCACCCGCAGCATCCGCTTTGAAACCGGGCTGTTGGCCCGCCAGGCCGATGGGGCAGTGACGGCCTACCTGGACGAGGACACGATGCTGCTGTCCACCACCGCCGCCTCCCGCCAGCCGCGCGAGGGCATCGATTTCTTCCCGCTGACCGTGGACGTGGAAGAGCGCATGTACTCCGTCGGTCGCATTCCAGGCAGCTTCTTCCGCCGCGAGGGTCGCCCGGGCACGGATGCGATCCTGGCCGCCCGCCTGATCGACCGTCCGCTGCGTCCCACCTTCGTGCGCGGCCTGCGCAACGAGGTGCAGGTCATCGTGACCGTGCTGTCGATGGATCCGAAGGATCGCTACGACGTGCTGGCCATCAACGGTGCTTCCGCCTCCACCCAGCTGTCCGGCCTGCCGGTTTCCGGCCCGGTGGGTGGCGTGCGCATGGCGCTGGTTGTCGATTCCGACCACCCGGAGGGCCAGTGGGTTGCATTCCCGACGCGCGAGCAGGAAGAGAAGGCCATCTTCGAGTTGGTCGTAGCCGGTCGCGTGACCGAGCCCGTGAAGCCTGCCCGTGGCCGTGGACGCGGGCGCGGCAAGGGTGCAGGCAGCAGCGAGCCGAACGTTGCGGTCATGATGGTCGAAGCTGGAGCCACCGATAACGTCGTCGAGCGCATCGCCGAGGGCGCACCGGCACCGACCGAAGAGGTTGTGGCGCAGGGTATCGAGGCCGCTAAGCCGTTCATTGCCACGCTCTGTGAGGCGCAGAACGCTCTGGCCAAGGCTGTGGACGCCGAAACCCGCGAATTTGAGCTGTTCCCGCCCTATGGCGAGGACGTTTTCGCCTCTGTCCAGGCGGAAGCGCTGGATGCGTTGGAAGACATCATGGCCATTGCTGACAAGCAGGAGCGCGACGAGGCTCTGGCTGCGAACATGCAGGCTAACGTTGATGAATTGCTGCCGGAGTTCCCGGAGCGCGAGGCGGAGATCCGTGCGGCTCACAACGAGGTCACCAAGGCAGTGGTGCGTCGCCGCATCCTAGAGGATGGCTTCCGCATCGATGGCCGCGACAGCACCACGATCCGCGACCTGGGCATCGTTGTCCAACTGATCCCGCGAGCTCACGGTTCCGCCCTGTTTGAGCGTGGCGAGACCCAGATCCTGGGCGTAACCACGCTGGATATGCTGAAGATGGAGCAGCAGATTGACTCGCTGGGTCCGGAGACCTCGAAGCGCTACATTCACCACTACAACTTCCCGCCGTACTCCACTGGCGAGACCGGCCGCGTGGGCTCCCCGAAGCGTCGCGAAATTGGTCACGGTGCGCTGGCGGAGCGCGCACTGACGCCCGTCATTCCCAGCCGCGATGACTTCCCTTACACCATCCGCCAGGTCTCCGAAGCTCTGAGCTCCAACGGCTCGACCTCCATGGGTTCCGTGTGCGCCTCGACCCTGAGCCTGTACAACGCCGGTGTACCGCTGAAGGCGCCGGTGGCGGGTATTGCCATGGGCCTGGTGACTGGAAAGGTTGGCAAGGCCGGCAAGGACAAGTACGTCACCCTGACCGACATTCTGGGCGCCGAGGATGCCTTTGGCGACATGGACTTTAAGGTTGCGGGTACTCCCGACTTCGTGACGGCCCTGCAGCTGGACACCAAGCTGGACGGCATTCCTTCCGACGTGTTGGCGGAGGCGCTGCAGCAGGCACGTACTGCTCGCCTGGAGATCCTGCAGCTGATGGAAGAGGCCATCGACTCTCCGGACGATATGAGTGACCTGGCCCCACACATCACCAGTATCAATATCCCGCAGAACAAGATCGGTGAGGTCATTGGCCCGAAGGGCAAGACCATCAACCAGATCACCGAGGAGACCGGCGCAAATATCACCATCGAGGATGATGGCACGGTGTTCATCTCCGCCGTTGGCGGCGAGTCTGCACGCGAGGCAGAGGAGAAAATTAACGCCATCGCCAACCCGCAGCAGCCGAAGGTGGGCGACCGCTTCCTGGGCACGGTGGTGAAGACCACCGCGTTCGGTGCATTCGTTTCCCTGCTGCCGGGTCGTGATGGCCTGATCCACATCTCCAACCTGGGTGGCGATCGCCGCATCGAGCGGGTTGAGGACGAGGTTTCGGTGGGCGACAAGCTCGAGGTGGAGATCGCGGACATCGATAACCGCGGGAAGATCTCCCTGGTCCTGGTCGAAGACAACTAGCCGCTAGCTATTTACGAGCTACTTTAAGGAGACATTGATCTATGACTCGCATTGGTGTTTTGGGCGCCCGCGGGCGCGTGGGCAGCGCCGTTGTAGCCGCCGTTGAGGCCGACGCTAACCACGAGCTGGTGGTCGCTATCGACCACGGTGACGACCTGCAGGCGTTGGTGGATAACAAGGCTGAGGTCGTGGTGGACTTCACCGTTCCGGATGCAGTTATGGGCAACCTGGAATTTTGCATCAACAACGGCATTCACGCCGTCGTAGGTACAACCGGCTGGACGGAAGAGCGTTTCGAGACTGTTCGCGGTTGGCTGCAGGAATCTCCGAATACTGGTGTGCTGGTCGCCCCGAACTTCGCCATCTCCGCGGTACTGACCATGAAGTTTGCGGAAATCGCAGCGCCCTTCTTCGAATCCGCCGAGGTCGTGGAGCTGCATCACCCGAACAAAGTGGATGCTCCTTCGGGTACTGCGGTGCACACCGCGGAAGGCATCGCGCGTGCTCGTAAGGCCGCCGGTCTACCCGAGCAGCCTGACGCCACCGCGCAGTCGCTGGACGGGGCGCGTGGCGCTGACGTACAGGGAGTGCCGGTGCACGCTGTGCGCATGACCGGCATGGTTGCCCACGAGCAGGTTATTTTCGGTACCAAGGGTCAGACTCTGACCCTGAAGCAGGATTCCTACGACCGTGAGTCTTTCGTGCCGGGAATCATGATCGGAGTGGAGAAGATTGCCGAGAACCCGGGCCTGACCATCGGTTTGGAGAAGTTCCTGGGGCTAGACGGTGATGCCAACGGCAATTCTGACGGCGGTGCTAAGGCCTAGTTCATGGCTACAGTTGCACCTCTACAGATCGACCTGGTGGGTCACACTGCCTTCGATTCAGTGCCGGACCTAGACTGGCAAACCGACGCGGAAGATAGCGCCGCTTTGGTCGAGTTCGCGGGCAGGGCTTGCTACGAAACGTGGGATAAGCCCAACCCGCATACCGCGACGAATGCGGCCTACATCCGCCACATCATGGACGTTGGCCACACCACGCTGCTGGAGCATGCCAGCGCCTCGATGTACTTGCGCGGCGTGTCCCGTTCGTGCAGCCACGAGATCATGCGTCATCGGCATTTCAGCTTCAGCCAGCTATCGCAGCGGTATGTGCCCGCCGACGAGGCACGGGTCGTGGTGCCCGAAGCGGTAGCCGGCAACGAGGACTTGAAGAAGCTGTTTCTGCAGGCAGCGGATGTGGCCTACGACGCTTATCGAGAGATCCTTGATGGCCTGGGCGAGGACTTCGCCGAGGAACCGAACGCTGTGCTGCGTACAAAGCAGGCACGACAGGCGGCGCGGGCAGTGTTGCCGAACTGTATCGAAACCCGCTTCGTTATGAGCGGTAACTTCCGTAGCTGGCGGCACTTCATTGCTATGCGTGCGGCCGAGCACGCGGATCCGGAGATCCGGCGGATCGCCGTCGCGTGCTTGCGCGAGCTGCAGAAAGTAGCGCCGAACGTGTTCGAGGACTTTTCGATCACGCAGTTGCACGACGGCGGAGAGATGGCGACGAGCCCATACGTCGGTGAATCTTAGGACGATCGGGCCTCGAAAGCCGTTAACTACAACCCGCCGAAATTAACACCAAATACGTGAGTTTCTCGCGAAGGAAGGTAGTCTGGGAAGTCATGAGTACAGGTAACGCAGCAACAAGGGGATCCGCGCACTTCGGAACTATCTCTCTTGCGATGGTGACCCCCTTCAAGAAGGATGGCTCCATCGACTTGGACGCGGGTGTGGCACTTGCTGGCCACTTCGTGGATGAGGGCTGCGATTCTTTGGTCTTGGCCGGAACTACCGGAGAATCACCCACCACGGGTGCGACCGAGAAACTTGACCTGCTCAGAGCAGTACGATCCGAGCTCGGCGACAGCGTGAAGCTCATCGCCGGAAGCGGGTCTTATGACACAGCTGTCACCGTAGAAATGTCTCGCGCATCGCAGGAGGCGGGGGCTGACTCTCTGCTGGTTGTGACTCCTTACTACTCTCGTCCCAGCCAAGAGGGTATCTACCAGCACTTCACGACTGTTGCGGACGCGGTGGATATTCCAGTGTGCGTCTATGACATCCCCTCTCGTTCCGTAGTCCCGGTGGAGCCAGAAACCCTGCACCGACTGGCCGATCATCCACAGATCGCAGCCGTCAAGGATGCAAAGGGAGACCTGGCCGCAGGCATGGAGCTGATTGAGAATACTGACCTGGCTTGGTACTCGGGCGATGACCCGTTGAACCTGCCTTGGTTGGCCGCAGGTGCCACCGGCTTTATCTCTGTGATTGGCCATGTAGCAACGCGACAGCTCAAGCAGCTGAGGGATGCGTTTGACGCAGGCGACATCGCCACCGCTCGTAGCATCGCAGTGCAACTGCAGCCGCTGCAGAAGGCACAGGCCCGCCTCGGAGGCGTGACATTCGCGAAGGCAGCACTAAAGCTAAAGGGGAAGGACGTGGGTGCACCGCGTCTTCCCATTATCGAACCAACCGCCGCTGAGATGGATCAGTTGGCTCAAGACCTGCAAGCAGCAGGGGTATAGGGAAAATATGACTGAACAACGTTCCCGAGGCCGCAAGGTTACTCGGAAGGCCGCTCCGCCGAGCGCTGAAGCGGAAGCACAATCGGATAACACCGCTGTCTCTAACGCTGAGGCTGCAACGGTTTTCAACGACGGTGGCGTCGCTAAGAACAACAACGACAACAACTCCGGCGGCAATGAAAAAAACGGTGGAGGAAACCGAAACCGCAACCGTCGCTCCCGTGGTCGTGGCCGTGGCAACGGTAACAATGGCGGCAACAACAGCAACAACGGTGGCAACCGCAACAACAACGGAGGCGGAAAGGGCCGCGGCCGGGGTCGCGGTGGCGACCGTCGCAAGGGCGCACTGAAGGCCATGCAGGGCGCGGACCTGACGCAGCGCCTGCCGAAGCCGCCGAAGCAGCCGAAGGGCAGCCTGCGCATTGTCGCGCTTGGCGGTATCTCCGAAATCGGCCGCAACATGACGGTCTTCGAATACGAAGGCCGTCTGCTGATCATCGACTGTGGCGTGCTGTTCCCGAGCTCCGGTGAGCCGGGCGTGGATCTGATCCTGCCGGATTTCAGCTACCTGGAGGACAAGTGGGACCGCGTGGAAGCGCTGGTCATCACCCACGGTCACGAAGATCACATCGGCGCTATCCCGTGGCTGCTGAAGCAGCGTGCGGATATTCCAATCATCGCGTCCCGCTTTACCTGTGCGCTGATCTCTGCAAAGACTCAGGAGCACCGCCAGCGTCCGAAGCTGATCGAGGTCGACGAGAACTCCCATGAGAGCCGCGGCCCGTTCGACCTGCGCTTCTTTGCAGTGAACCACTCCATCCCGGACTGCCTGGGCATTGCCCTGAAGACCGGCGCTGGCCTGCTGGTTCACACTGGCGACATCAAGTTGGATCAGACCCCGCTGGACGGCCGACCGACGGATCTGCCGGCACTGTCCCGCTTCGGTGACGAGGGCGTGGATCTGTTCCTGTGTGACTCAACCAACGCGACCACTCCGGGCGTCTCTGGCTCTGAAGCGGAGATTGCGCCGACACTGAAGCGCCTGGTGCGCGACGCGAAGCAGCGCGTCATTATCGCCTCCTTCGCATCGAACGTCTCCCGTGTGCAGTCGGCCGTGGACGCCGCCGTGGCGGCCAACCGCAAGGTTGCCTTCAACGGCCGTTCCATGATCCGCAACATGGAGATCGCCGAGCGCATGGGCTACCTAAACGTCCCTCGCGGCACCATCGTCTCGATGGACGAGGCCTCCAAGATGGCTCCGCACAAGGTCGTGTTGATTACCACGGGTACCCAGGGCGAGCCGATGGCGGCACTGTCGCGTATGGCCCGTCGTGAGCACCGTCAGATCACCGTCCGCGACGGCGACCTGATTATCCTGTCCTCCTCCCTGGTTCCGGGTAACGAGGAAGCAGTGTTCGGCGTGATTAATATGCTGTCTCAGATCGGTGCGACCGTGATCACTGGCCGTGACGCCAAGGTGCACACCTCTGGCCACGGCTACTCCGGCGAGCTGCTGTTCCTCTACAACGCCGCCCGTCCGCGCAACGCGATGCCGGTACACGGCGAGTGGCGCCACCTTCGCGCCAACAAGGAGCTGGCGATCAGCACCGGCGTGAACCCGAACAACATTCCGCTGGCGCAGAACGGCGTGGTTGTCGACCTGCACAATGGCCACGCGAAGGTGGTTGGCCAGATTACCGTCGGAAACCTGTACGTCGACGGCACCCGCATGGGCGATATCGACAGTGGGGTTCTGGAAGACCGCACCACCATGTCTGAGGGTGGCCTGATTTCCATCACCACCGTCATCGACAACCGCACCGGTCGTCCGCTGGAGGTTCCGAGTGTGCAGGCCAAGGGCTTCTCCGATGACGCCCGCGACATGCTCAAGGAAATCCAGGAGAAGGTCGACAACATCATGATCGACCTGGCCGGCGAGGGCGAGAACGATCCCTACCGCATGGCTCAGGCTATCCGTCGCAAGGTGGGCAAGCTGATCTCCGACAAGTGGAACCGCAAGCCGATGATCGTGCCGACTGTCGTACCGATGAGCTCTGAGATTGTCGAGGAACTCGAGGAAGACGAATCGCGCGAATCCGTATAGCCTAAGGTTTCGCTACGCTGGGGTGGCATGGAACACAACATGAACACCTCCCAAGCAGAACGCGAAGCCCTGGCGAACCTACTGGAGCAGTCCAGTCCCACCGCACCCACGTTGTGCGCGGGCTGGACTGCTCGCGATTTGGCGGTCCACCTTGTTATCCGCGAATACCGTCCGGATGCCGCCGCGGGCATGTTCTTCAAGGGTTTGGCCAATCGTCTGGATTCCGTCAGCCACGACTACGAGTCCAAGCCGTACACAGAGCTGGTGGAGATGTACCGCAATGGCCCGCCGACGTGGAACCCGCTGCGCCTGGCGGACAAGTACGCCAACCTAGCCGAAAACTTCGTCCACCACGAGGATCTGCGCCGTGGGGGAGGGGACTATGCTCCCCGCGACCTTCCGCAATCTGCGCGGGATGATCTGTGGAAGGCAGTAGGGAAGATGGCAAAATTCTTCCTGCGTTCCTCGACCATTCACGTGGTGTTGGAGCGGACCGACGCCTCCGCGCCGACGGTGGTTCGTGCGGGTGCCGATAGTATCGACGAGGTACGGGTAAGCGGTGAGGCCGGGGAGATGCTGCTGTGGCTTTATGGCCGTGATAGCGCTGTGGACGTTGTTATGACTCCTGCGGATGAGGACACGACCGCGCGCATTAAGCGTCACGTGTTTTAGAGATCTTCTTCCGCCAAATCTGAGCATCTTTTTAGAACAAAGCGCGTGTTGCTCATGTGACTACTGTGATCGGTGCGACTAAAGTGATGGCCATGTCTGTCACTAGTCGTTCTCGCAGTTCTGCACCCCGAGGAAGGGGCGCACGCGCCAACCGACCAAGCTCCGGCCGTCGAGGTGGATTCGAAGATACTCGATCCACCGCCCCAGTCGGTGCCGGTTACTCTGGCTATGCCGGGGGCGAGGACTTCGAAAGGACCGGCAGCGCCTTTGGCGTGGTCGGCCACTCGTTAGGGTCTGCTTTCAGTGGCGCGGCACGGGGGCTCGGTGGGCTCACGCGCCGCCTGGCGTCTCGTGGCGAAGCGGGTGACTTTGATTCTTATGACGATGCGGAATTTCTAGAGGAGGCTGAAACCCAGGTGATCTCCAAGCGGGGGAAGCAGCGAAATTCGCGCAAGAGTCAAGCTAACAAACTTGACTCTGGTCGCGTTGCTCGTTCTAACGACAACTGGACTCCGGACACTGAGGACGACGGTTTTGACGCCGACTTCAGAGCTCAGGGTGCCAGCGAAAGCAGCGGGCCGATGCGCATTGGCGGTTCCTATGACGGTGCTGCCATCGGCGTTTTCGCGGTGGCTTTGATTCTCGCTGGAACCCTATGGTTTGGAGTTGGCGGGGCAGTGGGCAACGCGATCGCTGGGATTCTCACCTGGATCATCGGTGCGGGCGGATACGTGGTACCAATTGCCATGGCGTTTGCCGCCTGGGTGCTTATGGTCGGTATCGAGCGCACTCAGCGTTCCACGGTTCGCCTGTGGCTCGGTTCTGCGCTAGTGATCCTGCCCATGCTGGGGCTCATTCATATCTTCGCCGGCCAGCCAACCGACAGTGCCGGGAAGGCAGGTGCTGGCGGACTTGTCGGGCAGGCCATCGGCACCCCAATGGCTGTCGGTTTTAGCGTTTACCTTGCCGTTCCTCTACTGCTGCTGGCCATCGTCTACGGTGCGCTGCAGCTAACAGGGCTGACGGTTAAGCAGATTTATGCCCTCGCAGCAGACTTTCTGGGCGTGGGAAGCTGGCGCGAGGGCCGCGACAGCGATGATTACGCTGACTACGAAGACGATGAAGATGATGCTGACCAGTACGGTCACGTCGATCGTCAAATCACCCGTGCTGCTCGCCGTACGCCGATGGACAACTATCCAGTGGAGGAGCAGGAGAGCTACGCCGCCGACGGCTCAGCTGACTCCAACGAGACTTTAGTGCTGGACACTGCGGCTTCTCGCACCCCGAAGCGGCGTAAGCGCACGCAACCAAAGCGCGCGGAAGCAAAGCGCCCCCAGACGAAGCCTGCACCTCCTGTGGAGGACGTCGCGGAGCTGCTGGATGACGACGAGGACGTCCCGCAGACGGTGGCGGATTCTAGGCCCGAATCTGAGCCTGAGTCCAAGGCTGAACTCAAGCGTGAGACTAAGCGGGACCCAGTGGCCGACTCTCGTGACTCGGTGCGGCAGGCAATCATCGCTCGCTCGGGAATAGACGCCGCAGCGATCCCCGCCTCTACGCCGAAGTCCGAGCTGGAAGCGGATGTGGCTGAGGGCGTCACAGATAAGGGCGTAGAGAAAACCACAGCACAGAAGGAAGAAAGCGACTACGCGCTGCCGTCGACGGAGCTACTCATCAACGGCGATGCGCCGAAGACTCGCAGTGAAACGAACGACCGGATGATCGAGGCGATCACGGATGTGTTCGAGGAGTTCAAAGTCGACGCGCAGGTGACGGGCTTTAGCCGTGGACCGACAGTGACCCGCTATGAGGTTGAACTCGGGCCGGGCGTGAAGGTTTCCAAGATCACGAACCTGCAGTCCAACCTGGCATACGCCGTGGCCACGGACAACGTGCGCCTGCTGACGCCGATCCCGGGCAAGTCTGCCGTTGGTATCGAGGTGCCCAACACCGATCGCGAGATGGTGCGCCTAGGCGACGTGCTGGAGGCACCGAAGGTACGCAGTGATGCCGACCCGATGGTAATTGGTCTGGGTAAGGACATCGAGGGTGACTTCGTTGCCCACTCGATTCAGAAGATGCCGCACCTCCTGGTGGCCGGATCCACGGGTTCCGGTAAGTCGGCCTTCGTGAACTCCATGCTGGTTTCCCTGCTGACCCGCGCCACACCGGATGAGGTACGCCTGATCCTGGTGGATCCGAAGATGGTGGAACTGACCCCCTACGAGGGCATCCCGCACTTGATCACTCCTATCATCACCCAGCCGAAGAAGGCGGCCGCCGCTCTGACCTGGCTGGTGGAGGAGATGGAGCAGCGCTACATGGACATGAAGGCCAGCCGCGTGCGGCACATCAAGGATTTCAACCGCAAGGTTAAATCCGGTGAGATCACCACTCCGCTGGGCTCGGAACGCGAGTACCGCCCATACCCGTACATCGTGTGCGTGGTTGACGAGCTCGCCGACCTGATGATGACCGCCCCGCGCGAGATCGAGGACTCGATTGTGCGAATCACCCAGAAGGCACGCGCCGCGGGTATCCACCTGGTGTTGGCGACGCAGCGTCCGTCGGTGGATGTGGTAACTGGCCTGATTAAGACGAACGTTCCCTCCCGACTAGCCTTCGCTACCAGTTCCTCCACTGACTCTCGAGTGATCCTGGACCAGGGCGGTGCGGAGAAGCTTATCGGTATGGGCGACGGCCTGTTCATCCCGCAGGGCGCGGGCAAGCCGCAGCGTATTCAGGGTGCCTTTGTGACGGACGAGGAGATCAGCGCCGTCGTAGAGGCTGCCAAGGATCAGGCCGAGCCCGACTACACAGAGGGGGTCACAGAAGACAAGGCGGCCGAGGCGAAGAAGGACATCGACCCGGACATTGGCAACGACCTGGAGGACCTGCTGCAGGCCGTGGAGCTGGTGGTTACCAGCCAGTTCGGCTCGACGTCCATGCTGCAGCGTAAGCTGCGCATCGGCTTTGCAAAGGCCGGACGCTTGATGGATCTGATGGAAACCCGCGGAGTGGTTGGACCGTCCGAGGGCTCTAAGGCGCGCGAGGTGCTGGTGAAGCCCGAGGAACTCGACACGATGCTCTGGATGATCAAGGGCGCAAATCCCGAGGACGCGCCCAAGGAAGTCATGGAGGCAGACTCCCCAGGTGCTGAAAATGGCAGCGACGGTGGCGTTGACGGTGGGGATCCTACCGACGGCGGGACTCGCGTGGTCGCCGCTAACCCCCCGAGCGGAGCTGTGTAACCCCTACAACGCGGCCGGCCACCGCTGCGTGTAGAGTAGTCGGCAGTTGGAGGGGAGTACCCTAACGCCGAGTCCGCTTGGCGCCCTCGACATTGATCGTCAACACGGAAAGGTTGCGGTGAAACTGCGAACCTCCCGGTCATGTCGGCTCGTAACTTTCATGGAACGGGCAGGGGAGACCTCCGGTCTATTTAGTGATGTGTTTTATCGACCGGAGGTTTTCCATGGAAGTAAATGCCTTAACGTGGACCATCACCATCCTGGTGGTCGCCGGATTCTTTGTCTTCGATTTCTACAGCCACGTCAAAACACCCCACGAGCCGAGCATCAAGGAGTCGGCGCTGTGGAGCCTGTTCTACGTGGCTCTCGCCTGCCTCTTCGGCGGTTTCCTCTGGCTGACCTGGGGTGAGCCGGGTAACCCGCACCAGCACGGCCTGGAGTTCTTCGCCGGTTACATCACCGAGAAGGCCTTGAGCATGGATAACCTCTTTATCTTCGCGCTTATCCTGAGCTCCTTTAAGATCCCCCGCAAGTACCAGCAGAAGGTCCTGCTCATCGGCATTGCGCTGGCACTGATCCTGCGCGGTATCTTCATCGCCCTGGGTGCGGCGATCATCGAGGCGTGGTCTGACGTCTTCTACCTGTTCGGCCTGTTCCTGCTGTGGACCGCGGCGAAGCTGCTGTGGGACGAGGTCTCTGGCGAGGAAGAGAAGGACCCGCAGGACATGATGGTCATCAAGATGACCCGGAAGTTTATCCATGTCTCGGATCACTACGAGTCGGACCGTCTGTGGTTTAAGGAAAACGGCAAGAGGGTTTTGACGCCACTTTTCATCGCCCTGGTGGCCATCGGCTTCGTGGACGTGTTGTTCGCCCTCGACTCCATCCCTGCCATCTACGGCATTACCAGCGAGCCTTATATCGTGTTCACGACCAACGCCCTGGCCCTGATGGGGCTGCGACAGCTGTACTTCCTGCTGGACGGCCTGCTGGAACGCCTGGTGTACCTCGGCTACGGCCTTTTCATTATCCTGGCTTTCATCGGTACCAAGCTGATCCTGCATGCGCTGCACGAGAACAACCTGCCGTTTATCAACGGCGGCGAGGGAGTTGCCGTTCCTGAGGTTTCCGTGGAGCTGTCGCTTATCGTCATCGTCGGCGTGCTGGTGGTTACCACGGTCCTGAGCATGACGGTCGGCAAGAAGAAGCTGGCCGAAAACGAAGAGAGCTCCACGGTAGGATAGGTACTTGTGAATACTTCAGCACCGCGATCTTCGTTTGGCACGTTCGTCCACAGCGTGAGCTTGCCGAATGTACTCACGTGCATTCGCATCGCCCTGATCCCGGTGTTCCTCTGGCTGATCCTGACCTCGGGGGATTGGGACGTAGCGGGAGCCGAGCCTGACCGCGCCCACCGTTGGTGGGCACTGCTCGCCTTTAGCCTGCTGATGTTCACCGACCAGCTGGACGGTTACCTGGCTCGGCGCTACGAGGTCATCACCGACTTCGGCAAGCTGGCCGACCCGATCGCGGATAAGGCACTGATGATCTCCGCTTTCGTCAGTCTGAACATTTTGGGCGAGCTGCCGTGGTGGGTCACCGCGATCGTCGTGGTACGCGAGCTGGGCATTACCGTTTGGCGCATGGTGTTGGCGCGCAAGGGCAATGTCGTTCCGGCCTCCAAGGGCGGAAAACTGAAGACGGTTCTGCAGACCCTGGCGGTGTTCCTCTACATCCTGCCGTTCGGCGGGGTCGTGCAGACCATCGCTGTGATCGTGATGGGTGTGGCCGTGGTGCAGACCGTTGTCACCGGCGTGCAGTACATCCTTGACTCGCGCAAGGAAAACGCTTAAATGACGGTGAACCCTGCCGCCGAACACCTGGTCCGGGAGTTCACCCGGCGAGGGCTGACAATCGCGACGGCGGAATCCCTGACCGCAGGGCTGTGCGCGGCCACGATTGCAGAGGTGCCTGGGGCTTCGGCGGTTTTACGCGGTGGCGTCATTGTCTATGCAACAGAGCTCAAGCACGACCTGGCGGGAGTGAGCGAGGAAACCCTGCGCGCGCATGGACCGGTGGCAGCGGAGACCGCGGCGGAGTTGGCAAAGGGGGCGGCGCGGCGTTGCGGAGCAGATGTTGGCGTGGCGCTGACGGGCGTGGCCGGGCCCGACCCGCAGGATGGGCACCCGGTGGGAGAGGTCTTCATTGGGATCTACGATTATGCGCGGGGGGCGCGGGTGGAGAACCTGTACGCAGAGTTCGTGCGGCGGCAGAGCGAAGGAGAGTTCGCAGGGCTGGATAAAGAGCAATTGCGGGCAGAAATTCGGCAGTTCAGCTTAACGCGCGCGCTGGAAATGGCCAGCGCGTAAACTAGCGGGAACAAATGCGCCGCCCGAAACGTTGGGATGATTGATGAGTCACAATACTATGGTCATGGATACGGTTGCGGTGGAGCGTCCCGCCGAGCGGATGCCCGTGGATGAACCGCTGCTGAGGGAGGCGTTGGGGGCGACCCTGAAGGAATATCGCACCAATAACGGGTTCACGCTGCGCCAGTTGGCTTCGCTGGCAAACGTCAGCCCGGGCTACCTTTCTGAACTGGAGCGTGGCCGCAAGGAAGTTTCCTCAGAGCTGCTGGCCAGTGTGTGCCACGCAATGGCGGTCTCGGTGGCTTCGGTAATCTTGGAGGCTGCCTCGATGATGGCTCTGGACGCGGCGGCTGCGGAGTTGGCAGCGAACATGGCGGCGAGTGCAGTGGAACGGGCCTAAGGGCTCTAAGGGTCCTAAGGGTGCAGACGTGCGGTGGATTCTTGGTAGTATTATCCGCGCAAAAGAAATATTTTTAGCCCGTTTTACTCTCATTTGAAGGAGCTATAGCTCATGGCCAATCCGTTCGTGAAGGCATGGAAGTACCTGATGGCGCTCTTCGACAACAAGATCGAAGAGAACGCCGATCCGAAGATTCAGATCGAACAGGCCATTGCAGAAGCGCAGAAGCAGCACCAGGCCCTCTCCCAGCAGGCAGCAGCAGTGATCGGCAACCAGCGTCAGCTGGAGATGAAGCTGAACCGCCAGCTCGAGGAAGTGGAGAAGCTACAGGCCAACACCAAGCAGGCGCTAAATCTCGCTGACAAGGCCCGTGCCCAGGGCGATCAGCAGAAGGCCATGGAGTACGAGAACGCCGCTGAAGCTTTTGCCGCACAGCTTGTTACTGCAGAACAGTCGGTGGAGGACATGAAGAGCCTTCACGACCAGGCTTTGCAGCAGGCTGCGCAGGCCAAGCAGGCCGTGGAGCGCAACTCCATGCAGCTGCAGCAGAAGGCCGCCGAGCGCACCAAGCTGCTGAGCCAGCTGGAGCAGGCGAAGATGCAGGAGAAGGTTGCGGAATCCCTGCAGTCCATGAACTCCGTTGCCTCTAACGGATCCCCGAACCTGGATCAGGTGCGCGAGAAGATCGAGCGCCGTTACGCTAATGCCCTGGGCCAGGCCGAACTGGCGCAGAACTCTGTGCAGGGTCGCATGGCTGAGGTTCAGCAGGCAGGCATCCAGATGGTCGGGCACTCCCGCCTGGAGCAGATCCGTGCGGAGATGCAGGGGGGCGCGAACAACCAGCTGGGTGGGGCACAGCAGCCAGAGGCCATCGAGCAGGCCCAGCCGCAGGCGGGCAACGTTAGCCAGGACGCAGTGGCCGAGCATATGCGCCAGCTGCGAGGCGAAAGCTAGGCTTTCCAGCTAGTTGCCGACCCCGCGGGACTTCAGCGCCTCGCCGAGGCGGCGGGCCCGCAATAGGCTGCGAACAATCACCGGCACGCCGAAGGCAAGCACGGAGCGCGATGCGCCCCGTGCTTTTCTTGCGTCTAGCACTTCGTTAACCGTCAGCGCGGTAAGGGGAATCAGGCGGATGGTCAGTGCAACAAGTAGGCTGATCGTCTCAACCGGCAGGCCGATTTTTCCCAGTGGGCGTAGACCCGACTCGACAGCGTCCATGAGCTGTCCGATGGTGGTCGTCAGGGTTAGTAGGGTCGCCATGGCCACCGCGGAGAGGATCACCACAAAGTAAGTCAGAGCGGTGGGGAAGTCCCGCTGCCACCACAGCAGCGCGGCGAAGGCCAGCAGTAGCACGGCGGGCGCCAGCATCTGGCGCAGTGCCAAACTCACAGGGATGCGCGCCACCGCGTAGCACGCGGCGGTGAAAGCGGCGACAGCCCCTGCCTGCCACAGCACGGTCGCCCAGATGGCGCTACTGACCAGGAAAAAGAAGAGTAGAAAAATTTTTAGACCCGGTCGTGCGCGGTGCAGGAGGGAGTTTCCCGGGTAGTACACAGACAGCGGGACGTTGATGTGGAGGGGCTTTGCCATTGGTTACCTACCCGTCGAAGCTTGCTACATAGTCGGCGATTACCCGATCGGCCGGGCCGTCCTCCCGTACCTCGCCGTCGGCGATCCACAGTACTCGCTCCATGCCTTCTAATAGCTCTAGGTCATGCGAAACGACGATCAATTGCTGAGGCAGTTCCGCCAGCCGGTGAGCGATCATCCGGCGATTGCCGAGATCCAGCAGGGTAGTGGGCTCGTCGGCAATCACTAGCTCTGGTTCCACCACCAGCACTGAGGCCAGTGCCAGCAGTTGCTTCTCGCCACCGGAAAGGAAGTGGGGGGAGGCGCCCGCTAGGTGCTCCAGCCCCATGGTGCGCAGCATTGCAGCTGCCTTTTCCTCCCTTACGCAGCCACTCTTGGTGGTTGTACGCAGGGAAAACGCGACGTCTTCGGCAACCGTGGGCATGATGATTTGGTTGTCGGCGTCACTAAAAACAAACCCCACCTTGCGCCGCACCTCGCGACCGCGTTTCGCTACATCGAGCCCCGCGACGCGCACCTGCCCGGTGGTGGGTTCGGCGAGTCCGTTGATGAGACGCACCAGTGTGGACTTGCCGGAGCCGTTAGCGCCGATAATGCCGATTCGGCGTTCGTTGAGGGAAAGGTTGATGTCTCGGAGGACGGTCCGCTGGCCTGTAGAGGTATCGAAGGTGACGCCAACGTTTTCGAACTCGATATGGGGCATGTTCTAGGCCTTGCGCTTCGTTGGCAGCAGGTCTGGCACTGCCTTGGTGACGGTCAGCGCGATGGCGACGGCGATTGTGACCTTGATGAGGTCTCCGGGGATGAAGGGGGTGTTGGCTGCCAGGGCAGTAGAGAAGTCGTAGCCGAGGCGCACCATCAGGCCGATCGATCCGCAGAAGTATTGGATAATAACGCCAACGATGCCCGCGAGGAAGAAGACGGCGGTACGTGCCCTCGCGTTGCGTGGAGCGTACTGGGCGATCAGGCCGATGACGAAGGCGGCGATGACATAGCCGACGATGTAACCGACGGTGGGACCCGCGACGGCTGCGGCAGCGGGTTTCCAGCCGGCCATGTTGGGAACGCCGACGAAGCCTACGGCGATAAATAGGGTGGTGGCTAGGCCTCCGCGCCAGAAGCCGAGGATGAGGGAGGCAAGGACGATGCCCATGTTTTGCAGAACGATAGGCACGCCGGCCACGCCGACAGGCAACTGCACGCCGCCGAGGACGATAATGAGTGCTGCGAAGACGGCGATGTACGCGAGGTCTACCGCTTTAAAGTTTCTAGTTTCTGAGGATGACATAAGTATCATGATAACTCAGCAGACCCGCGAACTTGAACACTGTTCAATAAGGGGGCTTTTGTGTGGGGGTGTAGATTGGTAGACCATGCGCAGAACAGAGTTTGATCGGCTTACTTTGGGCGAGTTTGGAGATGGCTTCCGAGCTTTTATTTCAGATACTCACGTGCTGAGCTCACTGGGGGATACGCCTTCTGCGCTAATCGAACAAGGGTATGACCTTCGTGACGTGTGGTTGGCGCTGTGTGATGACTTCGATGTGCCCGAAGAGCGCCGTTTGGGTGAGGATATCTAACCTTTTATTTATTGACGCCCTTAGTGTGGTGGGGCGGGCGCCTCGGTTAAACAATCGAACAAAGGTTCGTGTATGGTGTGTGTCGGAAACGATGGTTGTCCGCGCGGTCGAGTACAACTATCAATGAACCTTTTCGGAGCGTTCCCGGTCTAAGCAAAACGGGGGTGCGAAGAAGATGACGATTTTGAATACACCAGACGTCACAGCAGATGGAAGGGGCGGCAACTCTATGCCACCGAAGAAGAAGCAGACCGCCGCGGCGGGGAAGGACCGGTCGAAGGCGCTGGAGCTTGCGATGGCGCAGATCGAGAAGGACTTTGGCAAGGGTGCAATCATGCGCCTGGGCGACGATACCCGTCCGCCGATCCAGGCGATTTCCTCCGGAAGTATTGCGATCAATGCAGCGCTGGGCATCGGCGGTTTCCCGCGCGGTCGCGTAGTGGAGATCTATGGGCCAGAGTCTTCTGGTAAGACCACCGTGGCATTACATGCAATCGCAGAGGCGCAGCGAGCCGGTGGCATTGCGGCGTTCGTGGATGCGGAGCACGCTCTGGACCCGGAGTACGCACGTGCGCTCGGCGTGGATACAGACGCACTGCTGGTTTCTCAGCCAGATACGGGCGAGCAAGCGCTGGAAATTGCGGATATGCTGATCCGCTCAGGTGCCATCGACATTATTGTGGTGGACTCTGTGGCGGCGTTGACGCCCAAGGCAGAGATCGACGGCGACATGGGCGACTCGCATGTCGGTCTGCAGGCCCGCCTGATGAGCCAGGCGTTGCGCAAGATGACCGGCGCGCTGTATCAGACGGGTACGACCGCGATCTTCATTAACCAGCTGCGCGAGAAGATCGGCGTGATGTTCGGTTCCCCGGAGACCACGACAGGCGGTAAGGCACTGAAGTTCTACGCTTCCGTGCGCTGCGACATTCGCCGTATTCAAGCGCTGAAGGATGGCCAGGACGTGGTGGGTAACCGTACTCGCCTCAAGGTTGTGAAGAATAAGGTCTCGCCGCCGTTTAAGATCGCGGAATTCGACATCCTGTACGGCGAAGGTATTTCGCGGGAAGGTTCCATCATTGACTTGGGCGTGGAGACCGGCCTGATTAAGAAGTCCGGATCCTGGTTCACCTACGACGGCGACCAGCTAGGCCAGGGCAAGGAGAAGGCCCGTGAGTTCCTCAAGAACAACCGGGACCTTTCCGCAGAGCTGGAGGATCGCATTGCCCGCGAGCTAAAGATCGGTCCGTACGCCAAGATGAAGGACGAGCAGACCGAGGAAGCCGCTGGGGACCAGATGGATGAGGACAAGCCCATCGACCTCAGCCCGAACTTCGACGATGACGATGCCAACTAACAATGCCGACTAGGCATAACGAGCGCGACCAAAAGATAGAGGCACTTCGACAGGCAATCGCAAACTACTCGCCCGGCGAGGGCGAGAGGTTCGTGGATGTGGCCGAGGAAGAAAGGCTTGCGCCAATTAAGGCCAAGGCGTTGCGGCTGATCAACCATCGAGCACGCTCCACGGCGGAACTGCGCCAAAGGTTGCTCGACGCAGACTTTGAGCCCGAGGGCGTGGAGGAAGTCATCGCCCGCTGCACGGAAAACGGAATGCTAAATGATGCCGAGTTTGCCAGTGAGTGGGTACGACAGCGGGAGAAGAACCAGAAGAAATCAGTCTCCGTGCTGCGCCGAGAGCTGCAACGCAAGGGCATCGCCGCCGCTGTGATCGAGGATGCTCTGGAACAGGTGGATGCGGAATCCCAGGAGCAAATCCTGGAAGAACTCGTGACCAAGAAGGCAGCTAGCGTAAAGACTCGCCCCGCCGACCGCAAAGAATATGACAAGGCACTGCGCCGCGTAGTGGGTGTGGCTGCACGCCGTGGTTTTCCGCAAGGCGTGGCTCTGGCCTACGCTCGCCGCGCGCTGGACGCGCGGATAGAGGAATTGTAGCGGGCGTCACTAGGTTGCCACTAGGTGCTGTTAGCTAGGACCTCGCTTTCGTAAACGCAGTGGGCAAAGGGGTAGGGTAATCGACGTGACACAGACGATTCAGACGCAAACGGGCAAGAACTCTGGGGCCGGTCGCACCTACGAAGTGCGTACCTTCGGCTGCCAGATGAACGTCCACGATTCCGAGCGACTCTCCGGCCTGCTGGAGGACTCCGGGTATGTGCCTGCAAGCGAGGGCGTTACGCCGGACGTCGTGGTGTTCAACACCTGCGCGGTCCGCGAGAACGCAGACAAACGCCTCTACGGGACCTTGGGCCAGATGAAGGCCATCAAGGACGAGCACCCCGGGATGCAGATTGCCGTAGGCGGATGCATGGCGCAGAAGGACAAGCAGACCGTGGTGGACAAAGCCCCATGGGTGGACGTGGTCTTCGGCACTCACAACCTGGGCTCGCTGCCCACGCTGCTGGAGCGTTCGGCGCATAACCACAAGGCAGAGGTTGAGATCTTCGACGCGCTCGAGGAGTTCCCCTCCGTGCTACCCGCCAAGCGCGAATCTGCCTACGCCGGCTGGGTCTCCGTATCCGTCGGCTGCAACAACACATGCACTTTCTGTATCGTGCCCTCACTGCGAGGCAAGGAGCAGGATCGCCGCCCCGGAGAGATTCTGGCCGAGGTCAAGGCTCTGGTGGAACAAGGCGTGAGCGAAGTGACGCTACTGGGCCAGAACGTCAACGCCTATGGAGTGAATTTCGCCGATGAAACCCTCGAACGGGACCGCACCGCTTTCTCCAAGCTGCTGCGCGCCTGCGGGGAAATCGAAGGCCTGGAGCGCCTGCGCTTCACCAGCCCGCACCCAGCCGAGTTCACCGATGATGTGATCGACGCAATGGCCGAGACCCCCGCAGTGTGCCCCCAGCTGCACATGCCGCTGCAGTCCGGTTCGGGCAAAGTGCTGAAGGACATGAAGCGCTCCTACCGCTCTAAGAAGTTCCTGGCGATCCTCGACAAGGTGCGCGAACGTATCCCGCACGCGGCGATCACCACTGACATTATCGTCGGCTTTCCTGGAGAGACCGAGGAGGACTTCCAGGCGACATTGGACGTAGTGGAGAAAGCCCGCTTCTCCAGCGCCTTCACGTTCCAATATTCGCCCCGCCCCGGAACGCCGGCCGCGGAAATGGAGAACCAGGTGCCCAAGGCTGTCGTGCAAGACCGCTACGAGCGCCTCCTAGCTTTGCAGGAACGTATCAGCGAAGAAGAAAACCGCAAGCTCATTGGTACAACACAGGAGTTGTTGGTGCAGGCCGACGGGCGCAAAAACGACCGAACTCAGCGCCGCTCCGGTCGCTCCCGCGATGGTCGCCTCGTGCACTTCACGCCCGAAGGCGACGTTCGGGCAGGTGACGTCGTGGAGGTAGTTATTACTGACGCCGCGCCGCACTTCCTCATCGCTGACGGCGGAGTAGCGAGCCACAGGCGCACCAGGGCGGGCGACATGACAGAGTTGGGGGAGACCCCGACAACTGCGCCTGTGGGCGTCGGACTAGGAATGCCCAGCATAAAGAAGCCCGAGCCTACGACTGCGGGCGGATGCAGCACGGGAGGATGCGGCTGTGAGTAGCAACAATAAGAGCGCGAAGAACTCCAAAGAACACACAGCGCAGGACGCACTGGCCGAGTACCGGGGCGATCTCAAAGGCGCTGAGCGCAGGATCGCCGGACGAGTGGTTCTGGGCCGCTACGTGCCGTTGATCGTCTTCGGTTTCTTGGTTCCTTTAGTTATGATTTTCCTGCCACACGCGGGCGACGTGCGCGGCTACGACGTGCTGTTTAACACCCCGGCGGCGCAGGACGGCGCGACGGCCAAGCCCGAAGTCATCTTCTCTTGGCTGCGCCTCGTTGCGATCCTTTTGACCATCGGAACTCTAGTTTCGAAGTCTTGGATAGTTGCCTGGGTGAACTGGGCCTTTGCAGGTGTGGCCTGGTGGTACAACGTTTTTGCCATTTGGGTGCGCCAGACCCAACCGCCGACGGAGACAGGCGACGGCCCGTCCATCCCACTGTTGTTCAGCCTGGTCGGCCTAACGGTGCTTTTCTATGCGCTATCGGCGGTGGTGTTCCAAAAGAATCCCCTACAGCGGGCGCTGGCTGCAGCGCGCCGTGAAGAGGCACACCGCGATGAGGAATCCCGCATGGCTCAGCAGCGCCTGCGCACCGGAATCGAGGACCGCGAGGAGGCGGAGATCGTCGATGACCGTCGCGCCCGCGCTAAGGCCCGCCGCGAGCGCAAGGCCGAGCTTGAGAAGCAGGAGGGCGAACCTCAGCAGGAAACCGAGGAGAGCTAGAGGAGAGCTAGCCCTCCAAAGCGGCAGCGGCGGCGGACGCCCATTCCTGCCACTGCGCAGCCTGGCTACGTAGCTTCTCAGCTTTCGCGGACTTGCCGGCCTTTTCCGCGGCCTCAGCCTCCCGGTTGAACTGATCTACCTTCGCCTGGAACTGCGCTACGCGCGCCTGCGCTTCTGGGTCGGTGCGGCGCCACTCGGCATCCGCGGCCTCTTCCACGCGGGCCTCAATGGCCTTAATCTTGTCCTCGAACTCACGTACGCGTCCGCGAGGGACAAAGCCGATCTGCTCCCACTTTTCCTGCAGCTCGTGCAGAACCTTGCGAGCCTTGTCTACACCGTGTGCCTGCGGATCGACCTTCGGGGAGTACTCGTCGATAAGCGCCTGCTTGGCCGCGGCGTTGCTCTCGAACTCCTTGTCGCGCTCGGCGGAATCCGCCTTGCGGGCGGCGAAGAACACGTCTTGTGCCTTGCGGAATCGCTCCCACAGCTGGTCATCCACATTGCGTGGCGCTCGGCCTGCAGCCTTCCACTGGCTCATCAGGTCGCGGTACTTGGCGCTGGTTGGCCCCCACTCGGTGGAATCCTGCAGCGCCTCAGCCTGCTCGATCAGCTCTTCCTTCTTCAGCCGTGCCCGTTCGCGGTTGCGGTCCAGCTCGTCGAAGTGCGCCTGGCGCTTGCGGTTGAATTCGGAGCGGGCCTTGGAGAAGCGCTTCCACAGCTCGTCGTCGGTGGATCGCTCGACTCCCTTGATGCCGCGCCACTGTTCGACGATCGCGCGGATGCGCTCGCCGGAGCGCTTCCAGTTCAGCGTGGACGGGTCGGCTGCGGCGATGCCCTCAACCTCTCCCAGCAGCTCTTCCTTCTGCGCCAGTGCGGAATCGCGGCGCTCCTGCTTAGCTTCCGCGACCTGCTTCTCGGCCGTCTCGGTGTGCTTCGAAATTTTTTCCAGCCGGGTTTCTAGCGCGGCGATATCGCCGATGACCGCTGCGGTCGGGAGGGAATCCTGGAGGATCTTCGCGTCGTGACGGATCGTTTGGGCCTGCTCTGGGTGGCTCTTTAGACGAGCTTCGAGCATCTGCACCTCGGTGCTGAGGTCGTCGTAGCGGGCGCCGAAGTGCCTCAGTCCCTCTTCCGGAGTACCAGCCTTGAATTCACCGATTTGGCGCTCGCCGTCGGCAGTCTTTAGCCATGCCACGCCGTCTGCGTCCACGCGGCCGAACTTCGCGGGATCGTTGTTGGGGATGCTGACGCCCCCAGGCTGCACTCCCTTTAGCCCGGGCTTGGGGCCTGGCTTGGGGCCGGGCTTCGGGACCGGACGAGGATTCGTGGGATCAGTCATTGCGGGTACTCCTACTTAAAACCAAAACATGCCAATTGCCTTATACGCCTTGTATAGGGCAATGAAGTAATTATTACACCAGCCGCACCGCTAGACTGGGTTTCCATGAGTTCTTCCACTCAGATCCGCCCGATCGCAGTCGTTGGCCCTACCGCCTCTGGTAAGACGGCGATCTCCCTGGAGCTTGCCAAGCTGCTGGACGGAGAGGTGGTGAACATCGATTCCATGCAGTTGTACCGTGGCATGGATATTGGAACGGCCAAAGTTCCGCCAGAAGAGAGGCAGGGGATCCCACACCACCAGCTGGATATTTGGCCGGTGACTAAACCCGCTAGCGTTGCCGAATACCGCTCGGGGGCCATTGCGACGGTGGAAGAGATTCTTTCCAGGGGTAAGATGCCCATCATCGTCGGCGGCTCCATGATGTACATCCAGGCACTGGTCGACGAGTGGGACTTCCCGCCAACGGATCCGATAGTCCGCGAGAAATGGCAGCGCGAGCTCGACGTACGTGGCGTAGCCGCCATGCATCAGTACTTGGCGACGATCGACCCCGAAGCAGCGCGCATTATCGAGGACAACGATCCGCGACGCACTGTCCGTGCCCTCGAAGTCATTGAACTGACCGGCAAACCCTTCGCAGCGTCGCAGCCGCCGAAGAACTCTACACCTCGCTGGAACATGCGTTTGCTGGGACTTAGCGCGCCCGCAGAGTGGTTGAACCCTCGCATTGAGCAGCGCGTCCGCCAGATGTTTGATCAAGGTTTGGTGGAGGAAGTGCGCTCCCTGGTTGCCGATGGGCTCGCCCGGACATCCACTGCTGGCCAGGCCATCGGGTACGCGCAGGTGCTGGACTATTTCGCGGGAGAGTTAACATTTGAAGAAGCCGTAGATCGCACCATCACCGGCACCCGTCGCTATGCTCGACGGCAGCGTTCCTGGTTTCGCAGGGATAAGCGCATTATTTGGATTGACGCCAACTCACCCGACCCGGTCCGCGCGGCAACGGAAGCATTAGGGATTGTCAGCCAGCAGTAGGCAAGGCCATTAGTAAGCAAGGGAGTGTTCTGCATGATCGAATTCATTAAGGCTCACGGCACGGAGAACGACTTCGTTGTCCTGATGGACGAGGCGACACAGGTGAACCTCACCGAAGATCGCGTGAGACACCTTGCCGACCGGCGGGCCGGGATCGGTGGCGACGGGGTGATTCGCGTTGCCACCGGTGATGCATTGGTAGGTGCCGGCGTGTTGGCCGGACTTCCCGCGGGCGTGCACGGTGACGAATGGTTCATGGACTACCGCAACGCCGACGGCTCCCTGGCGGAAATGTGCGGCAACGGCGTGCGTGCCTTCGCCCATGTGTTGTGCCGGCAGGGGAAGGTCACCGTTGGCGAACAGTTCGGCATCGGCACCCGGGCGGGCCGCAAGATGGTGGAGGTCCACGAGCTGAGTGGAGAAAACCAGGAGCACGCGATTGTGAGCGTGGAGATGGGTGCTCCGGAGGTGCTGGGCGTTTCCACCGCACAGGTGGGCGACTTGAAGGTCGCTGGCCTCGGCGTGGATATGGGTAACCCGCACCTAGCCGCGGTGGTGCCCAACCTGACGGCGCTGGAGTTGCAGAAGCTGCCGATCGACCAGCAAGTGCAGTTCGATACTGAATTCTTCCCGGCGGGGGTGAACCTGGAGGTTCTCACGCCATTGGACAATGCGGGTGCGGTGCACATGCGCGTCCACGAGCGCGGTGTGGGGGAAACTCGCTCGTGTGGCACCGGTACCGTCGCCGCCGCTGTTTCTGCCCTTGCCGACGCCGAACTGGCCACAGGTACCGTCACCGTGCACGTTCCAGGGGGCACCGTGCAGGTGGAGATCTCCGAGGATGGTTCGGTGCTCCGCGGCCCCTCGGCGATCGTGGCCTGGGGCCGGACCGTGCTCTAGTGGCCCCCGCAGCCGCAGCTACCGGAGCCGCAGGCGCCGCCGCAGCCAGCGGAATCCACGGTACTAGCGGTGAACTGCACGGTGCCGGCCACGATCAACGGAGCATCGGACTGTGCGAGTTCCTCGTCGACCGCATCCTCGGGTAGAACTACCGTGAACTCGAAGGGAGAGGTCACGCCCGCGGTCCAGAACTTCTGCCCCGTCAGAGCGTTGACCTTGTGAGACCAGTCGGTGGCCTCCACCGCTATCTCCGCCGTGGCATGCGGGGCAGTGGCGGGGGAGTTAATGTCCCGCAAACCGCTCGAATCCACCACGCCGACCTTCAGTCCGCCGTCCTTGGCGAACTCAGTCGAGTCCCCGTACACGCGCACGGAATTGGCCAGAGCCCCAATGTGGAACTGGTGGTACTCCAACGAAGGGGCGTCCACAAGCAAAGGCCCTTGAGCGATGGTGGCGGTGAGGGAAGCGATCGTCGGGGCCTGCTGACCGGAGACCTGCAGCATGGGGCTATCGTCCACAACGTCGAGCACGCCGATGATGTCGTTCAGCATCGACAGGTGCGCCGTGGCAGGCACTCCGCCGGTGTAGCTGGCGAAGGAGCCGAAGGGCTCGACGGCAAGCACGACCATGCGGGCGCCCGAGGGGTCGTCGAACTGCAGAACCTGGCCGCCGCGCACCTCACCCGACACGCCCAAATTGCCGGAACCGTAGGCGGCCTCTAGGGCTTGCTGCCACTTGGGGAAATCCATACCAATGCTGCGGAGTTCAGGAATCATGCCCACCACTCTAGTCCTCTACACCAAATTTCCTATTTACCTCCCCTGACAGGTAAAAATAGAGCGTAATGACGGAAAAGACGGATAAAACCGAACACACTACGCACCTTTATGATTCGCCTGCGGCGCCCACGGTCGGCGAGCTCGATTTGGAGGCGCGCTCTAGCCTCCGGCGGTTGTCCCGTGGCGTAAATACCTACACAGACGAGCAGTCCGACGGCTATGACGTTGAGTATCGAAAACTGAGGCTGGAAAAGGTCGTGCTGGTTGGCGTGTGGACAACCGGGACGATCGCGCAGGTGGAGGCGAGCCTGGAAGAACTGCGGGCTTTGGCCGAAACCGCAGGCTCCGAGGTGGCGGAGATGCTTTATCAGCGTCGCGACAAGCCGGATTCAGGCACCTACATCGGCCGTGGCAAGGTCGAGGAGCTGAAGTCCGTGGTGCTGGAAACCGGCGCAGATACAGTGGTGTGCGACGGTGAGCTGAGCCCGGGCCAGATGATTGCACTGGAAAAAGCGCTGGACGTCAAAGTGATCGACCGAACCATGCTAATTCTGGATATCTTCGCCCAGCATGCGAAGTCCAAGGAAGGCAAGGCGCAGGTTTCGTTGGCGCAGATGGAGTACCTCATCACACGCGTGCGCGGCTGGGGTGGCGCGCTGTCCCGGCAGGCCGGCGGTCGTGCGGGATCCAACGGCGGCGTGGGCCTGCGCGGTCCGGGTGAGACGAAGATCGAGGCGGATCGCCGTCGCCTTCGCTCCGATATGGCGAAGCTACGCAAGGAGATTGCGGCGATGAAGACCTCTCGTGAGGTCAAGCGAGAGCGGCGTGACGCGTCGGCGATTCCTCAGATCGCAATTGCCGGTTACACGAACGCGGGTAAGTCTTCGCTGATCAATGCTCTGACAGGTGCGGGAGTTTTGGTCGAGGATGCACTGTTCGCCACACTGGATCCGACGACGCGGCGCGCTAACCTGGCGGATGGCCGCGCGGTGGTGTTCAGCGACACGGTGGGTTTCGTTCGACACCTGCCCACGCAGCTGGTGGAGGCCTTCCGTTCTACTCTGGAGGAAGTTCTGGCCGCCGACGTGGTACTGCACGTTGTGGACGGATCCGACCCGTTCCCGCTGGAGCAGATCAAGGCCGTGAATACCGTGATCGGCGGAATCGTGGAGGAATCAGGACAGGAGGCGCCACCGGAGATCTTGGTCATCAACAAGATCGACGCCGCCGACCCACTGGTGCTGGCCGAGCTTCGTCACCGTATCCCGGATGCCGTGTACGTGTCCGCGAAGACGGGGGAGGGCATACCCGAGTTGGAGGCCCAGCTGGAGCTATTCCTCAACTCGCTGGATACCCACGTGACCCTGCATGTGCCATTTGATCGCGGCGACGTGGTAGCAAAGGTCCATGAGCTGGGGACGGTGCTTGAAGAGGACTACGATGCAGACGGGACGCGTCTGAACGTTCGCCTACCGAAGGTTGTTGCGGCCGAGCTGGAGCAGTTTGTCGTCGCCGAGTAGCTAGTCCTTTGGCGCGTCTTCGGCGAACGTGACTTTGATGCCGAGGTGTCGCAGTTCGTTTACGTAGGGCTCCGGTGCGTTGCGGTCGGTGACGATGGCAGCGATGTCCTCGATGCTGGCGAAGCTGACGAGGTAATCGAGACCAAACTTGGTGGAATCACACAGAGCGACCACGGAATCGGAGTTGGCGACCATAGCGCGCTTGATCGCCCCCTCTTGAGCGTCGGGGGTGGAGAGACCGTGCTCGATGGTGAGCGCGTTGGTGCCGATAAAGGCTACGTCTGCGTGCAGCACGCCAAGAGCGCGGGTGGCAAGGTCGCCGACAACGGCCTGGGAGGCTGAACGAACGTGTCCGCCGATCAGCTGTACGTCAAAGCGTGGTGATTCCGCCAAGGTAGTCGCGATGAACAACGAGTTTGTTACGATGTTCAGCTTTGGAGCCATGAGTTTCGGATCGTTTGCGGCGTTGGCCGCCGCGATTGCTTCGGCGAACACCCCAGTGGTAGTGCCTGCGTCGATGAAGACGGTGCCCGAGAAGGGCAATAGCTGTACGGCCGCTTGGGCAATGGCGCGCTTGGCCCCGAGTGCGGCTTTGGACCTGGTTGCGAGCGTGGTGAAGTCAGTGCGAAAGTTCTGCACGGGGACGGCGCCCCCGTGGACGCGGAAGAGCTCACCGCCGTCGTCGAGGATCGCCAGGTCACGACGAATTGTTTCTGCGGTGACGCCGAACTTCTCCGCCAGCTCATTCACAGTCACCCTGCCATGAATGGCTGTGAGGGAAAGTATCTGGCGGCGCCGCTCTGCTGATTCCATGAAGGTCATTTTAGTTGCTAGCGGGCCGGAAAAGGCGGCGTCAGAGCCAATGGGGGTGTTCCTATATAGGTTGTCAACCTAGCGGGTGGAGAAATTGGGGGCGGATTCTCTCTGCGGGGTTGTTTGGTCGTGTTGTTTTCGGGCATGGCTGCTAGCCGACTGGGATTTTACCCGGTCGGCTATCTTTACTCTTAGTGTCTAGGCTGCTAGGTCTTCCTGTGATGGTGCGGGATCGTGGTAGTGCTTGTGGTTGCGCATCATGGCGTAGAGGACGTTGAGTCGTCTGCGGGCTAGTGCTACTACTGCGGCGTTGTGTCTTTTGCCTTCACGGCGCTTTCGTTCATAGAATTGCCGGGAACGCTCGTGGAATCTGATGGATGCAAAAGATGATTGCCATAGGGCGTTCTTTAATTTTTTATTGCCGGCTCGGTTCAGTGAGTTCGACATGATCGAGGTCCCGGACTGGTTTGTCCGAGGTGATAAGCCAGCGTAAGAGGCTAGGTGCCCAGCTGTCGGGAAGTCGGTCATGTCGCCCGCGGTCATGAGAATTTGTGCTGCCGTCTTTGGTCCGATTCCTGGCATGGATAGCAGGATTTGAGTGTGGGGGATGTCGTTGATGAGCTCGATGACTTCCTGCTCGATTTGTGTGCGGTGCTCGAGCTTTAAAAGCGCGTCCTTCGCCGACATTGCTACGCCCATTTCGGCATAGTGTGCACCAGCAATGGCAACTGTTTGCTCAGAGATGGCAGCGAAAATGGCATCGAGGACAGGTTCAGGATTGCGTGCCTTATAGCGTCGAGCGAAGGCAGTTGCCTTGGCCTTTCCGAGGCGTTTTATCTTGGTCGGTCCGCCGTAGCGTGCAAGTAGGTGCAGAACCCACTTGCGGTGAATTATCTGACCGCGAAGGGCCTGTTCGAATTGCGGGTAGCAGCCTACTAGTGCACTTCGAATCTGATTGATGAGCCTGGTGTAGGAGCGCGCTAAATCTTCGTCGATACCGTTGAGGACCTTCAACTGGAGGAAGGCTTCTTCGACGCGGTCGACGCTGCGGAGGGATTCCGGAAGGTTCTTTGCAGCGTGGGCGATGATATAGGCGTCCCGGATATCAGTTTTGGCATTGCCAGCGTGGATGCGCGAGAGTTGACGCATAGCCAAACCGGGAAGGTAGCGCACGTCGATCCCGAGTTCTTGAGCAACCGCGACAGTTAGTCGACCAATGTTATTGGGCTGGTCCACGACGACAAGGACCTTGTGGTCGTGTGCGCTGAACGCTGAAAACAGTGCGCGCAGGGATTTTTCGTTTTGGTTGATGCGCTTAGATAGCACCTGGGTGCCGTCGATATCTAAGACGCAAGCGTGGTGAAAGTATTTACCGACGTCCATGCCGATGACATAGTCGTAGGTCATGCCAGACCTCCTAGCGAATTGAATGAGTATGGGACTTATTTCATCGCTGGTGGTCGGACATACTTCACGCTGGCATCCACATTACTTTGAGACCTCGCACATTCTGTGCGGGTCAGGTTCCTATTAGCAGTCTGGAGTATGCCACTGCCTTCGGCGGCATCACCCCCCGGATCATTTTCAGACAGGGACGAAAACAAGCCATACCGAAGCCAGCGACTAGTTCCACTGCCCCAAGGCAGAAGGAACGCAGACAAACATAACCTGCCCCAGCATGGGGCTAGGAGTACGAATCCTGAGTTCCTTCAAGCGGAACTGCCAACAACGTAATGGGACTTAGATCTTGCGCAGGACCGCGGCAACCTTGCCCAGAATTGTTGCCTCCTCAGCGGGGATGGGCTCGAACAGCGGATTGTGGGGAATAAGCCATAGGCCGTCGGCATCCTTTTGGAATTCCTTGACTGTCGCCTCGCCATCGATCATGGCCGCAACGAAGTCTCCAAATTCGGCGACGGACTGCGAACGCACGACTACCCAGTCACCGTTGAAAATGCCGGCGTCGTGCATGGATTCGCCGACAACCTGAAGCAGAAAAAGCTCGCCATTGCCCACGAGTTCTTGCGGGAGGGGAAAGTGAGCCTCAACATTCTGCTCAGCGAGAATTGGGGCGCCTGCCGCAATCTGGCCTACAACCGGAACGTAGGTCGCCTCTGGCATGGTCTCGCCTTCGGTGGTCGGTTCCGGGATAGCCGCGGAAGTTGGCTGGGGCGAGCCTGCGTTCTTTTTGGTGCTTTCGTTCGTGAGCTGGCCACCGTCGAATGCTCGGACGTCTACGGCTCGCGGACGTTTGCCATCGCGGCGGAGATAACCCCGCTTCTCAAGCTGGGTCAGGTGATAAGAAACGGAAGAGGTGGAGTGCAGCCCAACTGCGTCTGCAATCTCGCGAATGCTCGGCGGGTAGCCGCGGATGATGGTCGAATCCCTAATGACTTCGAGGATTCGGCGCTGACGGGTGCTCAATGCCGGCTTCTTGCCGTCTTTCTGCGCCTCTTTCTCTGCGCGCTTATCGGCCTCCGACTTCGGCGGGCGGCCGAGCTTCGGGCGCGGGGTGGGGTTGTCACTCGATTTGTCGATGCTCACGGGGTGTACCTCGTTCGGTATTCGGTTCAGCTATCGCCATTGACTCTACCCGAAAACTAAACGATTACTAGTATATGTGTTCGAAAATGTTCGAATTTCGCTCGACATGTTCGAACAAGCGTGCTAAATTACTTACTGCATCGGAAATTAGAACACGTGATCTAGTGTTCTAATGTTTAGCAATAGCCTGTCTGGGGCGGATGTTTCACTGGGAACCACAGTGAAGGAAGCTGCCAGTGAGACTTTAAGAGTAGCGCTGATGTTTTAAGGAGTAATCATCATGACCACCTCGATTGTGCGTCAGGTAACGTCCCGTCAGTCCGATACCCGCGTCCGTGTGTCGCGCCACGAACGTGTTGCTCCACTACGCCAACCTAGGGTTCGCAAGCCTGACTGGGATGTGGTTGCTAACAGGTCTAATTCGAACACTTTTAGTTATGCAACGGCGCCGGTAAGGCGTTCGATATCTTTGGAAAAGGCTGCCCGTATTTCCGGTTCTAACGAAAGGGTGTTCGAAGTAGGATCGGCACGTACCGCGACTCTGCGCGCTCGTGTGGATCGCGTAGTTCACTCTCCTGGAGCGACTGTGTTTTCCTTGGGTGCAATGTCAGTGCTGTTAGGGCTTGCTCCCGTGTTGATTCCTTAGGGCGATCCTTAAGACGGGGAGCGGGGACTGTAGCTTTAGAAATCTTCTGTCCTGGTTTGGACTCAGACTAAGGTAGAGGGCGTGTTGTGTCCCTCTTGCAATTCTGAATCTTCCCGCGTAGTCGACTCGCGTTCTATCGAAATGGGCGTATCTATTCGCCGTCGTCGTGAATGCAGCGAGTGCCAGACCCGTTTCACCACCATCGAAAGGTCCGTCCTGCTGGTGGTTAAGCGCAACGGGGTGACTGAGGAATTCAGTAGGGAGAAGGTTATCAAGGGTGTTCGGCGTGCTTGCCAGGGTCGCGATGTCTCGGACGACGCGCTGAAGCGCCTTGCTCATGAGGTGGAACAGGCTGTGCGCGTGGCGCATGGTTCGCAAGTGCCAGCGAACCAGATCGGCTTGGCGATTCTCGATCCGCTGCGAACTCTAGACGAGGTTGCCTATCTGCGCTTCGCCTCGGTGTATAAATCTTTTAATTGCGCTGAAGACTTCGAGCAGGAGATCGAATCGCTGCGGGCTCATCGCCAAGCGCTAGCCGCCCCTCCCGTGGGGGATAACAGCGAAGATAACTAGCGGCAAAAAGCGCTAGCGAATCTTTTCCAGTTTCTTGCGGATTCGCTGCAGGGAAACGGAATGCGCCGTACCGAGGTTCTGGGCGAATAGGCTAACGCGCAACTCCTCGATCATCCAGCGCACCTCCTTAATCTGCGGCGACGCGGCCCGCGCAGTTGGCAAACGCTTTTTGGTCTTTTCTAACAGTTCAAAGGCTTCCTGAACCTCCTGGTCCAGGTCCTCTTCCTTGTAAGGGTCAGCCTTCATCAGCTCAAGACGGGCACGCATCGCCTCCACATAGCGTGGTACGTGGCGCATGTGCTCGATCCCATTACGGGCGATCGCATGCTTACCCAGGAAGAAGTTCAACTGCGCGTGCATGTCGTCGATCGCCTCACCGGACCATCCCTTGAGTTCCGCCGACATATCTGCGACTGCGAGCACCGCAGGAGCCAAGGCAACCACGTATTGGCGCACCCGCCCGGGCCCTTGGGAGTGGGCTACCGCCACGACTTCGTCGCATTTGTCCGGATCGCGGATCACGGGCCCCAACTTCATCAGCATGTCGCGGCAAGCTAGCGCCACAACGTCGTTGACTAGGCCATCCACACCCCCTGGAGTGTTCTCCATAGCCACTCGCTGGCGCAGAGGAAGCCCCTTTATCATCTGCTTCGGGGAGACAGTGCAGGCTGCGACCATCATGTTCAAGACCGTGGTGAACTGCTGGCCGTCCGCAGCCTGTTTGGTGGGGAAGGCCTTCAAGGTCACCCTGTCTTGAGTAGCGACGATCGCAGGGTAGGTGTTTAGAGTCTGGCCGTCTACTACTGTTTCCACCGTTTCAGGCAGCACGCCGATGCCGTCAGCGGTCCACGCATCAGCGGTGGCTAGCACGCCGGTCGAAGTTCCAGCCTGCTTCTTAGAGGCCTTCCGGCGCGACGGTGTATGCTGCGCCGCATCGCTCGGGGCTGCACCCTTGGAACGAGCTGCGGCCTGCGCAATGGCCGACGTGACCTGTCCGGCCAGCTTGTTCTGCAGGTACTTCAGGTCCCGCGATTTTTCGATCACATTGCCGCGGCGATCGATAGCTGCGAATTGCATGCGCAGGTGGCCGGGAACCCGCGACCAGTCAAAATCTTGTGCGGAGATTCCCTGGCCGCCAAGCTCCCGCAGAGCCTCGGCTAGAGCGAACCCAAACTCTCCGTCAAAGGGAACCATCCGCTTTAAGGCTGCGCTGGCGAAATTGCTGGCAGGAACCACACTCGTGCGCAACGGCTTGGGCAGGGAACGGATCAGGGCGATCGCCAGCTCCTCCCGCATACCGGCAACCAACCAGCGCGTTTCCGGCTCGGAGACGTTAGCCAACAGGGGGATCGGCACACGCATCGTCATACCGTCGTCCGGGTCACCCGGCAAGAAGACATAGCTGAGTTCGAACTCCAGGCTGCCCTGTCGCCAGACGTCTGGGAATTCGTCAGCGGCTTTCGCAGCCTCCTCCGAATCAATCAGTGCGTCTAGTGTGAAGTCCAGCTGGTGCGGGTCTTTATGGCGAGCCTTCTTCCACCAAGAATCGAAGTGTCGGGAGGACACGATCTTTTCTGGCAAGCGGGCGTCATAAAAATCAAAGAGCGTTTGATCGTCGACAACGATATCGCGGCGGCGAGCCTTATCCTCCAATTCGGTCGCCTCGGAGAGAAGCTTTTGGTTGTGGGCGAAGAAGTGGTGGCGGGTTTTCCAATCGCCCTCCACGAGTGCGTGCCGGATAAACAATTCACGCGCCAATGCACGGTCCACCTTCGACGCATTAACCATTCTGTCGGCGACGATCGGCAAGCCCAGAAGCAACACCTTTTCGTGCACCATTGCCGCCCCGCGGGAAGACGACCAAACCGGCTCGGAGTAGTTGTACTTCACCATGTGCGGGGCGATCGTTTCGATCCAGCTAGGGTCGATGGGCCCCACCGTGCGGGCGAAGACCTGAGAGGTTTCCACCAGCTCAGCAGCCATGAGCCACTGCGGGGGCTTCTTCGACACGTGAGAGGACGGGTGCACCACGAAATGCGATCCGCGGGTGCCAGTGAATTGCTTGGAGTTCCCCTCGCGCATTCCCACGTGGGTCAAAAGGCCAGTGAGTATGGACTGGTGAACCAGATCCTCGTCGATCGCCTCCGGCTCGAAAACGAGCTCCCTCACGTGGCGAATATTCGGAATCTTCCAGCTAAGGTCCTGTACAACGGAGAGCATTTGGCGTACCAAATCCATCCATTCGCGGACGCGTACATAGTGGATAAACTCCCGCTGGCACAGCCTGCGGAACTTATTCGCCGACAATTCCTGGCGCTGTTCCTGCAGGTAGTTCCAGAGCTTAAGCAGGCTCACGAAGTCTGAGTTCGCCTTGAAACGCGCGTGCATTTCGTCTGCTTGCTGCTGCTTTTCTAGGGGACGTTCGCGCACGTCCTGGATGGATAGGGCCGACACGATCACCGCAATGGGTTCGATGATATTGTTCGCGTGCCCGGCCACCAGCATGCGCGCGAGCCGCGGGTCGGTGGGGATACGCGCCATGTCGCGGCCGATGGGGGTAAGCGCTGCTTCTTTTGTGGACGCCAACGCCCCGAGCTCCTGCAGCAGAGCTACACCGTCGCGAATGGACTTGCTGTCGGGTGCCTGGAGGAATGGGAAGCGTTCAATATCGCCCAAGCCGAGGGCGGCCATGGACAGGATTACGCTGGACAGGTGGGTCCGCAGAATCTCGGGGTCGGTGAACTCCGGGCGTGCCTCGAAGTCCTCCTCCGAGTACAGGCGAATGGCAATGCCGTCGGCGATACGGCCGGAGCGGCCGGAGCGCTGTTTGGCGCTGGCCTGGCTAATGGGCTCCACCGGCAGGCGTTGGACTTTGGTGCGGTTGGAGTAGCGAGAAATGCGGGCATAGCCAGTGTCCACGACGTAGTGGATGCCGGGGACCGTCAGCGAGGTTTCTGCAATGTTGGTGGCCAGTACAATGCGTCGGCGCGGGCCTGTGTGGAACACACGGTGCTGCTCGGCGTTTGAAAGGCGCCCGAACAGTGGCAGAACGTCTACTTTTCGTGCTCCGCCGGCGCCAGCGAATTCGCCTTCCAATGCCTCGGCTGCGTCACGGATTTCGCGTTCACCGGAGAAGAAACACAGGATGTCGCCGTCGCCGGCGCGCATCAGCTCCCTACACGCCCCGACGAGGCCGTCCAGAGGGTCGGTCTCCACCTCGATGACCTCGCCGGTCTTCGGGTTCTCCCGTTCCGTCACAAGCGGCCGATAGCGAATCTCCACCGGGTAAGTGCGGCCCGAGACTTCGATGATCGGGGCGGGGGAGCCGTTGGCGTCCGCAAAATGCTTGGCGAAACTTTCGGGGTCGATGGTGGCGGAGGTGATGATGACCTTCAAGTCGGGTCGCTTCGGCAGCAACTGCTTGAGATAGCCGAGGAGGAAGTCAATGTTGAGGCTGCGCTCGTGAGCCTCGTCGACAATGATCGTGTCGTAGTCCCGCAGTAGGCGGTCGCGCTGGATCTCGTTGAGCAGCACACCGTCTGTCATGAGCTTCACGGCGGTGTGCTTCGAGATCGTATCGTCGAAGCGGATCTTGTAGCCGACCAGGGAGGTATCGTCGCCGATCTCCTGATCGAGTTCCTCTGCGATACGCTCGGCCACGCTGCGAGCTGCGATACGGCGCGGCTGGGTGTGGCCGATCACCTTTGTGCGACCGCGGCCGAGTTCCAGGCACATCTTGGGGATCTGGGTGGTCTTACCCGAGCCGGTTTCGCCCGCGATGATGACGACCTGATTGTCTTCGATGGCTTGTTTGATGTCTTCCCGCCGCTCAGAGACGGGAAGATCGGGGTAGGAAATCGGAGGGATGCTGCGGACGAATTGCGGACGGCGGCGCTTGTTTGAGCGTCGCCGGGAGCGCCTGCGCCCCTGTGGCTTGCCCTGGGTACGGCTCTCGTTGGTGGGGGATGTCGACCCGTCCGCGTCCGTCATGTGTGAATCACCCGTCTCGCTAGCCAAAACTTCCCAGATTTTCAGGGCTGAACAGGCCGATTCTAGCAACGTGCTGTTATGGGAGGAACCTACGCCCCTCCGCGCTTTCTACCCCCAAAAAAGATTAGACCAGCATAAATATTTACTTAATATACGGAAACGATCCCGCGGGTCAATGGATCTGGTCTAGTCTTTCGTCAGTCAAAACAATCTAATTTTTTAAGTAGTTTTGAGAAACGAGAGACCTCATGTGTGAACACGGCCATAACGCCACCCGAAACAACTTGCAGAACCCGCTGAGCTCCCAGCTCAGCCGTCGCAGCTTCTTCCGCGGGATGGCTGCAGTATCCGGAACCGTCCTCTGGGCTTCGGCTGGTGCGCCTGGAGCAAGCGCACAAGACGCTGCTAACGGCAGTGGGGGAGGCTTCCAGGTCGGCCGCGGATTGGCAGATATGACCGGTGAGCCTTGGGGTGCCGGTATGTTCGGCTATGCCGTGGACGAGCAAAAGACCGTCGGTATACAGCGCCGTCAATACGCTCGGGCATTTATTTTTGTTGACGCCAACCGCGACAATTCCCGTCTCGTTCACGTCACCTGCGACGTCGGATTGATGTTCCAGTCCATCCACCTGGAGGTGCTCCGCCGCCTCAAGGAGAAGTTCGGAGACCTCTACAACCAATCCAATGTCCTTCTAGCGGCAACTCACACTCACGTGGCTCCTGGTGGTACATCCCAGCACCTGATGGTTGACATCACCCACGGCGGCTTCCGCCCGAAGACTTTTGAGGCCACGGTGGCGGGGATCGTAACGGCGATTGAGCGCGCGCACGCGGATATCCAGCCTTCGGAAGTAACCGTGGCTGAAACAACGGTCGCTGATGCCGGCGTCAATAGGTCAAAGACCTCGTGGGACAGGAACCCCGAAGAGGACAAGAAGGCGCTACCCAACGGTGTGGACACACGCAGTGTGACCCTCCACGTTTCGCGCGGCGGCAAGCAGGTCGGGCTGATCAATTGGTACTCACTGCACCCGACGAGCTTCGGTGCGGAGTATAAGCACATCGCAGGCGACAACAAGGGCTACGCAGCCTGGGCGACGGAGGAAGCACACGGTGTGGTGCACCGATACCCTGAGGACGCGCCATTTGTCGCGGCCTTTGCGAACATGACCCCGGGTGATATCACTCCGAATATGGGGTTGACGCCCAACTCTGGGCCGGGAGCAGACGAGCGCGAGTCCGCGCAGATTCTTGGTGAGAGGATGATGGCAGCGACCAACGACCTGGGCAAGGACTGGTCGGCAGGCGGCATCGATGGGCGCATGCGATGGGTGAACTGCCCACAGCTGGTGGCCAGTCCCCGCTTTACGCCGGACAAGAAGGAGCACAAGCTGGGGCCGGCGGTACTGGGAGCGGCATTTGCAGGATCCTCGCAGGAAGACGGCGGCGGTGTTCCTATCCTGGGCTTCAACGAGGGGGAGCGCGGAGGTAACCCGTGGGTCCGCGACCTCAACAATTTCCTGGCTCCCCAAGAGATCAAGGACATCCACGGCCCGAAGGAATGCCTGCTGCCAATGGGGTACATCGACGGCATGATTCAGCAGGTCCATCCCTTCACGATCCACCGCCTGGGCTCGTTTGTTCTGGTGAGCCTTGGTTTCGAGCCGACGATTACCAGCGGCTTGCGCATGAAGCGCACCGTCGCGGCGGCGCTAGGTGTGCCTGAAAACACCGTCGTGGTGCAGGGATACACCAACGCCTATGGCCACTACATCACCACGCCCGAAGAGTACGAGGCGCAGAACTACGAGGGCGGCGCGACGATTTTCGGCCAGTATCAGCTGTCCGCTTTTCAGGACGTGCTCGACGAGATGGCGCACGCTCTCAAGGAGGGAAAGCCGGTGGAGGTTGGACAACCCGCGGGCGACCTCACCGGACTGATCCCGAATGTGCCGGGAAGCGACAACTGGATGGATGCGCCGCCGCCGGGAAAGAAGTTCGGAGAAGTGCTGGAAGCACCCAGGGAAGTAAAGGCCGGCTCGCAGGCGCGGGTGGTATTTGTAGGCGCGAACCCGAACAACGACATGCGCCACGGCGAGGGCTACGTGACGATCGAGGACGCCAGCGGGAAGGTGGTCGCGGACGACTCTAGCGAGAACACTCTAATCACCTTCGAGAATTCTTTCGGGCAGACACGCACCACCGTCGAGTGGGGCACACGCGATGTGCAGCCCGGCAAGTACACCGTGCGCCTCAAGGGCGATTGGAAGGCCTTCTTGGGCAAGCTGTCTCCCTTCGAGGGGACCGCTGAACTACAGGTGAGCTAGATATAGGGCAAAGGTACTTATTTTTCCGGTTGTAATTATACTTTTCTAATAATTGCTGTAGAGTTGAGGACGTGGTTCAAAGAGAGTATCGACCAACAGTCGCCCAACTGCGTACCTTCGTGACCATCGCCGAACACGGTCACTTCGGTACCGCCGCCGCACACCTGGGGATCTCCCAGCCGTCGCTGTCCCAAGCGCTGGCCGCGCTGGAAGCGGGGCTAGGTGTGCAACTGATCGAACGATCTACTCGCAAGGTGATCGTCACCCCAGTAGGGCGAGGGCTTCTTCCTTTCGCGCAAGCAACGCTGGAGAGCTTGGAGACCTTCGTCACCCACGCTCGGGGCGCCCATGGTGGCCTGGTCGGTTCTCTAGCCATTGGAATGATCCCCACCGTCGCGCCCTACATCTTGCCCGACGTGCTGCACACGGTTAACGATGTCGCACCCAAGCTGGAGCCGCGCATTGTGGAGGAGAAGTCCCCGCTGTTGGTGGACGCACTTCGCCAGGGCAAGATCGACGTTGCTGTGCTTGGCATGCCGGGCGAAGGCGGTGGGCTAAACACAGTTGATCTATACACCGAAGAGTTCGTGCTGGTTCTGCCGGAAGGACACTCTCTTGCCGGTCGGAAGGATCTGACTGTAGACGAACTGAAGAACATCGAACTGCTGCTGCTGGACGACGGCCACTGCCTGCGCGACCAAATCCTCGAGCTTTGCCGCACCGTGGACATGGCCAACGACCCGCGCCATTCCGTGACCCGTGCTGCAAGCTTGTCCACGGTGATCCAACTGGTAGCCGCCGGTTTGGGCGCGACCCTAGTGCCGCTGTCTGCAGTGGCCGTGGAATGCCAGCGTCCGGGTATCGCCCTGGCAACGTTCGCTGGCGGTGCGGTGCGCGCCGGCCGTACGATCGGGATGGCTTACCGCTCGAGCTCTACGCGAATCGATGACTACGCAGCGCTGGGGGAGATCGTGGCGCAGTCCTTCAACCATGTGGCGAAGGAAAGCCGCCGCGTGTTGGAGACGTTCCTTTAAGCGCCTTTATGGCTAGGGCTATCCCTGCACGATCGTGAGTTCCGACAGGCGGATCTCACCGGCCTCGTCCGTCGCGGCGAGGTCCACCACACCTTCAAGCGCCCAGCCGTGGTCGCCTTCCGGATCGTCGATGATCTGACGGACAAACCAACTTCCGGCCTCGGAGCCGGTGCCGCGCTTGATGAGGATGTTCTTATTCGACCGCGCGGCGGCGTCCACACCAACATCCGCATACTCGTCGAAGTAGTCGTCCATCGCGGCGGGCCAGTCCGGCGGCGAGTCCAGGTAATCGTCCATTTCCGCTAGTTCGCGCTCCTTCTCGAAGGCGAAGAGCTCCACGTGGCGGAAGAAGTAGTTGCGCACCATGCGGGTCAGAGCCTGCGGGTTGGCAGACAGCAGGTTCGTATCCTCCACCCCATAGGCGTGCTCGGCGACCTGATCCTCGGTCAGCGGGGCATCCGGGTCGGCCATCTGCACCCACTCGTCGATGAGGGAGGAATCTACCTGACGGATAAGCTCGCCCAACCATACGAGGATGTCATCGAGTTCCTCGGAGCGGTAGCTTTCCGGCACAGAGTGCTCTAGCGTGCGGTAGGCATCTGTCAGGTAGCGCAGCACCACGCCCTCGGAGCGCCCCAGTCCGTATGTGGATACGAAGTCGGAAAAAGTCATGGCTTTTTCCACCATGTCGCGGACGATAGATTTTGGACTGATTTGAAAGTCCCGAGCCCAGGGGTTGCCCTCGCAGAAAGTGTCGTAAGCCTGGTCTAATTCGTCGGCCAGCGGCATGGGCCAGGTGATGTCTTCGACGATGGCCATGCGTTCGGTGTAATCGACGCCCTCTGCCTTTAGCGCCGCGATCTCCTCACCCCGCTCCGCTTTCTGCTGCGCTATAAGCACTTGTCGAGGATCCTCCAGCACGGCCTCAAATGTCGAGATAACGTCCAAGGCGAAGGTTTCGGATTCTGGGTCCAGCAGCTCCAGCGCAGCCAGTGCGAAGGGGGAAAGTGGCTGGTTTAGCGCGAAGTCGCGGCTTAGTTCCGCGGTCAGGCGTGCATCCTTGCCACTGGGAGTGTCCGTCGCATACTCCTCGACCACGTCGGCGTTGATAAGTCCACGGTAGAGCTCAATTGTTCGCAGGATGGCCTTGTTTTGCTTTGAGCGTGTGTCGTGGTTGGTGCGCAGTAGGTGTTCGAGAGCTTCAAAGGTCCACTGGTCGCGGGCGACCACGTTCAACAACATTGAGTTGCTCATGCGGAATTGGCTGGTTAGCTCTTCTGGTTCCGCTTGTGTAAGCCGCTCGTAAGTCGACTCGCTCCAGGTAGCCTGGCCTTCCGGGGCCGAGCGCTTACGCAGCTTCTTGATCTTCTTCGGGTCGCTTCCAGCACGTTGGCGGAGGCGGAAGTTCTCGATCTCGTGCTCCGGTGCCTGGACCACAACGGTGCCTTCCGTGTCGTAGCCCGCACGGCCTGCGCGCCCAGCGATCTGGTGGAATTCACGGGACTTCAGCACTCGGTGCTTCACTCCGTCGTACTTTGTCAGCCCCGTCATCAGCACGGTGCGGATCGGCACGTTGATGCCTACGCCCAGGGTGTCGGTGCCGCAGATGATCTTCAGCAGTCCCTTCTGCGATAGACGCTCAACCAGGCGCCGGTATTTCGGCAGCAGGCCCGCATGGTGCACGCCAATGCCCTTGCGCAGCAGACGGGAAAGGGTTTTACCGAAGGCGGAGGTAAAACGGAAGTCGCCGATTTCCTCGGCGATGGCTGCCTTCGCTTCGTCGTTCACCAGCTTCATGCTTGTCAAAGCTTGGGCACGCTCGATGGCCTCGCGTTGGGTGAAGTGGACGATGTAGATCGGCGACTTGCCGTCACTGATCAGCTCTTCCACTGTCTCGTGGACGGGGGTGTAGACGTAGTGGAAATCCAGAGGAACTGGGCGGGTGGTACCCGTCACCAGGGTTGTCTGGCGCCCCGTGCGTTCGGTGAGGTCATCCTCCAGCCATTTTGTATCGCCCAGGGTGGCACTCATTAAGAGGAACTGAGCTTTAGGGAGCTCCAGCAGCGGAACCTGCCAAGCCCAGCCGCGGTCGGGCTCCGAGTAGTAGTGGAACTCGTCCATCACTACCTGGTCGATCTTCGCTTTCGCGCCATCGCGTAGAGCAATGTTCGCAACGATTTCGGCAGTGGCGCAGATGATGGGTGCCCCACCGTTGACGGTGGCGTCACCAGTCATCATCCCGACGTTCTCCGGCCCGAAGGTTTGGCACAGGTCGAAAAACTTCTCGCTCACCAGGGCCTTGATCGGTGCGGTGTAGAAGCTGCGTTGCTTACGCGCCATGGCGATGAAGTGCGCTGCGATGGCAACCATGGATTTGCCGGACCCGGTGGGGGTGGCCAGGATGACGTTGTCCTGGGCGACTAGCGCCGTGGCCGCCTCTTCTTGGGCGGGGTAGAGGGTAATGCCGCGGTCGCGCGTCCAGCCGAGGAAGGATTCCAGAATTGCATCATCAATTAGAGATTCTGGAACTTCGTCGAGGTCCGGAAGCAGTTCGGCTAGTTCGGCGGCAATACCCAATGTTTTCTAGTTTTCCTCTTGCTCGTCTGAATCGGCGCTGTTGTCTGCGCCATTCTCGTCGGACAGATCCCCATCGGACATATTCTGCAGGAACGCCTCGAACTCAGCGCCCAGTTCCTCTCCGGTCGGGATGTCTTGCCCCGGCTTCAGCAGGTTATTCTCCCGCTTTCGGCGCATGCGTTCCATCTCGGCATCGTATTGGTGCTCGAGCGCGCTGACGACCGTGGCAATCTCTTGGGAGTCCTCGACCTGGTCTTGCAGCTGGTGCTGCACCCTTTCTAGCTCCTTCTCCAGGGCCTTCAGCGGCAGCTCACGGTTAGCAACCTTCCCGAAGGCCTGCAATAGGCGCAGGGGTGCTTCTGGGTAGTCGGAGGCCGCAATGTAGTGCGGCACATGTGCGGTCAGACCGACTGTCTCGAACCCGTGGCGGTTTAGCTTCTTCTCCGTTTCCAGCGCCGCAGCTCCCGGGACGATCATCCTCGAATCCCAGGTGTGGAAGTCCTGGATCAGCGAAGAATCCGATGAGTGCGCGGAGATCACCAGTGGTCGGGTGTGCGGCACCGTCATAGGGGCGGAGTACAGGGAGGCAACCATCCCCACCTGGCCACGACGCGCCAGATCCACCACGGCATCGCTAAAAGCTCCCCATTTTAGATCCGGCTCCAGGCCACTGAGCAGAAGGAACGGGCGACCTTGAGTGTCCTTTAACAGGTGTAAATCCAGGCGCACATCGTCGCTGTCCATCACCTTGGAGTTATCGATCGTCACACCGGGGCGACGGGAGCGGTAATCGATCAGTTCATCCACTTTGAACGAGGCCACAGGGCTGTGCTCCAGGGCAGCGAGCAAATGGGAGCTGGCACTGGACACAGCCTGGCCCGCGTCGGCATAGCCCTGCAGTGCGACTAGCATCGGCAGCTCCTCGGAGCCTTCGACGGCGCTGCCCAGCCCCGTAGCTTCGTCTGCAATGGACGGGCGATCAAACTGGATCGGAGCCGGGTATTCCATCTCGTACATCCGGCCCGCAGCCTTCCGCTCGTGGCGGCCATTGTGCTCGTCACCATTGTTTTCGAAGTGCTGATGCATAGTTTCGCTCTCCCTTCCGGCGGAACCTTTTTTGAACCAAACACCGTCTGCCTAGCCTATCAGGCAGTTCGGACAGCCTAGGCCGAGACGGCGCTTAAGTCGAATAGCCAACTGGCTGTATCCACAGTTTTGAGTTATTCACAGCCCCCTGGGGCAATGCCTTCGCCCGCAGCATTTGTAGCCACGGAAATAATCTTTCTCCGCGAGTATCTGGTGCATGAGCAACTCACCCGAACACAACGAACAAAACCCACAATCTATTCCCACTGCCGGTGCTTCCGCGATGCCAGCTCCCTCGGTCCATCTCGGGGCCGACAAAGGAAAACTGATCGCCGCCATCCCGTCCTTGCTGGGCTTCCCGCCGATCGACTCGATGGTCATCATCGGCCTTATCGCTTCCTCCGAGCCGGCGGAGCCGACCAATACGGAACCCACCGGTCCCGCCCCGCTGCCGGAGAACCACCGCCGCTTTCGTATCGGCCCAGTCCTACGCTGCGACCTAAATCCTGCCGCAGTGACCGAAGCGGTTCGTGGTCTCACAAAGATTCTTTGTGACGCCCCAGCGGCAGAGGCCATCATCCTCACCGTCGGTGACATGGACGACGGCCTGCGTGCCTGTGTGGCCTCCGCCATCGAACAGCTACAGGAGGGGTGTGTGGAAATACAGTCTGCGCTGGAGGTGTCCCGAATCTCCACGGGGGAGGTCTGGACTGACGTGCTGGATGGAGAGACGGGCACCGTGGCGAACGTCGAAACCAACGAACTTGCGGATATAAGTGCACTCAGCGGAGCCCGCCGAATGGGAAACAGAGAAGAGATGGAACGTTGGTTGGACCCGGCGAACATCGCAGCACCGGATTGGATGCTGCAGGATCGTGGAGAGGCCACGACGGTCGATCTAATCCAAGTGCTAGTCGGGGTGGCTGCAGTGGCGGAAGGGCAGCGAGTGTTGGAAGAGGAATGCGAAGACGAATACCTAATTGATAGCCTCGCCGCGATCTGTTGTGATGAGTTTTTGCACACTGTTGTCATCGCGTGGTCGCTCGGCGTAAATAGCGCCATTTTGCGGGAAATGCTTGCAAGTACCGCGCGGCGGACGACAGGCTCGGTGCGTCGACGGGTCATGCTGATTCTGGCGCTGGTGGCGTCGGCTAACGACGAAGGAGTGCTCGCCTACCACACGCTTACGCGACTACTGGAGGAGCTCGAGGCGGATCTCTACACCGAGGATGCGTGTGCGAAGCTGGACCAGCTGGACAGTCTGGACAGGCTGGACGAGGCAGCTGTCGACCCTGAAGTAGCGTTGGAAGACCTGTTGCGAGGCGTGGAGGAAGCTGATGGCTCTAACAGGAATCCCCGGCTTAGCACCCTCGACGAATTCACCGCGGATCTCGCGATTGCAGCGTTGGATGCGCATCAGAGAGGCAAGATCAAACTGTTGCTATCCAAAGCAGTGCGCGCTGCTTGTACGGTAATGGCGAATGTGCAGATGGATCTGGATGCGGGGGAGGACCCGGATGATCTGCGAGAGCAGGGCGATCCCGGCGAGTCGGAAGGCTCTTCGGAAGGTCCTGGTTGGGTTCCGGAGCGCTCCTACGTCACAGTCCGAGAGTATGCCGGATTAGACCTCGCCTGGGAATACGAGCGCCTGCTACAAACGGTCGACTGGGACGCGATTAACGCTGTGCGGAATGCAACCTATCACCCAGTTGTCCGCTAAACGACCATGCATCTGAAATGATCGTGTGCAGATCGGAGCGGGTCGGGTTCCAGCCGAGTTCAGCCTTCGCCTTTGCGGAGGAGGCGATGAGTGTGGCGGGATCGCCCGCGCGGCGCGGCGATTCAACGGCAGGAATCGGGTGGCCGGTCACCTCGCGGCATGTATCGATAACCTGGCGCACGCTGAAGCCATCGCCGGAGCCCAGGTTGAAGATACGGTGTTGTCCAGCGGTGTTGGAAGCCGCAGCAAGCAAGTGGGCGTCCGCCAGATCCCGAATGTGAATGTAATCGCGCACTGCGGTGCCGTCAGTGGTGGGGTAGTCGGTGCCGAAGATGGATATGTGTTCCCGGTGGCCGAGGGCAACCTGCAGCACCAACGGGATCAGGTGTGTCTCTACCTTGTGGTTCTCACCAATGTCGCCGTATGCACCGGCGACGTTGAAGTAGCGCAGTGAAGTTGCGGCCAGCCCATAGGCGTTAGCGTAGGAGGTGATCATGTGGTCGATCGCCAGCTTGGATGCACCATAGGGGTTGGTGGGAGCAGTGGGCATATCTTCGGTAATGGGTACCTGCTCGGGTTCCCCATAGGTGGCTGCGGTGGAGGAGAACACGAGGTTCTGCACGCCGTGCTCACGCATCTGATCCAGCAGATACAGGCTGGTGCCCACATTGTGGTGCCAGTAAATGTCCGGTTTTTCTACGGACTCGCCGACCAGAGAGCGGGCGGCAAAATGCATCACGGCAGCTACGTCACCGGTCGCGAAGACATCGGAGATTACGTCACGGATGTCGCCTTCAACGAAGGTCGCTCCGTCCGGCACGGCGTATCCGTTGCCAGTGGAAAGGTCATCAACAACCGTTACGCGGAAGCCGTGCTCCAGCAGCACGCTGGCGCACACACTGCCTACGTACCCGGCACCACCGGTGACGACAATGTGGGATGAGGGGGACAGGGAGGAAGAGGAAAGATCGATGCTACTCACATTCCCCACGCTACCGCACCAATTAGTTGACTTTCTCTACCCGCACGGCGTGGCCGAGTTCTTCCGGAACCACCATGGCGCCGTTGTCGTTACTGAACTCCAGGCCGTCCTCGGTGGCCACGAGATCTACAACACTTCCCGGACGCATTCCGAGCGCGTGGAATTTAGCCATTAGCTTGTGCTCGACCTGGATGATTTCGTTGATACTCAGGATCTTCACCTGGATCGGCTCCGGTGGTTCGATGTCGGATGCGCGTTGCGAGGTAACCACCTGCAGGTTGTCAATCTTTTGCCGCAGCTCAGCTCGCTCGGAATCCGGGATGCCCTCCATCAGCTCGTCCAGACCCGGGATTGGGTTTCCAAAGGGAGAGGTGGCGTACTCACTGAGCACCTTTACCAGCTGAACCTCAACTTCGTCGCCCATGACGTGTTCCCAGCGGCAGGCTTCATCGTGCACCTTTTCCCAAGGAAGGCCGATTACGTCGGTAAGCAGGCGCTCCGCCAGGCGGTGTTTACGCATTACGGCAGTGGCCAGGGCGCGCCCCTGTGCGCTGAGCTTCAAGGAACGATCCTTCTCAACGGTCAGAAGCTCATCGCGTTCCATGCGGGCTACAGTCTGGCTCACCGTGGGGCCGGACTGGTCCAGTCTCTCGGCGATGCGAGCGCGCAGCGGTGGGATGCCTTCTTCTTCCAACTCGTAAATCGTTCGGAGATACATCTCAGTAGTATCGACGAGATCCCTCACGTGCGCTACGCCCTTTCTTTGCTTATTGACTTCACACGATTATAGCCCCGTTCACTTAGGAAACGGGGCATAAATATAGGTACTTGTTTTCCGGCGGGGTGGTTAGACTGCGTATTCGCGCAGCTTGTCTGCTCGATCGCCTTCGCGCAGCTTTGCCATAACCTCGCGCTCAATCTGTCGCACACGCTCACGGGAAAGCCCGAAGCGGCGGCCGATCTGATCGAGAGTACGGGGCATGCCATCGTCGAGGCCGTAGCGCAGCTTGATGACGTCTTGCTCGCGCTCTTCCAGTGTGCCGAGCACCGCGCGTACATCGGAGTGACGCAGGGAAGCTACAACGGCAGTCTCCGCGTCTGTGGCATCGGAATCTTCAATAAAATCGCCCAGCGGGGCTTCCTCATCGCTGCCCACGGGCATGTCCAGGCTCACCGGATCGCGAGACTGCTTCAGCAGCATCTCGATCTTGGATTCTTCGATGCCGGACTCCTCCGATAGCTCCTCATTGGTGGCTTCACGGCCCAGCTGCTGATACATTTCGCGCTTGATCCGAGACAGCTTGTTGACTTGCTCAACGAGGTGAACGGGAAGGCGGATGGTTCGGGACTGGTCGGCCATGCCACGGGTGATGGCCTGGCGGATCCACCACGTTGCGTAGGTGGAGAATTTAAAACCCTTGGTGTAGTCGAATTTCTCCATGGCACGGATAAGGCCCAGGTTGCCCTCCTGGATCAGGTCCAGCAGTGGCATTCCGCGACCGGTGTAGCGCTTAGCCAGGGATACCACCAGTCGCAGGTTCGCTTCCAGCAGGTGGCTGCGGGCTGCCTTGCCTTCGCGAGCTAAAACCTTCAGGTCACGCTTCTTTGCGCGGGTCAGCTTCTCAGCGTTGGACAGCAGGTACTCCGAGTACAGGCCAACCTCGATGCGCTTGGATAGTTCGACCTCGTCCTCGGCCGTCAGCAAGGCTGTCTTGCCGATGCCGTTGAGGTATACGCGTACCAAATCTGCCGACGGGTTCTCGTTGTTGCCTCGGCGCCGCCCCTTGTCTTCCTTTTTGTCGCTATCGTCGGTCGAATCGCCGTTGCCCTGACCGTTGTTGATGCCGTTGTATTCGTCATCAATCATGGAGTTTTTCATGGTACTGGTGTGCCTCCCGTGGCTCGATAGCGCTCAAGCTCGTTCAAGATTTTTCTCGTTATGTGCCGAAGCTCTAAGGGGTTAACGGACATCTTCGTTGAATTGTTCCCGACTCCTCCTTAGGAAGGAATTTCCTCTACCCCCGCAATAGGGTCGCCGGTTTCAGCGGTTAGGGATGCGAAAGCGAAGCAAGCATTTGACCTGGAACTATTCAAAAGACGGCAGGTATACCTAGGTCTCTATCAGTACGGTGAATGGTCCCTCGTTCACACTGGAGACTTTCATCATCGCACCGAATCGGCCTGTTTCTACAACTATTCCGCGCTGTCGCAGTAGCTCGCCGATACGGTCGAAGACGGGTTGTGCAGCCTCACCCGGCGCCGCATTCGCCCAGGAGGGCCTCCGCCCTTTCTTCGTTTCCCCCATGAGCGTGAACTGGCTGACCAACAGGACTTGTCCGCCGACCTCCTCGACTGAATGATTGCGCGGGCTATCCCATGGCTCGCCGACTGCCGGTAGCAGACGCAATTCGGCGAGCTTCCGAGCCATCTTCTCCACAGCCGCGTCCGTCACACTCGCGTCTTCTATGTCACCTGTGCCAATGCCGACGAGCGCCAATAATGCAGGGCCTTGTACTGACCCGACGACCTCACCGTCTACGGTTACCTCCGCACTACTGACAGTGCTCACAACCGCTTTCATTGCCGATCCGCCTTCCTCAAAATCTCGGGATTTCTAACAATAGGGTTTTCTGGGGCTCTAGTTCTGGAGCTTTAGTACAGCTCTCGCAAGTCTTCCGGAACGATCATCCCGTGCCGCACCAGGTCGATCGCGATCGGCACGAGCTGGTCAATTAGCTCCTCGGCGCTGATTCCCAACTTCTCGCCGTGTACCGCGTGGTAGAACTCCGCGACGTCGCCCAGGCTCAGCCCCTCCCAACTGAGGCCGGCCAGGATCGTCGCCAGCTCGTGATCGATCTCGTGCGTCCATCCCGGGCCGTCAGTACGGGTCAGCCTCGTACTCTCCTCGCCGAACCCCTGGTTGGTGGCGCTTGCCGTTTTCTCTAAAATGACGCCACGTCCCAGCCGGTAACGGCCTTCCGCCACCGCTGTGGCAGCGGAACGCCCGGGCACCTCCAGCTGGTCGATCCATTGACAGCGGGCGAACCATTGGGCAGCCTCTTTGCCGAGATAAGCCCCGGCTGGTAGTGCATGATCGAGAGACTCGACGGTCAGCTCGCTGGTGCCCTCGAATTTTTCAATGTGGATCCAGCCCAGGCCAATGCGGGTGATCTGGTGGCGGGCGAAGAAGTCCAGCCATTCCGTGGTGCGTTGCTGGCCTGCGTCGCTCCGAGGATCGATGCTTTCATCGCGCAGCCAGGTGTTGACGTACGTGGCAATGTCCACCTCGTCGCGCTGCAGAACCCAGGCACGGGCGCCCTCGTCGGGTAGCCAGCCGAGAATCCGTTCGGCGGCGGAGCTGGCTGCACCGGTGTCTTCTTCGCCGAGAGCCCAGCCGATCAGAAGGTGCGCGTGACCTCCCGGCGCCAGATGCTGGACGGACTGTTCGACAACCAGTTGGCTAGCCGCATCGAGCGGCAATCCGGAGTCACGGTATACGTGCCCTTCTTCTGCTTCTAGGTCCACGGAAGGCCCGATGACGAAGGGAGGGTTGGCGACGATAACGTCGAAGCGCTGAGCTTCAGTAGATTCAGTATCAGCGGATTCAGCGCTAAAAGGCTCGAACCAAGACCCCTGCACCCAGTTCACCAGTGGTGAATCCAAACCCTGTGCCGCGGCTGCCACACGGGCGTAATTGAGGGCGCGGGCGTGGATGTCGCTGCCAAAAATTTTTGGTGGCTCGACCTCGGCGTTTGCGGCCAGCACCAATGCGAGTACGCCGGAGCCAGTGCCGAGGTCCAGCACCCGGGCATTAGCAGGTAGCTGGGGAATAGCGTTGAGCAGGGACAAGGGAGCATTGCCCACACCCGGAACGTGGCCCGGGCCGGGGACGCGTTCCTCTAGGGAGGCATCTGGATCCGACAGCACCAACACCTCCGCCTCACCGTGGGCCGGGTGATGGGCAGGTCGGATATCCAGGTTAAGGCGCAGCAACTCTGTACCGTCGCCTCCGCCGTGCTCGGGTTGTTGTGCCACGGGGATCAGTGCATGTTCTGCCACCAAGCCAGATGTGGCTTCGGTCCCGACGAGATTCCGGAAGAAAGACGCGGGCTGGGGGCGTCGTAAATAAACAGCAGCGACTAACTGAGCGGCCGCAGACTCGCGCCGCGATAGGTGCCACGCAGCGGCAGCGGGCGAACCCGCCTGGGCGGCGGCCACGCCCTGAACGCCAAGCACGTCCAAGATCAACTTGGAACCGTAGCCCTGAGCTACAAGAGCGCGGACCAGCTGCTCAGTGGCGGTTCCGGGTTTGCATAGAGGAAGGTCGGGCATTCTTTTTCCTTGCTAATTGGGCTAAGTGGGCTAAGTGGGCTAGTCGGCTATTTGTTGCCTGTTCCGTGCTGCGAAGAGGGCTGATCGGGGTTGTGCTCGATAATCTTCGGATGGGAAGACACCGATTCCAACATGGGGCGGGCAGTCTCTCCGGCAAGGGCGGCGCGCTGTGCCCGGCGCTGCTCACGCACGAGAGCGGGTTTGTAGACCTTGTTGGTGGTCTCGTCCACCTGGCCAGACTCGTTGGCCAGTAGCACGGCGATCCAGGGTAGAGGCAGGCTCACCGCGGCCACGCACACCGCAAGGGCCGCATTGTGGGTGAGCAGCATCACCAGCGCAGCAAGGGCAAGGATGGGGATGCGCAGAAGCTGCAGCACGGCGTAAAGCTTGCGGCGGTGGTGCCAGCCCTGCAAACGCGAACTTCTGGCATCAGTGATAATTTCCACCTTTGATGCTCGCTTAGCCCGGGACTCACCTCCCGTTTTCCTTTTTCGTGCATCAGCCATATGACTAACGCTAGTACGCAGCTGGAAAACAAGCAGATTCAGGGGCATGATGGTGAACTGTGAGTAACCCAAGTACGACAACGATTGAGCGCCCCGAAGTCAACACGGATACGACGACGGATGACGATGTTCCGAAGTTCTTCCACTACGTGAAGAAGGATCAAATCGTCGAATCTGCCGTGATGGGCAAGCTGGTCGTGGCTCTGTGCGGCGAGACCTTCCCGGTGCGCAAGCAGGCCAAACCGGGGTCGCCTGTCTGCCCGGATTGTGAGCAGATCTACAAGGGGCTGCGCAAGAAGTGAAGCACCTCCGCCTATGGCAGCAGGAGGCTCTGAACAAGTACGTCGAGGCAAGCCCGAAGGACTTTCTGGCCGTGGCGACCCCGGGCGCGGGTAAAACGACTTTCGCCCTAACGATCGCGCGGTTGCTCCTGGATACTCGCGCGGTGGATCGATTGGTCATTGTGGTGCCCACCGAACACCTGAAGGTGCAGTGGGCGCAATCCGCCGCGGAGCGGGGGATCGCTCTCGACGCAGAGTTCACGAACTCCTCGCCGTTCAACAACGCCTACGACGGCGTGTGTGTGACCTACGCCCAGGTGGGCATGAAGCCCACGAAGCACTACCAGGTAGCCACCGCTAAGAAGGCATTGGTGATCCTGGACGAGATCCACCACGCCGGCGATGCAAAGAGTTGGGGCGACGGCGTGCGCATGGCCTACCAGCACGTGGAACGTCGCCTAGCGCTGACGGGCACGCCCTTCCGGTCCGACGATTCCCAGATCCCCTTCGTTCGCTATGAAGCTGTGGAAGGGGCCGATGGCGCTCTCGTTTCCTCGGCTGACTACACCTATGGCTACGCGGATGCTTTGAAGGACGGTGTAGTCCGCCCTGTCGTTTTCTTGGCGTATTCCGGCCAGGCTCGCTGGCGCAACTCCGCCGGCGAGGAGTTCGAGGCACGCCTGGGCGAGCCGTTGAACGCAGAGCAGACTGCGCGGGCATGGCGCACCGCCCTGGACCCGAAGGGCGATTGGATTCCGGCCGTGCTCAACGCAGCGCAGACGCGCCTTCAGCAACTGCGCGAGAGTATTCCCGACGCGGGAGGGTTGGTGATTGCCACCGACAAGACGACGGCGCGTGCCTACGCGCGCATCTTGGAGCGGATCAGCAGCACTCCAGTGACGGTGGTTCTCTCTGACGAGGCGGGCGCTTCCGAACGCATTAAGGAGTTTTCCGCCAGCACCGACGAGTGGATGGTGGCCGTGCGTATGGTTTCCGAGGGCGTGGATGTGCCCCGCCTGGCCGTGGGCGTGTACGCCACATCCTCTTCCACGCCCCTGTTCTTCGCGCAGGCGATTGGCCGTTTCGTGCGATCTAGGCGACCGAGGGAGTCGGCGTCAATTTTCCTGCCCAGCGTATCCGTCCTCCTCGAGCTTGCCTCCAAGATGGAACAGCAGCGCAACCACGTGCTCGGCAAGCCCCACCGCCCAAACGAGGGGTGGGACGATGAACTCCTGCAGCAGGCTAACAAAGAGCAGAACGAAGCCGAAGAGGACAAGGGCTACGAGTCCGTCGGCGCCGAAGCTGAGCTCGACAGTCTTATTTACGATGGGTCGACCTACGGCACGGCGACCTTAAGCGGATCGGAGGAGGAGCAGGCATATCTCGGTCTCCCCGGTCTTTTGGACGCCGAACAGATGCGTACGCTGCTGCGCCAGCGCCAAGCCGAGCAGTTAGACGCGCGGGCGAAGGAAGAGGAGCAGCGTCGGAAACAAGAACAGCAGAAGCCGGCTCCCGAAGGCAGCGGAGCGGACTTGCGCAATAAGCGCGTGGCTAGCGAGGAACTCCCGGCTTTGCGCAAGGAATTGAATGCGCTGGTATCTATGAAGTCCGCTCGTACCGGTAAGCCGCACGGGCAGATTCACAACGATGCACGGAGAAACTGCGGTGGGCCGTCCACAGCACTGTGCACCGCACAGCAGCTGCGCGACCGCATTGCTTACCTAAGAGATTGGTGAAAACGGATACCGGGGACGCCGGAGAAGTGGGGTAAGATACACCGCGTCAAGCAACGGCGGCGTATCGTCGGATCCGTTTTTAGCAAGCGACACCAAAGGGAAGGAAACGGCACGGTGGCTCGAGAAGATTACATCGATCTGGATAAGTCCAACGCTCAGGAGGACGAACTCCAGAAAATCGCGCCGCGTAAGGTCAGCGGGCTGAGTCTGGCCGCCTTGATCGTCGGCATCCTGTCCATCCCGGCGGCGATGTTCCCCCTTATCGGCATCGTGGTGGCCGCGGTGGCGATCCTGGTTGGAATTGCAACGGTGGTGATAGCGAACCGTAGGGGGACGCAGCGTAGCTACGCGATTATCGGCCTGGTGCTGGGCGTATTGGCGATGGCCATTGCAATCTTCTTCACCCAGGTGGCTATGAAGAGCATGGAAGGTTGCGAAGACCTACGTGGCACGGAGTTCTCCGACTGTGTGAAGAACAACCAGAACTAGGCCGGAACTGATTCTGGGCTAGTCGAGGTAGTCGCGCAGCACCTGAGAGCGCGACGGGTGGCGCAGCTTGGACATCGTCTTCGACTCGATCTGGCGAATGCGCTCGCGGGTAACCCCGTACACCTGGCCGATCTCGTCTAAAGTGCGCGGCATTCCGTCGGTGAGGCCGAAGCGCAGCTTCACCACACCGGCCTCTCGCTCGGACAGGGTGTGCAGCACATCCTGCAGCTGATCCTGCAGCAGGGTGAACGAGACCGCGTCGACGGCCACGACGGCCTCCGAGTCCTCGATGAAGTCGCCCAGCTGGGAGTCGCCCTCGTCGCCGATGGTCTGATCCAAAGAAATCGGCTCGCGGGCGTACTGCTGGATCTCCAGCACCTTGTCCACGGTGATGTCCATCTCGCGCGCCAGCTCCTCCGGAGTGGGCTCGCGGCCCAGATCCTGCAGCAGCTCGCGCTGAATGCGGCCCAGCTTGTTGATGACCTCGACCATGTGCACCGGGATGCGGATGGTGCGGGCCTGGTCCGCCATGGCGCGGGTGATAGCCTGGCGGATCCACCAGGTGGCGTAGGTGGAGAACTTGTAGCCCTTCACATAGTCGAACTTTTCGACTGCGCGGATCAGGCCGAGGTTACCTTCCTGGATCAGATCCAGGAACGCCATGCCGCGACCGGTGTAGCGCTTGGCTAGCGACACAACGAGGCGGAGGTTGGCCTCCAACAGGTGGTTCTTCGCACGGCGCCCGTCGCGGTCAATTTCGCGGAGGTCGCGGCGGTGCATCGGGGAGAGCTTCTCGCCAGATTCCTTGATCTCCTGCAGGCGATAAGCGGCGTACAAGCCGGCCTCGATGCGCTTGGCCAGCGAGACCTCCTGCTCAGCATTCAGCAGGGCGACCTTACCGATCTGCTTTAGATAGGCGCGTACGGAGTCTGCGGATGCGGTGAGCTCTGCATCCTTACGCGCCTGGCGCAGTGCAGCGGATTCATCTTCGTCCCAGACAAAGCTGCCGTCGTTTTTATCGGTCTCCTCGTCCTCGTCCTCTGCGTCGTCGTCCTCGTCCTCATCGTCCTCGAGGTCATCGTCTTCAATGTCGTCGTCATCGTCTTCGAGGTCATCGAGGTCATCCAAACCATCGAGATCGTCATCCTCGTCCATATCCTCGAGTGCATCGAGGTCATCCGGAGCGTCCGCATCATCGTCGAACTCGTCGCGCTCAGTCGGATTATCCGGCGCATCCTGCTTAGCCGATAGTGCATCGGTGCTGGTTGCAGCTGCGTCCTCCTCGAGGACGTCCTCGGCTGCCTTTGCTGCCTTGGTGCCACGCTTCGCAGTGGTCTTCTTTGCCGTCTTCTTGGCGACCTTGCGTGTGGTCTTCTTCGCAGTTTTCTTAGCTGCCTTTTTGGCAGTCTTCTTCGCCGCCTTGCGCGCGGTCTTCTTGGCTGCCTTCTTTGCGGTCTTCTTCGCCGCCTTCTTCACAGGGGTGGACGCCTGCTCTTCCGGCTCGGCAGCAGTTTCAGCAGCCTTCGCTGCAGTGCTTCGGACGGTGGTCTTCTTGGCAACCGTCGACTTCTTCGCCACCTTTCGGGCAGTCTTCTTCGCTGCCGTCTTCTTTGCAACCTTGCGTACAACACCCTCGGTGCTGTCTTCGCTGCTGGTGGTCGAGTCGTTTGCTGCCACGGAAGCCCTTTCACTCGTATTACATGGTGCACTAGGATGGCCGCCTTATCGGGCCACATTCCTTGGGGGAATTAGGGCGCACCGGGTTGCGGTTTACCCACAACCGTTGGTCTAGGAGGTTCGTCGAAACCCCTGCTGTGCTAATCGACCGCCCATTATAACTCAAAAATTAGCATGGCGTTGAAACCATCCCGAGTATGAAGCGGCCACCTTCTATCGGACACTAGCGGACGCTAGAGCTTGTACTAGGGCTTGATGCCATCTTGTACGGCCATTGCAGCGCCGATAATGCCCGCCTGATTGCGCAGCTTCGCCGGGATAACTTCCTCTTCGACAGTCAGCAGCGGAACCCACTTGTCGGCCTTGCGAGAAATACCGCCGCCGACGATAAACGTCTTCGGGCTGAACAGAGCGCTGTAGGCGTGCAGAACCTCGTCCACGCGCGCGGCCCACTTCTTATAGGACAACTCCTCGCGATCCTTCGCCGCGGAGCTGGCATACCATTCGACGTCACCATTCTTATCGTGGGGCAGATGGCCCAGCTCGGAGTTGGGGAATAGGTTTCCATCACACAGCATGGCCGAGCCGATGCCGGTTCCGAAAGTGAGCATCAGCACCGCGCCCTCCTTCGCGCTTTCCTCGCCGTACTTGACCTCGGCCAGTCCGGCTGCGTCAGCGTCATTAAGAACAGCGATCTCCCGCTCGCCGAGGTGGCGCTTGAACAGCTCCTGCATATCGGTATCGATCCACGACTTGTCGATGTTCGCCGCGGAGCGAGCCTTCTGGTCCTTGACTACGGCGGGCACCGTTACACCCACCGGGCCATCCCATTCGGCCATGTCCATCAGCTTGCGCACGACGTCCGCCACTGCGTCGGGGGTGGAGGGCTTCGGGGTGAGGATCTTAAAACGCTCGGTGACCAGCTCGCCGGTGTTGAGGTCTACAACGGCGCCTTTCACACCGGATCCACCGATGTCTACGCCGAAACTCAGGTTCTGTTCTGCCTTGTCCTCAGTCATGCTCATAACCCTACCTTGAAGATATCGAGCTGCGCTCGACGCCAGGCTTAGCTGTTATTGGCGGGGAGAAGGGAGTCGATGATAGGTGCGCAGGGTAGCCAGAAGATTGGCCTGAAGAATGGCAAGGTGGAAGCCATGGAAACCAAGGGTTCAGCAGAATTGACCACGCAGGCGCGTGAGGTATCAAAGATTCTCCAGAGAGCACGGTCCGAGCAGGCGCTACTGCGGGTGTTCGACGAAGCGTCGACGGAGAGGGAGGATGGGGCGTCCCCAACAATAGAAAGCTCTAGCCCTGCCGTTCTAGAGGAAATAGCCCTAGAGGTAGCGCTTGGGGCGGCCGCCCTAATACGACGCCGCCGTGGCGAACTGGCCGACGAGCACGGGCACGTAGGCGTGGTGGGGACGAAAACCTCCGAGGTGGATCCGGTGACGGAGGTGGACCAGGCCAGCGAGAAACTCATTGTGGAGCAGCTGTTACAGCGAGTGCCGGGCTCTCGAGTGCTTGGCGAGGAAGGCGGATTGAGCAGTGAACACAGTGCTCCGGGGGAGGTCTTATGGATTGTCGACCCGATTGATGGCACGGTGAACTTCCTGTACGGAATTCCGGCCTATGCCGTGAGTATCGCCGCAGTGGTAGATGGGCAGCCGGTAGCGGGTGTGGTGGTCGACGTGACAGCTCGGGAAGCCTATGTGGCACACGCAGGCGGGCCGGCGCGCCGTTTGAAGTCCGATGGTGCCGGAGCCGATCTCCTGCGTGTGGAACCGGCGGAAGAGGAGACAGAGGCCGGTAAAGCACCCGGCAATGAATCTGACAAGGCGCTTGGCAAGGCTCTCATTGCGACGGGGTTTTCATATCTGGCGAAGGATCGCCGCCGCCAAGCGGAGCTGTTGACCCGATTGTTGCCGAAGGTTCGAGACATTCGAAGGATTGGTTCGGCGGCGTTGGATTTGTGCCGCGTAGCCAGCGGGGAAGTAGATGCCTATTTCGAACATGGTTTGGGGCCGTGGGATCACGCCGCCGGGTGCCTGATTGCAGCGCGGGCCGGAGCCATCAGCGTAGCCCCCGATTACGACGTGACGAAGGAAGCCAAGGCGCTTGTACTGGCAGTTAGACCGGGGGTGGCTAGGGAGCTGGCTGAGCTCCTGGTGGACTAGCAGCGGGGGGAAGCTTCCTACCCCAATCGGACCCTAGTGCGCGCGTGAAGGTGACAAGTGGCGGGCATGTGCTCTACGATCCGCGAACAGTGAGACGAATTGAGGCATTTTTTAGCCAGTTCCGCTGGTTGTTTTGCCTGCCATTACAACGACACAACCGACGTAAGTAAGGACCCCACATGGCCACTGACTACGACGCACCCCGCCGACGTTCCGAAGATGACATCGAGACCGACTCTCTGGAGGGGCTGAAGGCTGCAGAGAAGGCCGAGCCTTCTGTTTCCGATACGGATGACGGAGAGATCGTCGAGCCGTTCGACGTGCCGATGGCGGATCTTTCCGGTGAAGAGCTGTCGGGTTCAGTGATCCCGCGCCAGAGTGATGAATTTACCTGCAGCGTTTGTTTCCTGGTCCAGCACCGCAGCTGTATCGCGGAGACCGTCGCCGACGGCGAGTACATCTGCAAGGACTGTGCCTAAGCTGTCCGCTTTAGTAGATCGGGCGACCGAGTTTTTCCAGAACCTCTTGCGGCTCCTTGGTGGAAATCAGCCAATAAGGGGTTGGGTCGTCCGGATCGTCGAGGACGAGCATCGCCATCGTCGGAATCCAGTTCTTGTGAACGACATAGGCGGCCGGATCCAGCTGGCGGCCCATGGCAGCGCGCTTGGCGGTAGGGGGAATCACTAGGCTGCGGCTGACCACGCTGGCGGGTAACTTAGCTGGGCCGACGTACAGCCAACGCTCGCCGGAGTTATCCTCCGTGACCTCCACCTTCGTGCGGGAGAAATAGATCAGCGCCCAGACGGCCAGTGCACCGGAAACAACCAGGCCAACGTAAAAAGCCCACATCGGACGGCCCATTTGCGCCTGCCACGAAATGATGGCCACCACGCCCGCGGCGAACAGCCACCACACTAGGGGTACGCGCTGATGCTCCGAGTACAGCAGCTTTTCCTGCCGAGTGTCCGATGCCACTTCAATAACTCCTGTAGATCTGTTCGCTTTGAGTGCCGTCTAGCAATTCTAGCCCGTGGGGGAGCGGACATCGTAACTTCGGTTGGGTACTTGTAGTCTTGGTGACCGTGACGCTTAAACAAAATGGAAATGACGCCCCGCTGCGTATCGTTCGCCTGGACAAGGAGCTGCCCTTGCCGCGCCGTGCCCACCCGACGGACGCTGGCATCGACCTGTACACGGCCCAGGACGTGACTATCGCCCCTGGGTGCAGGGAACTGGTAGGTACAGGCATTGCCATCGCTTTGCCAGTGGGAACCGTGGGGCTGGTGCACCCGCGTAGTGGGCTTGCACTGAAGAAGGGGCTTTCCATCGTCAACGCCCCGGGGACGATCGATGCGGACTACCGCGGGGAGATCAAGGTTTGCTTGATCAACCTGGATCCTGAGCAACCCATTGAATTAGCACGTGGTGAGCGGATTGCACAGCTGCTTGTGCAGGAAGTCAGCCTGTGTGACGTAGAAGAAGTGAATAGCGTGGAGGAATTGGGCGTGACTGTGCGAGGCGAGTCCGGTTACGGCTCCACCGGGGTGTAGACCCACAGCACTCGCAGCATTTGAATTAACTTCATTAACCAAAAGAAAGCGGAGTTTTGGGATGTTTGGTCGTAAGAATAAAGGCGACAAGAAAACGGTAGAAAAGGTAGAAGAAGTCACTCCACCTCAGCAGGAACGACCTCAGAACGACTTTGGACCGTTCGACGGAGACACGGTGAACTTCCAGGACTTCGACTTTTCGGATTTCGCCAGTGGTGCGTTGGACCTGGGCTCCATGATCATTCCGGTGCCGCACGGCGGCAGGGTCAGTGTGGAAATGGGACCGGAAGGCCCGCAGATGATCCATCTGGAGATCGACGGCGGACGCATCACCCCGGTTGCGTTCGCTGCACCGCGCAACGGTGACCTTTGGGGCGAGTCCGTTGACGAGACGGTTGCAGGCATGACTAAGGACGGCCTGGACGTACACGTGGAGGATGGCCCATGGGGGCAGGAGATCTGCGCGGTAGCAGGTGAGGGGCAAATGCGCTTGATCGGCGTGAACGGCCCGCGCTGGATGTTCCGGGCGACTTTGGCGGGCGAGAAGTCCAAGGCAGACGAGCTAGCCAAAATCGGCAGGGAGATCATCGCGCGTACCTTTATACGCCGCGGTAGCGACCCACTTCCGGCCGGCCAACCGTTGCCGGTGCAGATGCCGCAGGCGATGGCGGATGAGGTGCAGGAACAGCTGAAGCAGTTGGCGCACCGCCAAAATGCCGGTTCCGAGGTAGTCACTCGGGAACCGGGCGAGGATCTGGATTAATGGCAGACACCGCGGCGAACAGCACTGACGCTGAATCCAAGGAGACCCTGCTGGAGCAGATGGGCGGCCTGTCTGGGCTGGTTTCTTCCACACTTCCGGTATTGGTGCTGGTACCGGTAAACAGCCAATGGGGTCTGGGCCCCGCACTGATTTCCGCACTAGCGGTGGCGGTGTTGATCTTGGTGTGGCGCTTGGGACGCAAGGAGAATCTGCAGCCGGCGATCTCCGGCTTCCTCGCGGTCGCTCTGTGTGCTGCCATTGCGTGGATCATGGGGGATGCGAAGGGCTACTTCGCCTATGGGATCTGGTACTCGCTTGCGGCGGGTATCGCGTCCATCATTTCGATCTTTGTGCGTTGGCCACTGGTCGGCGCCGTGTGGCGCGGAATCAACGGCGACGATCACCGCTGGCGCACTAGCCGTCGGGCAGTGCGGGCTTTCAACATCGCCACCCTCGCGTGGGCAATGGTTTTCTTTGCCCGCTTTGCCGTTCAGCAGTGGCTCTACGCTGCGGATAAGACCGACGCTCTGGGCTACACCCGCATTGCAATGGGATGGCCCTTGACGCTGGTGGCGGTGGCAGTCACCGTATGGGCTGTGAAGGCAGCAAACCACGCAGAGGGACGCCACTTGGACAAGTCCGAGGAGGACGCGCAGGAGCCAAATGACACCCAAGCCCCGGGAGATCCAGAAGGCCCAGAAGTGCTCGAAGCTGGCAGTGCAGAAGGAAACAACGACGAGGTGGGCACCGATGGGCGTCAATAAGAGCGAAGAAGTAGTGATCGACCTGGCGGGGCCCGCGAATGGCGGAACCGTGATCGGTCGGTTGGATGGACAAATCGTGTTCGTGCGCGGTGGGCTGCCGGGCGAGAAGGACGTGACGGTGGTGCTGGATCCAGCGCGAAACTCGAAGTCTAAAAAGGGGTTCCGCAATGGCGAGGCTATAGCCATCGGGCAGCCGAGTGCGCACCGTGTGGCTCCGGTATGCCCAGCAGCGCAAGCCGGGGCGGGGTGCTGCGACCTGGATTTTGTGGATGCCGTCGGGGCTCTGGATTATAAGAAGCAGGTGGTGCTGGACCAATTGGTTCGGGTGGGCAAAATGGATGCCGAAACCCTGCAGAAGATCACCGTGAGCACCGAGAGCCTCGAGCCCTTCATTGGCTCGCGCACGCGCGTGCGACTCGCTGTGGATGGAGAGGGCAATGTCGGCCAGCGCGTACGCGGTTCCCACCGGGTAGTGCCGGTGGATAGCCCGTGTGCGCAGTGGAGTAAGAGCCTGCAAGAGGGGCTAGCGGAAGAGATCGAGCAGCTGCGGACCGTGGGCAAGCTGGTACCTAACTCCGAGATCGCCGTTGCCGTGTCAGATGACGGCACGCGCAGGATGGTGCAGCTGCAAGGACAGCCCTCGAACCTGCGCGTTACGGCATTCGCCCCATCAGGTGCCGGTTCAAATGGCAGTGCAGGCGAGATTCCCACAGTTTCCCGTACCGTACATTTCGGGGCCGGCCTCGACCGGGAGTTCGACGTGCAGTGGCATAGTCAGGTGCAGGACTTCTGGCAGGCGCACCGCGCCGCTCCGGAGTTCTACGCTTCTTGGATCGCCCGCCATATCCCTCCGGTAGCACAGGGAGAGAAGACCCAAGGGGTAAACCATAAGCAGTCGGTCGCGTGGGATCTGTATGGCGGCGCCGGGGTTTTTAGCGCGGTGTTGTCCCGCAAGGCCGAACGCGTGGTATGTGTGGATGTAGCCGGAAGCGCCAGCAAGTCGGGTGTGAAAGCCATGGCGGCTGCTGGTATCGACAATGTCGAGTTCGTCGATGGCGATGTGGCGGGCCAGGTTCCCCAGCTGCCACGCGGTGGCTCCCTACACGCTGTGGTGCTGGATCCGCCGCGCACTGGCGCGGGCACGCAGACTGTCGCGGACATCGCCAAAGCTCGCCCGCGGCACGTCGTGCACGTGGGTTGCGACCCGGCAACCGCCGCCCGCGACCTTGCCGCCTGGATCGATAATGGCTACGCGATTAAGGAACTCTGTGTGGTGGATGCCTTCGGTTTGAACCACCACGTAGAGCTGCTGGCATATCTAGTTCCGAACCGCGGCGGTCGCGCGGGTTCTTGAGACTCGGTAGGGAATTCTTTCAAAACAATTGAGCGCAGTTAGAATGGATGGACAAAACATTCGGCGCTAGTCATGAGGACGGAGAAGAGTAGTTTCACATGGGAATTCTCGACAAGGTGTCTTCGCCCGCTGACCTTAAGGGGCTGGACGCAGACCAGCTAGAACAGCTGGCCGCAGAGATCCGCGAGTTTCTTATCCAGAAGGTCTCCGCAACCGGTGGCCACCTGGGGCCAAACCTGGGCGTTGTCGAGCTGACTATCGCCATGCACCGGGTATTCGATTCGCCTTCCGACCCGTTGATTTTCGACACTGGCCACCAGTCCTACGTCCACAAGATCTTGACGGGGCGCAGGGATTTGTTCGACACGCTGCGGCAAAAGGACGGGCTCTCCGGCTACCCGGATCGAGCGGAGTCTCCTCACGACTGGACCGAGTCCTCCCACGCTTCGGCCTCGCTATCCTACGCAGATGGGCTGGCCAAGGCCTTTGAACTGACGGGCCAGGTTCACCGCCACGTTGTCGCACTGGTCGGCGATGGCGCACTTACCGGTGGTATGACGTGGGAGGCGCTGAACAACATCGCCGCCGCGAAGAATCGGAGCCTGGTGGTGGTTGTCAACGATAACGGCCGCTCCTATTCGCCCACTATCGGTGGTCTCGCCGAGAACCTGGCTGCGCTGCGCCTGCAGCCGATGTACGACCGGGTGATGGATACAGGTAAAAACGCTCTGGGCCGGATGGGTTGGGTGGGAGACCGTGCCTTCCAAGTGATTCACGGTCTGAAGGAGGGTGTGAAGCACACCGTCATTCCACATGAGATGTTCCCGGAGCTGGGGCTGAAGTACATCGGCCCCGTCGATGGCCACGACCTCAAGCAGGTCGAGAACGCCCTGCGCTACGCCAAGGACTACGGCGGACCCGTGATCGTCCACACCGTCACCCAGAAGGGCAAAGGGTTCGACCCCGCCGAGCAAGACGAAGCCGACCAGATGCACTCCACCGGTGTGATCGACCCGATCACCGGTGAGTCCATGGCTAAGAAGACCGAAGGCGCGATCAGCTGGACCAAGGTGTTCTCCAATCACCTGATTGACATTGCCAACAATCGCGAGGACATCGTCGCCATTACAGCCGCGATGGCCGGCCCGACTGGCTTGGCAGACTTTGCGAAGGTGCATCCCAGCCGCACCTACGATGTCGGCATCGCCGAGCAGCATGCGGTGACTTCCGCCGCCGGTCTGGCTCTCGGCGGTTTGCACCCGGTAGTGGCTGTTTACTCGACGTTCCTCAACCGCGCATTCGACCAGCTTTTGATGGACGTCGCCCTGCTGAAGCTCGGCGTCACCCTCGTCCTCGACCGTGCGGGCATTACCGGCTCTGACGGAGCGAGCCACAACGGCATGTGGGATCTGTCGATCACCGGCATTGTTCCCGGTATTCACGTGGCCGCTCCACGCGACGCCCACACCCTGGAGCTGGCCCTCGACCGGGCGGTTGCCATCGACGATGCACCGACCGTCGTGCGCTTCCCGAAGGGCGATGCACCTGCTGGCATCCCTGCAGTGCGTGAGGAGGACGACTATGACGTCTTGTTCGAGCAGAGCGGCGACAAGAGCGAGGGGCGCGTCCTCATCGTCTCCTTCGGTGCGCTCTCGAAGCAAGCACTAGGCGCTGCGCAAGCTCTTTGTGACGCCAACTTCTCCGCCACCGTCGTGGATCCCCACTGGGTGGTTCCCACTGCGGATAGCTTGCTGCAGTTCGCCCGTGGCTTTGATTTGATCGTCACGATCGAGGACAACGGCGTACACGGTGGAGCGGGTAGCCGCCTGCACTACGATCTGTCTCAGGCGGGCATCGACGTGCCTGTCCGCAACCTGGGCGTTCCGCAGGAATTCCTCGCCCATGGCTCGCGTGGCGAGGTGCTGGAGGATTTGGGCTTGGACGCGGAGACCGTCGCCAGGACCGTCGTGGGGTACGCGGAAAAACTCTAGGTCGCGGAAACCTCCACTACGGCGGGAGCTACTGCATTGAGCAGCAGCTCTACCTGCCAGGGGCGTAGCCCCAAATCAGTCCACGTTTCACCTAGTAGCTGCTCCCATTCTGCGATCGGGTCCTCGGCTATATCCAGAGCGTTAGTGTCTTTGGCCAGCCAACAGGACCAGGCGGCTTGGCGTAGATTCCGCCTGGTCACGATTGTGTCCAAGCGGATTTGCAGAATGTTCGCTGCGTTATCGGCTGCGGTGAGAATTGCGTCGGAATACGCCGCCGCAACGGGGTATTCGTCAGGCCAGGTCCTGTAGTCCGGGATGCCCTTCGAGGGAGCGTGCGGCGGGTGGAACTGTTGGGTCTCAATATCTTGGGTATCGGACATGAGGGCGTCCGAAAGTTGCTCGGCCATGTGCCTGCGAGCCCGAGGTTTCATGCGCGCCCGCGAGCGGTGCAGGCAGGAGTTCAACTGCTGTAGCGCGCCGACGCGGTCTCGTTCGGCGCGGCCAGCGATGTCCACCAGGTCGCGGCTGCGCAAGATGGACTCCGGGGAGATGTCGCCACGGCGGGCCATCGCGTCGCGGGATTCCCAGAGGTCGTGGGCGATCCGGCGAGGCAGAGCGCGGCGCAGGGAGCTTAACCCCTTCAAGTCTGTCCAGTCGTTTGCGGACAGGGGAGAGGCAGAGGCAAGCACGTGTTGACACTCCTGGATATACCATTCTGTGCGGCCGGTTTTGGCGAGCTCTTCTAGACAACAGTCCAATAGTTCGAGGAGCCATTCGACATCTAAGGCGGCGTAGTTCAGCATCGCTTGGGTCAATGGTCTGCGCGACCAATCCGCGTTGCCTTTATCTTTGGGGACCTGAATATCGAAGTAGGCATCTAGCATGCCGGATAGCCCGATGCGTTCGGCACCTAGGAGCTGTCCGGCAATCTGCGTGTCATGCAGTACTTGCGGGCGCCAACCTAGGGCCATCAGGCAGGGCAGGTCGGTGTGCGCCGCGTGGAGCACCCATTCGGCTTCGTTCACGACCTCGGCCATGCGGCGGGTGGCTTGGGGTTCGGCTTCGGGATCTATCAGGAATGTACCGGAGCCGTGGCGTCGCAGCTGAATGAGGAATGCGCGATCGTCATAGCGGTAGGCAGAGGCGCGCTCCGTATCTATGGCGATAGGGCCGGTGCCTGCGGCGAGTACGCGGGATACTGCATCGATTTGCTGCGGGGTATCCCGTAGCAACGGCGTGCCGGCGGCGGGAACAGAGATAAAACTCACGGCTATAACGATACGTCAGGTCGCCGCTTGCCTCGCTTCGTCAGCCTCCCGCCTGTGCTAGTAGTCGTTTTGCTAGGAGTCGTTTTATTAGGAGTCGTTTGCCACTGCGGTGCCCGCTGGGCGGGAGCCGAAGGCAAGGCTGGTCACACCCTCGGGCGGCAGGCCGGCGACGTTAGCCAGCACTTCCGCGAAAGCTTGGACGTGGCCGGTGAGGTCGGAACCTGTGGCGGTCCAGGAGGCGCGCATCTCCAGCTGGAAGGCGCGCGGCGGTCCACCGATCTCTCCGTAGCGGACGGAAGCCGTAGAAGTGACCGTGCCACCGAGGTCGGTGTATTCACAGTTGGGAGAGTCCAGCTGCTCCTTGAGCCAATCCCAGGCCACATCCGGTAGCAGCGGGTCGGAGGCCACGGCAGCGTCCATGTCCGCCTGGATATAGGCGACCATACGCATGCGCTTGCCTTTCCATTGCTCTTCCCCCTGTGGGTCGTGCAGCAGAATCAGGCGACCGAAGGCATCGCCGGCGGGAGTACCGGTGGTGTCGTCGCTGTCCTCGTCGGCGGGTAGCACCTCGAGGCCGATGGCGTGGCTGAGGGGTGCGAGGTTACGGGGCGGTCGGATGTTTCCGATGCTGATGCCGCGACGCACCTGTGCTTCCGACATGGAGCGCACCGCTTCGTGGAAGTACTCTGGGATCTCAGTCTCTTGGCTCACAAGGTCTAAACCTAGCCTTTAAGGTTTGTCGTGTTTGTGAGGCGCGCCGAGGGCGCTGGCATAATGGCAACTATGACCAGTGAGCCTATTGATTGCCCCATCCAAGCTGATACTGCTGCCGCCGAGGCGCGGCGTCGCGCACACAAGGACGCGCCGTTCCTCGCCGCAGCGCGCGGAGAAACCCCAAGTCGCCGCCCGGTGTGGATGATGCGCCAGGCCGGCCGCTCCCTGCCGGAGTACCGCGAGATCCGTAAGGATTACGGCATGTTGGAATCGTGCTTTAATCCGGAGCTGCTTGCGGAGATTACCTTGCAGCCGGTTCGCCGGCACGACGCTGACGCTGCGATTCTGTTCTCCGACATCGTGGTACCGCTAAAGGCGGCAGGCGTGGACTTGGATATCGTTGCCGGCCGCGGCCCTGTTGTGGAGCATCCGGTGCGCACGGCAGAGGAGGCAGCTGCCCTGCCGATCGTAGAGAGCAGTCAGCTCGACAGCATCGTCGAAGGTATCGGCGGTGTGCTACAGGGACTGCGTGACGACCAGGTACTTATCGGTTTCGCCGGCGCCCCCTTTACGCTTGCCTCTTACCTCGTCGAGGGTGGCCCCTCTAAGAACCATGAGGTTACGAAGGCTCTGATGTACTCCCAGCCCGATGTGTGGCACGCCCTTATGCGCCGATTGACGCCCACAATTATCCGCTTTCTGCAGGTTCAGGTGGAAGCTGGCGTGGATGCCCTCCAGCTATTTGACTCCTGGGCCGGCTACCTGACAGCGCGGGACTACCGTGAGTTCGTCCGCCCGTACTCGACCCAGATTTTTGATGCGATGCGCGCTTACGGGATTCCGATGATCCACTTCGGCGTTGGCACCGGCGAACTGCTGGGTGACATGGCTCTGGCAGGCCCCGACGTGGTGGGTGTGGACTGGCGAGTACCGCTGGATTCCGCCGCCACGCGCGTATCCGCTGCACTGCAAGAGGCCGACCCAGCGGCGGAGCCGACCGCTCGCGCCAAGGCACTGCAGGGCAATCTGGATCCGGCTGTGCTGTTCGCTGGCCCGGAGGTTGTAGAGACTCAGATCGCCCGCATCTGTGCCGAGGCCGACCGTGCCATCGAGCGTGGCCAGGCCCGCGGACACATCTTCAACCTTGGTCACGGGGTTTTGCCGAACACTGATCCCGATGCCATCACCCGCGCCTTCGAGGAGGTCCACAAGCGATGAAGGCTAACCAGTTTTCTTGCCATTTCGAGAAGCTAGATACCACCGGGCTGGAAGGTCTGCGTGTCGCCATTATCGGCGGTGGTATTGCCGGTCTGGCTGCGGCGTGGGAGCTGCGTCGCCAGTTGGGGCCGGGCGCCCGCATCTTGCTGACTGAGGCCTATGACCGGCTGGGCGGAAAGCTAAAGACGGTGAATTATGCCAACGGTCCGGTGGATATGGGAGCGGAGGCATACATGGGTTTCCGCCAGGACTTCACTGAACTGGTTGAGTCCGTTGGGCTGGGGGACCAATTGTGTGTGCCCTCTGGCCTTCCAAGCGGCTTCTATGTGGACGGCGCGCTGGTCGATATACCGCGGCGCACGTTGATGGGTATTCCTTCCCGTGGTTCGGACGTTGTCGAGGTCGTGGGGCAAGACGGTGCGGCGCGGATCGACGCAGAGCGCAACGGGCAGCCGATGACGTGGACGCCGGGCCAGGACACTTCTGTCGGGCAGCTGGTGGAAGCACGACTGGGGCGTATCGTGGTCGACCGTTTGGTATCGCCACTGCTGGGAGGCGTGTATTCCTGCAACGCTTTTGATCTGGGCGTGCGCGCCACGCTTCCGCAACTGGCGGCAGAGCTGGACCGCCGCGGCGCGGAGGGCCAGCCGTTCTTCCTGGTGGATGCTGTCGAGCACCTTCTGTCTCAGCGGTCCACACCGAAGGAGGAGGAGAAGCCGAAGCCCGTCTTCCGCAGCCTGCGCGGAGGGTACGCCAGCCTGGTAGATGCACTGGTCCGCCACGCAGATCCGGAACTGCTGCGCAA